>JAQBYD010000061.1 GCA_027623315.1 Verrucomicrobiota bacterium | reverse complement strand
TTCCCGGTTTAGTTCTCGGCAAAGTTCTCGGGATAGTTTGATCAGCGTCCCAATTTACCCTTACGTGACAAAGGAGGTGATCTTATCCATGTCCGGGTTAGGCGCCATCGAATTGGGCGACACCTGGCGCTTCCCGCGCCCGGGCCCGCGTTGGGCCCAGGGCAATCAGATAACCAATCGCCCGGCGATCCCCGCTTCATTGTCTCTTAAGTGGGTGGGGCTGGACTAGACGATAGGGCGGAATTGCACTAGGATTAATGCACTTGGCACAAGGAGAATCACGACGATGGAGACGAATATGCGAATGAAGATGCAGATTACGATTGGTTCTTTAGGCCTGCTTTTGGGCGGGGTGATGTTGTCTGACGGTATGGCGCAGGACCCCGCGGCCACCGAGGACGCGAACGCGATCCTGGTGGTCAAAACGGAACAGCCCGTTAAGGTCGACGGAGTGCTCGACGAGGACTGCTGGAAGACGGCCGTTCCCATCAAGGCGGATTATATCAAGGGCGGCGACAACGAGTTCAGCGCCGAGCCGCGCATGATCGCCAAGTATGCGTGGGACGACCAATATCTCTACATCGGCTACGAGACGTTCGACAAGAACCTGGTGGCCAACGGCAACGGTGTGACGAAGGGACCGGCGGACAACCGGCGCGAAGGCTGCGAGATTTCCTCGCCGGCCGACGTCGTGGAGTTCTTCGTCGGTTTCGATGACCCGCACATGTTCTGGGAGATCCACCACTCGGCGTCCAACCACATCAACGACATCCTGGTTTTCGTCGATCTGCCCGCCTGGAAAGAGGAGCCGCCGGCCATGGTCCACAAGGGCATCTACTGGGCGAAGAACGAAACCATACAGGATGCGGGCGAGCACAAGCTGATGGGTGCCTCACAGGTGAAGCCGCGCGCGGACGGCAAGCCTTCCACCATTAACGATGACACGGATGCCGACACGGGCTATACGGCCGAGATGCGATTCCCCTGGGCAGGCATTGGCGCTCCAGGTTCCGGCAGGGAAGGCGCAGGCTGGGGGAAGATGGCCGGGCGGGACATCACAATTCTAGCCGTTACGGAGGACGGCGATTCCAAGGATCAGCCTTACCATACCTCTTGTGGGACGCTGCCGAAGAACGACTTCTTTCATCACCACGTCGCCGCCTGGCCGCGCTACAAACTGGCTGCGGAAGCGCCGGTGAAGTAATGTTCACTGATGCAAACGATCTTTGTTCCCGATCTCGCCGCGCTGAGGCGCAAACTCGACGACCCGCCACCCTTGTTGGCCAAGTGCTATGCGCGCTTTCGGCAACGGCTGGCCCTGGACGGAGAATTCCGCCGGCACCACGTCTTTCTGCCCGCCTTACTGGGCGACCCCACCGCCGTAGTCGAAGCGAAGGGGCAGATCGTCATGCTGGCGCTGAACCCGCGGATTCTCGCCAGGGAACGGCCCGAGGAGAAGAGTCCTGGGGACACCATCGAGAATCATATCTGGTGCGTTACGCCGCGAGCCATGCGCCTGGCCGCCTACTTTAGCTGGCTCGACATCCAGGGCGCGTGGACCCCCGACGAGCGCCGCACGATCGGCACGGGTTTGATGGATTTCTTCGACACCTATGTCGTCCCGGTGCTGCGCGCGCGGGTTCCGGGCGGACACAATCAGCAACTTTCGTTGACCCTGTGCAGCAGCGTTGTCGGGCACGCATTTGCGGAGGTAGACGGCGTGGCTGCGCGCGCCTGCGCGTTGCGCGACTGGTCGCTTCCGAAATTCAAGCAGGTGCTCGGACTGATGTCGTCAAGCGGCTACAGCGGCGAAGGGTCGACCTACCAGTCCGGCGTCGTCTCCGGGTTGGTCATGTGGGCGGGTGTGTTCCTCGAACAACTCGGTGAATGCGACGTCTGGAACCGTCGTTGGGCTCCCAACGGCGGGCGTCTGTCCGACACGTTGCGCATCGAGGCGGTCCTGAGCAGTTGCGGCGGCCTGCTGCCGCCCTGGGACCACTACGGTTGGTCGCGCCTTCACAATCTGGCGGCGCGCACGCTGTGGGCCGGCCTCGGCGGCGATGCCTCTTTGCTGCAGGCCGCTGACGCGGCCTGGGACGAGCCGCACAATCTCGCCTGGCGGCCCGACGACCGGCTTTGGACCTTGCTGTACTGGCCGGAGGAGGAGGGGCAGGAGGCCGGAGGCAGGGGCGTTTCACCGGCGCTCGGCGGCTGGAGTGAGCCGGCGGTGGGGGCGGCGGTCGAGCATCGGTTGCGGCGGCTGCGCGTGATGTCGGTTTGGGATCGGTGCTCGGGCAGCCTGCAGGGGCTCGGCCGTGCGCAGGTCAATCCCAACCACCTGATCATCGACCTGGGCGGCGAACCGATCACGGCGGATGGATGGGAAATCGAGGGGGAGCAGCTCTTTTCGGACGATGCGATGGAGCGCACCCGGCGGGAGTTGACGCCGGTCGAAAAGGAGTTGATCGAGCGGCAGTACGGTAGCGTGGATGCCTGGGTTCGGGCTTCACAGTGCGGGTTTCTCGGCGCGTCGTGTGCGATCGTTATCGACGGATGGGAAAGCTACTTCCCGCGTTCGTCGCGCGAGGGGCGGCTGGTTTTCGAGTCTCGCGACGCGGAGCGCCACACCTTTGCGGGTGAAGCCGCGGCGTATTATCAGCCTGCCTTCGATGTCACACGCATGCGCCGCACGGTGTCGATGAATGCCGCGGGCGTCACCTGGGTGGTGGACGATCTGCGGGCGCTCAGCAGGCACGAGTTTACGTGGCGACTATGGCTGCGCCGCGGCGCGCACGCGGCCGGTGCGATGGGGGTACGCCTCGATCTGCCCGCCGGCCCCGCGACGACGTTCGCCTTGTTCGCCGAGGCGGATGGTGAAGAAGTGCGGGGCAGCAAGGTCGAACTCACCACCGCGCCAACCTTCCCCGTCGGACGAAGTGACGTTGCCTGGCAGGAACCGGGCAGCCAACGCTGCGATCTGACCACCTCGGGGCGCGCGGTGCGGATTGTCACCTGCCTGGTGCCCGAGGGCGCGGAGGGACTGGCCCTGCGGCAGACCGCAGACGGGGCTTGGGCGGCAGACTGGGAAGGCGGATCAGACCGCTTCGAGTTGCCCTCAGAAATAGGGGCGCTACCCGACGCGGAACCGGTCTGCGGTGAGCAGTGCATGGAAGCGGAGACCCTCTGCGATCTGGATGAAGCGCCGTATCTGCTGCTTGACGACCCCGACGCGGCGCTGCTCGCGGCGCTGGAAGATCCACCCGTCGGGGCGTGGCGGCGCACCGGCGCGGCGATGCAAACTCTCGCCGTCCGTGATAATCGAGACGCACTACCGGGCATGATCGCGTTGCTGCTCGACGCGCGGCAAAACTACTGCGTTCATTCCGTGGCGGCCTGGTGCCTGGGACACATGCGCTGTGTTGCGGCGCTTGATGTTCTACGGCGTATGATGAATATTCCCGAGGTCAACACCGCCGCCCGCGCTCGCTGGGCGGTGGAAAGCATCGAGGCATGCATTCACGCGAGCGCGGGGTGTGAGGACGACCGTCGGCGAAACCAGTTGAAAGCAGGTAACGACGGGCAGGGCAAGGTGTGCGATGAAAAGAAAGATTGAGCTTTTCAGCAATAGCCATCGGGTGATGTTTTGGGCCTTGCTGCTTGCCGGCCAGGTCCAAGCTGAAAATTTGGAAAGTTGGGAAGCCCTGGCGCCCTTGACCGTTGCCCGGCACGATTTGCAGCTGGTCGCACACGAAGGAATGCTCTACGCGATCTCGGGAGCTCACGACCTGACCGTGACGGACGTGGATGCGTATGATCCCGCGGAGAATCTCTGGACTGCGCGCGCGCCGATTCCCGGCAAGCGCGGCTGGTTTGGCGCAGCCGGAATCGGCGGTCATATCTTCTGCGCCGGCGGCAAGTTTGTGCGCACCGAATCGGAACGGCAGCACGGCGGCGACGCGCGCCCGTACCATTACCTCGATAGTTTGAATGTGTACGATCCCGTCGCCGACCGGTGGCGGGTCGGCCCTCCGATGCGCGCTGCGCGCGCCGGGTGTCACGCCGCAGCCCTGAATCGCGAATTGTACATGATTGGCGGCAGCCTGCCGGGCGCCGGATTTCTCGACCGCGTCGAAATTTATAGTCCTGAACAGGATGCGTGGCGTGACGCTCCGCCGCTTCCGGACAAACGCGAGGACATGGGCGTTGTGTCGATCGAGGACAAGCTATACGTCATCGGCGGCGTGCGTCATGCGCTGCGCGCCGACGTGTTTATTTTCGATCGTCGCGAGCAGCTCTGGACGCATGGCGCACCCATGCCCGCCCCGCGGCGCAGCTTTGCCGTCGCGGCCGAGGGGGCGAGGGTGTGGTGCATCGGCGGTGTCGGGCAGCAGGGGTATTTGGATTCGGTTGAGGTGTACGATACGCGCACGGACCGTTGGACGACCGGGCCGCGACTTCCGCATGCCGGCGCATGGATGGGCGCGGCCGTGCTCGACGGCCGGCTCTATGTCGCCGGAGGCGCCGACTACGACGATGAAAAGAAACGGTACAATTGGCGAGGCAACGTGTACGCGCTGACTCTTCCTTCCACATGACACGCACTGCAAGAAAGTGCCTGCTCCTTCTCGCCGCGATGGTAGCCGTGCTCGGAATCGAGTTATGAAACGCTGGCTTGGTGTTGCAACGCTGATGCTGGGCGTGGCGGGTGCAGCGCGCGCGGAGCAGGAAATCGCCGTCACCTGGTGGGGCTGCATGTCGGTGGAGGTGAACCTTGGCGACGTCAACCTCGTGTTCGACCCTTACGTCCAACCGGTCGAGCCGCGCTTTCACTACGTCTTTGTTTCGCACCCGCATTACGATCACTGCCACGAGCATACCCTGCGGCGACTGATTCCGCCCGGCAGCCCCATCGAGATGCTCTTCGCCGCGCGCGGGTGTTTCTACGCGTCGCGGGTTGATGGGCCGAATAACTGGAGCGACACGCCGCTGACCGACCTGGGTTTTGTGCCGCACGAGAAGGCCGTGGTCCTGTATCCGAAGCACGATGACAGTGTCAATTCGCACGTCAGGAAGGGCGAGGTGTTTGGCGGACCGACGGAAATCACGACGGGCCGAATCCGCGTCGAGACGTTCCGCAGCCACGAAGATCCGGCTCCGAAGAAGACGGCCGACGGGGACACCGGAGGATTGACCGGTTCGTTCCCGAACTTGGGATTCCTGGTGACCGACCTCCAGAGCGGCCGGTCCTTCGCCCATACCGGAGACATCTGGAACGCCTATCCCGCGATGGAGAAGATGCGCGGCAAGGTGGATGTGCTCTTCTATCCGCTCGCAAAGCTGAGCCTGGCAGAGAAGATCAAGATGATGGAGTACATCCGCCCCAGGATCGCCATCCCCACGCATTACCGCGTGCGCGAACCGAATTTTCCTATTCCGCCCCTCTATCTCAAGGACATGAAAGATTTGAGCGACGCCGAGATATACAAGAGCGAGGAAACGATCCGGAAAGCGAGTTTGGGAAACTGGTATCCGTCGCCGACGAATCCTGCCGCGGAAATCGCCGCCCAGCGCGAGGCATTCGAAGGCCTGACCCGGCTGGTGGAACTAAAAGCCGGCGTCCGCTATGTGCTGCCCGATAGTTTGGACAACTTCAAGGGGCGGCCGTAGTTGCTGCCGGTGATGAATTCGATGTCTTGAAGTGAGAGAGAGGCCGTTTGCATGAATGAACCTACGAAAGCGAGCGCCATTCAGCTTGCGCACATCTTCTCCGAGCATGCCGTTCTACAGCGCGAGATGGCGGTGCCGGTATGGGGCTGGACCCGACCGCGGTCGCGGGTGCGCGTGACGCTCGGGCCATATGCTGCCGAGACGCGCGCGGGCGCTGACGGCAAGTTCCTGGCCCGGCTTCCGCCGATGCCGGCTGGGGGGCCTTACGAACTTGATGTCCGCACACCCGCCGCCGACGCCTGCGTACGAGTCACGGATGTGATGGTGGGCGAGGTGTGGGTGTGCTCCGGGCAGTCCAACATGGAGTGGACGATCAGGAACGTCGTGTTCGACCCAGAGGACCTGTCGGAGGCGGACACGCTCATCCGGTCGCTGAAAGTTCCGAACATGGCAAGCATGGGCCGTCAATCGGACGCGAACGTCTCCTGGTGGGTGGCGACGCCAACGACCGTGCCGGATTTTACTGCGGTGGGATTCTTCTTCGCCCGTCGGCTCGCACGGGAGTTGGGCGTGGCTGTCGGATTGATCGACACGTCGTGGGGCGGCACGCGGATCGAAACATGGATCAGTCGCGAGGAGTTGGTCGAACACGGCTGGACCCGCGACGAAGTCGCACGATACGAGGCCTCTGTTTTCACTCCCGCCTTCTGGCACCGGATGGACCCGCAGGAACCGGACAGTCCGGAAGTGGCGGAGCAATTGCTCCAGACGATCTACTCGTGTGATCCGGGAAACACCGGGTTTAAAAATGGATGGGCCGACACCGTTCACGACGCCGGTGCTTGGGAATCCGCCGTCTTGCCGGGCACGTTTCGTGCGAACGGTCACGATACCAACGGTGTGATCTGGTTCCGCCGTGAGATCAGCATCCCGGCCGAATGGGCAGGGAAAGAACTCACGCTGGGATTGGGTTCGATCGACAAGCAGGACATCTCCTATTTTAACGGCGAGCAGGTCGGCGCGACGGGCCATGGGTTCGAGGAAGAGCACTGGAATGTGCCCCGCGTCTACGCCGTGCCCGGCCGGTTGGTCACGGCCGGTACGGCCGTGATCGCGGTGCGCGTCTACTCGTTCGTCCATGAAGGGGGCCTGGCCGGACCGAAGGAGAAGATGGCCCTGGGGCCGGTGGACGGAAGCGCAGCACCGATCGCCCTTGACGGCGCCTGGCGAATGAAGATCGAACACGATTTCGGCCTGGCCCAGCCGATGCAACTGCCGTTTGGCCCCGGTAATGCGCAGTCGCCGTACATGCTCAACGACAACATGATTCAACCGCTGATTCCCTATGCGATCCGGGGCGCGACCTGGTACCAGGGCGAGAGCAATGCAGACCATGGGCACGCCTATGGCTGGATGCTGCGCGCGCTGATTCGCGATTGGCGCCGTACCTGGGGACAGGGCGATTTTCCGTTTCTGACCGTCCAGCTTGCGAATTTCCAGCAGCCGGCACCTTACGATGAGGCGAGCTCGTGGCCGTGGGTCCGCGAGGGGCAGTTGGCCTCGTTGTGCGAGCCGAATACCGGACTGGCGGTGGCCATCGACATCGGCGATGCGGTCGATATCCATCCGGTCAACAAGCAGGACGTGGGCGCGCGGCTGGCGCAGTGGGCGCTGGCGCGAACATACGGCCGGCCGATCGTCCCGTCGGGGCCGCTCTATCGCGATCACGTCCTCGAGGGCGACCGAATTCGACTGCGTTTCGATCATGTCGGCGGCGGCCTGGCGGCGCGCAACGGTGCGCTGCAAACCTTTGTCATCGCCGGTCTCAACAGGGCTTTTCTGGCGGCGGAAGCAGAAATCGACGGAGACACGGTGGTCGTGCATGCTGACGCCGTCCCGGAACCTGTCGCCGTGCGCTATGCCTGGGCGGATAACCCGGCCGGCTGCAATCTGTACAACCAGGAAGGTCTGCCCGGTTCGCCGTTCCGAACGGATGCGTGGTGAGCCGCTCAACGAGCCAAACCTAAGAGAGTCAAAAATGTTAAACGGATTACAAGGAATCACCCAGTTGTCGAACGCGCAGACGCGCTCGGTCACGGCTGAAAATGTTTATGGTGAGAAAGGGCGCGTTGGAAATCATCTGAACCCGGGCGCCATTCAGTGACGAAGCACGTTCGAGGGTGGCTACTGGCAATGTGTGGCCCGAACGCCCTCGACGGCTTCGTAGATGCGATCAAGCTCTCCTGCGGGGAATTACACACTGGAAATCACTCAGGATACTTGCACGGTAAGCTCCGTCATGAGACTTGGGGGGTTCGGCACTGCCACCTGCACCTGGAGGCGTCGAGTAGCTTGACAATCGTTCGTCGCGCCTCAGTGGATCCCAAAATGGTGGAGCGGAGGAGAGTCGAACTCCCGACCTTCGCATTGCGAACGCGACGCTCTACCAACTGAGCTACCGCCCCGTTAAAAATGGAACTATAGTCGAGATGTTCCTCTCAATCAAGAGTCAGAAGTGGATGAGAGTCGAATCCGCCTGCCCCCCGTGCGGCAAGGCTCCGCCGCGCCCGTGCCGTAAAGCGCATTTGGTGATCGAGTTGCGCTCCGTGACGTGGGGCTGTACGTTAGCCTAGGGAACTCGGCGCGCGGGGACGCTCGCCCTCGAGGCGCATCCAGCTGTCGATGGCCCTGGAGCGCGAGCGTCCCCGCGAGCCATCCGTTCGGTACTCACGAAATACATTCTCATCGCCAAGCCGCTTGACAACGCCCCGTGTTTTCGAGACAAAGAGCGGCTTTTCCTTAATCAGCCCCGGCGCATGGCCGGGCCAAATCAGGATGGATAATGAGTAAGAACTATAATATTGCGGTGATTCCCGGAGACGGCACGGGGCCCGAGGTCGTGGATGAGGCGCTGAAGGTTCTCAAGGTGGCAGCCGACAAGTATGCGTTCAAGCTGAACTTTGAGTCGTTTGATTATGGCGGTGATCGCTTCATCCGAACCAACGAGGCGCTCCCGGACAGCGCGGCGGACGAGATGCGCAAGTTCGATTCAATTCTGCTCGGCGCGATTGGCCATCCCGATGTGAAGCCGGGCATCCTGGAGAAGGGGATCCTGTTGCGCCTGAGGTTTGAGCTGGATCAGTACATTAACCTGCGTCCGGTGAAACTCTACCCCGGCGTCGAGACGCCGCTTACGGGTAAGGGGCCGGAAGACATTGATTACGTCGTCGTGCGTGAGAATAGCGGTGGAATCTACACGGGCATTGGTGGAATCAGCCGCAAAGGCACCACGGATGAGGTCGCCGTGCAGAGCATGGTCTATTCCTATGCGCAGGTCGCGCGCTGCCTGCGCTATGCGTTCGACTACACCCAACGGCGCAAGAAGAAGAACACCCTCGCGCTGTGCGGAAAGACCAATGTGCTGACCTACGTCTACGATCTCTGGGAGCGTACGTTCCACGATATCGGGCAGAAGGAATTCGAGGATGTGAGCCGGGAATACTACCATGTGGATGCGACGTGCATGTGGATGGTGAAGAACCCCGAATGGTTCGACGTGATCGTCACGGGCAATATGTTCGGCGATATCATTACCGATCTCGGCGCGATCACGCAGGGCGGCATGGGCATCGCCGCGGGCGGCAATATCAACCCCGAGGGCGTGAGCATGTTTGAGCCGATTGGCGGATCGGCGCCCAAGTATACCGGTCAGAACGTGATCTGCCCGCTGGCTTGCATCTGCGCCGGTGCTATGATGCTGGACGCCCTGGGCGAGTACGAAGCGGCCAAGGATATCGAGCAGACGGTCATGACAATCACCGGAACGAAGCTCGATGGCCTTCAGGCAGGTCGCATGGGCTACTCGACGTCCGAAGTCGGGGACCTGGTCGCCGAAGGCTTGCGCTAAGCTTCAACTTGGAATCTCATGAAGAAGGTTAGAGTTGGAATAGTTGGGATTGGTGCCGTCGGCACCGAACTCGTAAAGATCCTCAGGCAGCGGGACTTCCCGGTGGGGGAGTTGCGCGTACTGGCTCGCTCGGAGCGCGATGAAGAGATCGCCGGGGAGACGGTGCACGTCGTTCGAACCACTCGCGAAGCGTTTGACGGACTGGATTTCGCATTCTTCGCCGGTACCGAAGGCGCTTCGGGCGCCTCCGTGACCTATGGGTGGGACGCGGTTGAGCGCGGCGTCACCGTGATCGACAACGGAAACGACTTCCGCATGGACGATCGCGTTCCGCTGGTGGTACCCGAAGTCAATCCCGCCGCGCTACAGAACCACCAGGGCTTCATTGCAAATCCGAATTGCAGCACGATCATTGCCCTGATGGCGCTTGCTCCGTTGCACCGCGAGGCCGGAATCGAGCGCCTGGTTGCTGCGACTTACCAGTCGGTCTCGGGGACCGGTAGCGCAGCGATCCATGAACTGGAGTCGCAGGTGCGGGCCTACGTGGCCGGCCGGGAGATGGAGTCGAGTGAGTATCCGGCGCCCATCGCATTCAACGTGTTGGCGCAGATCGGCGGCCTCAAGGACAGTATGCCGGGCTTCACGAGTGAAGAGGTGAAGATGCGTGACGAAACGCGAAAGATTCTCGGTGTGGACTCCATTCGTGTCTGCGCAACTTGTGTGCGGGTTCCGGTCTTCTACTCACATGCGGAGTCGCTGACCGTGGAGTTTGCGAGGGAGATCACGCCCGGGCGTGCGCGCGAGATTCTCGAGGCTGCACCCGGCGTGAAGGTTGTGGATGATATGGAAAACAAGAAGTTTCCGATGCCGCTCGAGGCTGAGCACGGTGATGACGTCCTCGTGGGCCGCATTCGGCGTGATGAGAGCGCGCCAAACAGCCTGGCGCTCTTCGCCGTTGGCGATAACATCCGCAAGGGCGCCGCGCTCAACGCGGTCCAAATCGCCGAGCACCTGCTGTAGGCGCTTAGCCCGGATATCTCACACTTTTCCTACTACGAACACGGATAGCTCCGTCAGGCTTGATCGAAACAGGGCTTCGCTAGTCCCCCCGGTTGAAGCCGGGGATGGACGGGGAGCCTTCCCAGGATTCTGGTCGGCCCCAGGGGATGTCGGAGTCGTCGGTCGCCGTGGCACAGCCGATGAGCAGGCATGCGCACACGGTGAGAATCGATAGCGCCGTAGCGTGCAGGAATCGCTGGAGGATCGGCATGGGGTTAGAACGCCGGCCAAAGATTGGCCGTAGCGTAGTAGTTGATCTCCATGAACTGCAACGTGATCAATCCGATCAGGAGCAGGCACGTGATCACGCCAAGCATGCAGAATACGCTAGAAGATGACACGATCGTCCTTCCGGATCTCCCAGTCGTTCAACACGTCCGCGACCGCTTGATTTGACTCGGAAAACAGTTCGCGAAAACGGAGTTTTCCGGTTGGTGTGGCCAAATCATCGGAGTCCTTGCCGACGCAAGTGAGTTCAACGCCATCCTTGAGGTCGGTGTCGGCCGGCACGCTGAAGATCACGAAATGATTTTCACTGTCGTGGTACGCAATGCGTCCCTTCTCTCCGCGACGGGTAGGCTCTTGTCCGTCGGGATCTTCGGTCTCGTCATCGGGATCGACCAGGCCACACTGAATCCTCAGGTCATCGTGCTGTTTCTCGAGTGCCGCCATGTCGACCTTTAGATCTTCAAACTCAATGTTGAGTTGCTCGTACTCTTCTTCCTTGTCGCGAATGTCCGCTTCGAGCGTGTCGATCTGCTCACGCGCCTCGGCCAGGCTGGCCTTGGTGGTGCGCAGTTCAGCTTGCAGTTGGGCGCGTTCCTCTTTCAGTTCGGCCACCTCCACGCGGCGTTCATTGCGCTGATCCATGACCTTGTTGTGCTTGAGGATCGTAGCATCGAGTTCGGTGCGCATCTGGGTCAACCAGTAGCGTGTGTCGTTGAGGCGATCGAGTTGGGCGCGGGTTTTCTCCTGGAGGCCGTCAAGGAGCAGGTCCATCGTGCCTTCGCCTTCCATGATCTTGCGACCCTCGGCGTCCTTGAAAGGCTTGGCGGGCTCCACCGGGTCACGACGATAGAGATTCTTCAATATCTCGGGATCGACACGGAAGGTCGCGGCATCGGTCGCCTCAAGCCCGGCGCCGCCGACTTCAATGTACTTATTCCAGAAGGTGTAGTCCGGGTCGGCGTAGTCCTCGCCCATTCCCTGCAGCGACGTGAAGCCGGGTTGGTCCCGGATTTCGGACGGTTCGGATTCGATGGTGGGTGCCATGCTCTTCACAAAGCCTTCGAGACGTTGGATGCGCGCCTTAAGGATTTCGCGTTGGCTGAAGAGTTTAAGACCGACGGCAAGCGACCCTGCACCCAGCAGCAGGAGTAGTACGATCAGGATTCTTTGAAAGATGCGCATAGTTCAGACCTCCAACTTAGTGGAATCAGCCCGTGAATGTATTGCGATTCTAGCAGCTACGCAAGCCGATTAATACGTGAATGGAGAATTTTTCTGTAATGATTTCTTCATCTCCGGAGGATTGGGACACGGAAGTAGGCTCTAATGCATCCAGACGATCAATCGTATGGAGCTGCAGATGAGGTCGTGATGCAGATATTCGATTCCATAGCGGCGGGATACGATACGCAGGATTGCGCACAACATTCAATATCGTTGACAACCACGTCACTCACCGATAATTCTTTGGAGCTTCCGACGACGAAGGCAAAGGGGCGATGAAAGTACAGGGGCATACATACCTTTCGAATAGGGCTGGCGGGTTGGTTCTCAGCCTACTGGCTGCGGTTGCACTGTCAACTCCCCTGCATGCGCAGGATGTTGAGGCGGAACTTGCCTTCATCAGCGGTCTGAACGACCTCGGGTTCCCCGACTACGCCGAAACGGTACTCGACCAAATTCGGGCCAAATTTCCTCGAGACGCCGTGGATCGCGCCGAGTTGAAGGTCATGATCAACCAAAACAAGCTGGATCAAGCGCTGAAATTGATCGAGGCCCGCGGCGACAAGGAGAGTATCACCACCTGGAAGATGTGGTTCGAACTCGCCGAGGGCTACTATGCGTGGGGCCAAGCCCAAAACTTCGAAGAGATCTACGATCGCTTCGTCAAGAAATACTCGAAGGGCGCTCCCGATGAAATGCGCGACTTCGTCGTCAACTACTCGTACCGTTACTCCCAGTTGCTTGTTATGACCGGGCAGCGCATCAAATCGGTCGAAGCGCTGAGAACGATGCTCAAGGCTGAGCCCCCCAAGCACGTGGACCGCCAGATCTCGATCGAACTCGCGGAACTCATGATGTCTCTCGCCGAAGAGGCCGGCAAGGAGGAGCGCAAAAAGCTTTTCGATGAGGCCGAGACGATCGCCAAGAAGGTGCAGTGGGGCGGGCAGGATGTCTGGTTTGGCCGTTCGGTCGTCGTGATGGCCCATATGCGCATGATCGCGGGTGACCGCCCAGGCGCGCGCAAACTGATCCTGGACTACCTGCCCATTCTCAAGGGAATTCACGAGTCCATTAAGGAGGAAGTGCTGGCTAGAGGAGAGGAAGACCTGCTGCGCCTGACCCCGATAGCGCAATGTCGTTTTCTGCTCGGCCGGCTGCACCACGAGGAGGCGCTCGCTCTCTACGCCAAGGCGGAGGAGGGCGGAGAAGATGTGGAGCCGCGGAAGCTGCGCAAGAAGGCGCTGGGGCATCTGATCGGCGAGGTCAAAGACGGAAAGCGAAGCAAGGATGCGGCGCTCTATCACCTCTACAACGTCTTCGTTAAATACCCCAGCACGACCTGGGCGGTCGAGGCGGGACGCCGATCCAACGAAATCATCGACCGCCTGGAGCGTATGGGCGTGGCGATCAAGATCGAGAAAGTCGACATGACCGAGGTCGTCGCCATCCAGTTTCGCGAGGCGCGCGGACTCTTTGCGCAGAATAACTTCAAAGACGCGGCCGAAAAGTACCGCGAAGTATTGAACCTCTTTCCGGAGTACGCCGTGTCGCTGGATGCGCTTGGCGAGTTGGCCGAGATCTATATCGAGCTGCGGGACGAGGAGTACGCTCAACTGGTCGTCGAGTATATCGCGGACCGATTCGGCCAGAATCCGACATATGCCTCCAAGGCCGGGAATATCCTGGTGCGGATCGCGCGAAGCTACAAGCGGCTCGAGTACCTGGACCGCAGCAACGAAGTCTACGAGTTCTTTTTCGACCGATTTCCTGATCATCCCGACGTCCCGCGCGCCATCTTTCGCCGCGGGGAAGAGTTCTTCCGCCAGGACGTGCATGATGCAGCGATCGTGTATTACGCCCGCATCGTTGAGAATTATCCCAAGTCATCCGTCTACCTGGACGCATTGCACCGCATCGGATTGAGCTACTTCACGAGCCGGAAGTACGACGAGGCAATCGCCGCTTTTGATACGTACCTCGGCGCGCTCAAGGGGCAGACCCCGCGCCAGACGCAGATCGATGCGATGTACCGCGTGGCTGACGCTTATCGCAATAAGGGTGAGATGGCCGAGGCATCGATCCGCTTTACGCAGGTCGCGAAGATCCTGCAGAGCACCGGGCGCGCGGTCTACGAGACGGCACCGAGCGATAAGGAGCGCAACGACGCTCTGCTGGAGGGCTCGCTCTTTAACCGTGCGAACTGCTACGCACGTCGCAAGCAGCCCCCGGCGAAGATTCCGGAAGGAAGGCCGAGCGACCCGGAGTACTGGGAGAAGGTCTTCAAAGCCTCCGCGATTAAGTATTATGACGAATACGTCGCCAGCTACCCCAAGACGGCCGTGGCGCCCGCCGCGCTGTACCAGATGGGTGTGCTGCATGCGATGAACGAGGACACGGCCAAGGCCGAGGCCGCGCTCTCGCGGTTGGAGAAGGAATATCCAGACAGCGAGCCCGCCAAGAATGCGGACTACATGCTCGCAATTTCGTTCCTGGAACTGGGCAGACGCGCGAAGGCAATTCAGAAGTTCAAGGAGATGTTCTCGGGGGATGCCACGTATTCGGTGCACCAGATCCGTGCCGCCGGGGAGTACTTGTACGAAGCCGCGGAATACGACATCGCCCTGGACGCGTTTAACCGCGTGCTGAGCATGTCCGAGGACGACAAGGCGAAGGAACGCGCGCACCTGTGGCTGGGTAAAGTTCATCACGCGAGGGGTGACGCTCAGAAGGCCGTCGACTCGCTGGAAGAGGTCTTCCGGTTGAGCCCGCGTTCGGCGTTCACCGTTGAGGTCTCCTTCATCCTCGGGGCGGCGTATGCGCAGCTCGGCCAGGCGGACGCTGACCCGGCGTCACGAGGCAAGAGGTTTGAGAAAGCGTTCGACGCGATTAAGGTGATCAAGAAGTATTCCAAGACGAAGTCTGAACACGCTCGCGCCGACCTGGAACTGGCGGGCATTCAGGGCCTGTGGGGCAAGAAGGATCAGGCGCTTGGCTCGTACATGCGCGTGTGGTTGCTTCGTTCCTCGAGTGACCCCGAGGAGCGGCCCTACAAGGAGCAGGCCTTTGGCAAGGCGCTCGAGATTCTGTTGGAACTGGAGCGATGGGAGGATGTCAAAGAGGTGTGCGAGGAGTATCTGAAAGATTATTCGCGTGGCCAGTTCGTGCGTGAAGCGAATCGAGGTATTTCCCAGTCGAACGTGAATCTTGCCCCTACGCAACGCGCTCCCGTCGCGCCGGAAACCGACGAGGCAGCCCCCGTGGAGCCCGCCGCTGAACCGGCCGCTGAACCGATTGCCGAACCGGCCGGGTCCGCGGCTGCCCAAGCGGCCGAATGAAAGGTGAATCGAAGTTGAACAGAGTGACACACGACCCAACGCTCATGGCGGCAACGCTTGCCTGCGGGATCTTCCTCGCATCGGCACCAGCCGTCCACGCCGACTTCGTGGTGCTCAAGGACGGAACTCGCTTTGACGCCGAGATGATCAATTATAACGGTGGCCGGAAGGAGTATGCGCTCACGGACGAAATCGGGGCCGTGATCCGAAAGCCGGCGAAGGACGTGATTGAGATTTCCGTCGCGCCGCCGCCCGGACTGGATCGAGCCGAAGGCATGCTGAAGGATCCAGCCAATTTCGAGACCCTGGTTCCAGTCCTGCAGAAGGTCGTGGAGGAGTACCGCGGACGGAAGTGGGATATTGAGGCCGCCGGATACCTGGTCGAGGTCTACCTGAAGCAAGACAAGACGAAGGATGCGATCGCCATATCCGACGAGGTGTTCGCGCACAGCCAACCGCGATGGGTGCCTGCAGCGTACAGCCGTCGATATCTCGATCTGCTGGTCAAGGACGGCCAGGCCGCGGCGGTGCGCAAGCGGGTCGACAAGATGTTGCTGAGCAACCACCCGCCCACGATGGCGATCGCTTGCCTGGTGCGCGGCGATGTTCTGATGACCGAGGGTAAGTTCAAGGAGGCGTTGCTCGAAGGCTACTTCCGCACCGCACTGATCTACCGGGACGTGCGCAGCGTGCAGGCGGAGGCGCTGGCCAAGATCGCGAAATGCCTGGAAGGGCTGCGCGATCCGCGCGCCGACAAGATGCGCCAGCGCCTGATCGAGCGCTACCCGAACAGTCGGTGGGCGAACGAGTTTGGAGGATGAAATGAAGAGAATGGTCACAGATCGACGCCGACGGGTCACCGCCGCGATAACCGTTTTGGTGCTGATGGGGTTTGCGCAGGCCTCCCTGGCCGACGCCATTCGTCTCCGTAACGGAAAGGTCATTCGCGGACAGAGGGTGTTTTATAAGCGGACGGACAAGGCGTTTATGGTTCTGACGGACCAGGGCGAACTCACCTATGCCGAGGACGCCGTGAATGGCGTCAGCGTGACACAGCCCAAAGAATTCGCCCAGGCAGTCAAGATGATCGCAGGCGGGAGCTCCGCTGGAGCGATTCCGTTGCTCAAAGAAGTGATGAGATCTTTCTACAAGCTGGAGTGGGATCGTCGTGCCAAACCCCTGCTCGCCGAGGCGTACTTTAAGGCCGGAGATTCGCGGGCCGCGGTCCGTGAATGTGAGGAGATCTTTGAGGACCCAACCCTCGAGGTGTCGAGCCAACTGACGAAGCTCTACCTCACCGCGCTGCACAGCTCGAAGGACTACGAGAAGATCGAGACGATGATTGTTAAGATGATCGGCACCGGTTCGCGCGGCTCGGCGGCGATGGCCCAGATGTTCCGTGGCGACATTTTCGTAGAACAGAAGAAGTACAACGAGGCCCTCAGCAAGGGATACCTGCGGACGGCGGAGTTTTTCCAGGATATCAAGGAGGTCCAGCCCCAAGCGCTGGCCAAGACGATCGAGTGTTACGAGAAGCTCGGCGAGTCCAAAAAAGCCGAGACCTTTCGTAAGAGATTGCTGGCGAAGTATCCGCGAAGCGAATATGCTAGAAAGTTACAGTAGTCAGGGGCGTCCTTTTCTCCGTTGGTGCAGGAGAGAGGATCGCACCACCAGACTTTGATATTGGTAGAATAGAGATCACAGAACGTACACAAAAAGTGGAGGAAGCATGAAGGTATCACTGGCGGCAATCTTGATGATCGGGGCCATGGTCGTGGCTCTGCCTTTGCATAAGGGACTTGCACAGGACGAAGGCGGCGAGGCGGCACCCGCACCCGCGGCGGATGCCGGTGCCGAGACGTCCGCAGGCGGCGGCGGTGCGGCTGAAGCGGCCTCCAGTGGCAGCGGCGGCGGTGGTTTCTTTAACGTCATTGCCAAGAGCGGATTCATGGGAATCGTGCTCTGGCTGACGATCCTGGGAGCCTCTGTAGCCTGCGTCTATTTCATCGTCGATTGTGGCATTACGGTTCGTGGATCACGCATCATGCCCCAGCAGTTGATCGATAACGTCACCGAGGCGATGGAGCAGGGCGATGTGTTGAAGGCGCTCGACTCGTGCGAGCAGGACCCCGGTCCCATGGCCAACATCCTTTCCGCCGGTTTCAGCCAGGTGGAAGAGGGCTTCGAAGTGATCCAGGACGCGATCACAACCGCTGCCGAGCTCGAGAGCGAGTACCTCGTACAGAAAATCACCTACCTGTCGGTGGTCGGATCGCTCTCCCCGATGTTGGGTTTGCTGGGAACCGTGCAGGGCATGATCAAGGCCTTCGCGTCCCTGGCATTTGAGACCGGTGCCGGTAAGACGGCGGCGCTTGCCTTGAATATTTCGCAGGCGCTCTACACCACGGCGGCGGGTCTGTCCGTCGCCGTACCGGCCGTGGCCTGTTACTACATCTTCCGCAATAAGGCGAACCGGATCATTCTCCAGATGGAGGGGATCACGATCGACCTGATTAAGGATCTGCGAAACGTCGAGGTTGTCGAGGACGAGTAGCTCAGCGGCGTTTGACGGGAGTCGACCATGGCCAGAAAGACGAGAATTCGCGCCGCCGAGAAGGGGATCGATATGACCCCGATGATCGACGTCGTGTTCCAGTTAATCATTTTCTTCATCGTCACGGTTAACCTGGACAAGGAGTTGAAGCAGATCGAATTGGCGGACTCACCGGAGGGGCCGCCGATGCTGGAGAAGAACCCGGATACGGTTATCATCACCGTTGACCGGCATGGATTGATTTCGATCGGTGCCGCCGTGATGAGTCCAACCCAACTTCAAAAGATCATGCGCAACGTCGTGGCGCAAGAGGGGTTCGGGGTTCCCGTGCTTCTGCGTGGGGATCGAGAGGCACGACACGATGCCATCCGGCGCGTCATGGATGTGTGTGCCAGCGTGGGGTTGTGGAAAATCAAATTTGCGGCGATGAAGGAAAAGGCTTAGGTGACCACGTGAAGAGGCGCAAACCCAGAGACCCCGGCAAAGAGGGCGAACTCGAAATGACGCCCATGATCGACGTGGTTTTTCAGCTACTCATCTTCTTCCTCGTGACCCTGAAGCCTGAGGACATTATTGCGCAGCTCGACGTGAGCCGCCCGTCACCGGACTCCACGCCCCCGGTGGAGCAGCCGCAGGACATGATCACGATTACGATCGGGGAAGTCATCGATATGAACGGCCGGGTCGTCTCGCTCGCGACGCTCGAGAAAACGCTCATACGCCTTGCTTCATACAGCACCTCTCAAACCGTGCTCGTCAAGTGCACCCTCCTGTCGATGCACGAGAAACTCGTCCAGGTGCTGGACAAGTGTTCCAAGGCGGGCTTGACCAATATCTCCGTATTTACAATCTAAGATCGGCTCCCGCCCAGACGTTTTAGGGCTGATAGAGAGCACGATGTGGTGGCAGTTTTTGCCAGAACTGACATTGGGAGGATAGGTAGCCATGTCCGATGAGCAACTAGAAGAAGAGATCGAGGGCACCGAGGAGCACTACTACGGGCAGCATGGTGAGGTGCCGTACTTCATGCGGCCCGACCTGACCTTCAAGGAGCGCGTGGCGGGGATCTCGCATGGTATTCGCCAGCCCAAACACACGGGCGAGCACAAGTGGGCCGTTCAGCAGCTCAGCCACCTCTATTCCGCGGGCGCGTCTCTTGCGCTACCCGCCTTTATCGTCCTCGTCCTGTTTATATTCGTGAGCCAGAAGCAGCTTGCTCAACCGCGCGAGTTCGAGGTCACGGTGATCGATCCGGAGGTGCTTGAGGAGATCGAGCAGCCGGAGCCGGAACCCGTCGACGTCGAGCCCGAGATCATGGAATACGACATCGAGATGCCCGACATCTCGGTGGTCAGCGAGTTCGACGCGCCTACAATCGCCGACGAGCCGATCAGCCAGCAGCCGGTCGAGATCACGGCGGTGCGTATGGTCAAGAGCCCCGTCGTGATGAAAGGTATTTACGGCGCTCGCTCATCGGGGAATCGCGGAAGAGCATTGAAAGCACACGGCGGCAGCAAGAAGGGCGAGGATGCTGTGTTGCGCGCATTGCGCTGGCTCAAGAAGGAGCAGGAGGCGGACGGATCGTGGCCCAAGGCCAGGCCGGCAATGACCGCCCTGGCATTGCTGACCTATCTCGCGCACGGTGAGACGCCCGGTTCCCCGGAATTCGGTGAGACGATTACCAAGGCGATCCAGTACCTGATAAAGATGCAGGAGGCGGGCGGTGGTTTTCCGCGTTCGTACCAACACGAAATCTGTACCTACGCCCTCTGCGAAGCCTATGCCATGACCAAGATCGTGGATATTCGTGATGCCGCTGAGAAAGCGCTGGATATTCTGATTGTCGGTCAGAATCTCCCAAGTGGCGGATTTGACTACGGACTCAACGGCGGCGATCGCAACGACACATCGGTCATGGGTTGGGCTGCGCAGGCGCTCAAGGCCGGCAAGATGGCGGGATTTCAGAATTCGGGTCTGGAGGAAGCGATCAAGCTGGCGGTCCAGGGATTCCAGGGCAACGCCGCCCCGGCGGGTGGTTTCGGTTATGCCGGCCCTGGCGCGACTGGTTTGACTGGGGTCGGGGTTCTGTGCATGCAACTTCTCGGCGCAGGAAAGCTTCCTGAAGCACGCATGGGGCTGGAGGCGTTGTCGGACGTTACCTTCGAGTGGAGACCCGAGGGCAAAACGACCAAGTGGAATCAGAACTACTACTGGTACTACATCACGCAGGCCAAATTCCAGGCCCAAGGCGAGATCTGGGATAGTTGGAACCGCCTCTTCCAGCCGGTTCTGATCGAGGAGCAGACCATCATCAAGCAGGCCATCGAAGGGCTGAATGGCAATATGAAGGATATCGGTTGGTGGGATATGGACGGCGGAATTTCCGGGCACACCGACGGGCCGGTCATGAATACGTGCCTCGCTACCCTTCAGCTCGAGGTCTACTACCGCTACCTGCCGACCTTCAAGGCCGCCGCGGATACCTATGTCGATGTCGAACTCGAGGATGAGGATGACGACATCGACATCGAGATCCTCGACGAAAGCTAGAGAATTCAACGGGCCGGGTCTCACCGGAGTAAGGCCCGCTGAATTCTCTTAACTCGGCGTAAGGTTGCCGCGCCCGCGGGCGAAGACGGGCCACTCCCCACTTGCCACCCGCCACTCCGCCTCCGGCGGGGCAAGCTTGCCACTTGCCACTCGCGCGTCAGCGCGCCTATCGCCCGCACCTGGCCGCGAGTGAAGTTCAGCTCCTTTCTAAAATGGTCGCAGACCCCATCCCGACGGCCACCATCGTCGACATGAGTGGACTCACTGCCCCTCTCTCCGGGTATCGCTTGCACGTCGGCCTGCAGTTCGTTGCTGATCACAAAGTGAACCATATCGTTCTCA
>JAQBYD010000060.1 GCA_027623315.1 Verrucomicrobiota bacterium | reverse complement strand
GGCGATGACAAAAAAGGCGTGCTTCCCGGCGCATTTCATAAGAAGCTCAGTCGCGTCCGGGTGTCAGACAAGGTGAAGGACTTGGGGTCGATCGACCTCAATGGGCATCCTTAGACGCGTCCCAAGTGCAAATTACAGCGTTCGACCGGGAGAGCTCAGCCAATGCCGACAGTAGAAATTCAGAGTGGCCCCAAGTCCGGCCGAAGCATCGAGCTGCGTGATGATGGGCTTCTCATCGGGCGGGATCCCGGGTGCGCCCTTTATCTGGATGACAGGCTCGTATCCTCTCACCACGCCCGAATTGAAAGAGACAACGGGAGATGGATCCTGCGCGACCTTGAGAGCTCGAACGGCACCTTGCTAAACGGAAAAAACGTCGCCAACGAGCCACTGTCCGGCAGCGACATTATCGAAATCGGCGAAACGCGGATGCTCTTCGAACTGGAAGCGGTCGCTACGGCCCCACCCCCTGAACGCCGCAAACCGGAGCCTGCAGCGGCCGTATCTCCTGAACCCGCGGCGACCCGGGAGCCGAAACCCAAACCGCGGACTTCCGCGCCGTCCCGGCCCCTCCCCCAGGCTTCCGCCAACTCGGAGGACGTGGCGCTCGTCGAGAAGATGAGCAGGCAAACCGAAGCGATTCGGAGCGAGGTCGGGAAAGTGGTGATCGGACAGCACCAGGTCCTCGACGAAGTCCTGATGTGCATGATCGCCGGTGGCCACGCTCTACTGGTCGGCTTGCCCGGCCTCGCCAAGACGCTGATGATCAGCACGATTGCGAAAGTTGTGGATCTCTCGTTCCGAAGAATCCAATTCACACCGGACCTGATGCCTTCCGATATCACGGGCACGGAGATTCTGGAAACGAACCGCGACACGCAGGAGAAAGAATTCCGCTTCATCCACGGACCGATCTTCTGCAACCTGCTCCTTGCCGACGAGATTAACCGTACACCGCCCAAGACGCAGGCGGCCCTGCTCGAAGCGATGCAGGAAAAACATGTCACCGTCGGGAATGAAACATTCAAATTGGATCGCCCATTCTTTGTGCTGGCCACCCAGAATCCGATCGAGCAAGAGGGCACCTACCCGCTGCCCGAGGCGCAGATGGACCGTTTCATGTTCAATATCTATGTCGACTACCCGAGTGAACAAGAGGAAGAGCGAATCGTTACGGCAACGACGGTCGCCGAAAGTGTCCAGCCGGAAAAGGTGCTGAGCAAACAGGACGTCCTTCAGCTCCAGGACGTCGTGCGCAAGATCCCGGTATCCGAACATGTCGTGAAGTACGCCGTGCGCCTCGTCCGCGCGACGCGCCCGGGATCCGATGTGGCGCCAGACTTTATCGGCGAGTTCGTCTCCATCGGCGCGGGCCCGAGAGCTGCCCAAAGCTTGATTCTTGCCGGTAAAGCGCGCGCGGTCCTGGAAGGCCGAATCCACGTCAGCTCTAAGGACATCCGCGCCGCGGCGGCCCCCGTGTTGCGGCACCGGGTCTACACGAATTTCGCGGCTGACTCCGAGGGACTCTCGTCCGTCGATATTGTCAACCGCCTTATGGACACCATCGGCGAACCGACCGAAGAAGATTATGGCGTTCCCGCCTGATCCGGATTCCGCGAGGAACCGTCGCTGACTCCGCCCGTACCGGTTCGCCCATGAGAGGACGATCGAGCACTTCGCAGGCGGGCTTGGTCGCGCGGCTCATCGCTACTCTGATCGCCGCATTCGCGGGCGACTCCCCGGCGGAAGATTCCTGGGGGTCCCCGAAGCGGTCCTGCGCGCGCGCGTCGAGGTCACGCGCCATCCGACGCACGCCGATGCGGGGGTCATCGTGACGGTCCCGGATGGTGGCATTCTCCCGCATCCTCATGCGACGCCGACGATCGTAACCGCGCGCGGTAGATCGCTGTGTCACGCCGGAAGGGCGTGCCGCGGCACGATCCGCAGTGACCAGCATGCTGGTAGCGGCGACGCGTGACTCCCCGACCAGCGCATTGACCCCGCTATCCCCGGCGCTCGTGGACTCCATCTTCAGCCTGCTCGAGGTCGAACGCGGCTTCACCAGCAAAGCCTACCTCGAACTTCGCGAATGCGAACGCCAGTTCCCGATCGACAAGATCGACGGCCAATGGAGAGAGTTGGACGCGGCTTACCGGGCCCGCGTAAAGCTTTGATCGGGGCCGCGACGATGGGCGGGTTCAGCGCTTACCTGACGGTCTCGGTTTCCACACCGTGACCCGCTCCTGGTTCTCGCTGGTGGCGAAGATGATCTGGTAGACCGGCGTGGCGCGATCTCGCCGTAACGTAATGCTCTCGTGCTCCACGGTTTTGAATTTCGCGTTCTTAACCCGAATCCGATCGGGTTCGGTGTAATCGATCTTGCGCTGGTCAACGACGGCCTCGCGAAACAGCCCGGGCGCCTCACCAACGGGGAATGAGGTCGTGCGTCCCTCCGAATGGTACTGAATGTGAGTTCCGTCAGGGGAAAGCTTCAGATCGCCGGTTGTCGAGGACTGAAACTCCATCGTTTTGAAATCAAGAGACGTCGCTCGATGCGGCGCCGGGTCGCTCGAAGGAGTCGCGCAACCCGCTCCGAAAATACCCGCCGCAGCGACCAGGCAAGCCATCAACCTATAACCAGCGTAACTCACGGAACTCAGAATACAGCGGCCGAAGCGTGAAGTCGATGCGCGGCTCAAGCGAGTCGTCCGGAAATTCGTGTAGATTCGCGTGATTCGTGGGCCTAAAATCTGGTGGAACGTTGCGAGATCAGGGTCACGAGCGTCTGGTGCGTTCATGGCTCCGTCGGCGACATCGGGGCTTCTAGCCCGGATATCTCACACTTTTCCTACTACGAAAAAGTGTGAGATGTCCGGGCTAGACGTATGGATCGATCTTCCCGAAGACCTCGTCGCGGTACCATTCGACCTCCCGGGCCAGGCCGGCCTCCGGTGCTGTCGAGGGCTGATATCCGAGCAACGCGCGCGCCTTACCAATCTCGGCATGCGTCCGAAGCTGATCCCCCGCGCGCTTGGGCAGGTCACGGACCCGTGCGGGCCGGCCCAGAATCTCTTCTACGATCTCGATGCCACGCCCGGTCGTGATCTCGATGTCGGAACCGATATTGATAATTTCCCCGGCGCAAGCATCAAGGTGATCCAGCACCGACACAAACCCGTCCACGATATCATCGACATACGTGAAACTCCGCGAATGTTCGCGACTGCCTGAATAGAGCGGGAACTCGGCGCCGGCGAGTATGCTGTGAATCAGCTTGGGGTAGAGCTTCTCCGGGCGCTCGCGCGGACCATACACGGAGAACAGCCGCAGCGAAGATGCAGGAAATCCCCTGTCGCGATGATAGGCCAGCACGAGCTGCTCGGCGGCGAGCTTGGTAACGCCGTAGTAGGATGTAGGCTTGGGTTCCGCGTCTTCGGGGTCCGTGGCCTGCGTCCCGTAGACGGATGAGGTGGAGACATTCACAAACGCACGCAAACCGCCGCCCGACATGGCCGCCTCGGCCAGCCGGCGCGTGGCCACAAGATTGTTCTTGAGGTAGTCCTCGAACGGCGTGGTGTCCGAAATCCCCGGCTGGGCGGCGGCGTGATACACGACGTCAACGCCGTCCAGCACACGATCCAGCGCATCCTCGCTAAGGTCGAGTCGCTCGATCTCAATGCCATCGTCGCGCAACGCATCGGCATTGCACGCCTTGAGGTCGGTGCAGTAGTACGCGCTGAACATGTCCACGCCAACGACGTCGTGGCCCGACGCGCGAAGCCGCTGTGCGAGATGAGAGCCGATAAAACCGGCTGCGCCTGTGACGAGAATTCTCACAACCTATCTCTCGATCACAATGCCGCGCCGGACAAAGGTTGGAATGTCGATATCCTCACCGTCCAGCACCGTCGGTTCCACATTCTTGAAGCGTCCCTTCCCCGTGACATCGAGCCGCAGTTTGGTCTGGGTCGATCGAGCCTTTCGCTTGCGACGCTTGGGCTGCGACTGCAGTTGCGCCGAGGCGGCACCGTCGAGTGCAAATTCTTCCTGGTACGGGTCCGCGCCGCCGGCACCCCACGACTCGGCGGCGAGCACGACCACCGAGAACTGATCTTCCCATCGCGGATCCGTCGCCAGTCCGACGGCCAGGTGGGCGCGCGAGTTCAAGCTCTTGCTGAATGCGTCCATGAACTCGGTGGTCTGCACGAGGGTCGTGTCCGGACCCACCATCAGCCCAACCGTTATGGATTGCGCGTCGGCCAGCACACTGTCGTTCAGGAGCAGCGGGCAGGACTGAATATCGTTCAACGCCGCCGCGACCCGATCCGGCCCCATGCCCTCTCCATAGCCGAAGCTGCACGTGCCGGTGCTCTGCTGGACCAGTTTTCGAAGATCGCCGAAATCGAGGACGACAGATCCCCGGCTGGCGGACATCGTGCAAAGCGTTCGCACCCCGCCGGTGATCAATCGGTCGGATTCCTGAAACGCCGTCGGCAGCCCGGCTTTGTCGCCAAGCTTCTCGACCAGGCGGTCGTTCGGCATCACGATCATGGCGTCCGCCAGCGAGTGCAGGGCGCGCAATCCAGCTTTGGCCATCGCGGCGCGATGTGCACCCTCAAACCCGAACGGGAGTGTGGCAAAGCAAAGTGAAACCGCCCCGGACTCCCGAATCCGCTCCATAATTCGCGGTGCCGCACCGGTGCCCAGGCCCCCGCCCAGGCAAACCACCAGGATCACGAGGTCACGCCCCTCGATCAGCCCCTGCAGCAGTTCCTCGTCCTCTTGCAGGGCCTGCCGTCCGACCTGCGCATCGCCTCCGGTCCCGGACCCGCGCGTAACCTGCCGTCCGACCTGAAGCTTTGCGGTCGCGCCACACTTGGCGAGCGCGGCGGAGTCCGAATCAACAAGGCCCACCGTGGGGCCGCCAATCCAGTTTTGCCCCAGCAGATCCGTGATCCGCCCGGCACCCCCGCCAACGCCAATGATCACGGTCCGCTCGAAGTCGAGCGCCTCACTTCGCCTGTCCACGATCAACATCTAGCGGTTCCTACTTCCCCCTGGTCGCTCTTCTCGCGCGCGCGCCTTGAAGAGCCCCTTGACCCAGGGCGGCACGATTGAAACGCCCTGGTCTTCACCCATCGTTCGAAACCCGTACTCGACCATGCCAACGACCGAAGCGTACTGCGGGCGGTCCCGCACGGCGCTCAGCCCGCTGACGTGAAGCGGCTTTCCAATCGTGCACGGAAGTCCAAGTTCCTTCTCTGCCAGCTCGACAATGCCCGACATGTGGGCGCCGCCACCGGTCAGAATCACGCCGCCGCCGAACTGGTGCAGTACGCCGCGCTCCTCGGTCTCGGCGCGAATAAGATGAAAGGTCTCGCTAAGCCGCGCGTTCATCACGGAATGCAAAGCCTTCACGCTCACGGAACGGCCCGTGAAACCCATCTCGGCCGGAATCTTAACGCGCTTGGACATGACCAGTGGATCGATCAACGCGGAGCCGGATCGTCGCTTCAGACCTTCGGCCTGGGAGATGGGGATATTGAAGGCGAGCGCGATATCGTTCGTGACGTGGTCGCCCCCGATGCCGAGGCATCCCGCCGTGGCGACGACGTTGTCCGCATAAGCGAAGTAATCCGTGGTTCCCCCGCCGAGGTCAATCACCAGCACGCCGCTGCGCTTCTGCTCGGGAGTCACGACGGCAAGCGCGGAACAGAGCCCGGCAAACGCGACGTCGGCCACGTCGACCTGAAGGCCGCGCACGACTTTCACCGTGTTGCGCAAAAGGTTGCGTACCCCGTGCAGGATCAGCATATCCACGCACAGCCGCGCGCCTTCAAGACCCACCGGATTCGCGACGCGTTCCTGGTCGTCGACGCCGAAATGCTTGCAGAGCGAATGGAGTACCTCACGATCGTGGGGCAGGCTGATCGACCCGGCAATATCCATGACGCTGTCGACATCCTCTTGCGTGATCTCCTGCGCCGGACCGCGAACCGGGGTGATCCCCCGATTGGTGAGGCTCTGAATGTGACCTCCCGACACGGCGAGATAGACTTGCCGAATGTTCACACGACCACTCTCCTCGGCAGCCTGAATCGCGCCGCGCGTGCAGACCACGGCGTTCTCGTAGTCGATGACTTCGCCCTTGCGCAGGCCACTGGACGGGTACTCGCCCATCCCGGTGATCATGATGTGGCCGTCTTCGCGCTTTTCCCCGACCAGGGCGACGACCTTCGATGTCCCTACCTCAAGAGCAACGATCAGTGCTGGCATTCACGTCCTTTCAGCCCTGCCGAAGCGTTGCCGGGCAGTATCGCGGATACTCATCAAATGTGAGATCCATGGTCGCGATCCGCATCCCCTCCTTGTCGAAGCGCTCGATCCAGTCGCGCATGTAATTGAGACGGCCGATCATGTCTGCCGTCGGGGAGACTTTCTTGGTGGCGGTACGGTGCCACCACAGATAGATCAGTTCTCCGGTAGCCAACTCGAGCTGTATCGTTCCGCGCGGCAGGGCGTCGTCCTCGCCGAGATGTACACGTTTCAATTTGACGATGGGAGACATGCCTTCGTTCTCGCAGTACTCGATCACGGCCAGCGCGTCGCCGACCAGACCTTCCATCTGCTGACCTTCCTCCTGGGGCTCCTCCTCCAGGCCCGTCACCATGGGCAAACGGCGCATCCGCGCCGGGTAACGGAAGACGTACCCGTCGCGGTCGATCGCGATATAGCGTTGTTGGCCTCCCAGCCACGCAATCGGGTCCCGTTCCCAGACATCGATGCGCAGGGTATCGGGTAGATGGCGCGCAATCGTCATATGACGAACCGCGTGGGCGTGGGACATGAAATTGTCCTTCATGGTCGCGATATCTACGTCGAACAAGTTCGTGCCGACGCTCACGGGAATACACGCGCGCACGAAAGACTGCGACATCAGGTGGCCATGCGTTTCAACGTCGATGTGGGCGATCGTAAAGGCCTCGTTCCTGTTGAAAGCAAGGTCACGCGCCATGGACAGGCCGTAGCCGACGAGGGCCACCACACCAGCGAGTGCGATCACGCAAAGGATCACCGTGCCGACGCGATACATTTGCCCGGAGAAGGTACCGGCCTTGGGAGCATCGACGAGAAGCAGAGACGTCCGTCGGAGTTGGTCGCGCCGACCATGAGGTCGACGTCGTGTTCGACGTCCGCCAAACCCTAACATGGTTCTGCCACGAGATGCATTTCTCCCGTCACGATACCGTGGCCAACTCGACAATGCGACTACAAAGCGCAGAAAAATCGATGCCGACCGCGGCCGCGGCCTTCGGCACAAGGCTCGTCTCGGTGAAGCCGGGGATCGTGTTGACCTCAAGCACGTAAGGTTGCTCGTCGACGCCGAGTCTAATGTCCACACGGCCGAACCCCCGGCAGCCCAAACCGGCGAAGGCACGGCGCCCCAACTCGTGGCAGATCGTGGTCAACTCAGCACCGATCGGTGCAGGAACTCGGTACCGTGTGACACCTTTCGTATATTTGGCTCCGTAATCGTACCACCCATCCGGCGCCTGGATCTCGACAAGCGGCAATTCAGTGTCCGCGAGTATGCTGACCGTGAGTTCCTTGCCTGCAATGTACCTCTCCACCAGGACCTCGCCGTCGTAGGAGATCGCGTCGGCCAGTGCCGGAGACCAATCCTCCTCAGATCGGACGCAGTGCACGCCCACGGATGACCCCTGGCGAATCGGCTTCACCACCACCGGTAGCGCTAGAACACGGGCGTCGTCGGGACCCAAGATCTCGAATTCTGGCGTGGAAATTCCCATTTTTGTTAGAATTTTCTTAGTTTCCACCTTATCGAAGGCGATCCGGCTGGCCTCCGGGCCAGACCCGGTATAGGGCATGCCGCGCCGGGCCAGCAGGCTCTGCGCACCGCCGTCTTCACCGAACGTCCCGTGAAGCGCCACGAACACGGCCTCGACGTCATCCGGGAGGTCAAAATCAGTGTCGATCACATCAATATCCGCCACCTGGTAGCCCGCGTCCCGAAGTGCGAGCACGACGGCAGCGCCCGACTCGAGCGAGACCTCCCGCTCCGCCGAGGGCCCTCCTTTGAGAACCGCGATATGTTGAAATCTACGCATGGTCTTCTACCCCCAATACCTTAATCTCCGTCTGCAGATCAACGCCACAGTGCTCACGCACACGATCGCGGGCCGTGGCGATCAGTGCCAGGACGTCGGAGGCCGTTGCCCCCGGGCCAGTGGCGATCACGTTGGCGTGACGTTCATAGAACCGGGCGCCGCCAATCTGAAGCCCCTTCATCCCCGACTCCTCGAGCAGACGGCCGGCAGACGCACCCGCCGGATTGCGGAACACAGAGCCCGCCGAGTGGACCTCTTTCCACCATGACCGTTTCTCGGCGATCACACGTCGCTGCTCGCGCACCTGCTCCGGAGTGCTCTTCTCCAGGCGGAAGGACGCCTCAAGGACGACGATGTCGGCAAGCGTCTCACACCCGCGATAGCCAAAGACGAGGTCGCCGGCCTCGAACGTGCGCTCGCGTCCGTCCAGGGTCAGACCGCGAACGCGCTCGACACGGGTTCCCGTCTCGCCACCCCATGCCCCGGCATTCATCCGGATCGCACCGCCGATCGTGCCGGGGACGCCTTCCAGGAACTCGAGCCCGCTCCAACCCCGCTCCTGCACCCAGGAGAGAGCCTTTCGGTTCGACGTGCCCGCGCCCGCGATGACCAACCCATCCGACTCCGAAACGTTCCGGAACGCCTCGGCCACGAGGCGAATCACCACGCCGCGTACGCCGAGATCGCTCACGAGCAGATTACTGCCCGCGCCGAGCATGTGTACCGCCACCTCATTCTCCGAACACCATCGTAAGATCGCGGCCAGGTCATCCGCGCACCCGATATCGGCCCGAATATCGGCTCGCCCGCCCACTTTCCAGGTCGTGCGCGACCCCAACGGCTCCCCCACGCAGATACGCGTATCGGCCGAAACCAGGCCGGAAAGCTCCACGGCCGCGCAGACGGACGGATCGAGTCCGCTCAAGCCCTGGTGTGCCAACTCCTCCTTCGCCCACCCGGCGATCCGATCGACATCACCGGCACCCATGACAAGCAACAGATCACCCGGCCGCAACTCCGTGCGCAGGAAGTTCCAGGCTTCGCCGACCGCCCCGGCGTAATGCACACACACCTCTGGGGAATCTCGGAAACGTCGATAGAGATCCAGCGTCCGTCCGCCGGGGATCTCCGGTTCCGACGCGGCATACACCGGTAAGAGCAGAAGATGATCAACACCCTCGAACGCCGCCGGAAAGTCAGGACCGAGCGCCTTCGTCCGCGTGAAGCGGTGAGGTTGGTACACGGCCAACAACCGCCCGTGATGCCACGACCGAACGGTCTCGACGCAGGCTCGGATCTCCGTCGGATGATGCGCGTAGTCGCTTAGCACACGAACGCCATCAATACTCACCACGGTCTCAAGTCGGCGACGCGGAAGTTCCAGCGTCGCTATGGCCTCGCAGGCTCTCCCCGCATCGTGGTCGAGCGCAATGATCACGGCTACCGCGGCGATGGCGTTTCTCACGTTATGAATGCCTCCGCATGCCAGCGAGACCGGCCCAAGCTCCTTCGCGGCGTGTACGATTCGGAACCGCACGCCTTCGCCGTCCTGTTCCATCCCGACGGCGCGAACATCAGCGCCTTCGCCGGTGCCATACGAAAGCGCACGCTCGTCTCCGGCACAGATGGCGAACGCGCGCGGATCGTCCCTGCAGAAGACGATGCGGCGACGCGTCTGCTCGCATACGTCGCGAAAACACTGCACGAAGCTCTCCTCGTCCTCGAAATGCTCCATGTGATCGAAGTCGATATTCGTCACCACGCACACGTCCGGCGCGTAATGCCGAATCGTCCCGTCGCTTTCGTCGCCTTCAACGACGATCACGCCGTCGCTCCCACGATGCGCCACGCTGCCCAGGCCGTCCACAACACCCCCGATACAGAAGGAGGGATCGCCACCGCACGCCCGGAGTGCCTGCGCGATGAACCCGGTCGTGGTCGTCTTGCCGTGCGTTCCCGTAACCACGACGGACGTCAGCCCGGGCAAGAGGCGCGACAGCACCCAGCCGCGTTGCAGAATCGGAATGCCACGGGACTTCGCCGTGGCGATCTCCGCGCATGCATCGGGCACCGCCGCGCTGCGAACAATCCAATCCACGTGCTCGAGATGCCCTGCGTCATGCCCGGACTCCACCTGGATCCCGCGATCGCGCAGGGCCTCGGCTAACGGCCCGGGTTGCTCATCGCACCCGCTCACCTGCAAACCGCGCGCGCTGAGTTGGACCGCAACACCAGCCATGCCAACGCCCGCGATCCCCAGCATGTGGACGCGTGCAGACGACGCGTCGGCGCTCTGCAACATCGACTCAAAACGCCGGTGTGGATCGCTTTCGTCGTGCATGCTCATGTGCATCCGCACACTATCGACGGTCGCATGGTTGTCAACGGCATTCAGGGCCAGGCATGCGGTGCCTGGCTTTCGAAATTGCTGGAGTCCGAAAAGCGCTTTGACTAAGGTTCACGAGACCGATCTCCGCCCTCGCCACCATGGAGAGGGTCGGGGTGCGGCGAACTGAGAAGCGTTCCTTCTTGCCGAGCCTGATTATGATCCATGGACTGAAAATCGTCGTCGTGATGCCGGCCTACAACGCCGCGCAGACGCTGCTCAAGACCTACGAGGAGGTCATCGAGCAGGAAATTGTCGACGTGGTGATCGTGGTGGACGACGCCAGCAAAGACGAGACGACCCATATCGCCGAAGGACTCGACAAAGTGCGCGTCCACACCCACCGCCACAACCTGGGATACGGCGGCAACCAGAAGACCTGCTATCGCCTCGCCCTCGAGGAAGAAGCAGATATCGTGATCATGGTCCACCCGGATTACCAGTACACCCCGAAGCTCATACCCGCGATGGCCTCCATGATCGCCAACGGGCTCTACCATTGCGTGCTCGGTTCGCGCATCCTGGGTGGATACGCCTTGCGCGGCGGGATGCCGGCCTGGAAATATGTCGCCAACCGAATCCTGACCGCGGTGGGGAATGCGCTCCTCGGGTCTAAGCTTTCGGAGTTCCATACCGGCTACCGGGCCTTCTCCGGCGAACTCCTCAAGCAGCTGCCGCTCGATCGGAACTCAAACGACTTCGTGTTCGATAACCAGATGCTTGCCCAGATCCAGTGGGCCGGCTACACGATGGCGGAGGTCAGTTGTCCAACGAAGTACTTTCCGGAAGCATCCTCGATCAACTTTTCGCGTAGTGTAAAGTACGGGTTCGGCTGTCTCTACACCGGCGCCCGCTTCCGGTTGGCGAAATGGAATCTGCTCGGCTGCCCGATTTTTGATTTTAAAGGATCCGGCGCGTCGTGAGCAACACCGTCTCCGCGTGTGTCACCGTATTCAACGAATCGCAGAATATTCGTCGTTGCCTGGACAGCGTTCGCTGGGCGGACGAGATCGTGGTGATCGACAGCCTGAGTGAAGACAACACGGTTGCGATCTGCAAAGAGTACACCGACAAGGTGTACGAGCATGAGTGGCTCGGTTATATCGGTCAGAAAAACCTGATCCGGGACCGGGCGTCGTGTAAGTGGATCCTCTTCATCGATGCGGACGAGGAAGTCTCGCCGGATCTCCGCGACGAAATCCGCGACGAGTTCGAGTCCGGACGCTGCCAGGCCGTCTCCGGTTACGAGTTTCCAAGAATGGTCTGGTACCTCGGGAAATGGATTCGCTACGGCGACTGGTACCCGGACCATAAATTACGCCTGTTCCAGAAGGCCTATGGTCACTGCGGCGGCATTGAGCCGCACGATCACGTCGTGATCACCGCGGGGGAAGTGAAGAAGCTCAAACACCCACTCTATCACTACACCTATGATAACCTGTTCGATCATCTGGGCACCATTAACCGTTTCTCCGCAATCTCCGCCCTGGAGTCGCACAAGGCCGGCCGCCGCTGCGGTCCGACCGACTTGCTCATCCGGCCGGTGATCCGGTTCCTGCGGGCCTACTTCATCAAGCGCGGCTTTATGGATGGCTACCGCGGCCTGGTCATCGCCATGGCCATCTCCTTCAGCACCTTCGTCAAGTACGCTAAACTCTGGGAAATGCAGCTCCCTGACAATCGTCACCGCCCGGATGACTGAGCTCGAAGCGGGCATAACCGGCACAGACAACGATTAGCGCTCCTTCTGTTGCGCACAGCCGTTGCCCCGTCTCCGTCCTTGCACAAATGGCCCTCTTCCAGCTATGATACATGCTTTACAAGGGGAAGACTTCCCATCAGATGAGGGTGAGAAGCCTTCTCGTTCGAAGGTGAGCGGGGTATCAACTGCTGCTGCAGGTATGAAAGCGATGCGGATGGGGATACGGATCAAGAACGCTATGGCGGCCGCCGTGTGGGTCGCGACGCTATCGGCCCTGCCGGTGTGGGCGCTCGATATTGGCGGGAACGTCAGTGGCACGGTCAGCGATGCAGGTGAGATCCGCCTCACGAACGACGTGACGCTCACCGGGAACACGGTTCTCAAGGCTGATAGCGATGGATCGGGCGATGACATCATCAACATCCAGGGGTTCGCCATCAACGGTGGCGGATTCGATCTGACGCTTCACTCCGGAGCAGACGTCACGCTCGGTGTGCTCACCAACGTGGACACGCTGGCACTCCAATCATCCGACGGAAACCCGGTTACCTATACCTCCGCGGTCGCGAATGCCTTCGCGGCGGTAACCGTCCGAAACGATGGAGCGGACTATGGGGACGTCATTTTCGCCCGGCCCGAAACGGCCGGTGGATTCTTCCTGATCCATGATCTCTCGCAGCTGCAGGATATCGATTCGGGAGTGCTCACGACCAACTACCGGATGGCCAATCACATCGATGCGACAGCCACGACCCAATCGACGTGGAATGCCGGACTCGGGTTTGATCCGATCGGCAACGCCACCAGTTCGTTCGAGGGCGACTTCGACGGGAACGCGAAGATCATCTCGTCGATGTACATCGCCGGCACGAGTAACCTCGGGCTGTTTGCAAGGACGGAGAATGCCTACATTTACGACCTTGGCCTGACCAATGTCGAGGTGGTGACAGTCGGGGTCCCCGGACGCCATTTCGGGGCCATCGCAGGCCGTTCGACCACCGGGGGTTCCACGGGCATCGTCCTCTCCAACGTTTATGCCACGGGTACGATCACCAGCACCAACATACCGACTCGCCTCGGAGGCCTGATCGGATACGCCGAGCACGCCAGCGTAAAGGACAGTTACTCTTCGATCGCGATCGCTGTGACCGGAACCGGCGGCGACATCGGGGGCATTGTCGGAACGCTGCTGTTTGGCGGCGTGCTCAACAGCCACAGCGAGGGCAACACGTTGTGCGACACGGCCTGGCGAGTCGGAGGTGTGGTTGGAACGCTCGACGGCGGTGGCGTCATCGATAGTTACAACGAAGGCACCGTGCAGGGCGGCACACATGTCGGGGGAGGCGTGGGCTTCGCCATTCGGGGCTCCAAGCTGCTGAGAAGTTTTTCGAGTGGTACGGTCACCAGCGCGGTATCCGGCCTGCACAGCGAAACGGCGATCGGCGGCCTCGTGGGACTCATGTGGTCATCTGGTAATACCAGCGATGTGATCTCAAGCGTCGAGCAATGCTACTCGACCGGGAGCGTATTTGCGGGTGGAGACAACCACAGGACCGTCGGTGGACTCGTCGGCGGAGCATGGCGGTCGCAAGTCCTTGATTCGTATGCCGTCGGAGACGTGACCACGGGCACGAATGCCGCCAGCGTCGGCGGCCTTATCGGGGGCGCGTCGGACGTGTATTGCTGCGGTTTCAATATTCAGACGCTCGATATACAGCGCGCCTACTCGACAGGCCTCGTCGTGGTCGGCACGGCATCCATCGGTGTCGGCGGCCTGATCGGCACCTATACGAACGCCAACGGCAGTATGCTCACCAACAACTATTGGAACACCAACAGCAGCGGAATCTCAGCATCCACCGGCGGGGTTGGGAATGGCGACTACTCCGGCGGGCTTGTCGACGGACTCTCCACGCCGGAGATGACCAACTCGAACAGCTATGCAGGATGGGACTTCACAGCCGGTACAGGCGTATGGGAAGTCGAGCAAGGTCACCGCCCGCATCTGCAATGGGAGGCATTCAACTTCGCCGGCGGCGGCGGGCGGCGGGCGGCGTGTTGAGGGCTCGTTCGGAGGCGGGCGAAGTCAAGCCGGCACGGGTGCCGAACCCGTCCTGGCACTCTCCGTCAACGGCACGATCGTTGCGACGACGGTCGCATCCGGCTCGACGTTTTCATTTGAAAACGTCGCCCTCAAACCGGGAGATGCCATCCTCATTTTCGTGCAGTCCGGGGCAACCGATGGGGCCAACCTGGTCGGAATCGTTCGTGATGGCTCGGGTGACATTACAGGCCTTCAATTGTATGACGGCGAAATAACGCTCGGCAGCGAAAACGGGCAACTGGGCGAGACGTTCGGCGCAGACGCTGGAGGGGACGTGTTCGAGCGCGCCGCCCTGGCCGATTCGAATGTTCTCTTCACCGCCTCCTCCAACGGCGTTGTATTCCACCAGAAACTGTTTGTGGAAGACGGCGTCACCTTTGCACCCACCCAGACCATCGTCCTGACCGACGGTCTACTCGTCGAAGGCGTGGTGGAGGTCGACACCAACATGACCATATCAGGCGTGTTCGACCTCGACGCCGGCGCCGAACTCACCCTCGACATGCGCGGGTATATTCCAGATCTTGAATACGCGCGCCTTGAGGTCGCCGGAGCCGTCAACTTATACGGCAATATCCGTGTTCGACTGCAGAACGACTTCGCGCCGACAAATGAGTCCCTCTTCGGCGTGGTGGTCGCCAACTCGCTGGTGAACTCTTTAAGCCAGCTTAAGCTGCCGCCACTCCGTTCGGACCAGACGTGGGAGAGCGAGACCAGCAGCACATCGTTGGTGGTTCGTAGCGTCGCGATCACCGACGACGATAACGATGGTATGCATGACGGCTGGGAGATCGAGACCTTCGGCAGCACCAACGCGGCCGATCAATCGTCAGACTTCGACTTGGATGGAATGATCGACTACGATGAGTATGTGTCATGGACCGATCCCACGGATCGCTCTGACCTGCTCCGGATCACAGCGATTGAGATTCAAGACGACACGGTCATGCTTCAGTTTCCTTCGGTCGAAGGGCTCACCTACCATATAGAATCGCTGCCCACTCCGGGCGCGACGAATGCCACGGCAATCGCGACCATTCCGGGCACCGGCCAGATCATTTCGTCGCCGGCGATCTCCGCATCCGCCATCGAGTCCGGGTTTCTCCGGATTCGCACAGACCGCTGACCCGGCCCTGCGCCGGGTGCGCGCAGCCGGGAGTCGGAATCAGACCGTTACGGCCCGCATCTGCGTTTTGCTCGAGCTTACCAAAGCTTTGCGAGGAGGGCCTCGAGTTCGCCCGCGGCGTCGCGCGACTCGATCTGCTGCATGCGCTTCGCCTGGGATTCGAGAATGCCTTGCTTGAGACCCGGCTCGCTGAGTACGAGGTGGATCAACTGCGCTAACTCCTCGGGCGAGGCATCGTCGTACATCAGCCCGCCGCCGCCAAGCGCCTCGGGCATCCCGCCGCGGGATTTGGCGATCACCGGCACTTCGCGGTGCATCGACTCGATCAGCGGAAGACAATAGCCTTCGTGATCGCTCGCGGTCACGAAGGCATCGGCAAGCTCATAGTACGCCGACAATCCCTCCGGGGAGGCGAAGCGCTCGAAGCAAACGTTCGGCAGATCGAGTTCGTTGGCGAGCATGCGAAGCATCAGGTAGTAGCGAGGCGCCGATCGCTCGGAGCCCACGATCAGCAAGCGGCTCCGCCGGTTAATCACCCGGTGATACCAGGCGAAGGCCATGATCAAATCCTCGATCCGCTTGTTCGGCGCCATGCGGCCAACGAACAGCAGGTTGGTCAGCGGCACCGTGAACTTGGCGAAGATCTCCGGATCGGGTTCGAGATCGAATTGCTCGGCCGAAAAGAGCAGTGGAAAAACATCCACATTTTCCGCGCCGAGCGAGCGCAGCTCGTCGGCATTGAAGTCGGAGACCGCCCACACCGTGTCGACCGCCGCCATGACCTCGACCAGCCTTGCGCGGGCTTCTTCCAGCTGACCGACCACCCGGTCATCGTAGCCGCGAAAATAGTCCGCCGGCGTGATATTGTGATAGACGAGTACTTTCTTCGACGGTGAAGCCAGAAACGTGTCGACCGCCGGCGATGCAATAGAATAATGATGAATCACGATGTCGCCGGCGTTGCCGGAATACTCATGCAGCGGCTGGCCACGGCCCTGCATGTCGGGGGAGACGTGGTTGGTGTCGACATAGATATCCGACTGGGCGCCGGACGCCCGGACGATGGACTGCAAACTGACGGCCGCGTTCGAGATGGCATCACCCTCGGCGAAACCCGCCAGGACCTGGTCGACACGTCGACTCACGCGTTGCCCTCACGGGCGTCCAGCCTGGCGCGCAGTTCGGCGATTTCTCGCGATTGCTCTTCGACCAGGAACTCCAATGCCGACGTCATCTGCGTATTAATGACGTTCTGCTGAAAGGCCATGCGGTCGTGCTGGTAGCGCAACACCCGCCACATCAGCCACCGTATCTGCGCCTTAATCGTCGTCACAAGGCCCTGCCCGTGCGGAACCCGCGCGGGAATCGTGCTCAATTCCGAACGCTTCCGAATTAGATCGATCAGGCGATGCAGATACGCCGACGTGGTCGTCGCCTCGCACAGCGCGAGTGCGCTGTAGGTGGAATGGACAAATTCAGGGGCGTCCGGGTGACGACGCATTCGTTCGACCCCCTTGGTCACCATCCCGCCGACGACGTCACTTCGATCTTCTCCGCCTACGACAATCTTCATACGTTTACCTCCCGATCCTGCACGTGAATGTTCAGGCAGGATCTACATGATCTACCGGATCAGAATTTTGAGATCAAGCCGGAACCTTCCTTACGAGACGTTTGCGCTGCGCACGACCTGGTTCGCGAGCCAGCGCCGCGCTACGGTAAACACGGAACCGCGTCGTCCTACGAATTCACAGGTCGTACCCGGATCCAGGAGCGCCGCACGAAGTCGGTCACCCACCGTCTCCCCGTCTCCATCTTTCCGTATCAGCGTCAAGTAGCGCGCCATCTGGGCTTCTTCACCAGCGAACGGTAGCGGGTCGGAGCCGGCCACCACGAGGTGCCGCTTGCGGCGCGCCTTGCGTATGCCCGCCGGGTTCGGCCATCCCTGCGGACGCAGCGACGTATCTCCGAAGCATACCTGGTCGGCTCCAAACCAATCCGGGATCTCGCGCACCACGGCACCGCGACCAAACATCCATTTTCCAGGCGACCATGGAACCACTGGAACCGCGTTCTGGTCGACCACCGATTGAATGACGTCGACGATTGGCTGACCGTCCGCGACCTGCAGATTCTTGGTCAGCGCCAACACCTCAAGACGCTCCCTGGTTACGATTTGCCGGCCCGGAAGCAGCGTGCAACTCATCCCGTCGCGTGCTGTCGCCGATAAGGAATCACCGGACTCCGAGGCCTCAAGCGTAATCGACCCGCTGTCGATGCGCCCATCCACGGCATCAACGAAAAAGTTGCAGTCAGCCCGCTCGGTCAGACACGCAATACCGGTCACCTCTCCCGCGATGCCCGCAGCAAGATGATTCAAACGGGCGATCAATACGCCCAGCGCGCGCTCGACATTGTAGCACGGATAGATGTGAAGGTGAGTGTCTACAAGCAGGGGCATGGGGACTTCAGGCGTTCAGCGCTCGGAGTGCGGGGTCCGGGGATCAAGGTTCGGTCTCGAGTCTTTGGTTCGGTCTCTTTCATGATCTGCTCACTACGGACTACTCAGCAACGACGTGCCCTCCGCAAGCAGCTCACCGTAGCACTCGCCCAAGCGGGCCTTGAACCCATCATAGTTATAGGTGTCATCAATCAATTGTCGACCTGCGCTGGCCAGAGCCGTGCGATCGCCGGGGTTCGCGCAGAGCCCCAGGATCGCTTCGGCAAATGCGGCCGGCTCTGCGGCCGCCAGGACGGCGATCTTCGGATTCAGTATCAGGCGGTTTGCCGGCGTGTCCGACGCGACGATAGCGCGACCAGCCTTGAGGTAGTCGAGTAATTTCAACGGCGTGTTGGTTCCCGAAATGCGCGGCGAGAGCAAAATGTCCGATGCAGCCAGGTACGCGGGCAGATCATCCGGATGCACGCTGCCGAGAAAATGGACCCGTTCCGCTAATCCAAGAGCGCTCAGAGCGTTGCGCCGCCGTGCGATCTGCTCGGCGCTGCCGCCAATCACGACGAATCGAGCATCGGGTGCCTCCGCAAGAACCCTTGGCATCGCCTCAAACATCAGGTCGATTCCCTGGTACACGGCAAAGGATCCGACGTACATGATCACGACGTCGCTGTCACGGCTCTGCAGCTTGCGGCGAGCTGACGCGATATCGTCAGGATCAGCCTCAACGCGCGACGACGGAATATCGAAGATGTGGTGCAGGGATGCGCTCGTACCCGTGGCCCGCGCCTGCTCGATCAGTCCCGGTCCGGTTCCGATAACGGCATCACTGGCGCGAATGACTGAGGTCTCGACACGATGATACAATGACAGGATCAGGTTGCGAAGCCATCCGCTGCGATGCGATGCTGGATCCGAGTGTTTCTCGAAAATGCATTTCGCCTTCGCGCGCCTCGCGACCCAGGACCCGATGATGCCCGCATCCTCGACGGCGTGGATCACCGCGTAGTCGTGCCGGCGGGCGAGCGACATCGCGGCCCGACACAGAAGCAGATCGAAGAACAGCTTGGCGACGGAGGGGCCGATCGGAACGTTGGAGACTCCGAACGGATTGGCGACACGGATCACGTTTACCCCTTCAATCCCAAGGTCCTGCCCGATCGGCAGCGTGAGCAGATCTACATCAAAGCCCAGTTCCGCGATCGCCTGCACGTCAAAGGCGACACGGATCGGGGATCCGCGCCACTGGTAGAAGGGCTGCGGAGAAATAAAGAGCACCCGTCTGGCTGGGGCTGTCATCAGGCTGCCCCGAGGCATCAAATACCCGGGACATAGCCTTTCCCGAAAGTCCACTCGCGGACCTGACGAAAATCGCCGGTATTGGGCATCACGGACATCTGCCCGCCATCGATCACAATCGTTTGCCCAACGATATAGCGCGCATCATCCGAAGCAAGGAACATGGCCAGTCGGGCAACATCGCGCGGCTCCCCCACGAAACCTGCCGGAATGTTGTACGCGGCTGCTTCGAGATCGAGGTCTTCCCCGAACATGGCAAAGTGATTCTCCACGGCAATCCAACCCGGCGCGATGGCGTTCAGTCGAATGCCTTTCTGCGCGAGTTCGATCGCGAGCTCGCGGGTATAGGCCACAATCGCCCCTTTCGTGCCCGCATAGATCGAGTGCTCGGTCATGCCGTGATAGGCATGCACAGACGTCAGGTTCACGATCGAGCTCGGCTTACTCTCGACCAGGGCCGGCATACACTTCTGCGTAAGCAGCATGGCCGCGCGAACATTGACATGGTAGAGCACATCCCACTGCTCCATCGTGATCTCTCCAAACGGGGCGTTGGTGGTGATACCTGCGTTATTGATCAGGATGTCGAGGCCTCCAAGGAATGCCAGGGCTTCATCGGCGAGCCGGGAGACCTCGTGGGTCGTCGTAAAATCCGCCTGGAACACCTCTGCGTTGCGACCCATTGCACGAATCTCGTCGGCGGCGGATTTCGCGCCGGCGTCGCTATGTGAGTAGTGCAATGCGACGTCGGCACCCTCGCGGCCAAATTCCAGCGCTACACCACGACCAATTCCGGTTCCGGCGCCGGTGACGAGGACGCGCTTGTTTTGCATACGCTCGCTCACGTTGTGACCTCGGCCACACGGCGATACACCAGGGGATTCTGATGTTCATCATCCAGCACGTCACCCTCGGTCAGGGTCTCGAGATAGTCGGGTGGCAGGATATTCGTCTGCCCGTTAAACGTGCTTCCATCGGGCATGTAGCCACACGTCATGGCGATTCTGCGTTTGCGCGTCATGTTGGCACCCGCGCCGTGGGCCAGCAGGCCATTGTGAAAACTGCAATCGCCGGCCTTCATGGGCGCCGCCACCGGATCGATCTCCGCCATCTCGGGATAGACGTCGAAGATCCCGTTCATATCCGCGCCAATTCCGACCGCCTCGAAACGGCCCAGGCGGTGCGACCCCGGCAGAAACCACAGGCACCCGTTTTCGAGGGTGGCGTCCTCCAGGGCGATCCAGATGGACGTCGCATGCGGTGAGGAGAACGACCAGTAGGGATTATCAAGATGCAGGGAGGTCTGGTTCCCGAACGGCTCCTTGATCAGGGTCTGATCGTGCCATACGCGAAATCCGTCGACGCCTTCCAATTCACTGGCCATGCGTCCGAGGTCCGGATTCAGCATATAGGACTTCACCGTGTCGTTGATGCGCCAGAGGTTGATCCGCTGCGTGAACACCTTATCGTAATACCCGCCCCCTTCTTTCATCTCCCGTTTGCCGCCCGCCAACTTGCTGCCGCCCATCTGCGCCACCGCGTCGAGAACGGCGCCCTTCAACTCGGCCACTTCATCGGCATCGAGAAACCCGGGGCAATGCAGCCAGCCGGCCTCGCGATAAGAATGGATCTGCTCGGCGGTCACATGTGTCTTCATACGGGTATCTTCCTCACTCGAGGCTTTTCGTCAAGTGACCAAATTCAATCATCGCACTCGGCGAATGGAGGAGTTGAGCGTGACGGCGCGGATTTCTCACTAATTCCAAGCCCGCGAGCCAGTAGCCAGCGCAACGCTGGCTACTGGCGG
>JAQBYD010000059.1 GCA_027623315.1 Verrucomicrobiota bacterium | reverse complement strand
CGTGCCCCTTGCGACGACACCGATTGACGAGAACTGATGCATCGGCACTGGCACAGTAAATGCGGATGCATATCGACCGAGCGGAAGAAAAAGCCTAACGGCGTGAAAGAGGAGACGACACTATGACGTGCAGACGATGGCAGACCCCACTGGCAGTAACCGGACTCGCGATGCTTGTGATCGGCATCGGAGTATTCGTGGGATGCGAAGGCAATAAGGCGGATACTGATGAAATCCGTGCTGCGCTTGCCGGAACTCCTCCGTCGGCGGGTGGTTCGATCAGCATCGAGCCCAGCTCAGCGGAACCGAACCGGATTGACGAAGACATCGTGTTCCACGCAATTAATGGCAGCAGTCCTATCAAGTGGACGGTTTCGAACAAGGACAACGGATTCATCCGCGTAACCAGCGACAGCGAAGTCCGATACGTCGTCCTCCGATTCGGAGCGAACACGGTGATTGCGACCGACTCCGCCGGACACGTGGCCTCCGCGGCGATCATCGACCCCACGAGCGTAGGAATCTTCCCCACTACGGCGTCCCTGGGTACCGACGGTGAGACCGCGATCTTCAACGCGATCAACGGCGATCTGCCCTACGGATTCAGTGTGTCTCATCCAGATCGCGGCACGGTGGTCAAGACCGGCACCGCCTCGGCGCTCTACACGCGGACGAAAGTCGGCAATAACGAGGTGATCGTGTCCGACGGTAACGGCTTCTTTGCGAGCGCGTCGATCACCCAACAGGACCCCACGCCACCCGTCGTATCGCCGTCCACGGGTAACCTTTCGTCAAACCAGACCTCGGTTCTGCTTGAGGTCAGTGGAGGTACTCCGCCGTACGGTTGGAGCATCGAGAGTGACGATTCCGTGGGCAGTAGCCTTAGCACGGGCTCGGGGACACAGACGATCTATACGCGGGGCGTCGGCACGGGTACGGCGTTTGTACGAGCGACGGATGCCAAAGCGCAGACCGATACGGCAACGATCAACCTGGAATAGGTAGGTAACAGTAGTGCAATACAGATTGGAGACTCACATGATTACATCACGAGAACTGAGAGTCCTTCTCGCCGTGCTGACCGTAGGAATCGTCACCTCGCTTGCGGCGCAGGAGCCGCCTGCAGCTCCAGGCGCCGGAGTCGCGGACGTGAATCCGGACGCCGAGGCCACCGCGCCCGCCGCGGATCGCGGCAGCACGTCCTTCGATGAAGACCTGGAGGGCGTCGGCGAAGCTGTGCGCAACGACGACAACCTGATCAGCATTACGGTGGACAGCGTGCCACTCGAGGATGTCGTGCGTATGTTCACGAAGCTGTCAGATGCCAACATCGTGGCCACGACGTCGAACCTGGAAGGGTCCGTCACCGTGAGTCTCACCGACGTCGAGTGGCGCCCTGCGCTTAGCTCGATCCTGGAGATGCACGGGCTGGTGCTCGTCGAAAAGACACCCGGGAGCGGGATCTGGAGCATCGTGGCACAGGACCCCAACGCAGGCCCGCCCATGATCGTGCAGGTCATACGGCTCAAGTTTGCCACGGTGGGTGACGTCGCGCCGATCGTGCAGACGATGCTGGGCGAAGGTGGTGGCAGCGTCTCCGAGTTCGCCTCACGCAACACTGTGATCGTACGCGCGAGCGCCGAGTCCATCGAGCAGATCAACACCCTGATCACCGAGATTGATCTGGCACGCGACCAGGTCTACATCGAGTCCAAGTTCGTAGAGTTGAATCACGGCGCTTCGAAATCGATCGGCGTCGATTGGCAGATGCTGGAAGCCTACACGCTCAGTGCGACTCTCGGCGCCGGCTACGCCGACGAGCGCGTCACGGAAACGACTCAGAACGACGCCCTGAATCGATTCGACCGGCGTGCCACTGCGAATGACACCACGAAGAATTTCGATGCCCGCGATGGGCAGATCGACGATTCGACACTGGATTTCATCGAATCTCCACCGGATTCCGGCAACTTCATCGAGACCAGGACCATTACTCCCACGCGAACGTTTACCGAACTCCTTGAGAATGGTTCTGACGTGACGCGCGATCTTGGGGAAAACGTCACGCGGACCGTCACCGAGCTTCGCACCGCCGTGCTGTCTCCTCAGGATCTGCGTGTGGTCTTGAGTGCGCTTCAGGAGCTATCGGGCGTGGCCGTCGTCTCGAACCCGAAGATCATCGTTGCGAACGAGCAGCAGGCCGAGATTCATATCGGAGAGAAGGAACCGAACATTCGCGGCACCGTCACAGCCGGCCAGCAGGGCCAGGCCAATACAACCACGTTCACACTCGATCCGGACCAGCCCTACTTTAACTTCGGCATCGAGTTGCTTGTGACCCCGACCGTGAATACAGAAAGCAATATCACCGTGCTCATCGCGCCCACCTTGACACGTTTTATCCGCAACAAGATCGCTCCGGACGGCAACTCTTTCCCGATCACCAGCGAGAAGACGATTCGTACGCTGTTCAATCTGGCGAACGGAAAAACAGCCGCGATCGGCGGCCTCACCGAAACCACTGAGCGCGATGTAGTGCGCGGCATTCCATTGCTGGGCGACATTCCGCTGCTCGGGAAGTACCTGTTCAGCCATAGCAGTAAGCAGGAGCAGCAACAGGAAACGATCATCTTCGTGACGGTCGGACTCGCGAATCCAGGTATGATGGACAGTGACGTTGGCATTCCAGAATACACGGAAGAGACCCAGAAACACTTGATCCGCCGTTCCCTCCGCCAGCGCCAGGCGAATGAAGAACTTGAGCGTATGAAAGCGGCAGCGATGTCTCCGGACGCCAAAGCCCACAAGTCGCTGCTCAACAAGCTGCGCAAGAACTGACCGACAACGACGTTGCGGAGATTGGTTATCGGGTGCTGGAACTTGGGGTTCGTACGAACGGCGTATGCCGTTGCTGCGGGACTCGGCCCAACTAGCCAGCATCCGTTAATGATCGATCACCAGTTCCGAGACCCTTCATGAGACTCCTTCGCCGAGAAGCTTCGCAGTATGCCGTGCTGCTGATCCTGCTGCTTGCACTCGCCGCGCTCTCGGTGCACTCCCTGACCGCCTACCTGCAGGAGCAGGTTCCCGATGGCGTGCGCGATGGCGTGACCGTGAGTATCTGGTCCATGACGCTGGGCTTCATGCTGATTGCCGGGGCGTTCGGCCTCTGGGCCATCCAGTTCTCGATGTCGCGCGAGGCACGAAGGCGCGTCGCGCAGGTACTGGAGGAGCTCGACTTTATTACCGACGGTTTGCTGGCGGTCGATCACCGTGGGCGCATCATCGGATCAAACCCCTCCGCGAATGCCCTGACTCCCGACCAGATCACACACGGGATGACCGTCCAGCAGGCGTTTTCATGCCTGACCGACGTCGATATAAAGTCCTTGTTGAGAGATGCTGAGCCCCAGGAGGTGCAGCGTGGCCTCGATCATGACGGTGGGCAGCGAATGCATCGTTTTCGATCTTTGCCAGCCGAGGATTTTCGGCTGATCCAGATCAGCGATGTGACTTCGATTAACCGGCACCAGACGCGCAACCGGCAAGCGACGCGACTTCAACTGATTGGGCAGATTTCGAATGGCGTGGCCAATGATCTGAATACCATTCTGTGCAGCATCGAAGGACATGCGTCGCTCCTCAGGCACCTCGCACCGAATCTTCCGGACCTGCAGGGCTCTCTCGCGGAGATCGTGCAAAATACCCGCCAGGGCATCGCCCTGGCAGGTCACATCATGGAATTCGGCCGGCTCGTGACGGACGGGCAGCCCACGGAGCAACTATCCGAACATGTGGAGATCGCCGTTGATCTGCTTCGGTCGACCCTTCCCGATGGGTGGGACGTCACGGTGACGACGGACCCGAGCCTCCCCCCGGTTCCCCTCACCGGCATCCAGGTGGAGCAGACGGTGCAGACGCTTGGAATGCTCGCCGCGGACGCGTTGAGCAAACCGGGGCGCTTGAGCGTCGCCACGGCACGGCCGAGTTCAGCCCAGATGTTCAGCGTCGATAGCCGCTATGCAGTCGTCATCGTCGTATGCGTCTTCGATCCCGATGTCACCGAGGAGATCTCGGATGCAACCGGGCAGGTACGCCCGTCCGAGGACGCGGGAGCTCTCGAGTCAATTCTGAAGTCCATGATCGGGAGCGCAGGCGGCATCCTCGAGCGGTTCACAAGTCCGCTAGGATGGCCCATCTATCGCGTGGCCTTGCCTTTCGCGATGGCCGGCGAGTCTTCTGATGTCGATGCCGACCTCCCCGAGGCATTGATGAGCTACATGTCGAGCTGGACCGTGCTCCTGGCGCGCCCGACGAGAGATCATGCGCAGCTCGCCCGCCGACTGACCGACCTGAACGTGCAGGTGGAGCAGACCGACGACATCGTTTCAACCCTCGCCCGCGTTGAGGAGGGCGAGAACATTGACGCGATGGTCATCGACGCACGACTATTCGGAGATCAGGCCGCCGGATTGATCAGGGCGATCGTCAAGCTTTGCCCCTCGGCGGGCATTGTCGTGTTGTCCGCAGATGCCCGGCCGTACGATGGTGCCCTGGCTGCGGAAGTGGTCTGTGAGGCACCCGACGCCAGCGCCAACAGGATCTTCAGGTCGATGATTGCCGCGAGGAGTCTGGGAATGCGTCGCATGCAGGCATGATGTTGTCGATCAGGCGCGTATCGCCGATTCGCACCGCGACCGCGATCAGTGTCAGCGCATCGATACGCTCTACAGGGCGCAGGCGCTCCCCGTCCACAATGTCAACATAGTCGATCTCCAGCTCAGGGCTCTCATTGAGGTGGCCGAGGACGTGTCGCCGAATGATTTCAGGATCCCGCTCTCCCTGGTCGATGAGCGCTTTGGCTGAGAGCAATGCCTGGCGAATGCGGCTCGCTTCCGCACGTTGCGGCGGCGTCAGCAGGGCGTTCCTGGAGCTCATCGCGAGTCCGTCCTCTTCGCGCACGGTGGGTGCCACGATGATTTCGATCGGGAAGTTAAGGTCTCGTGTCATGCGTTGGATCACCCGTGCCTGTTGCGCATCTTTGGCTCCAAAAACGGCGACATGCGGCTGAACAATATTGAATAGTTTTGCGACGACGGTCGTCACCCCCGCGAAATGCTCCGGCCGCGAAAGTCCGCAAAGAGTGCGGCTCAGGGATGTCTCCTCGACGACGACACTGTGATCATTCGCATACATCGTGTCGGCACTCGGGTGAAAGAGGATATCGGCACCTGCCTTCCGACAGACTTCGGCGTCGCGCTCGAAGGCCCTGGGGTAGTTGTCGAAATCCTCTCCGGGTCCGAATTGCGTCGGGTTCACGAATACGCTTACAACCACGATGTCCGCACGCTCCCGCGCGAGGCGTAGCAGCGAGAGGTGCGCCGCATGCAAGAACCCCATGGTCGGCACCAGGGCGATGGACCGTCCGCCAGACCGGAACCCGAGCGCATACGACTGCATCTCCGAGGGTGATTCTACGATCTGCATCGTGTGACCGTGGTCAGTCGCCTTGGGTTTCGGGGCAGCCCTTTGAATTCAACCGTCACGGCAGTCGAATCGCACCGAGCCGGGATCAGACGCCGAGCCGACTTCGGACTCGGCTCACCAGAGCTTCGCTACGGACCGGTTTCGAGAGCAAACAGTGCTCGTCATCGCCGCCGACAATCTCCTTGATCACATCCGGTGGCGCGAATCCGGTGCAAAAGACGAACGAGGGCATCTTCTTCTTGGTTTCCCGGTAAAGGGACTGGATTTGGCCGAATGCTTCGCGTCCATCCATGACGGGCATTCGCAGATCCATCACAACGACGTTATAGTGGGTACGGCGGCACGCCTCCACCGCCTCCCGGCCGTTGGCCGCCGTGTCGATCCGGGCTTGGGGAAACGCAGACGAGAGCACAAGCCGGAAAATTCTTCGAATGTGTGGTTCATCGTCGACGATGAGCAGATCTCTAGCTCCGTTCCGTCCCGCGTCGTCGGCCGGCGATGGCGGTGCCACCTCGTCCTTGCTCTCGGTCGCCGCCGGATCTGGTGCCGGGGTGCGTGCCGCCGCTGGAAAGTATAGGTCAAAGGTCGTCCCTTTAGACGCCTCCGTGGCGACGCTGACGTAACCTTCGTAGTCGTTCATGATGTCTCGCACGATGCTCAGTCCAAGCCCGGAGCCGCGCTGTGGGCCTTCTCGCTTAGTGGTGAAAAAGGGTTCGAAGATTCGCTTCATGATTTCGGGATCGATACCGGTGCCGGTGTCGGAAACGGTAACGTGTACGTACGGTCCGGGTGTTGCTGTCACGTTTGGATCGGGAAGCGAGTTCAATTCGCAAGGGCGGACGGAGATCCTGAGGCGCCCGTCTCCATTCATCGCGTCGAAGGCGTTCTGGCACAGGTTCTGGGTAACGCGCAGAACTTGCTCCGGATCGCCGTGTACGGTGTCGGCCCCTTCGCAGAGGTCGCTCACGACCTCAATACCCTCAGGTATATCGTTACCTTCCCGGATCAGCGCCAGTAATCTGGTGATCGTCGCGCTCACGCTGAAGTCGTGTTTTTCGGTGGCGGCGCGCGTGGACAGGGTCAACATCTGCTGGTTGATACGCGTGATGTCCCGGATCGTGTCCGCCATGATGCCGAGCAGTTCGCGTCCGCGCGATCCTTCCGGAAGATCGCGCCGAACCAGTTCAGGATAGGCGATTAACGGCGTAAGCAGATTGCTGACGTCGTGCGCAACGCGACCGGCGAGATGACCGATCTCTTCAAGACGCTTCGCAACCGCGTCATTCCGCCCTGCTTCAGTTTCTGGCATGCCAATCGATATCAGGCTGGCCGGGTGAGATTTTCCGCTCGCGCCGCGCGCCCCGTTCCGGCCCCTATGCAGGGAGGCGAGCGTCAGTCAAGTTCGTCACCGGATCGCTCCGCATGAACAGATCGGCAATGGTAGACGGGCAGGCGTGGCGTGTCGATCTTGAATTCCAATTGGAATCTCGCGAATGGTCGGTGGAGCCGTGCGCTCCACTCCGTCCGGCGCGCACGATCTTGCGATCATTCGGGCGCGTGATACACTGCAGAGAGTCAAGACAACGGGGGTGCTCGAATCCGGACGATCCACACCGCAGAGGGACCATGCAACGCAGGCACTTCAGATTCATCAGTCCCAACTGGCGCTGCATGGCCGCCTTTGCCGTTGCTATCGCCCTGGCGGGATGTCGAGAGAGCCCTGAGGCGGACCCGCCTGGTATCCAGGCAGATGCCAGGGTCGCCCCCGCCGCACGTGGCGAGCCGTTCGCCGTCGAGGTCAACGCGAAGAAGCTGCTCCGGCGCGATCTGGACGCCCACATTGCGCTCAGAATGGCTCAACAGAACCGGGACGGGGTCGCGCAGGCGGATGAGGATACGAGCCGGGCCGCGTTCGAGCGTGAGATCGTTGAGCGCTTTATTCGCGAGATCGTTCTGCTGGACGAAGCGCACCGAGCCGGGCTGCGCCTTGAGGCGAATGATTTGGACGCGGCGATCCAGGAACTGAAGAAGCAGGTACCGCCGGGAAGCACCTTCGCACAGGAGCTGAGGCGCAGAAACTTGACCGAGCAGGGGCTCCGTCAGGATCCAGCCCTGCGGACGGGACTGTTGATCGAGAAACTGTTCGAGTCCAGTGTGCCGCTCGTCGAGAACCCGGGCGAGGAAGAACTTCGCGCAGAATACGAGACGGAGCAGTCCCGTATGCACGTCCCGGCTTCCGTGCAATTGAGGCACCTGTTGGTCGGGTCTGCCCCGAATTCCGACGATACCGAGCGCGTGGGCAGACGGGCGTTCGCGGAGCAATGCCGCGCCAGGTTGCTCGAAGGGGACGATTTCGAAGCGATGGCGAAAGCGCAATCTGACGGCCCCGCGAAGTCGTTCGGGGGAAACATGGGGACGATGACGATCCCCGACGTGCGCGCCGTGCTTGGCGACGCCGTCGCGGACGCCTCGCTGTCACAAGGGCTCAACGAAATCGGTGATGTGATCGAGTCCGAACTGGGCTTTAGTATCGTGCAGGTTTTGGCGCGGAGCCCTGCCCGCATGAGGCCGTTCGAGGAAGCACGGCCCGGGCTGGAGAAAGTCGTGCGGAACCGAAGGGAGTCCGAGGCTCGGCAGGCGTACTTTGAGTCGGTGCGACGGGCCGCTAGGATCACGTATCCGGACTCGTAATGATGTGATGATGCTTTCAAAAACAGAGATCGCGACGTTTGGCGGAGGATGCTTCTGGTGCGTCGAAGCCGTATTCGAGCGGGTTGCGGGGGTCCTCTCCGCCACGTCGGGCTATCAGAACGGAGACACAACCTCACCAACTTACGAGGAGGTGTGCACCGGTCGATCCGGGCATGCCGAAGTCGTGAGACTTGAGTACGACCCGGCGCAAGTCACGTACAATGAACTTCTCGATATCTTCTGGCAGGCGCACGACCCGACGACACTGAACTGCCAGGGCCCGGATGCGGGGACGCAGTACCGCTCCGCGATTCTCTATCACAACGACGAGCAGAAGCGTGAAGCGGAAGCATCGAAGAAAGCGCTCAACGATTCCGGCACATTTCAGGATCCGGTCGTGACAGAGATTGCAGAGGCCGGCGTCTTCTACCCTGCGGAAGACAACCACCAGGACTATTTTCGCGCGAACGGCGGCGCGCCCTATTGCCAGTTTGTGATTCGGCCCAAACTGAAGAAACTGGGTATGGAATAGACGCCGGTGCCGTGCCGCGTCCCGCTAGGTCATCACCGGAGGTGACGTTGTGTGTCCTCGCCGCTTGCGAAGGACGCGAACGATCAGGCGCACCATCCAAACGGCGAACAGGACGACCAGGATTGCGGCTATGACCGGCACCAGGATGGCCAGCAACGTCATCATCGTCGACGCGGCGAACTCTCCGGTCGAGATCAATGGATTGGCCAGGCCCCCGGTCGTTCCCGAGGACGCACCACGAACGAACACGGTGCCGCCCTGCACGAGCGCGGCGGCTCCGCCGCCGGCGATGGCGGCCAGGGACCAGCGAAGATATGGGGACATGTCGCCAACCATCGCCGCGGTTACAATCGTTCCCGCGACGACGGCGGCGGGCGTAGTCACGCTGTCGAGTGCGTTGTCGATCCATGGGATGTAATATGCGGCGACCTCAAGGATCGTCGCAGCGGCGAACGTGGTGACCGCCAGGGGCGAGCCGATCCACTCGAAGCCGGGAGCCAACTCAAGATGGCCGGTCATCGAGGCGATGCCCATGCCCAACAGGGGTACGAAGATCCGAAATCCACAGGCTGCGCTCAGGCCAATACCTACGAACAATCCAAGCATGGCTTCACTTTCCGTCATCTTAGTTTCCTCCTTGCGGGTGGGGTCCGCGGACCCGATTTCAACGCCGGCGCACCTCGTCGTTTCCCGGGCGCACCTCGTCGTTTCCCGGGGCTTTCGATCAAGGTTAACATGTTTTCTCGCCGGGACCAAATTGGCGTGTCTGGTTGACGACGTATCGCGGTCTTGCATTCGCGAGAATTCAATCAATAATCGCTTGAAATCAACACCGGAGGGTCTCATGGGAGCAACCATTCTAGACAGAATTCTTACGCGCGTTCGCGCGGAAATCGAAGAAGATCGTGCGAAACGGCCGATCGAAGAGGTGAAGGCAATGCTCTGCGACGCCCCCGAGGTCAGGGGGTTCGCCGAGCAGATCGCAGGCGGATTCGGAATCATCGCCGAGATCAAAGTGAAGTCTCCAAGCCAGGGGCTCATGCGAAAGGAGAATGTGGGCGAAGCTCCGGCCGCCTATGAAAACTCTCCCGTCGTTCGCGCGGTGTCGATTCTCACGAATCGGTCTGATTTTGGTATGAGCATTGAGCTGTTGCGCGACATTCGTGCGTCGATCTCCAAACCGGTTCTGCGCAAAGAGTTCATAATCGATCCCTACCAGGTCTACGAGGCCCGTGCGTTCGGAGCGGATGCCGTACTGCTGATGACGCAGCGGTCGACGACCGGTGAACTGCAGCACCTGCACGATCTTGCGCGGGAGTTGGGGATGGATGTTCTCGTGGAAGCACATACCCAGGAGGAGATGGAACGATTTCCTCGCGGCGTCAGGCTGGTTGGCCTTAACAGCCGGGATATGCTCGCGCCCGCCGGTCGTTACGTCCTCTCGCGCGTCGTCAAGGCGCTGGTTGGCGGCCGCGCCGACCTGTCGACTGCGATCCGGCACTTCGATCGTATCGACCAGTTGCCGAACGGTGCGCTTCGAGTCGCCGAGAGCGGCATCAGCTCCGCCTCGATCCGACGCATCATGGAACTAGGGTATGATGCCGCACTCGTGGGGTCAGACCTGCTATTGCATCGCGACGGGCTATCGGCCGCACTGGCCGAATACGAGAAGGCGATCGGGAGTACGGGATCTGTCCCCCTCCTTTGACGATGGATTCGCCGTAGGCGAGGCTAAGTTGTCATTAAATTGTCGTGCTTTGGACGAGGAACCCGTGTAATAGTTCTGGCTCGTATGGAAGCGGCCCTGAAAACCCGAATAGCTGAGCAATCCGTGACAGAGGTCAAAGTCATTGCGACCGACCTCGACGGTACGCTGATTACCGCCGAGGACGAGCAGGATCTATACGACGAGTTTCGAGACGTGATCAACGATTTTAGGCGATTGCAGAACTCGGTCTGGGTGATCTGCACCGGTCGCGATCTGAAGCATTATCGAAGGGTGTTCCTTCTGATGGAGCACTACGGGCTCATGCCGGATTTTGTGATTCTCAAACATGCTTACATCTACAGCGTCGTGCGAGGTCGATATGTGCCGCACACCATGTGGAACTTCAAGATTCGAAAGCTGATCAAGTCGCACCAGCGGACGATCGGTAAGACATTGCGATCCTGGCATGCGATTATGAACGATCGCTATGATCGGGTGCGGACGATCGCACTCGACCATGAGCGACTTTGCATGCGCTTTCGTGATGCAGTCGACTCCGCCGCTGCGGCCAAGGTTTTGCGCGAGCAGGCTAAGGGCAATACGCTGCTCAACGTTTTCGAGTACCACGGAGAGATCGACGTTCGCGTCGTCCCATCGACGAAGGGTCAAGCGATGATCCAGCTCGCCGGACACCTGGGAATTTCGTCGGCGAACATCCTGGCCATTGGGGACGGCCATAACGACCTCGCATTGATGGAGCCCAGCGTGGCCCATCTCACGGGCTGTCCGACCAATGCGAAGGAAGAGATCATTGAGCGGGTCCATGACCTCAACGGGCATGTGGCGCGTGAACCGGGGTTACGGGGTGTCATTGAGATCCTTAAGGCGTATCGATCGGGCACGGTCTGCAGCGATCTTCCCGAGGGCTGGACGCGTACGTTGGATTCAGGCAACCCGGTCGGAGCGCCTCCGGATCGGCCGCGCATGCGTCAATCGCGGGATGCGCAGCACCGCCGGACTCAGCAGGTGAAGGCGTTGTGGCTACTGGGGACCGGAGGCTACATGACGGCAGTGATCTTCGCCCATTTCAACCTGATCCCGTTTTCTCGACTGGTGCTGATGCCGTACACCTTGCTGATGAAAGTCATCGCGCGCGCGATCGAGTTTCTCGATATGATCGTGTGATGCCGGCTAATCCCGGCTCAAGCGGGGCAACTTGCGATACAGGGTGGCGAGGCTGACCTCCAGGGCGCGGGCTGCCTTTTCCTTATCACCACCGAAGTGATCGATGACGCGCTCGATGTACTCCTGCTCCTTCGCACGCATGTATGCCTTGAGCGGCTTTCCGTCATAGGCGTCAGCCTCACCAGTCACCCCGGCGGCCATCGCGGCCTCACCCCCACTTTTCAGGATCTTCGGCGGCAGATCGTCGAGTGTGATCGTTCCTCCGCGCGCGAAGGTCAGGGCATGCTTGACGGCGTTGTCCAGTTCGCGAACGTTTCCGGGCCAGGCGTATTGCTCAAGGAGAGACCGGACCTCCGGGTTAATGGTGGGAGGAGTTGCGCCGTCCGGTGTCTCCATGCGCATGAAGTGATCGGTGAGCGGCATGATATCTTCGATGCGCTCGCGCAGCGGCTGGATCTCAATCGGGATCACGCTCAATCGGTAATACAGGTCCTCGCGGAACGAGTGCTCCTCGATCATCTTCTCGAGTTTGACGTTCGTCGCGGCGATGACGCGTGCGTCGACGGCGATATTCGAGTTGCTGCCGACTCGGCGAACTTCTCTCTCTTGCAGGACGCGCAACAACTTCCCCTGGATGCTCAGCGGCATGGAGCTGACCTCGTCCAGGAAGATGCTGCCCCCTTCCGCAGCCTCAAAGAGTCCTTCCTTATCAGAGGAAGCGCCGGTAAAGGCACCTTTCACGTGGCCGAACATTTCCGATTCAAGAAGCGGTTCGGGGAGCGCCGCGCAGTTCACGGCAAGGAACTTCTTATTCTTGCGCCGGCTGTGCGCGTGGATGGCTTTGGCAACCAGTTCTTTACCCGTCCCGCTTTCACCGTAAACGAGGACGGTGGTGTCAGACGGCGCGACCCGCTTGATCATTTCGCAGGCCCGCTTCATCGCCTCGCTCTCGGCGATGATGTTCTCGAACTCGTAACGCGCGCCGAGTTGCGCTTTCAGATCCAAATTCTCGTTAACTGCCCGTGTGTATTCGAGCCCGCGCTGAATCGTGATCAGAATTTCGTCAACTTTGAATGGCTTGGTGATGTAATCAAAGGCACCGAGCTTGAGCGCCTCGATCGCGGTTTCCACGGATCCGTACGCGGTCAGCATGATCACGCACATCATCGGCTTTTCAGCGCGGGCCATGCGTAAGAGTTCGATTCCATCCACGGGGCTCATCCGAATATCGGTGATCATCAGGTCGAAGTTCTCCTCGCGAAGTAACTCCAGTGCCTCGCGCCCGTCGCGCTTGGCCGAGACTTCATATCCTTCGGCCTTTAGCAGCGTGCTCAGAACGCTTAGAATGCTGGCCTCATCATCAACTAAGAGTAATTTTTCCATAAGTGTTGCTTTCTTGGTCAGAACGCCCCAATCCGGCGCTTCATCCGATCAATTCTCATCCTAGAGAACATTCACAAAATTGCAATAGCCAATCATCCAGCACCCGGCGTGAATCGATGGATATTGACAGCTGATCCACACAAAGTCACATTTGGGGTCTTTCAGAGAGGAAATGCGTTGAAAATAGGCTTAATCGGTGCAGGGAAGATGGCGGAGGCGATGATCGGCGGTTTTCTCTCGAAACGCCTCGCTCGGCCCGACGAAATCATGGCCAGCGAAGTCAGCGCTTCCAGGCGCAAGCATCTGCGCAGACAGCTTGGCATCCAGACGGTCGCGCTCGGCGGCCCCGTCGTCGAGCACGCACGTACGATTATCCTCGCGGTCAAGCCGCAGGATCTCGGCCCCGCGCTGGAGCAGCTTTCGGGGCAGATCGGTCGCCGCCACCTGGTGATTTCCATCGCCGCGGGCCGCAAGATCGAGTGGCTGCAGGACGCGCTCCCTGATGCCCGAATCGCACGCGTGATGCCGAACCTGGCATGCGTTGTCGGTGAGTCGATGAGCGCCTACGCGATGGGTGCCCGCACACGACCATCGGACGGCAAGACTACCGAGCGTCTGCTGCGCAGCTGTGGTGAGGTGATTGAGCTCCCCGAGGAGGAATTCGACGCCGTGACCGCCTTGAGCGGGTCGGGTCCGGCGTTCTACGCCTACTTCACGCAGCAACTCATCGAAGCGGCGGTATCCGAGGGCCTGTCAAGAGATACGGCTCTGATTCTGGCGCGCCAGACGATGCTCGGAACCGGCGCGGTCTTGAAAAAGCAGGACGCCGATCTGTCCGACTTCATCGACGCGGTCTCATCGGCCAAGGGTACAACGGCCGCAGGCATGCAGGTGCTCAACCAGTCGTCGATCCCGGCCATCGTGCGGAAGACCATCCGCGCCGCCGCGCGCCGCAGCCGGGAACTTAGTGAAGAGTAAGTAGTGGCTCGTGAGAAGTGGGTAGTGGTTGGTAAAGTTCTGACTGCTCACTTCTGACGCTCCGCCCGTCGCGTCTCGCGTCTAATGGCCTCCGTGGACGAGTAGTCGCCGATCATCGAGACGTACTCGATTCGGCCGCCCCACGTTCCGACGAGCGCGCGCTCGTGCGCGACAAGGTTCTCCTTGAAGGTTCCACCTTTGACGTGAATATCGGGACGCAGGCGCTCGAGCGCGGTCAATGGTTCGTCTTCGGCAAATGCGCCAACGGCGGCCACGGACTTCAAGGAGCTCAAGAGGCGATGCCGGAAGGCGACCGGGAAAACCGGGCGTGAATTGCCCTTGTACCGACGCACAGACGCATCGTCGTTGATCAGCACCACGAGATGATCACCCAGGCACGCGGCGCGTGCCAGGAACTCGAGATGCCCACAATGCACCACGTCGAAGCATCCGTTGATCGTGACCACCGATCCCGGCTCCGGCCGCGGCGGGGTGTACAGTCCCTCCGGTGGATCGAACGGCACGGACACCGGCGTCGGGCCGTCGGCGATGGCAGCTCGAATCTGCGAGGTGCGGCACCCGGGCACGACAGGCACCCGGACGAGCGCATCCGCGGAGTCTTCCACACCGACGAGGGATGCATCGTCGTCACTGTCCTCGGAGGCGACAAGGATGTAGGGGCGAATGGCCTGCAGGACGCTCGGATCAGGTTCTGCAAACGAGGTTGAGGCCGTGACCCCCCGGAGATGAGCGACCGTCACGGCGCGTTCGCCCATCTTCTCTCCGTGCTCCGGATTGTCGTCGTCCGGCGACAGGACCACCAGGAGGTTCTGCGCATGCTCGCGTGCCCGCAGAAGCACCTCCAGGTTGCCCGGATGCAGCAGCCCGAAGCGACCGTGCACGACGGCGATGGGTTCGGCCGGGTCCGTCTCCTCGCGACGCCAACTGGCCAATGCATCCGGGGCAAGGAAAGAGCGGGGAAGATCCATGCCTGCAGAATAGAGTCACGCGCCCGACTATTCGAGTGTGAAACTGGGATGCACGTGATGCGCGAACCCCCATTCTCGTGAAGTTTCAAATCGTTACCTGCCCTGATTGCGCCCATCAGCGCGCTGCGCTATGATCGGGCTGCAGATCAACGATGGAGGACACATGGGAGACAAGATCGTAAAGAGTGAGAACGAGTGGCGTCAGCAGTTGACGCCGGAGCAGTACCACGTTTGCCGCGAGAAGGGCACCGAGCGCGCATTCACGGGCAAGCTGTGGGACCACAAGAAACCGGGGGCCTACACATGCGCCTGTTGCGGTCAACCCCTCTTTGGCTCTACCGCGAAATTCGACTCAGGAACCGGCTGGCCAAGCTTCTGGGAGCCGATGGTCGAGGGCAACGTTGCCACGGAAGAAGATAAGGGTCTCTTTGTGCGCCGCACGGAGGTGCTGTGTAGCGCCTGCGATTCCCACCTTGGCCATGTCTTCGACGACGGCCCGGCACCGACGGGCCTGCGCTACTGCATCAACTCCGCATCCCTGGAATTCAAAGACGACGGCGCGGAATAGTTGTGCTGGCCAACGTGTCCGGCAAGTGTGCGGTTCCTTCCGGCAGCGTGACGATAGCGTAGACGGACACGCGTGGATCGTCACATAACGTTACGCATTTCCGTACGTCCCCGGACGGGAGATCGATGACCGACAGTGAGGCCCCTGCGCCGACCACGACTTGCTCGGCGGACAATCGCACCATCCCGCGCAGGAACTCATCCGCCACATGGATCCGCGAGCAGCGATCCGAGCCGGATGCGTGGAATTGAAGAAGATCCCCCGCGTTCGTATCGAGGTACGCGACGTGATCCCCGTCCAATACACAGAGGCTGTGGCTGGGGTGATCGGTTCCGGTAATCGTCATGGGGAACGACTGATCACCATCGGAATTAATGCGCATGACTGCGGAACGGGTCAGCCCGGCCTGGCTCTCCTTGAGACGACCGAGCGAAACGAGCATCGCGCCGTCTGGTAGAAACGCGACGCTGTTGAGATGCGTCTGATCGTGTGCCGTCGGGTCGTGGGTGCGCGGATCGCGATAATCCAGATCGTCCGGCGGACGCGTGCGGTCTTCCACCGATAACGCATTGGGACGACAATCGATTGTGCGTTCCGTGTGGCCGTCCAGACCGAAGGCGAAGAGGCGGTCATTGCTCGCGGAGGTCACCCAGAGCAGGTCGTCCTGGTGGCAGATGTCGTGGATACCGGCACAGCCTGGATCGGATAGGACCGCCTGGAGCCGCCAGGACCGGTCGAATTCGTGAATCGAGCCGTGATTCGCGATGAAGATACGGTCGCCTACGACGACGAGGCCCTTGGCACCACGCATGCCGCCGCGTGGATTCGCGTCATGTTCGCGCATCGGTGGATCCGGCATCGCACACCGGCCGGTCACCCGCTCCTGGTCAAGGTCAACGGTGAAGAGCAACCCCGACGGTTCGTCGAGTTGGGCGCCGCGAACGATGGATGTGACGAGGAGAGTCCCCGTCAAAAGTCCTCCTCCTCTTCTTCGGGGCGATCCGTGTAGATGTTGAACTCAATGCGCGACAGGGCTTCAAGTGGCAGGCTGACGTCCGACAGGTTGTCGCTCTTTCCGTGCATTTCGTCGCGCTCGATATGGGTCAGCTGGACCGTGAGACTCCCGCGATCCGTAAAGTGGGCGCGCACGTCGCCCTTGCGTCGTCGAGCGCGTTCCGCGCCGGCGGTCGCGAACTCGATCGATTTCGCGCGTTCGACAGGAACGGACATCGTGGCGTAGGATGTTTCGAAGGTCATCTTACCATCGGAGATCGACTGCAGCGTTCCGGAGATCACGTCGTCGTTACTGAACCGGATAGTGTCCTGATTGGCGCCACCCTCGACACTCTCGTCGCTGGGCAGCTTGCCGCTCCACTTGGCTATCGAAATTTTGGAGAGTTTCAGATCGCTCCGGCTCTGGGGTTGGAAGAGAATCGCATTTCCCGTCGATTTCCCCATGGCCGCGTCGTTCCACTCCCCGACCATCTGCCCATCGAGTAGGAGTTTAATCGCGCCCTTGTCGCGGTCGAGCAGAACGAGGAAATCCGCCTTGCGGACGGTCCCGGTGTTAAACTTCATGATGTTCGCGTTTCCAAGATTCTGTGAACCGCTATTGCGCTGGTAGCGGTACAGATAGCACGACGATCCACTGATCTGCAGGGCATAGCGATCCGACGACGTATTGTTCGCATCCTGGGCCAGAAACATGAAATTAAGGCTCGGCTGCCCCCGCCAGGCGGCCGTGAATGCGAAGCTAATCTTGCGGGGTAGCTCTTTGAGTGTCATTCCGATGGGATAATGCTGAAGGGCGTACAATGCGCCCTGTCGAAACTTCCACGTGGGCTGGTCGTTATTCTGCTGAAAGGTCCACTCAGAGAGATTGCCGGGGCCGGAGTAGATCAGTGAGGGCGCCTCGACGAGCGGTTCGATCGCCGCCATCATGCGGCGCGCAACCGCTATCTCCCCGGCATACCATGTGTCGAGCCGGAGGGATTCGGAATCCAACGAAACCAGATCGCCGAGAAGCACGTCGTCGTTCGTCAAGCGGACGGCACAGGTGTGAATCTTGCGTGGCGATCGTGCCCTTCGCTTGGCAAGGCGCACGTCGGACAGTGCGCCCTGGGCCATCTGCGCCGGAGTCAGGATACTCTCCGATCGCCAGAGCAGGCCGTGCTCCTCCGCCTTGATCGAGAGAAGCATTCCATGGATGCGGTCGCCGTTTAGAAAATACAATACGTCATGTTGCGCGCTATCCTCGAAGAGCGGCTCAAAGTTTGCTGTGACCTGGGCGAGGCATGACGTCGCGACTGCGGTCACGAGCACGGACATCACGGCGGCCCGATATGGAAGTCGATTCATGGTCACCTTGTCTGCAGTGGATGTTAGATCAGAACGGGTCATTATCCTCTCGCGTGGTCCGGTTTTCCAGTACAATATCGATGCTTCCAAAGGGAGCTTAGTCTCGCCACAGACCAGACCTGGATGAGGGCGATGCATAAACGGTCGAAACCTGGGTTGCTGGAATTGACGTCACGTGGTTAATGATTTTGTATACAAGGGGCGACTGCCCGAACTCGAAATAGCGTTCAGCTTTGCGGTGACAACCGGTGTGGCCAACGACGCTGTATTGAGGCATGACTGCGGGCCGGTCTCTGCCCACATTCTTGGCCGCGCGCTGAACGCTGGATTGCTATCCTCGACGCTGCTGGCGGAGGACGAGCGGGTTAACATTCGCTGGCACTATGACGGGAATCTCAAAACCTTGATCGTTGATGCCGGCGCCGATTCGACCGTGCGTGGTTTCGTGTCGCCGCGGGATCTGTCAAGTAACAGCGGAGATGCCGACGATGTGTTCGGAGAGAAAGGCCAGATTACTGCCGTGCGCTCGAAGGAGGGGCAGGTGTTGAGTCACGGTACCGCGGACGCGCCGATGCGGCACGTCGCGCAGGACCTGGCCTATTTCTACTCCGTAAGCGAGCAGGTCGAGACGGGAATCACGATCATGATCGGACTTCAGGCAGACGTGAGGTGTCCGGTCAGCCTGTGCAGGGGCCTGATGATTCAGGCGCTGCCGGAGTGTGACCTGGAGCGCTTCGGAGCCGTTCGTACCCAACTGGAGGCGGACCCTTTTCGCCAGTTGATGGCCAGGGAGAGTGAGGCCGACAGTCACTTCGAGACCATCATGAACAGCCTCCTGGCCGATGTCGCTCCGGAGACGCAGATGGAATTCGCTGCCTCCGCCACGCCGCGTTTCGTGTGTACCTGCACGCGCGACAAAATGGGGGCCGTGCTGCGGACCCTGCCCTATGGCGAGCGCATGTCGATGGCGAAGGCGAAGGAAGACGTAGCCGTGAACTGCCAGTTCTGCAGCAAGCGCTACGTCCTCACGATCGACGACTGCATTAAGGCCTGGAACGAGAAACCGCTCTGAGGGCTGGGCCCTCGGCCCGCCCGGGGAGATGCGTAGATGCAGAAAGACCCGCGATGACTCGCGGGTCTTTCTGCTTACCGATTGGGTTGATTGATCTAGTTTGCCGGGGCCGCGGTGTAGTCCTCCGTGCCGCCCGCATTGTAGAAGTAGTACGCCTGGCCGGGCCGTAGCGATACCGGTGCGGTGTTGGTCGTATTCTGGATCTTCCACTTGCCGTCGGCCGACAGGTACAGGTTGTAGAACGTGTTACCGTCCTGCATGAAGATACGGCTCGCGTTGTCCCACGACGTGCCTGCCGTGAATCCAGAGAAGCCCCAACCGTTCGCGCTGTTGGCCTCGGGTGTCGCGAAGGGCCAGGCGAACAGCACCCAGTTGCTGGCAGTCATCGAGATCGGCGTGCTGTTGGTATGAGCTTGTCCCGAGAGAATCGCCGTACCGGAGCCCTGCGGAATCGTCTTCACCCAGACGCCCTGCCCGGGGTCGACGCGGTTCGAGGCTACGGTGGCGAGGGCGCCGGGTCCGTGCCAAACTCCGCCAACATCAAGCCAGTAGTTCAACCAAGCGGCGCCTTCATAGAGCCAGACGTTTCCGGCAGTAAGTGAACCCGCACCCCCGTCGACGAACTTGGCCAACTCGGCACCCAGGTCGTTGTTCAGGGTGTTGAGGTTGGTGTCCCCGAAGTGCCCCGGCACCGCGACCATGTGCCATTGGTTGCTGCCGCGCGCCTGCTTGTCGGCGATCCACATGGTATCATTCGTGGACTCGCTCAGACCGGTCGCATCTACGATTTTGTAGACGCGTGTGTCGGCGGAGGATCCGACGAAGCTGCTGTCGGTGATGGGGAAGGGGTTCACGCCGCCGGAGTTCACCGCCGTCGCGACCTCGACGAACACCGATGCGGCGTCATCGCGGCCCACGACCTTGTAGGTCGCACCCGGGGAGGCATCGCCGACGAACAAGGTGACCTGGGCACCCGCGACCGGGTTACTCACGATCTGGAAGAAGGGCGAAGATATGCCGAAGTTAACGTCGTCGATGTACGCGATGTTCGTTCCGGAGTCCGCGCGTACCTGGAACGCGTTGAAACTGGAGTTCGAGTCGGGGGCAAAGAACGCGAAATCGGACGCGATTAATGCATCGTCCAGATACAAACTATAGGCTTTCGATCCGTTGTAGTTTACCGACACCGCAAACTTCACATAGGTGTTGGAAGCGATCGGCGTATGGCTCAACGTCACCGGGACCTCGTTGCTGTAGGCCACGACGGTGCCGTCGTCGCTCACGTAGAATGCTACGCTCACGTCGGCCGGAATTTCTGGGGCGGGTCCGAAATAGGGTCGCACATAGAACGACCCGAAGATGAACGTGTTACCGGGGGTGAAAGTATTCGAAAGGTCCGCATTGGTGACCGAGCCGCCACGAATGCTGCCGTCGTTCGCAACCGTCGAACCCAATGCACGGCCGGTGACACCGGCTCCAGTCTCGACGTCCGTCGTCAACCAGCCACTTGTGCCGCTGATCTCGGCACCGTCGCCGAATCCTTCAAAATCCTCTTCGAACGGAACAGTCGAACCGTAACAGGTTGCCGCCGTTCCAATCGCCATCGCCGCTGCATACGTCATGAGATGCTTCATCATGCTGAACTCCCTCTTTAGTATTTCGTTGTTAACTCGATCCATCACGCCTACCCCACTGTCGAACTGTGTCAAAAAGATACCACGCACTTCAGCGCAGCGCAAGGCCTAAAAACAGAAAATCTATATTTTTTTTTGTGAGAGGATTACGATGGTAATGGAGTCGTCTGGGCCATGCTCGCTCGGACGGCATCTGCGATGCGAGCGGCGTCCGGCCTGTAAAACGCTTCCATTGGCGGGGAAAATGGCGGTGGGACGTTTGGCGCGGCCACCCGTCGGATGGGTGCCTTCAGGTGCTCGGCAAGCTCCTCGGCGCTGCACGCCGCGATTTCGGATCCAATGCCGCCGCGCTTGGGACCTTCCTCAACGACGACTAGCCCGGATATCTCACACTTTTCCTACTACGAACACGGATAGCTCCGTCAGGCTTGATCGAAACAGG
>JAQBYD010000058.1 GCA_027623315.1 Verrucomicrobiota bacterium | reverse complement strand
GTATGGACATACTGTGAATTGGCGAAGCCCTGTTTTGATCAAGCCTGACGGAGCTATCCGTGTTCGTAGTAGGAAAAGTGTGAGATATCCGGGTTAGTGGGCCATGATCCTGCGAAGCTCAGCCTCAGCGGCCGTGCCGACGTGCAGGACCGCATCGTGGGAATCGGCGACATCGCTGTGCGTGGCCAGCAAGACGATATCAAAGACCCCGCCGTCGGCAGCCAGATGATGATTCACGATATCGTCCGCGCTCAGCGTCGGCGTGCCCAGGCGGGGAGTCAATTCGAAGTTCGTGGTCCCGAGCCCGTTCATGCAACGATAGATTACCTCAGTACAGCATTGATAGGTGGCTTCGCCGAAATCGAATCGGAAATCATACTCCGAACCCAGCAGCGCGAAGACGGAGGCGAGATACTTCGCGCGCAATGCTTCCGAGAGGCGCGGCCGCATAACCACCATGCGATTAACATGCGTGTGCATGATGTGCTCGAGCGAACTAAAGATGACGCCTTCGGCAACCGCCTCGATCAGATCGGCCTCGTGACCCTCGGCCGTCGCCGTGGCCTCGACCTCCCTGAGCACTGCCTGGCGACGCGTCTCCGGCAAGAACTGCATGTGATCCCCGATCAAGCCGGCCCGGCGACGTTGGTCCGGGCTGCCGACGTACGTCATTCCATGCTTAAACGAACCCGGAAGGAAGAGGTTGCTCATATACCCGGCGGTGTAGGTGAGGATGATGTCCCCCGGTTCGAGCATCAGCTTCACCTGCTTGAGTTGCGCCGGTGAAAACGCAACCACTTCTGACACCGGACTCTTGAGGCGGCTGACGTTTACAAAGAGAGCACCGCGCATGGCATAAAGCCGCCCGTGGAACCGCTTCTCGAGGGCCTTGGCAACGCGGCCGACCTCGCTGTGCCGAAGTCGATTGCGCACGTTGGGAAGCATCAGGGAACTCGCCTCCAGAATGGCCTCTACATTCTCCATCGCGACGGGGTAGAGTTCCTCGATTTCCAACTTCAGGCGGCGGTATTCCGGCTCTTCCGCAGCGACCCGATTCAGCAATGAGTCCGCGTCCCGGACCTCTTCGCGAAACAGCAGCCAGGCGGCACGTGCGCGCTGTATATTCTCGATTGATGTGAGGCTGTCGAAAACTCGCCCGTATGTGCCCGGCGGAATATCGTACTTCTTGTACGCCTCGTTCAGCTTACCCCTGAGCTGCTCGTCGTCCAACGCCATCAGAACGAAGCCGCTGCTGTTGTATATCAAGTGCGTTCCGGCACTGAATGCCACCAGCAGACTTCTCGCCGCGTGGCGCTCGTCGAGATGCGCAACTTTCGTCACATCGTGAGCTTCCACCAAGTCCCACAGGCCCTCGCGACAGCCCACGAACCGAAAGAGAATCGCCGCCACGGCTTCGTGCTCGACACTGTCGTAGAAACCGCGCTGCTTTCGATCGAGAGAGTCGCGCAGGGCCGTTGCATCGGTGCGAATAGCACCAAGCTCCGCGGTCAGGGCCACGACGCGTTTGCGGTCGGCTTCGAGCCGGAGTTGCTCCACCTCAGATTCGGACATCGCGTATGGTACGCAAAGGACAACGAGCAGCGTCGCCGCCAGGAGTCTCGCCTGCGTCCTATTTCCTCTGCCATGAGTTCGCAGCATGATGGATCAGCGATTCTGCCCCAGTCCGCCCACAAACGCAACGGTTTCCGATACGTCCCGCAAACGCCAGGGACTGATTCCCCGGCCGTACGGCATCCGTGGCGGGCTGCGGCACCATACGAGACTTGAGTTTTGGCGAAGACTGGAATTCAATGCGCCGTATCAGTAGACGTTCATATACGAATTGCGTGCTCGATGCTTCCGATCACGTGCGCAACCTTTCCGTGACCCGGCAAGGACTCCCTCGCGTGTCACTCTAATGGCAGGAGATCCACAGCCTCAGCGTGCGGCCTTTTTCCCTGAAACGGCGGACATCGAAACGTCATCCGATGCCTATGCCCGGCGCTTCTCGGGGTCGGCGGGTGAATGGTTTCTGGACGTGCAGCAGCGGCTCACACTGGAGTTGATGGATGGCGTCACCGCGAACACGATCGTAGATGTCGGCGGCGGCCATGGTCAACTCGCGTTCCCTCTTTGCGCCCGTGGGCACTCGGTAACCGTCGTGGGCAGCGCGGACTCGTGCCGGCACCGAATCGAGCCACTGACCGCGGCAGGAACCTGCACGTTCGTCGTTGGCAACGTCATCGACCTGCCGTTCGAAAACCAATCATTCGATACCGCGATCTCGTTTCGCCTCGTGACCCACTGCACGCAATGGCCCATCCTCATCAACGAACTGTGCCGTGTCGCGCGCCATGCGGTAATTGTGGACTACCCGACCAGCCAAAGCCTGAACTGCATCGCACCGGCGCTATTTGGTGCCAAAAAGAAAATCGAAACCGACACGCGCCATTGGGCTCTCTTTCGCCATCGCGAGATTGCGGATGTCTTCGCGCAGAACGGGTTTCGGATCACCGGTATGCGAAAACAGTTCTTCCTCCCGATGGTCATGCACCGGGTACTGAAGTCGCGTAGGATCTCGGCTTTCAAAGAGGGAATTGCCCGGTCGCTGGGGCTGACGCATCGATGGGGCTCGCCGGTCATTCTCAGGGCGGAACGGGGAGTCGCGTAATGCCGGCGGCGATGGCGTCGATACCGGCGGGCTCAACCGTTCTGGTCACCGGGGCCACGGGCTTCACCGGCGTGGTGCTCACGCGCAAGCTGGTAAGTGCGGGGCTTTCCGTTCGAGCGATCGCTCGTAAGACGTCGAACACGGACGCCCTGTCTGATCTGGAGATCGACTGGATCCGCGGCGACGTGTTTGATCCCGACCTCGTTCGTGGCGCCATGGACGGCGTGGAGTACGTATTCCATCTCGCCACATCATACCGCGAGGCCAAATCGACGCGCGACATCTATCACAAGGTTCACGTTGAGAGCACCCGGCTCCTTGCGGAGGCCGCCCGGCTCAATCCGGCGTTCAAGCGATTCGTCCATACGTCAACCATTGGTGTGTATGGCCACATCGAGGGCGAACCCGCGAACGAAACGCATCCGTTCCGCCCCGGCGACGAGTACCAGGAGACCAAGGCCGAGGCCGACCGCTGGATCCGTGAGTTCTCCGCGCGGCATGGCATGCCGTGCACCGTCATTCGTCCCGCTGGTATTTTCGGCCCGACCGACCGGCGCCTGTTCAAGCTCTTCAAAATGGCCTCCCGCCGTCTATTTCCGCTGATCGGATTCGGAAAATGCTTCTATCACCTGATTCACGTCGATGATCTCGCCGACGCCATGATCCTGAGCGCCACCCATCCGGATGCCGACGGGCAGGCGTTCATCATCGGCAACAGCGAACCCATCCCGCTGGCTGAGATCGCACGAGTGATCGCAGGCGAACTGGGGCATACCGTTCACGTGATCCGTGCCCCGGCCTTTCCGTTCTTCCTGCTCGCGGGCATCTGCGAGTGCGTCTGCCGCCCGCTCGGAATCGAGCCTCCGATCTATCGCCGGCGCGTGGCGTTCTTTACCAAGGACCGGATCTTCAATACGTCCAAAATGCAGAGCGTTCTGGGATTCACGCCGCGCTCCAACAAAGAGGGAATCGTCGCCACCGCACGCTGGTACCGGAACGAGGGATGGATTTAGTCAAGCGGGCTACCGAAATTCCCGGCGGAATTGATTGTTGAACCACGCCACCTGCGGACCGTACATTGATCGAGGCCCCCCATGAAACGCGAGACGATTGAGATCCAGAAGGAGATGTTCTCGGAGGACAGCTCCAGCATGCAGAAATACTGCGATCTCGTGGTCGGTAAACGAGGTTTCGGAGCCCTCCTGAAGTACGAGCTGATTACCTCGCATTCGTGCGTCCCCGGCGCACTCGGGCTCTTCCTGCGCTCCAAACTATTTCCCTGTCTCTTCAGAGACTGTGGACGAGGTGTCACGTTTGGACAGAACGTGGTGCTTCGCCATCCGCACAAGATATCGATCGGTGATAACGTCGTGATTGATGATAACTGCGTTCTGGATGCGAAGGGCAAAGACAACGACGGCATCCGTATTGGTAGCGGAGTCTTTGTCGGTCGAAATTCCATCCTGAGCTGCAAGAACGGCGACATCACGCTCGGGGACAACGTCAATATTGGATTCAACTGCGAGGTCTTCTCGGCCAGCCAAGTCGTACTTGGCAAGAGCAGCCTTGTCGCCGCCTATTGTTATTTTATCGGCGGCGGCCACGACTATGATGACCCGACGACGTCGGTCCTCGACCAGGGGCGAAACTCCATCGGCATCCAAGCCGGGGAAGGATCATGGTTCGGCGCCGGCGCGAAGATTCTCGACGGCGTCAAGATCGGCGCGCACGCGATCGTAGGGGCCAACTCGGTCGTGACGCGTGACGTCCCGGACTACGCGGTTGCGGCGGGCACCCCCGCGGAAGTAAAGCGGGATCGGCGCGACGCGGGCGCCCCCCCATCCGACGAATGAGGCTTCGGCATAAGCTCCTCGTGTCGCTGGCCATGGCGGCAGTCGTGTGGACGGTCATCTCCTGGCCGCTTGCCAAGTACGTGACGCAGGGCATTCCATGCACGCTCCGCCAACACATCCCAACCGAGGCACGCCGCATGGCGTCGGGCGATCACCTGCAACTGCACTACAATTTCTGGCTGGCACGAGACATGATGTTTGGCGAGACGCCTCTCTTCTACGACCTGTACGAGTTTAACTCCGGCGACGACTCCGAGACGCTGCGCAGAAAGGCGTACTACCTCCCCTTCTCATTGGTCTACGCCGTGCTGTCCCCGGTCACCGGTCCCGCACTGGCGTGGAACGTCACGGCCTTTCTTGCGATGTGGATCGCATTCCTTTTCTCGTGGAGGCTGGCGTCCCGATACACGCACGAAGACGTCATCTCCGCGCTGGCGGCCGTGATCGCGGTCGTCCTTCCGGTGCAATGGCAATACTACTGCGGCGGCAGCCCGGCAGGATTCTCGATGATGTGGATCCCGGTGCTCTGGTTTGGGCTGGACCGGGCGGTGCGTGACGGTTGCACACGCGGCGGCGCGCTGGCCGGGCTCGCGCTATTCGGCGCCAGCATCTGTGACGCCCACGTTTTTTTCTTCGGAACGTTCTCCGTGCCTCTCTGGTGCGTCGTCGCGTTTTCGACAAGGACGGACTTTCGCTGGAGACGCCCGGCGGACTATGTCGCGTTGGCCAAGCCACTGATCCCGTTCATGCTTTTCGGCATTCCGATCGCGTTGTACACGATGATGAAGAAATCCGGGTTCAAGGGATCCTCGATGGACGAGGGCCGCTCGATCGGCGAAGTCGCCCTGTTCAGTCCACACTGGGAAGGCCTCATCAGCACCAAGGACCTGGGCGTTGGCAACCATATTCATGTGGGTGCCCTGCTGATCGCCATCATCGCTATCGGACTGGTGCTCCGATTCTGGCGGCGCGCCCGGACGTTCGTGACGACGCGCAGCGTCGTCACGCATCTTCTGCTCGTCGGTGCGGGAATCGGAATCGTCTGCATGGCCCTCGGAACGAACGGACCGCAGTACGATGCTCACGGGAATACGCTTACGTCGCTCGCGCGCGAATACGTGCCGATGTACGACAAGATCCGGCAACCCGCCAAGATATTCTGCCTGATGCCGGCCCTGCTATCCGTCCTGTTGGCGGTCGGGCTGAGGCAGGCCGCCTCGCTGTTGCCGAAAACCATCGGTGAGATCATCACTATCGCGTCTGTCATCGGAATCGTGGGTGGCTACCGACAGGTCATCTACCCCGGGATCTGCCTGATGGATACGGAACAGCCCGCCTATGCAGCCGTTGCGCGCGATGCCGAGAGCGAGGGCGTCGCGCCGCATGTGCTCGTCGCCCCCCTCTGGCCCGGTAACGACGCCTCGGCATCGCTCTACCAGCACTACATCTCGCTTTACCGAATCCGCATGGTCAACGGGTACCATCCCGTCGTCAGCGATCGTTACACGAAGGATGTGTTCCGCTTCTACCAGAGCGTCAACCACGGCGTACTGGATGAGCATCAGCTTGACCGGATGCGGGAGAACGGCATCGGTTATGTGATCATGCACGAGGGCGCCTTCGAGGACAAAGTTACGCCCTACCCGCCGACCTATACGCTTGAGCGCCTTCTGAATCACCCTCGCCTGCGACTTCTCGATCACGCCGACGGAATCTGGTCCTTCGCGGTGACCGACGAACCCCGCCCCCACCGCGAATGGCGAGGACCAGGAGTCTACTTCCCGATGCGCGCATGGCAGGCCGAATCCTCCGCGGTTGCGAATTCGGTTGTCGAAGTGCGTCAGCACTCGGAGTGTGCCAATGGGGCATACGCCCGTCTTGCCTCGACGGGTGCGACGCTCGAACACCGACGCGTGCGCACATCGTACGCGCCCGACTGCCGGTTTCTGCTACGGGCCCGCGGACACGGACAGCTCCAGGCGAACGTGCTGCTCGACGACGAGTCGAATAACGCCGCCAGCTTGGAAATCGACAACGATGCGTGGCAGTGGATCGAGGTCCCCGCCGCGACTTACGACGGATACGATCGCCTGAAGCTGCGTGCCGCCTGGGTCAGTGGTACGGTGGACGTCGACATGTTTCTGCTGACGGCGGGGACACTTGAAAATGACGGGACACGCCGACGAGCCGTCGGGGCCGCATTCTTCCACCACGGTGAGACCGACATTGAAACCGGCTCGGCGCTCCTCGCCGTCGACCGGGTCACCGAGTCTCTTGCCTGGTATGGGTGGGGCCTCCCGATGCCCGTCGGTCGTTATCGGGCGACGCTCGAGGTCGACTCCGCGAGTCCTCCCGGAACCATTCTGGGCCATCTCCTCGTGAAGGGCGACGGGTTGGCGGTCCAGCCCGATATGCACATCACCGCTGGAGAGCCGGTGCACCTCGAACTCGATCAGGAGCATAATCTGCCGATCCGCCTCGAGGTCCATTTCAAGTGGAACGGAAACCTCACGATTCGGAACGTCGAGCTCACCCGTACGGAGCGCGATGACCAATAGCAACCGCAAGAGTTTCTGGAAAATCGCGCGACTTATCTTCGGCGTCACGCTGCTGGTCTACTTCATCGCGACGATCGGCGCGGGGGGGATCGCCGAGCAGATTCGCTCGTGCGACCCGGCTTGGATCATCGCCGCGCTCGTGATAATGACCGCCGTGCGCATTCTGATGGCGATGCGCTGGCACTATGTGCTGGCATCACAGGGCATCGACGTGTCGCTCAGGGAGATCATCCGAATCACGTTCGTCGCGATCTTCGTGGGGCGATTTCTGCCCGGATCTGTCGGGTCCGATGTGGTCCGCGGGTACGAGTTAATCAGCCGTCACGGGAAACCGGCGGGAGTCATGACGACGCTCGTGCTTGACCGTTTCATCGGGGCGTGCACGACGTTCCTGATCGCGGGCACGGGCGCCCTTCTGATCGAGGGAAACGCGCCCGTGCAAAGGCTGGCCGTGCCCCTGTTTCTAATCCTGACAGGGATCGTCGTCGGTTGGATTCTCGCTGCAGCGCTAATCGACCGACTGGAGAGCCTGACCTTCGACGGCCACGCGACTATCGAAAGGGCCTGGCGCAAGCTAATGCCGATGCTTCATTCGCTGACCGACACCCGGCGAATGCTCGGCATTCTCCCACGCATGCTGCTCTACTCGATCGCCGTGCAGATGATGCGGTGTATTGTCTACTACTGTCTCTTCAGGTCGCTCGGCGCGAACGTAGCGGTCGTGGACTGCATGGTCTTCATTCCGCTCGTCTACGTGGTGATCATGCTGCCAATTTCGATCGGCGGGATTGGCACGGGGCAGGCCGCTCTGATATACCTGTACCTGATGATGGGCGTTGCAAGTTCGGTGAGCTTAACGGCGGGAATTCTCGCCGATGTGCTGCGCTTTGCGGTGGCCCTGCCTGGGCTTGTCCTCTGGATCGCGGGTGCGCGAAAAAGCGAAGCGAGGTCGTGATGATCGGATACTGGATATTCAACTACATGCCGCAATGGGAAGCGGCGTCCAAGGAGGTCCAGCTTCTCCATGAAACACAAGAGAGCTCCATCCTGTTTGCGTTGAATACCAAGCAGCGCAAGTTGAAGCTCAGCGGAGCAACACGTCACATCCCGTTGCCCTGGGGCCTCGTTGCAATGCCATGGCTACTGACCTCCGCCCGGCGATTCGAGATTAACCATATCTACGCATCCGCGGGCGAGCGACTGCTGCTCCCGCGGATCGGGGGCCGTCGTACCGTACTGACCGTGACGAAGGAAGCCGGATCTCTTGCGCGCGTCGAACGCAGCCTGCCCCACCTCAAGCGCCTGGGAATGATCGTGGTCGAGTCCGAGCGGCATTACGAACTCTTCGCGCAGAGCGGCATCCCGGAGGAACGCCTACAGCTCATCTACCCAAGTTCCGGGTTACGCCCCTATCGAGAGGCGCTTACGCCATTTCGCATTCTATTTGCCTCGAGCCCGCCCGCGCGATTCGATCTTCTATCGCGTGGCATCCACCTCATGCTCAGCGCGGCGCGTCGACTCCCGGAGGTGCGCTTCGTGCTCGCATGGCGAGAGACAAACCTGGCCGAGTTGAATCAACTGATCGCGGCGTTCGGGGTCACGAATGTTGAAGTCCACAACGGCTGCGTGGACATGGACGAACTCTACGCCTCGTGCAGCGCCTGCATCCTTCCAGGGCTTACGCACAACAGCCTCAAACCGTGCCCGCATAGCGCGCTCGAATCCCTGGCGCACGGAAAGCCAGTCCTGGTGAGCCGACCGACCTCCATCTCCGGTCTCGTGGAGCGCGAGCGCTGTGGCCTCGTGTTCGAACCCACCGTGCTCGGACTGGAAGCCGCCGTCGTGGACCTCCAGACGCGCTACGCGGAACACCAATCCAACTGCCACCGCGTCGTCGAAGAGCACTTTGCTCCGGATAGGTTCTGCAGCCGCTACGACAAGGTCTATGCATCGCTCCGCCAAGGCGACGGCGCTTGACCCTGCTTCTCCTTTTGAGGCACTATCCAGCCACGCTTTGACGTCGCACGGCAATCGCGATGGAGTGCATGAGCAGCAATTTGAAGCCCTTCCTAAATCTTGCCCTGATCCTTGGCCTGTCGGTCCCCGGCCTCTGTGCAGCCGCACCGGATAAAGCAACATGTGCCGTGGTCGGCGTCGACACGGGTCCAGGCGTGCGGCGCGACACCGCCGCGCGCCTGGCCGCCGGCCTCTCGGCCGCCGCCGAGGAGCAACCCTCTTTCAGCATGCTCCCGTACGCAGACGCCGCCGGGCAGCTTAAGAAAAGGGGATTCGATCGCGAAGTCTACGACTATCCCCGCACGGCCTACGTGATGGCCGGCCGGATGCTCAATCTTCACTACGTGATCTACGGCAAAGCCAAGATCGAAGGTAGCGCCTGCATTCTTAGCACGGCGCTGGCGAGGGTGTGGGATGGTGAGGTCCTAACGACCAAGACGACGGTTCTGCAGGGCGATCTGGCCAAGGTCCTCGACGTTATTCCCGAGCAAAACATGCTTAGCCTCTTGCATTCACTGCATGACGTTCAAGCCGAACGGAGTCCGCCTCCCGCTCGACCGACCATCGCCGAGAAGGAAGCGCCGACGCGAGTGGCGGAGGGACCTGCGTTGGCGCTACCCGCCACGCAGCACGACTCCGTCACCGCCCGGATCCCGAAAACCAAGCCGCCCCTCACGGTCGACACGAAGGCAACACTGGCGCCTCCGCCACGACCGCCAGAGTCCATCGCGACAAAGCCGGCTACCGAGCCCGTACCAACTGTACTTCCCCCGCCCGAGAGGGCACCGCGCGTGGGCGCTAATCAACTCCGTGCGCTTCCGCGCACGGAAAACGCGACAGCCGTAGAGCCGGAGTCTGCCACATCCAATCTCTCATCGAAGCCTCCGACAACGACGTTGGTCGCGATCGAGAGCCCGGGTGCCACGATGCAGTCGAAGAGACCGACACCATCGGATCTGCGAACCCGGCAGCGCAGGGAGCAACAGACTGGGGCTTCCGCCCACCGCGGCCGGAATCCGCCACTTTCCTTCCGCGACTCGATTGCAGGCCGGGTTGAGATCGGGATCCGCGTCGCTCAATTCAGCCTGCTCGAGAACTCGATGGGGGCGGTTGACGAATTTGGCCTACCCGAGGGCACGTTTATCGGAACGGTCAATCACCTCGAGGAAGAGCAAGCGCTGCTCCCGCCCGAGATCTTCATTCACTTCAACTTTAATCCCTACATTGGGATCGAGCTTGCCTACGACAGCCTTGAGCTCAAGACGCAGACGGTCGACAATAAGAGCGACGGCACGCTGACGATGAGCGGCCCGATCTTCAGCGTCATCGGCCGATACCCCACGCCAGGCAAGTTCACGCCGTATGCCGGGCTTGGCATTGCGCTCTTCGGCTCAGAGTTTGATCCCGAGGCCCACTGGTCACTCGGCTTCCAGAACCCGGCAGAGTTCGTAGCCGCGGGATCGCCCAGCACACCGAACGGGGGTCGCACGCGCACCATGTTCGTGGATGACGGAACCGGAGTGGTTCTGACCGGAGGCTGCCTGTGGCGATTTGCCGATGACTGGGCGGCCGACGCCTTTGCACGCTACACGGACGTCGACAGCTCCGCGTTCTTCAAGGTGCAGGTCCACGACCGGACGACAACCGAGAGCACGGGAACGTTTGGCGGCGAAAATATCGCCTTTGGAGTCGGCGTCCGTTACGCGCCGCGGTAATCCGGCTGAACCGTGTGAGAATTTCCCCAACGCAGAAGACGCCGACGACAGGGCGTCCCGTGATCGTCTGCGATCCTCGACCGCAACTCTATAGGGTCTTCACGACCGTTCGCCCCGGAATGCCCGACGGGTTCAGTCAATGATGACAAAAGCATATTCTGTCGTGCCCTCTTCAAAACGACTCACCATCGGGCTCCTCACCATCATTCTGCTCGCGGGTTTCTATCTGCGCGCCTCCGGTCTCTATCGCGGTCTTGCCGGAGAGTCGACGTACGTCTTCCACCCGGATGCACCAAAGCAAGTCAGGGCCCTGCAAAACTTTCTGAGTGGACAATACTTCACCTATGTCGGAAGTCGAATGTACGATGGATATCCGTTCGGTTTGAATCATCTCGACGAATGGATAATCCGACCGACGTGGAAACTCCTGCAGGCCACGTCTTCGATCACCTCCCCGGAGATCGCGATCGCGAAAAGACCGTCCATCGAGCAGCTGTACTACTGGGTGCGCTCGTTGCGTGTTCTATACGGGATCGCGGTGATTCTGATTACCTTTCAGTTGTGCCGCCGTATCGTGCCCCCCCGCCTGGCGGTCGTCGCGGCGCTGATCGTGAGCCTCTCTCCGCTCTCGATCACGGTGTGCAAGAGCGGTTCGGGCGACGTCGGGCTGGATCTTTTCGGAGTTGGAGCGTTACTGATGCTGAGCCTGTTCGCTGTCCGAAATTCCCGATTTCTCCTATTCCTTTCGGGTGTAGGCGTGGGATGTGCGTTCGGCGCGAAGTATCAGGGACTGCTTTTCGGGGGTGCTGTCGCGCTCTGGCTCCTCATTCAGGTGATCTTGAAACAACGGTCCTGGAAGATGTTCATTGGAGACGGAGTATGTGCCAGCATCGGATGCGCTGCCGGCGTCCTCTTCACCATTCCTCAGTTCGTGACCACGCCTTCGGAGACCTGGCAGTACATTGTGCACGGCGTCGAGTACATCAAGAACTACAATACCTCTGAAGAATTTCAGGCGCTGGCGTGGCATGCCCGTACCCGCGAATGCCTCGGGACCAATGCCCTGCCGATCATTCTTTCGATCGGTTGGCCGATCGTCAGCCTCGCGTTGGTTGGACTCGCTTTATCGGCGCGACGCACATTCACCGGACACAAGAGTGATAGCCTACCGTTGGCATGCCTCGCATTCGCATTCGTCGCGTTACTACTGTCCCTTGCGGGAAAACGTTATGTGCAGCCGTTTCATTTTTCATACCTCGTCCCGGTGCTCGCGATTGGTGCCGTGTACGCCGTGCATCGAATGTGGAAGACCGGGCATCTCGCCCTGCGGGGGTTGGGTTCCGTGCTCCTGGCCACGTCGTGCGTCAGCCTGGCCATTCGATCGAGATCGGAGGACCACTTCTGGGCGCGCGAAGATCTCTACGGAACCGCAGTTTCCTTCGCTGAACACCAGGTCCTGGATACGCGCATCCACCACAACCCCCGGCCGCGAGCGTACACGTCCGATTGGCTGATCAAGCGTCTCGCCCTCGAAGGTCCCAATCCTGCCGTGTTTCGTAACCGCCCGCGTTTCCTGGCCGTGCAGGGCGGGGACCGGTGGCGGAAGACCCATATCGCGCCGCTTCCCTCGATCCCCTTCCACCACCGCCATCATTGGATATTCGTGGACGGACCCGTCTTTCCGATCAACGACCGCATGATGAGGCTCACTCCCGGCGTGGAGCATGAACGCGGCGTCGTCTTCTACGCGAAGCCGAACACCCCCGTGAAGATCGGGCTTCGCTCCGGCGCAGAGCCCGTCTCCGCGACGATCGAACTGGGAGGGAGTCGACAGACCATACGCCTGGCGAGCCACTCCCAGGAGACGGTCGCACTGCGCCCCGTTAGCTGGCGCCACCAGCAGATCGGCACGCCGGAGATCGACGACGTCTTTGTCGTTCCGCTCACGGTGCATTGCCACATCGGCGCGGTATGGCTCACGGTACTCGACGACCCAAGGGAGGTCTGGAATTACTCCGTCTTCGGTGGCGACCAGCCGGATGGCAGGCGCCCGCAAGCCGACGGAATCCAGAGTGACCTCTTCTCAGGTGATACCGAACAGATCCACTATCTTCGCAGCCGGGAGCCGCGGCGTCTGCGCCGCTCCAGCGACGGGCCCGGAGAATTCAAATTACTGCCGCGCAACACGGCCCTCGCCGCGGGCGCCTACGCGTTGACCCTCGATCTCACCGATGTCCAGAAGAACACGGCCGTCGAGCTCGTCGTAGCCGGAGTGCGCAGCGGAGGTCAACTCGAGCATACCCGCGAGCACCTTGAGATCAAAGACACGCAGCGGCAGATCCACTATCAATTCACAAAACCATTCGCACCGTACGAGTGCACGATCGTGGTGTCCTGTACGGAAGGCGGCGCCGTCATCACCGGGTGGAATCTTGAGCCGGACGGAGAGAGGATCTTGAGCGATCTTACGCGGATGCACTCCGACGGTTCAAAACCAGACTGGCTGCGCCCCGAACCGGAGGCATGGGTGCACCCACCGTCCGCCCAGTTCACGGGAGTCCTGTTTGATGATGCCATTGAGCTCATCGCTCTCGATTTCCCGGAGCGAGCCACGGCCGGGGATACCGTCGAGCTCGCCACCCGAGTCCGGCTTGGCCGCTATACCGACACGGATTTTGGTCACCTGGCGCTCTTCTGCCACGTCATCGACGACGCCGGAGCTGTGCTCTTTGCTTTCGGATGTGAACTGCGCCAGTGCGCGTTCGACCGGGCCGGCCAGGCCGCCATTCCGGTCACGTTGCCCCCGGACCTCGCGCCGGGAACGCTTCGCCTACGCGTCGGCATCTGGAACACACGGACCCGTCACCGCCTACCCTTGACCGGCCAGCCGGCCTCCCTGGAGCACGACGAAGATTCCGTCAACTTGCGCACGATCGAGATCCTGCCCCCGAAGTCGTAGCTTTCACCGCATTGCAAAACGTGCCGCACCCGTATATGTTTACTCCATTCGTGTAGAGAACCGGAACCTAAAAAGGGAGATCGAGTATGTGGCATCGATTTGCGTGTCTTCTGGTCGTGATCGCGGTCGCGTTGGTGTGTGGATGTGATAGTGGTGGTGGCGGCGGCGGCGGACCGAGTATCGACTTTGGAGATAATGACCCACTGCGTTACATTGCGATCGGCGACAGCATCACGCGCGGTTTCGAGGGTTCACCGGGATACCCCGCGTTTCTCTCCTTGATTCTCGGAGTACCGGTCGAGAATCGCGGTGTCGGTGGCGCGACGACTGCCGACGGCGTCAGTAAGGCGCGGAGTGCACTGAAATCCAAACCGGGATTCCTGCTGATTCTGTACGGGTCCAATGACGCTATCCTTGGACGCAGTTCAGACGCGGCCGAAGCCAACCTGCGAGAGATTGTGCGCATGGCGGTTGCGAACAAGACGGTCCCCGTGATCGCGACCGTTCCGCACATGCTCGCGCCACACGCCCCGTTCAACAGCGGCGGCGGCCGAATCAGTGAGCGAATCCGCCTTCTGGCCGCGGAAGAAGGCGCGCGCCTCGTGGAACTGCGCGATCGCCTTGGCACCGCCCCTGCACTCTCCCGGGACGGGCTGCATCCGACGCCCGAGACGGATGCGCTGATTGCGGAACTCTGGGCCGAACGACTCTAGCCCGGACATCTGACCCCGTCAGACCTGCCGGAGCACTGACTCGATCAGCGGCCCTCAATGACCGAACGGTAGAGCTCTACGTATTCCTGCCCTATGCGGCGCGAAGCAAAGTTTTCGCGAACGAACTCCACGCCCCGTGCACCGAGATGCTTGCGTCCCACCTCGTCGTTGACGAGTTCGCTGAGCGCAACAACCAGGCGTTCAAGATCCTTTCTCGGAACGGATCTGCCCCCAACACCGTCCAGAACGACCTCCGCGAGCCCGCCGGTGTCGAACGCAACAACCGGGGTTCCGCATGCCTGTGACTCGGCGGCGATGCGCCCAAATGCCTCGACGTGAGAGGTCACCAACGTGATGTCGGCCGCCTGGTAGCACGCCGCCATCTCCGCCGGTGTCTCGCGGTATGGGACCACGACCGCGGTCGTGGTCAGTCGCGATGCGGCATCCACCGCGCCATGGCCGACCAGGAGCGGAACGACTCCAGGGCCCCCGATTCGATTGAGCGCCGTGAACCCCTCCGTGGCGATCCCCTCGCGGTACCCGCCGAGTGTCTGTCCGGTCAGCAGTACCGCTACCTGGTCGCGTGCGATGCCCAACTCCGTGCGCAACGTCTCGCGGTGCGTGGCGTCGGCGGGGAGAAAGGTATCGACATCGATACCGTTATAAACTCTCTCCACACGCTTTCCGCTCCAGATCGGACTTTGACGGGCGAGGTCGCATACGTAGTTCGAGATCCCCACGAAGGTCAATCGAGATGACTGCATGATGCGTTTCTTGCGGCGCCAGTTGAATCGCGTCCCGTCGCGTGGTATTGCCGGCGGGATGTCCAGTCGAGGGCATGCCCCGCAACCGGTCTGCCACCGCTCGCAGTCATGAAAGCAACCGCAATGCCCCGTCAGAGTCCAGTGCTGGCGCTCTGTCAAGACCGCGGGCCACTTCGTGGTCATGGCTGGCAGGACCGAGAGATCGGCATATCCGCTGCCTCCCCACAAGTTGTGGAAGTGCACAAGATCCGTATCCGGGGGAATAAGCTCCAACAACCCGCGGAAACTCGGATTATAGATGTCCTGCCATCCGGTGCAATTCTCAGCCCAGCGGGCGGCGCGACGTGCCCCGGGAACTCCGCGCACGTAAGGGATCTCGACGACGCCCTGCGCCTCGCCGTCAAGGCGGCCCACATAGAGTAAACTCTCGTGTCCCAATGCGCGGAGTTCGTGATGGAGGCTACACACACTTCTCTCGGCGCCTCCGCCAACATTGGACGTATGGACATGCGCGATCTTCACGTTCTTCTTTCCGCCCCAGCGGATCGATCTCGATCGTTCGTATCCCAGGCCGCAAGAAAGAGTAGAGCCCAGAGGCGGTGACCATGATCATCGCGGCCATCAATATGCCGATCAATGATCCCGGAGATGATCTGCGGGTCGAACCAGTCGCCCAAGCGTCCCGAGCCGCTGAGCAGTCGGTCGGACAGGTTCCCCCGGCCGGTTTCGGTCATCCAATCCGAAACTGGAATGCTAAACCCCATCTTTCGGCGATCGTAGAACCCATCCGGAAAGAAGCGCTGCGTCGCGTGGCGTAGCAAGACCTTGCCCTGCGGGGTCGCCGGACCCCCGGTTTCGACTCCGGACGAAACACGAAGGTGGCGTGGGATCTGCCCGACGACCTCGAGGAGCTTGTGATCCAGCAGCGGCACACGCACCTCCAGCCCATGCGCCATACTGGCGATATCGACCTTCGAAAGATTGTCGTACACGAGGTAGTTCCGGATATCGACGGATTGACACTGATCGAGCGTGGCCTGTCCGCGCACCGCATCAAATTGAGCCCGGTTCCACTGGCGCGAATTCGACACCACCCACTGGTGCTCCGGCCTCCAGAGTTCCTGCCGCATGCCCTCTCCAAAATAGGGGTAGCGATCATACCATGCGTCTTCGAGAGATGGTGCCGGTTGCCGGATCCCGAGCGCGCGCAGGCACGCCCCAACACGACGCCGCGCGAGTTCGAGCGGGCCCGACGGTGCCCGGTAGCGTGAGGCCATCTTGGCGAAGTACTCATAACCACCGTGGCTTTCGTCCCCACCATCTCCGGACAAAACCATCTTGACCTGGGCGCGCGCGGCCTGGGCGACGTAGTATGTGCACACGGCCGAGCTGTCGCCGAAAGGCTCTCCGTAGTGACGAGCAAGGTCCGGCAGAATCTCCAGCGCGTGCGGACGAACGCGCGTCATATGGAGCTCTGCCCCCACAGACTCGGCGGCGACCCGCGCATACTCGGTCTCATCGTGCTCCGCCTCATCGAAGCCGACACTGAAAGCGCGCACCGGCGCCTCGAGATTGCGGCTCATATACGCCGTTACCGCACTGGAGTCCACGCCGCCTGAGAGGAAGGAGCCGAAAGGAACATCCGACACCAGGTGAGAACGAACCGCGTCCTCCAGGGCGTGATCGAGGCGCTCGACCCATTCCGACTCCGTACGCTCCTGCCCGGCCTCAAACCGGAACTCCCAGTACGGTCCCTCCGTGCGGATCTCCCCGGCCGCGGAGATCGTCATCGTATGCGCAGGAAGCAGCTTTCGAACGGATTTGTATATTGTATAGGGGCCGGGGATGTAGAGATAGTGAAGGTAGAGGTCGAGCGCCTGGAGGTCTACCTCGGCATCGAACGCTGCCGTTCGGCGCAGGGCCTGGATCTCCGAGGCGAACGCAAAGCGCGATCCGCTGTGGTAATAGACCAGGGGTTTGATGCCGACCCGGTCGCGAGCGAGGAACAATTCTTGATCACGCTCACTCCAGATCGCGAATGCGAACATTCCGCGAAGCCTGCACACGACATCCCTTCCCCACTCTTCGTAGCCATGCAGGATGACCTCGCTATCCGAGTGCGTTCGAAATCGGTGCTCTTTCGAGATGAGAAGATCTCGTAACTCGCGATAGTTGTAGATTTCCCCGTTACACACCAGCCACATGGATTCATCTTCATTGGGAATCGGCTGATGGCCTGACTCCAGATCGATGATGGAAAGCCGCCGATGACCGAGCCCCATCGCCCCCGAGATATGGTATCCTGCATCGTCCGGGCCGCGATGCGCGAGCGCATCGGTCATGGCGGACAGTTCCGCGCGATCAAGAGGCGCCCGGTCGAGATTAACAAGTCCTGTGATGCCACACATGCTGACTACAAATCGTCGTTGCGAGAAGAACTCGAGGGCCCGGATCGTAACGTCCGCACGTACAACTTGAGACACTTATCCCAGTACGCTCGCTGGCCGGCCGCTTCTCCGCAGAGGCGCCTCGCGTCGGTCATCTGTCCGAGCGCAATGCAATCCTCCGCGAGACGCAAGAGATGCTTGGCCAAGACCTTCTGAATAGACCGACGGTGGCCCGGGACCTGGCCCTGAGAGCTCTGCGCAGCGCCTCGAAGGGTCCCTGCCAATGCCGAATTCGCACCGTACCGTTTCTCATTGGAGACTCGGTTCGAGGCGTCGCGGTGATAGACGACTTGTGCATCCGGGAGAAAAGCGACGGGGTGTTGCATTGCAATTCTGACCCACAAATCGGTGTCCTCCGCGCGAGTGTCATGCACTGGGAATCCACCCGCCGTTTGGAATACCTCGCGCCGCCCGAGAACGTTGCTTGAACACACCGGAGACCATTTGAGCATGCTCGCGAAGAAGTCCTCAATAATCCCGCCTGCCGGATCCGTCGGGACTTCGCGAAACTCAAGCGCCTCTACACCGGTCCCGGTCATCGCCTCGTACGCGGTGACCCACAACCCGGCCTCCGGATAGCGGTCTCGCAACGTGAGAACGGCTTCGAGAAAGCCGGGTTTCCACTCGTCGTCGGCATCCAATAGGGCGACAAGCTCCGTACCGGACTCGGCGATGCCCCGGTTTCTCGCCGAGGATGCGCCCTGGTTCGCCTGGCGAATCACGGATACACGCGAATTTCCTGCTGCTTCCACCAGCGCGGGGCCGTCGTCCGTGGATCCGTCGTCCACCACCAGTACGGAGAAATCCGTGACCGATTGGGCGAAAACGGAGTCGAGACAGCGGCGAATTTCGCCGGCCTTGTTGTAAAGCGGAATGACGACAGTAACTTGGATAGAACTCACTTGATCGATGCTTGGGAAATGCTAACTATGGACATCCTGACGAAATAGCGGGCCGGATTCAATCTCCGACAGCGCAACGCAGTATCCAAGAGTTATCGCCCCATGCCGGAATCATCACCATCCATCAGCGTCGTTGTGACGACCTACGAGGAGCCCGATAACCTGTCTTTCGTGCTTCGCGCCGTCGCCCGCCAGGATCGCGTGCCGGATGAGGTGTTGATCTCCGATGATGGATCCTCGGAAGCCACGCGTGACGCCTTGAGGCAAATCGCGGGTGAATTGCCCTTTGGCCGACTTGTGCATGTGTGGCAGCCGCATCAAGAATTCAGGGCGTCGCGCAGCCGGAACAATGCGATTCACTTGTGCCGGGGTGACGCCGTGCTGTTCCTGGACCAGGACACCATGCCGCACCGAAACTGGATCTCCACGCACGTGCGGAATCTCAAGCCTCGCACGGTGTGCCTGGGAAGCGTCCTCGACCTTACCGAGGCGCAAGCAGAACTCCTTTCCGTTGACCAGGTGACCAGCGGCGCATTCGAAACGATGCACGACTCCGAGTGCATGGTGACCTTGCGCCGGCGCCAGCGGTCGTATGTCGCCTATGCCCTGCTGCGCCGGGTCGGGATACGCGTCAAGAACCGGCCCACGCTTCGTTCGTGCAATATTGCAACGTGGAGAACGGATCTTGCGCGCGTAAACGGTTTCGACGAAGCCTACGTCGGTTGGGGGCAGGAGGACAACGATCTCGGACGGCGACTCTACATGGCCGGCGTGCGACCCGTTGGCCTTGTCGACAAGGCCCTGGTCAGCCACATTCACCATGCACGCCGCTATGCGAGCTGGAAACAGGGAGCAAACGTGGAACGCTACCGGAAGAGGATCACGCACTTTGCGTGCGAGACGGGATTGAGTGCTCACCCGTACGCGGATGTGAAAGTCACCCCGTTAAGAGGCGACTGAGAGATCCGATCAGGAACATCCATGTCCGCGATCACCCTACCAGCGCCGCTCAAACCCGCGATGGCCTGGTTCCTGCACGGAAAGGGGTCCGGGCCCTTTCGGATCATTTGCTTCACGGCGCTCGCGATGCACATCATGAAGTACGCTGAGCGGAGCGCCTCGGATCCGGCGCTCTGGGTGACATTGATTGCGGCCCTCTTCATGATTCGCAGAGCACCGCTCGTATGGCGCTCCACCGCGGGCTTGCTGGGCATCGGTGTCCTCGTGTGGGCCCTCGTCAGCATCGTCCTCTCCGTCGAGCCCGCCTTGTCCGGGCGTGATTTCGTCAAACAACTCGACATTCTGGCGGCGGCATTCGCTATTCCGATCGTGCTCAATACTCGCTCGCGTGTGGAGAAGGCGCTTCTGATCGCCTCCCTGGCATGGACGATCGTGCTGGGATATCACTTGATCGAGATGCACCGGGAACTCGGGACGGATCTGGTCCAGAAAGCGCATGATTATCGTCCAGCCGCCATGGTTCATGCCAACATCGAAAGTATGATCGCTGGGCTCGCGGTCTTCGCTCTAGCCCACGGGGCGTGGGTCCGACGAGCCCGGATCCCAATCGGGATTCTTCTCAGCGCGGCATCCCTCTTCAATCTCTTCTATATCTACGTCATCGCGTCGCGGGGTCCCCAAATCGCATTCGCGGCTACGTTTGTTCTATCGGGATTCGTCATGCTCCACGGATGGCGGTTGAAGACCGCATGGGCCGTGATTATCCTGGCCTGCGGCCTCGCTATCGCCACGAATCTCGAGAAGATTAACGAGCGCTTCAGCGACATCGGCTCGCTCGATAGCCTGAACGGCCGCGACGTCGTGTGGGCGCACACGTGGGAACTGAGCAAGGCCAGAGCATGGCTCGGACACGGGTACGGGAAACGGGTCTTCGTCGAGACCTACCATCACTCGGATCCGCCACGCTCACCCTTCGACTTCCAGCACCCGCACCAGTACTGGCTCTACGTCTTCTTCTCTCAGGGCGCGATCGGCGTGATGCTACACATTGCTTTTTGGATCGCGCTGCTGTCGAGAGTGCTTCGCGCGTTTCGGGAGTCGACGCGGGAGGAAGACCGCCTTCTGATTGGCCTGCTGGGATTGCTGCTCGTGTATATCCAAACCTATTCACTGGCCGACTGGCCGGGATCGGTCTTGTGGGTGATCCTGTTGTGGCTGGTTTCGCTCACGATGTCGGCGACACGACCGAACGACACCCGCCCTGAGCCCCACGGCGAGAGCGCCATGTGAGGCAAACCAGCAAGATCGCGGCGACGGCGGCCGCGGCGACACTCCCGGCCTGAACGCCGAGGCACAAGGCCAATCGGTTTGGATAGTCCACCTGCTTCGCCAGCGAATCGGGCAACTGCCACCACCCGCAGCGTGATGCCCCGTACGTAATCAAGGCCGTCAGGACGATGACGGCCCCGGCGCAGCAACCGGCGACGAACGAATCACGAATCAGGTCCGGGATGCGCAGAACCTTCCGATTCGAGATCACCGCGGCGGCGCCGAACAGCGTGCCCAGCAGGACCCCTGTCTTCATTCCACAGGCCATGACGTATCGCGTGTCGAAGATGTACTCGAACTCCGCATATCGCAGCAGCCCGGCATCGAGCCAACCGAATGCGGCGCCTGCGGCCGCCGCCAGAAACACCGCACACACCCATGTTACGAACCTCCGCATCACCGTACGTACGCGGACGCGTCAAGTTTGCCCCGTAACGCTGCCGTCAACGCTAACCCGACTTTCGCTGTTCGCGGCTTGAATCACTTTTTTTCGGGTTGTCGCGAGCGGAATGTTTAGGGTTTTG
>JAQBYD010000123.1 GCA_027623315.1 Verrucomicrobiota bacterium | reverse complement strand
GTCATCGCCGCTGTGGAAGTGCTTTCATGCACACTTTGATCACTTCACGGCCGCGTACCCACGCGACTATATTTGTCGGTGGCGGTACCTTATGCGGGTCAGCAGATGTGGCAGTCGCGGTTGAAGTCGCAGGCGATCATCAGGTCAGGTGAATCTCCGTCTTTGAACGACTCGTGCTGGGGACTGTCATTCCGGGAACGCAGTGCGACGCTCAGGCCGACGCCCCGTCACCCCGTCCACGCACCCAGCAGCATCGCCAGGTCCGCCGCGTCCACCGTGCCGTCCAGGTTCAGATCGGCCGGCGAGTCGGCAAGACCCCAGTCGCCCAGCAGCAGCGCCAGGTCGGCGGCGTTCACCGCGTCGTCGCCGTTGATGTCGGGTGAGGGCGGGTCGTAGAGCACCGTGTAGATCTCGTCGAGCACGGTTTCGCCGATGACCTCGGAGCCGTGAAGCGTCTGATGCACGTCCGACTGATTCGGAAAGATCCCGTTGGCCACGAGTTCAGTGCGGGTTCCCATGATCGCCTGGAGACCTACGAATCCGGTGCGCGGCGTATCACCTGCAATCAACAAGAGCTGCTCCTGAAGCTCGACGATCGACTCGTTCTGGCTCTCCTGGAGTTGAGGCGTGCCGATGAGCAAGTGAAACACCTTGCTCGAGTCCGGCGCGAACTCCTCATAGGCAGCCATTGTGGAACGGATGTTGTCTGCATACGCCTCAGGCGAATCGCCAGGAGTGATGCCGTGGACGCTTGGATCGGATTCGCTTTGATCGTTGACATCGAGGTATTGCACGACGAGCAGCCAACCGTCGCTGTAATGAGTGAAGACTTCAAGAAACAACCGTCGCCCTTCGTCCGTCCAGGCTGGAATGTCCGACGCCGGAAAGAACTCGCGGTAGTTGTCCAGCGCGGTGTATCCTCCCTTTCCACGACAACCGACCGACACGCCAGTCGCCTGCCCGGGCAACGTCGCCTGGCAGTAGAGAAGCGACAGATTCGCCGGCGGCCTGACGTTGTTGGGATTGATCATGGCGTTGCACTGGAATCCCACCCAGCCGGGTTGCGAATCTGTCCACTCATACCCGGTCATCACCACATCCGGGCGCTCGGCGAGGATGCTCGTCGTCTGGCCGCTCGGATCATGCGTCCATGGCGAGACGTTGAGACGCCGAGTCAGTTCGAAGATTGACTTGCCAGCACCCTTGAATGGTCCTACCGCATGCCAGACATCAAAGCGGACCGGCTGGGCGACATCGATCCACGACAGGGCAAGGGCGGCGATTCCGACCCTGTGTGAACTCGTGGATGCGCGTTCAGTGAAGAAGAGCGGCTGGTCATACGGATCAGCCAGTGGTTGAAGCCATACCGGAAGAAACGACGAATCTGTCTCTACACCGCTTTGATTCGAGCCGCTGCTGTTATTCGACCACTGGTACCCCAACCCGTCACCAAGGCCGGAGTTGCGACCCGGCTGAGTACGCGCAGGTGCCGTAGAGATCGAATTCGGGATGCACGAGGAACGCACGCTCCAGACCATGTTGGATCCCGTGGCCTTGGTAGAGCATGCGCGAATCGCTGTTGAGCAGCACCGCCCCGCGGGCGACCTCGACATGGTCGAAGAACGGACGCAGGTTCTCCAGCCCGGCGTTTCGCGGCAGAGGTCCGCCGGCGCCGAGGGCCGTGGCCGGAACGGCTGCCGCCAGCGTCGCCAGGACCATATGGACAGCAGCCAATGCTCGCATTGGTCCGGGAACTCTCCTGTTGCGTGTACTCCAAAAAAAGGAAAGAAACACGGGACAAACTTGAAAACACGTGATTGAGTGAACTTGCGAGGATCCCGATAGAACCGCGCCCAGCAAACTCCAGGAAGCCATGGGCTCATTCCTGCTCTTTCACCCCACTCCGATACTGAATGATGCCACGAATTCCGTTCGATGCAAGCAGGTTGGGAGAATCTAATTGTTGTCTCGCTGGTCAGCCAGTGCCTCAGCGTTGCTCTCGGCGTGGGGCGAATGCGGCTGAACTGAGACCAGTCCTTCGCGTCAATTGTGCAGAAAGCCTGCTGCGACACTAATATCTCGACTGATGCGCATCGCGATACTAATGCTTCTCGCTTGTGTGGCGCCAATCGGCTGCGCGGACACCCACAGGCAGGTCGGTATACACACACGATCGGCGGTGTATGCGCGCACGCTGCTCGGAGCAGACCTAGATGCCCGCGCAATCCTGACCGCGACTCCACCGCGTGTCGGCACGCTGCAGGGAGTGTCGCCTAGCGCACCGCTACGCGGGCTGGGCGCATTCGGTTCAGATGCCGTGCGCGTGGGAATGCACCGCCAGTGCCCCGACGCCACTGTTCTAACCGGTCCAGCGACCCTCGCACTGGCCGTGCGGGTCGAGAAGTCGCGCGACCTCGCGAAACTGCTTGAGGATGCGAACAACTCTGGCATCCTCGCGGCCGAGAACCTCGCTTCGCTCGGCAGTGCGACCGGTCTCGAGTACTTCTTCCTTGCCACTATCGCATCGCAGAGCAGCACGAACTCCGTGCGCTTCAACCTGTTCGGTCTGACCATGGTGCGCAGCGACTGGACCACTATGAACATGGTGTTGCAGCTTTATCACGCGCCGAGCGGTCGTATCGTGTGGCAGTCGGTCGGCGATTCGACCGGGTACACGGAGTCGATCGCGTCGAATCCGGTGTCCTTGCACACCGTAACTAGTGACCTAGCCACGGCAATGATCGGCGACCTGATTCGCGGACGCTCGCGCACAACTCTCACGCGGATCGGCGACGGGCCGGTGCGGATGGAAGCCGAGCCTGGCGATCCTGGTACGCATATGTGGCAGGACCGCGACGATCCCGATGCCTACGCGCCGGCTGACAAACCGGAGATCGAGCCGGACGCCGGCGATCAGTGAGTCGGCAGGCAGATTCGAGCGTCGCCTTGTCAACGCCAAGACCAAGTGGGCCATCTGCGGCGGCACCCCTGGCGCCATAAGTCCGTCAGGCTCGCTCGCGTCGGCGTGCGATTGCGCGAGCTCTCCGCCGAAACCCGCGTCTATTCGCCCCAAGTGCTCAATAGATACGAAAGATCCAATCCGCTGACAATTCCATCTTGATTGATATCGGCATCAATGTTCGACGAACCCCAAGCACTCAACAGTGTCGCAAGGTCAATCCCATCCACGCGACCATCTATTGATAGGACTTCGCTTTTTGAGCGTCGCAGGCGTGTATCGCGCGCACACGTCCTCGGCAAGTGCGCAAGAAATTCCGCAGCATTTTGGCGAATGACCGTCTTTCGTTTTTACGCTCGGCCGCTATGGTCGCGCGACCGTTTCGCTCTCGCAATCCC
>JAQBYD010000057.1 GCA_027623315.1 Verrucomicrobiota bacterium | reverse complement strand
TCGGTGTGTTCACACGCGATCGGCAAACCCAGAGCGGCGTCAGGCCGCCGCACTCCAGAGCATGCTGGCGCATGCGGATGCCGTCTTATCTTAGTGGCATTTGGGCCTAGGGCCCCCTGCTGCGTGCGGCTTCCGGGGTGCCGTCGGCGCTGTGGACCGTCGACCTGTGCGCGTTACGCGGCCAACGCCGTCACTTCGGCGATGGCCTCGCGCAGAACCTTCAACGTGACGGGCTTGCCCAACAAGGCGTCGATCCCTTCGGGGTATTCGTTCTTGGAGCGCATCATGTCGGCGAAACCGGTGAGCATGATGATCGGGATCTTGCCATTGATCCGCTTGATCGCGATGGCGACCTGCTTTCCGATCATGCCCGGCATCGCGTTGTCGGTAATGACGAGATCGAAGGGCTTCATCTCAAATTCCTTGATCGCTTCCTCTCCACCGCTGGCGGCCGTGACCCGATGTTTGTCGACTTCAAGTAACTGCGATATGAGTTCGCGGATAGCGGGTTCGTCTTCGACGATCAAGACACGCAACGACAGTTGATCCGCGACCGGCTCGTCCGCAACGTCCGCACCCAGTGCATTCTCGAACGCATCCTCGTGCACAGGGAACCGCACGATAAACGTCGTTCCCTTACCCTCCTCGCTTTCAACGTCGATTTTTCCGCCGAATCGCTGCACCATGCTGTGCGCGAGTGAGAGCCCGAGTCCGGTTCCGCGCCCCTCCTTGGTCGTGAAGAATGGTTCGAGGCAGCGTTTGCGCACTTCCTCAGACATTCCCATGCCCGTGTCGCTTACGACAAGAGAGACAAAGTTCTCGTCGGCGCGTGTGGCCACTGTGAGCGTACCGCCCTGGGGCATCGCATCGACGGCGTTGAAAATAAAGTTGGTCAGCACCTCGCGCAGCGCAGACTTGTCGTGGCCGATCAATGGAATATCTTTCAGTTCCAGGCTGACACCGATGGTCGCCCCCTGGCTCAGCGCATCGTCCTTCCACTTGGGTTGGGTAAGCTGCACGGCTTCCTCGCAGATCTGGTTCAGGCTGAGCGGGAAGACCCTCTTCTTCTCGTCGCTTTGCCGGTAGAGCTCCTGCAGGCGCTTGACGACGCTGGCGGCATCCTCGGCGGCCATCTGGATGTGGCCGACACACTGCTCCGCCTTCGTCGCATCCTCGAAGAACTCCGGGCCGCTCTGCATCAACTCGCAGTAGCCCGTAATAATCGTGAGCGCGTTGTTGACGTCATGCGCGATCCCGCTGGCCATCTGTCCCATCGCCGTGAGGCGTTCCTGGCGAATGAGCCCGTCCTGCGTTTGCCTCAACTCGGCTAAGGCGCGCTTCAGTTCACGATTGGTCTCGCGCATCGCCTCTTCGGCCGTCTTGCGGTCGGTGATTTCGCTCTCGAGCACTTCGTTCGTGAGTTGAATTTCCCGCGCGCGCATCTCCGAGGTGTTGGAGAAATGCACGTTTAACGCCATCAGGCACGACATGATGAGCCCGGCCATCCCGATCAGGTTCGACATGGTCGGATCGGTGTCCGCCGCCACGAGGGCCTGCCAGACGGCCAGGACGAGCGTCATGGACCAGACGAACACGGGCACCGCCATCCAGCGCGGCGTGTCGGCCTCGCGACGGACGCCTTCGCGCCATGCGTAGACGAAAACTCCGGTACCGACGACTGAGAATCCTGCCGCGGCGTGAAACGCCATGCGGCTCAAGCGTCCCCATCGCGACGCCGTCTCCACATCGCTCACGTATCCGTAGAGGGCTACCAGCCCCAGCGCCACCGTAACACTGCTAAGCAGGCCCGGCACAACGAGGTTCTGCTTCTCGCCCTCCTTAACGGCCAGAAAAGTGATCGCCAGTCCGACCAGCAGTAGCGAAAGCGCGGTGTTGGGCGCCAGCGCGCTCGCAGCCGCAATCTCGATGTGTAGGATACCCACAAGCGGGACTGCGACGACGTCGAATACACCACCATAAATCAGGCGCAGCAACGCGAGGGCACCAATCGCGACCGTCGCAATCCCGAACCATCTCGCTTCCTGCACTCGTCGAAAGAAGAGCCCGGTCAATCCCGCGCCACAACAGATGAATCCAAGCGCGGCCAGGTAGGGCATCGCCGCGTAGCGAGGGTCCACCTTGGTCAGCCGCCAATTGTCGGTATGCCAGCCGACCGCCACCATGAGGCCCAGCCCGATTGACAGCACGCCGGCGATGATGACAAGCGGCTGCGACCAGACAGGGAACAGGGAGCGCCGTTTAGAAGGGACCTGCATCACGGGCCCATCGTAGTGCCTGCTCGATCCGCTCACAAGCGGATTTAGCCCCTTCGTCCTTGCCGAGACTCCGCCGAAACGGGGAGCTTCCTATACGCGAACGAAGAGCCCGTCGCGGTGTAGACGCTTGAGGAGCAGAACGTCGAGAGTGTGCCCCGCTTTGTACGAATCGACCCCTCCGACAAAGCGCCCCTCGTCCATGAGTGACAGCGCCGCCACGAGGTCCATCATCGATCGATGCCACACGGCCTCCAGGGACTTTCCATCCTGGATCAACTTCGGTTCGTTGAAGTACCCAAAGCGGCCCGCGATCAGTATATTTCGGGTCGTATACCCCAGATTACGCACGTCCGCGAACAGTTTGCCGACTGTCTTGGTAAACAACATACGCGCGAACGTCGTATTGGTGCGCGCCTGGGCACCGTGTCGAAAGGTTTCCGGAGTCACGGTCGTTCGTAACCGCTGCCGGCCGATCGCTGTCCGAAAATCGATCGCACAGTCCACCTGCAACGTTCCGCGGCCGGCTTCGTCCGGGTAGCACGTCAGGAACCCACCGCGTGCATCGCCGATCGTGACCGGCTCGCGAACCGTAAACCGCGGCACATCCTCGTCCAGTTCAACGATCCCCGCGCGCTCGACGGCCTCCACGAGGTCCATGCTGCCGCGATCGAAGAGAGGCGGATCGCCCGACTCCATCTGGATCACGACATTGTCCAGGTTCATGCCCAGCTTAAGCGCGATAATGTGCTCAACCATGCGCATGTAGTTGTGCGGCGACCCACTGCGCAGAACAATGTTGCGCGCCGTGGTCCAGACGTTGCTCGTGGATACCCGGATCGGCAACTGGTCGGCCAGGTCGCTACGATCGAACCACCAGCCATCGGTAAGTGAGGGGCCAAAGGTCAAGGTCCTCGCCGCGCGGCCGAGAAACGTCCCCGGCCCTGTGACGGAGACTTCGCCCGCCAGGGTCGTGCGCCGTCGACCGATCGGCGCGCAATCCCAGTCGCGCGTGTCCTGGTCGACCGGCGTCGCGTGGAACGCCGCCGCCGAACGCCGCAGCTGCTCGGCGTCTCCGTCTAGAATAATACCCAGGGTTGGGGCTGACATCATGGTCCTTACGGAAGAGGGGTCAGTTCACGACATTCGTCGGCGACCCGGAGAGGAAGGCTTTCATGTTTTCGACGACGCTGTCGAGCAAGCGCGAACGTGCGGCGCGTGTAGCCCACGCGATATGTGGCGTCACAAAGCAGTTGGGGGCATTTTGCAGAGGATTTCCATCGACCGGCGGTTCCGCGGCGAGGACATCCAGGCCGGCTCCGGCAATGCACCCGCTGGTCAGCGCTTCCAGCAGCGCCGCTTCCTCGATCAATGCACCGCGGCTCGTGTTAACCAGGAAGGCGGTCGGCTTCATCGTCGACAGTCGATCGGCATTGACCATGCCTTCGGTCTGCGGCGTCAAGGGACAGTGCAGGCTCACCACGTCACTCCGCGTGAAGAGCTCGTTCAACTCACAGAACTCCACATCCGTCGCCTCAGCGGAGGGCGTACGCGTGTGGACCACGATCGTCATCCCAAAGGCCTGCCCGATGCGTGCGGTGGCGCGCGCGATTCGGCCAAAGCCGACAAGCCCCAACGTAAGTCCGGCAAGTTCCTGCAACGGAGTATCCCAGTAGCAGAAGTCCCGGGACTTGGCCCATCGGCCCTCGCGGGTCGTCTCGGCATGATGCGCAACCCGTTGCGTCAGATTCAAGATGTGCGCGAAAACCATCTGGGCAACAGAGTCGGTGCCATACGTGCGTACGTTGGCAACCGGAATGCCGCGCTCCGCGGCTGCTTCGACATCAACGACATTGAATCCGGTCGCACTGACTCCAATGTACTTGAGCTCGCGAAGCTCCCCGATCATCGCACGCGATATCACGCACTTGTTCGTGAGCAACAGGTCGGCTTTCGCCGCTCGTGCGAGCGCTTCCCGCGGGGTCGAATGCTCGTACACTTCGCACGCGCCGAGCGCGTGAAGCCCGTCCCACGACAGGTCTCCGGGATTGAGCGTAAACCCGTCAAGCACCACGATCTTCATGACATTCTAGTCTCCGAAATAATAATTCCGGGCTTGCACATCCCAGTCCACCATCCAGCCCGCAGCCTGAGCCCAGTGCAGACGAAAGTAGTGAACATACCGATCCCGCGTGGGGGGGTCACGAAAAATCAGGATCTCAACACGACCGACCAGATGGGCAGCGGTACGTTTGACGGTCGTCGACTTGATCAACATCTCTCTCGCAAGCCCGGACGCGGGGGCTCCATCGCGTTGGGACATCCGCTCATGCTCAATCTGGTTCTGCCGAAACAGAATCTCCGCGTAAAGGGCCTCGTGTTGCCCGGCGTCCAGGGCGACCTGTGATGCGAGGTGCACCGTGGCGACGCGAAGGACGACGATACAGGGCACGATCAGGATGGCGGCGATTAACCAGCCCTTGAGATCGACGCGCCGGCGACTACCCGTGTCTGGTGGCTCTGCCATGGGGGCAACCTAGGCAGGATCCGTCGGAACTTCAAAAGCCAATTCGGAAACGTTACGGAAAGTCGATTGATTCTGTCGCTCTGCAAGCGGATGTGCATACTGGCAGCGCATTCTCGGAGACGAACTTAAGCGTGACGGGGACACGGAAACTACTAGCGGCTGGACTGGGGCTCGCGCTCCTATTCCCTCTTTTTCACCAGGCCGCCACAGGGCATGTCCCGCCGTGGATGCCCTGGAGAGTGGCGGAATTCTGGCGCATTTCCGCGCTCTTCTCGCAACGGGCTGACGCCTGGCCGGCTTACCATGTGGTTCTCGTAGACGATACCGGGACGCGCTGGCAGATTCCTCAGAGCCCGATTGCATCAACACGCCTCTACGGACACTTCACTCGATTGGACCGCCTGCTAATGGTGCTCGACCGCGAGAGCGGTGAAGCGGGCGCCGATTCCATCAAGTGTCGCATCCTGGATCCGATCGGGCGCGCCTATGCCGATCACGCTGCATCTCGACCCTCTGGCCCGGATTCCGATCATCGAATCCGCAGCGTGCTCTTCATCCGAACGGTGCACGCCTCGCACCTGGACCGTCCCACCGGTACGCCGTGGCTTGAGACCGCGGCGCTGCTTGATGAGGACGGCTCCTCAATCGTCCACGAGGTGGTCATGCATCATGAATAGTTGGCTCGGCAAAGCAGACGACTACTGGTTTGGACCCACGCGGGCCGAACCGCTTGCCGCGTTTCGAATCGCCTGCGCCGTGGCGCTGGCGGCCTACTTCGCCCATCACGCCGTCGCACCCGCCGAATGGCTCGGGACCTCTCCGCTTCACCTGCCTGCCATATGCGCCGGCGAGTCGATCCCCTGGCGATACCTGCAGCCGGTCTACATCGCGCCCATGAGCGAATCGTTGATCGGCGTGATGATCGGCTTCTTCTGCCTGTCAACACTTGGCCTCGTACTCGGGTGGCGGAGCCGGTTCTGCGCGGCATTCCTTTGTCTCTGGGTCGCCATCGTCACATACTCCGACTGGATCGCCAGCTTCAGCATCAACCGCTCCGCAGTGCTCGTACTCGCGGCGATGACATTCATGCCCCTCGACGCGGCGTGGTCCATTAGCCGCCGCGATTCGAAGAACCCCTCGCCGATGATCTCCGCATGGAGCATCCGTACGCTGCAGTGGCTGCTGGTTACGTGGTACTTTGCATCGGGCATCGACAAGCTTCGCGGCGGCTGGCACAGCGACCCGTACGCACTGTGGACACAACTTCAGGGCTGGTATCAGACCCCGCTTGCATGGTGGGTCCTGCAGCACGTGCCGCGGCTGCTCGTGAGCGGCCTGCAACTCGGCGTGCTCACTTTCGAACTCACCGCATGGCTGCTTCTGATCCCACCTGCGACGCGACGCATCGGAGTCGTAATCGGCGTTCTGGTCCATCTCGGGATCGCCATGCTGATGGCTCGGCTCTGGATGTTCAGTCTATACATGCTGGCGTTCTACACGCTCTTCATCGTTCCAGAGCGCCTGCGGCACGGGCACAACCGGGCACCCGAAGTAGCAAAGCCATGAAGAGTTTCTTTGGGGAAAACGGACGCAAACGCATACTCTTGTATGCATAAGTATTGACATCGCCTCAAGAGGTGTATAGAGGGGTACGCAATGAGCATAATCGACTCCCCTACGGTTGTTATCTATGAAGGCGATGAACCCCAATCGCTCCTGATTCGAAAGTGCAAGCTGCTGATGGTCTCCGGGCCGCAGCCGGGATCCGAGACGATCATCAACCGGGATCTCTTTACGATCGGCGCGCACAAGCACAATGATCTCGTGGTCGAAGACACCACCGTCTCAGGGAATCACTGCGAGATTCAGCTCGTATCCGATGGATTCTTGATCCGCGACCTGCAAAGCACCAACGGTACATTCATCCAGGGCATCCGCATCTCCGAAGGCTTTCTCGAGGAAGGCAGCGAGTTTCGCCTGGGCAAATGCAAGTTTATCTTCTGTCCGCTTAAAGAGTCCACCAAGGTCGAGATCAGCCAGGAGGACCACTACGGCAAGCTGATCGGAAAGAGCGCCTCGATGAAGCGTGTCTTTCAAATCGCAGAGACCTACGCACCCACCGACGTGACCGTATTGATCACGGGCCCCACCGGCACGGGAAAAGAATTGATGGCCTCGGAGATTCACGCCCACAGCAAGCGTGCGGCGAAACCGTTTATCGTCGTCGATTGCAGCGCATTGTCGCGAGGGCTGATCGAGAGCGAACTCTTTGGACACACGCGCGGATCATTCACCGGGGCCATGTCCGATCGCAAAGGCGCCTTCGAAAGTGCCCACGGGGGAACCATCTTTCTCGATGAGATCGGGGACTTGAGCAAAGACCTGCAGCCCAAGTTATTGCGCGTGCTCGAGAACAAGGAGATACGTCGAGTCGGCAGCAATGATATACGCAAGGTCGATGTGCGTGTACTCGCCGCGACCCATCGCCGGTTGGAGATGGATGTGAACTCCGGCCGCTTCCGCGAAGATCTCTATTTCCGCCTCTCCGTGGTGAAACTCCATATTCCGCCGCTCGGCGACCGCAAGGAAGATATTCCAAGGATGATCGAGCGGTTTGTCGATGCGTTGGGCGACGCCTCGCCGGACAAGAGAAAAGCGGTCGCAGACCGCGTGCTGTCCATGTTTCCAGACTACGACTGGCCGGGCAACGTGCGCGAACTGCGCAACGTGGTGGAACGCACCTTTCACGCGATCAACAGCGCCATCGAGTTCGACCCGTTCTTGATGGCCGAACGAGTCGGGAGCAGCGCCGATGTCGCCGGCGCAAGTTCCGAACCGCTTTTTGTCGACGGGGCGCTGCGCCCGTTCAAGGAAGCCAAGGAGCAACTCATCAACCAGTTTGAGCGAGGCTACATCGCGCGTCTTCTCGATACCAACTCCGGAAATATCTCGCAGTCCGCACGCGAGGCACAGATCGAGCGCGCATACCTGCAGCGCCTGATCAAGAAGCACGCCCTCAAGGATGGATGAAGGCTTCTTCATCCGTCCAGTTTCATCCCTCAATCCCTCGTGCTCGCCGCTTCTTCGGTGTCTTCTGTTATGAGTCAACCGCCTTCCACGCGACCGCCCTCAGAAAGGCCCCCGGTGTCTCCTGGGGTGAGGCAATGCGGCGTTGAACGCCTCGTGGGTCTGGCAGTCGTCGGGGTCGATGACGGGTAATGTCTCAGGATTCGACGGGCCGGAACTCATGCCAGGCCTTCGTCAGCGCCTCAACCAGGTCGCGCGAGCGATTGAATCCGCGTGCTTCAATAAGGCGTGCGGATTCGCAGGCAGCGGCCAGATCGGATGACTGTGCCTCCACAATCAACTGGCGGAGGTCGGCCGCGTCCTGCGGCCGGGTCCGGTCGTCGCGCGCCAGAGCCTTGAGTGCCATGAGATGGTGGAGTTGCGCGACGGCAACGAACACATCAGGGAACACCTGCAAGCGTTCCGCCTCCGCGCGGAACTGCACGGTTAACAGGATCACGCCAGGCCTGCTGAATGGAGGGCGAGCGCCACGTGTGAGGCGCGTTCCGCGCCTCGACGCCGTCACGCGATCCCCGCACTAGAGTCCATGTTCCTTGGCGTACCGGCGCGCAAGCAGCGCAGCACCACGACAACCAGCGGCATCCTGATCGCCCGTGTAGGCGATCTCGATTTCCTGACCCAGCAGGGGGAAGGCCTCCCGCTGGAAGGATTCCTTGACCCCTCGCAAGTAGCGCGTGCGGAAGGCTTCCGAACTCTCGGTGATGCCGCCGCCGATCAGGAACAGGTGCGGATCGAAGGCGTGCGCCAGTTGCACAAACAACAAACCCAGAGCCCGCGCCTGCGTGTCGAACAGCTCCAGGGCCAGGGCATCGCCTTCCTGCGCCAGACGCAAAAGGCGGGTCGCGCGCGCGCGACCCTCGTCGGGGACCTCGCGCAAGGGGTGATCCAGGTACTCGCCGCCCTCGAATATCTTGCGCAGCTGCCGGTCCAGAGCGGTCAGGCTGACAAAGGCCTCCGAGCACGCCTTTTTGCCACAACCACAAACCGGCACATCACCGTCAGTCACCAGATCATAAGTGGGCAGACGCACGTGACCGAACTCGGCGCCATAACCACGCGCGCCAGCCAGAACGTGGCCGCCCTGCACCATTGCCCCGCCCAGACCGGTGCCCAGAATCGCCGCACCCAGGATCTTGTCGGGGGCGTCGCCGAACAGGCGGAAGTACTCCCAGTAGGCGGCGGCATTGCCGTCGTTGGCATAGACAACTGGCTTGCCAATGGCTTTCTCGAAGGCGGCACGGACCGGGAAGTTCAGCCAGTCGGGATGTCTCAGGTTGGGCGAGCGCGCCAACACACCATCCAGCGATGCGGGTCCGGGCGTGTCCAGCCCAACGTAGACCACTTCATCCCAGGAACCCCCAACGACTTGCAGTGCCTTGTCGGCTGCGATCTTCATCTGCCCCACCGTCACGGCCGGGCCATCGCTGGCCAGGGACAAAACCTTGTCCATGTGGTTCACCAGGATCTCGCCGGCGCGCGTGGTCACGGTGGACTTGATGTCCGTGCCACCCAGGTCGACGCCCAGGAACAGGTCTCTTGTCTTGTCGGTCATGGGCCGGACAGTCTATCCCGCGGTGGGGGTGAATACCAGTGCGGGGTCGCGCCCTGCGCATCTATCCTGCTAGAAGCGACTTGCGTCATTCCAGAGGGCGCCAGAGCGCTTAGACCATCAACTCTTGTAAGCGTTAAGCTTAAGCTGGCCTTGGTCGAATCCACTCGCCTCGCGCAACCACACTAAACGACTGTCATGCAGTCATTTACACAGGTCCGACCCCGCACTACAAGACGCCGCACTACAAGAAACACCCATTCACGGCATGTTACAGGCGGATCTGCGGACCCCCTCTTCGTTGACTGGGAGGCCGGCGACTTTCGCTTGAAGCCTGACTCGCCGGCGCTCGAGATGGGGATTCAATCGATCGATCTCAGCGACGTCGGCTTGACTGACGACTTTCCAGCGCGATTCAAGAAGCGCTAACGCCACTGGTATTCAACTGGGACTGCTCCGGTTGGGCGGGCAAACAGCCTACGGATAAATGCGGCCCATCAGGCGCGGAAATGCGATCGTCTCGCGCACGTGCTTGAGTCCGCAGATCCAGCTTAGGGTACGCTCCACGCCGAGCCCGAAGCCGCCGTGTGGCACCGTCCCGTATTTCCTGAGGTCCACGTACCAATCATAGTCGGCAGGATCCAGGCCCTGCTCTTGAATGCGGCGCACGAGCACGTCGACCTGCTCCTCGCGCTGGCTGCCTCCAATGATCTCACCATAACCATCCGGGGCGAGTAGATCCATGTTACGCACCGTCCCGGCAGACTCGGCGGATTGTTTCATGTAAAACGCCTTGGCCTCTCGCGGGTAGTCGGTGACGAATACCGGCTTGGCGTGCAGTTTCGAAATGATGGTCTCGTCGCTCCCTCCAAGGTCCTTGCCCCACGCGAAATTCTGCGCGAGCTCAATATGTTGGGGGCGCGACTCGAGGTCACGCTCAAGTTCCTGTACGTCCTGCCGCAAGTGCTGGAGCTCGACGTCGAGTTTGTCCTTCTGCCACGCCTTCTTGGCCTCATCGTGTTGCCGCTCGAGGTCCGCCACGGTCTGCTCCCACTCGGCGAGGCGCGCACGGTCGCGCTCCAACTCCTCTTCGAGGAGCGCCCGGGTCTCCGCGCTGCGAAGCGTTTCCGCCGCATCGGTATAGGTGATGCGATCGAACGGCGCCTGGACGCGGCGCAGCGGCGCGAGGTCGCGTCCGAGCTCCAGCAGATCCTGCTCGTGCCGGGCCAATACGGCCTCGACGATCGCGCAGATCAATCCCTCGGCGAGGTCAACAATGTCATCCAATTCGGCAAAGGCGACTTCCGGTTCAACCATCCAGAACTCGGTGAGATGGCGCCGCGTCTTGGACTTCTCGGCGCGAAATGTCGGGCCAAAGCAGTAAACCTTACGCAACGCCATCGCGGCGCATTCGAGGTAAAGCTGCCCGGTTTGCGTCAGGTAGACGGGCTCGCCGAAGTAATCGACCTCGAACAGAGTTTGAGCATCTTCGCCCGCGCCGGGCGTCAACACCGGCGTGTCCACTAACGTGAACCCATCGGCGTCGAAGTAGTCACGGATGGCCTTGATGATCGTATGGCGAATACGCAGCACGATCGTCGGTCCGCGCGAGCGCAGCCACAGGTGCCGGTTCGACATCAGAAAGTCGATCCCATGCGCCTTGCGTGAGATCGGGTACTCGTCGGCGATCTGGATCACGTCCAGGGCCGTCGCGGCAATCTCGAATCCGCCCGGTGCCCGCTCGTCTGCCCGCACCACGCCCGTCAGCCGAAGCGACGACTCCTGCGTGAGATCCTTCGCGCTCTCAAAGATGTCGCCATCCTTGGCTTCAACAATGCACTGGCAGATACCCGTTCCGTCACGCAATTGCAGGAAGACGACCTTCCCCCCGCTGCGTTTGCTGTAGACCCACCCCTGCAGCGTCACCGTCTTGCCGTCTTGTCGGGCAAGCTCTGAGATCGTTGTATTCATCGATGCCGTCACTATAGATCGCACCCGGAGGGAATATCAATGCGATTGGGCACGCGTGCGCGGGACTTGCGATGCCCTGCAAAGTCGGACACACTTTGATCCCATGAGAATACTCGCACTCGAACAGTCCACCACGTGCGCCGGTGTGGCGCTCATGGCCGACGGCGAAATTGTCGCCGAGCGGGAATGGTCGGAGACGCGCAGGCGAAACCAGCAGCTCTTCGAGGAGATTCCACGGCTCCTCGCGGAGGCGAAACACGGGCTGGACGAAATCGACATCTTTGCGACTGGCCTGGGCCCCGGCTCGTTTACCAGCCTGAGAATCGCCGTGACCGCGGCGCGCGCTTACGCCCTGCCGCGCCAGACGCCGGTGATCGGGATCGCCAGCGACGCGGCCTTGAGCCTGGCGGTGCATAAGCAAACGGGGTCCGCGCGCGTGACCGTGATTGGCGACGCGCGCCGCGAGCGCATTTGGATCGCCCGCTACGCGATCGAAGGCGGACGTCCCGTGCTGCAGGAGGAGCGAAGCATGCTCCCCTGTGCCGAGTTTACGCCGGACGAAAAGCGTGACGGCATGATCGCCACGCCGGACTGGGTGCGGTTGCAGCCCGTGCTGGAAGCGCTCGACGGCGATGTGCTGCTGATCACCGAAACACGGAGCCCACGTGCGCGCGATATCGCACGGCTGGCACTGGATCACGGGATCCCGTCCGAGCCGGATACACCGCTCACTCCGATCTATCTCCATCCGCCCGTCTTTGTCGAGCCGCGCTTCCCCGCCACCGGCGCGCCTTCACAAGAACAATCCTGAAGGAATTTCTAACCGTGGATTACGCCGAATGGTTTTGCGCAGCAAAAATAATAGGAGACCGGCGGTTTATGACGCGACTTAAACTGGTGGCGCTAAGTCCGACGGGCTCCTAGCCCGGAGATGATCTCCAGCAACTCCCGCCTGCAGATCATCGCCGTCAGCGCGAGGTAACTCAGCATCCCTCCCCCAACGGCGGCGGCGACCTGGACCAGTTGCCCGACCTTGCCGGGAATCGCCGAGATAACCGCGAGATGTCCAATCCACCACGCGATCGCGCCCATCACGGCGGCGGCCACCAGGATGCGGGCCAGCGCACCCAAAAGAGATGGCCAGCCGGGCGAACCGATATGACGCCGTAAGAGGATCGCAAGCACCACGCAGCTAAATGCGCTGGAGAGCACCGTCGAGCACGCCAGGCCGGCGTGCTGGTACCCGTCGGGCCAGGTCAGAATAAACGTGATGTTGAGCACGAGATTGATCGCAACGGCCGCGAGTCCGACGCGTACCGGCGTGCGCATGTCCTCCTGCGCATAGAATACGGGGACGAACACCTTGTAGAGACTAAAGAAGAAAAGACCGGGGGCATAGAACTGCAGGGCACGACGGGTCTGCAGCAGTGAATCCTCATCAAACTCCCCACCCGACCACATGTAGGTCACGCGCAGGATGGGCTCCGCGAGAACCAGCAGCCCGACCGCCGCCGGGACCATGATTAACGCCAGGCTGCGCACCGCGCCACGGAACGTTTCGAGGATTGCGCCCTTCTCGGCGCGCGCCACATGCGTGGAGAAGACGGGCAGCAAGACCGTGCCGAAGGCGGTCGCAATAACACCCAACGGCAGGTAGATCATGCGCTCGGAATAACTCAGCGCCGCCGGCGCCCAATCCGCGACCCAGAGCGCCAGCACGCCGTCGATGACCACGTTCACCTGGTGCACCCCCATGCCCAGTGCCGCGGGGGCCATCAAGGCAATCACGCGGCGCACGCGAACATCGCGCCAGTCCCATGAGAGCCGAAAGGCGAACCCACGCCGAATCAAAATCGGCAATTGCACGGCCAACTGAAGCACCCCCGCAATAACGACTGCCCACGCCACGACGACGATGCGCCCGTCCATCGATCCGCCAATTCGAGGCAGGACCAGCGTCAGGGTCAGGATCCATACGATATTCAGCACGATCGGCGTCGTCGCCGGGATGAGGAAGTGCCGCAAGGAGTTCAGGATCGCCATGCTTAGTGCGACCAGGCAGATGAACAGGGTGTACGGCAACATGATCCGAAGCAACGGCAGTGTCGCCGCCGCACGCTCTCCGAAGTCGAAACGATGCTCCGCCCACGTAATCAGGAGAAGCGCCACCAGGATCAGTGCCACGAGCACGCTTGCAAGCAGCGTCATCACCTTGCCCGCAAGACTCCACGCCGCGTCGCGACCATCCTTCTCAAGGCTCTTCGTGAAGACCGGAATGAACGCAGCCGAGAGCGCGCCCTCGCCAAACAGGCGGCGAAAGAGGTTGGGGATCTTGAAGGCGACCACGAATGCAGACTGGGCCAGCGACGTGCCGAAGAAGAACGCCATCAGGACCTCGCGCAGGAGTCCGAGAACCCGGCTGACCGACGTGCAGATGCCGACGACGGCCGCGGAGCGTATGAAACCAGGGCCGCTCATTGCATGAGTGATGCGACGGCATCAAAGGCTTGGGCGGGGGTGATGCGAGCGAGTCGTTCCGACGCCAGCGCGGATTCACGCGGCACGTCCCTCGATCGCACGTCGCTATCCTGGAGAACCCGGTGCCGGTCGCCGAGCGGCCCCGTTCGCGCAGGATCCGTGATCCCGTAAATCGCGACGACCGCGGCACCGCTGGCGGCGGCGAGGTGCATTCCCCCGCTATCATTCGTCACGGCAACGCCGCAGCGTTGAACGGTCGCGGCAAACTCAAGCAACGATGTCTCCCCGGCCAACGATGTGGCCTGCGCTCCGATCCCGCTGGCGACCGATTCACACAACTCGCGCTCGGCGCCGGACCCAAGCACAAGACAATGAGCACCGAGTTGCTCGGCAGCCAGGCGCCCCGTGGCGACGAAATGGTCTCGCGGCCATTGTTTCGACGGGCCACGCGCCGCACCCGGCACCAGGGCAAGCAGCGGCGACGTTCCATCAAGGTCGGCTAGCCTGCGCCGGCACGCCTCGATCGTCTCGGCCGGAATCTGAAGTTCCGGCATCTCCAGGTCCTGGTCAGAAACGCCCAACAACGCCGCCATCTCTCTTGATTGATGCACGGTGGATTCGACTCCCGCGTCAGCGACCGAACGCGTCAGCAGCCATGCACGATGATGTCCGCGCGGACCGATTCGCTCTGGTACGCCGGCAAGAAAAGGGATGAGCGCAGACCGAAAGGAGTTCGGAAGGCTATAGGATCTGGACACGGCCATGGCCTTGATCCGGCCGGCGGCCCGAAAGGTACCCGCCACTCCCGACTCTACCGTTGCGAGATCATCGACGAATCCACAGCAGGCCCACAACGGCTCGAGGGTTGGCCGGCAGAGCACGGTCAGGCGCCCGCATGCCGATGCCTGCTTCAACGCGGCAAGCGCAGGCATCGCCATGATGCTGTCACCCAGCCAGTTTGGAGAGTAAACGAGCGTTTTTGAGTTGGCCGGAGTCATCCCGCTACACGGCGGTTGCCGTCTGCAGTTCGGAGGGGCGGCGGAAGCAGATACGGGCAATACAAGCGTTGAAATCCTCAACCCCGCTCAGAATCTCGATGTCAACCCGGATAAAATAGACCGGAACGTCGAGGCGCGCGATCTTGGGAAATCGAACGGCATCTTTTTCGGTCGTGATGATCGCGTGGGCCCCGAGTTCTTTACTCTCGTTGATGATGTCGATGATCTCCTGCTGCCCATAGCGGTGATGATCAGCGAAGCGCCACGCCTTCATCGTCTGCGCCCCGCGCTTCCGGATCTCCCTTTCGAATCCTTCCGGTCGCGCGATCCCCGAGACGACCGTGACCCGGGCACCCTTCAAGAACTCCAGGTCTTCGCGCTCGTCGCCATAGACATTCTTGAGATACCGCGCCGCATGAGTGCATTCAACGATTTCAGCCTTTGGATTGAGCTCGTTGATTCGATCGCGCAGATCGTCACTGCCGAAGCCGTTCGACTTCGTGATGAAGACGAAGTTCGCGCGCTTGATGTTCTTGATCGGTTCGCGCAGCAGGCCGCGTGGCAGCACATTCTCGTTGGCAAACGGATTCGTCTTGTCGACAAGCAGAATCTCGATCTGGTGCTTGAGCGCGAGGTATTGAAAGCCGTCATCCAGGATCAAGGTGTCACATCCCATCTTGTTGACGGCGTAACGCCCGCTTTTGACCCGGTCCTTGTCAACCAGCACGACGACGTTCGGCAGGTTGGACGCGAGCATGTAGGGTTCGTCACCGCTCATCGCGGCATCGAGAAGAAGCTCCTTGCCGTCTGAAACCACTCGCGGAGGAATCCTTTTCTCGCGCAGGGTCACCCGGTCCCACAGACGTTGCGCCACGGGCGGCTCATCCTTCTTGTATCCTCGGCTCAGAACGGCCACCGAACGCCCCTCACGCGTCAACTCACGCGCGAACGCCTCCACGATCGGCGTCTTGCCGGTGCCGCCCACCGTAAGATTGCCGACGCTGATGACCTGGCATCCCAGCACGTGATGCCGCATGATTCCTTTTCGATACAGAAACAGCCGTAATTGTACGACACCCCGATAGAGGTGCGACAACTGATGTAAAAACCATCGGAGAATCCCGACACTGCGGCTGAGTTCGAGCGATCGGTCTCGCTCTTCGACTACATCGATCAGGAACTGCTCGATCTGTTCCCGTCTTTCCTGACTCATTATGACCGCATCCTGCCACTCTTCCGTGAGCAGCGTCAAGAAGCAGCGGGTGGCCGGCCCTTGCGCGAATTCACGGGCAACGCCACGGACGCGGGCACGAACGAGTCGAAGAGACGGCGGATATCGCGGATATACGCAGATATACACGGATAGGTTCGGGGTGGGGCCGGGCTTGTTTGAGAGCACCTGAGTATGAGAGTGTGCCAGCATGGCTGAAGATTCAACGATGACCGCTGTCCATTCGACCCGCCACGGGCATCCCGCGAATCCGGCCATGATCGTCCCGCCCTGCTGGACCACTCCATTACCCATGCACGAGCTGTTCGATGCCCCGCGGCCACTGGTGCTCGATGTAGGCTGCGGCAAGGGTCGTTTCCTGGCCATGCGCGCCTCCCGCGATCCGGATCGCAATTACCTTGGGATCGAACGCCAACTCGTGCGAGTTCGCAAGGTAGCCAGGAAGATCCAGCGCCTGGAGCTCCACAACGCGCGCGTCATCCGGGTCGAAGCATCCTACGCGGTCGAGTTCATGATCCCGCCCCATTGCGTTTCAGAGCTGTTCGTCTTCTTTCCAGACCCGTGGCCCAAAGCCCGGCATCATAAACGCCGGACCTTCCGGCCCGAATTTCTCAACACGCTCGACCGAATTCTGCTGCCGGGTGGTTCTTTACACGTGGCCACCGACCACGAAGAGTACTTCCAGGTCGTCCGCGACCTCTTCGAGGAAGACGATCGATTCGAACCCTGCACGATCGTCGCGCCGGCCGACGACGAACGCACCGAGTTTGAATTGATCTTTAGCGCCAAGGGCGATCCCGTGCACCGGTGCTCGTACGCGCGGTGCAGCCGGAAGTGAGAAGTGAGAAGTGAGAAATCAGTAGTCAGGAGTGAGTAGTCAGAAGTGAGGAGTGAGGAAAATACAACGCTGCGCCGGTCACTAACCACTACTTACTAACCACTTCTCACTAGCCACCGCGCCTGCGGCGGGGCAAGCTTGCCACGGGCCACCGAACAACGGACACGGGATACACCAAATGCGCGTCTTGATCATCTGCGAGAACACGATAGACCGGTCGGAGTTTCACTGGATCACGGCCCTGCCGGGTCACGGCATCGACACCCACGTTGTGATCGGACCCGACAGCCCGGACATTCCGCGTCTGCGCGACGCCGGGATCGAAGTCACGCCGATACGCATGCGCAGCCGAATCGATCGAAAGGCGGCGCGAGCGCTTCGCCGTGCGCTCGCCGCGAGTCGCGCAGACCTGGTGCACTGCCTGGGTAGTCACAAGCAAGTCGCAAACGCACTCGCCGCGACGCGAGGGGGCCCTACCCCGATCGTCGCATACCGCGGCACCATGGGACATCTCAACCGCTGGGACCCGACGTCGTGGCTGTCGTACCTCAATCCACGGCTACGCTGTATCGTTTGCGCCTCTGACGCCGTTAAGCACAGCCTCGCGCGACTCCGAGTCCCGGAGTCGCGACTGCGCACAATCTACAAGGGCCACGATGCGGCGTGGTACCAGGCGGCCGATCGCGACACGTTGACGGGGCTGGGAGTTCCGGACGACGCTTTTGTCGTCGGATGCGCGGCTCGAATCCGGGCGCTCAAAGGCATCCCCGTCCTGATCGAAGCCCTTCGCCGGATGCAGTTGCCCGACGTACACCTTCTGCTGGTCGGAGAGAACCATGACCCGCACGTGCGCGGGATGGCTCGCGCTCCGGAACTGAGCGAGCGTATTCACCTGGTCGGGCGTCGCGACGATGCCGCATCCCTGATGGGTGCCTGCGATGTATTTGCGATGTGCTCGCTGCGCCGCGAGGGTATGCCGCGCGCGCTGATCGAAGCCATGTCGCAGGGGGTGCCGCCCGTCGTGAGCGATGTCGGCGGCATGCCCGAACTCGTGGTCGATGGCGAGTGCGGACGGGTCGTGCCGGTCTCCGACTCGACGGCGCTCGCCGATGCGTTGCGGACGCTCCGCAGCGATACAGATCTCAGGGCGTCCATGGGGCGCGCGGCACGCGAACGAATTGAATCGCACTTCTCTATTCAGCAAACGATCACACAGACCGTCGCACTCTACCGCGACATGGTCTGAACACCCCGGATCTGGGTCCGCGAATCACGCCCGGACTTAACCCGGATATCTCACACTTTTCCTACTACGAACACGGATAGCTCCGTCAGGCTCTTCGCGCTCTCGCGCTACGAACAAGTGTGAGATGTCCGGGTTAAGACCTGCTCAGCTAGCGAGGATGTAGACGGGTTCGCCCTGGAGTTTAATGGAATCGGCGGACGTCTCGACGCGATTGCCCTCGCTGTCGAACACGCGGATGTCGCCGGGTGGGATCGGCCAGCGCTCGGGATCGCCATGTGCGTACGCGATTCCCGTGTGCGTTCCGTCCGGGTTATCGAACCAGTAGACGGCGGATGTGGGACCCGGCGTCTCGCGCCGGACGAAACGGCTCGTGCCGACCGACTGGAGAAAGAACTGCAGCATGCGATATGCCGGGCGCTCGCGCCAGTTGGCCGGATCGGTATCGTCCACAAGTCCGTATCCGCGAGCGACCAACCGCCACCAGTAGACGGCTTCGACGAGTCCCGAGCAGAGCGCGATCAACAGGTACCGGATCATGAAGTGCCCGTACTCGTCCTCGCCGACGCTGGGATCGTTTCGGCGCGCGCCCGGCGACTGATAGGGCGCGCCGACGGGAGAGTAGACGCCGGTTCCCGCCAGCGGCCAGTTCGTCTCGGAGATGATGAGCCGGTCTTCACAGTGTCCCGACCAGCGGGCGATGGCGCGCGCGAGCGCGAATTTGCGCAACGAATCGTACCCTGTCTGCGCACGCTCCGGCGCGCCGCGGCGATCCACGTAGAGATGATGTGATAGTGCGGAAAAACGAAAACCGCCGGGTAGCTCCTTGAGCGCAGCCAGGAGAAAGGGGTATTCAAAGTCGATTGCAGCGGGCCCGGTAATCGGGACCTCTGGAAAGTGCGCCCGAACCGGCAGAAACGCCTCCATCATGCGCCGGTACTCCGCCAGTGACCAGATGCCCCATTTCGACCGATTGATGGCGTGAGCGATCTCGATCCAGGATGCCACGCCGGCCACGCGCGAGAAGACGGCCTCACAGAACTCGGCCCAGGCCGATGGCTCGCGAACCGCAATCCGGTCCTGTACGGCCGCGATGGAGACCGCCGTGCCCGCCGAGTGAAGGTGGCGAGCCCATTCGGTCGCCCGATCCCAATCACCCTCGCCTTCATGCCGGTAGTATCGCAGTAGCACCGGTACTCCGGCGAGCCGGTCGAGGAGGTCCTGCTCCCGCTCGACATGCTCCTCGTGCGGATGCAGAGTGATGCCGACCCGGCCTGCCATCTCGACGGGCTGCGTGAACGCTTCGTCCAGGAGCTTCACATAGATGGGACGCACGGGACCGGCAGCGCGCAGCGTCGACGCGACCTGTCGCAATACGTCCGGTTTAGGGTAGTATCGTCGCCGGTCAATACTCTTCAGCGCTCCGACCGGCTGCCCCGAACGTTCATCCCAAATCCACAGTTCGCGCTCTGGCGGATAATCCTCCTCCACACGCTCGCGCTTGCGTCGGCGTTCTCGCACGGGGTGTCGAAGCGCACGAGTTCGTGTATGCCGAGCAAAGGAACGCCGGTAGCGATCTTCGCACCGTAGCAGGTCCGGTTCGGGCGGAGCCTGGGCGTACATCTCGATGAAGACGCGCAGAAAGTCGGACGGCAATGTGAGGCGCGAGATGTCACGCGCCCGCTCGCGGGCGTTGGGCGGATCGATCAGGCGCGCCCGATTCAGGTCGATGAACTGCACCCCGGGAGCGCCTGCTTCGTCGGCGGGCCGAACGAGGATATTCTGGTTGCCGAGATCGCGGTGCACGACGCCGGCATCGTGCATCCCTCGAACCGAATTCGCGACCGTCTCCAGCAGCGCCATGACCTTTGCGCATTGCGGGTCATGCCGATAGAGCCGCACCAACTCATCCTTGAAGCTGGGCCAACCAACGTATTCGGTCACGAAGTAGCTTTCGAGAAGCCGCCCCTGCTCCCAGCGGTCGAGGCAGGCCATCGGACGCGGCGTACCGACTCCGGACGCTTGCAGGATCAGCGCCGTCCGTATACTGCGTGCGGCACGTGATCCGCTCAAACGGTCGGCTCGATCGCGCGCGGCGTTTCGCTTCCCATACGACTTTATCGCCACATCAATCGGTCCGGACTCACATGCCAGGGAAACGCGAACGATGCGGTCGGTCTCATTCTCTGTGAGGATCTGGCACTGCTCGCCAGTGACAGAGCCGGCAATGCGTCGGAATTGCTCCAGGGACGATGGGTCCCGACACGCCGGGCTCACCCACCCGCGGTAAGGCCCCACATCAATCTCATCCAGCGCTGCATCCATCATCCCACCGAAGGTATGCTTGATGGAATAGTTCGGTCAAGCGCAGCCCGGCAATTCTCATTACGGCGCGGGGCCGCCTTCCTCCTTCGTCCTTCGGACTACGGCGGACGAGGAAGGCGGGACTCCGAACGCCGCGCTCGGCCCAAGCCCGTTTCGATTCATCGACCCTGGACGCGTTGGCGCTAACCTAGGTGCTTTGTCGTTGCAACTTGGCGCGTGGTTGCACAGGATACGCCGCCATGTCTGCAAACGATAAACGCGTATCGCTCGAGGCACTCGTCTCGCTCTGCAAGCGACGGGGCTTCATCTACCCCGCATCCGAAATCTATGGCGGAATCAATGGATTCTGGGATTACGGCCCGCTGGGCGTCCAACTGAAGAACAACATTCGCGACGACTGGTGGCGCCACATGGTCGAAAGCCCTCCGCTGGATGAGAACGGCGAACCCCTGCAGATCGTCGGACTCGACTCCTCGATCATTCAGAACCCGAAGGCCTGGGTGGCCTCGGGACATGTCGGTGGATTCAATGACCCCATGGTCGACTGCAAGGCCTGCAAGGCGCGCTTCCGCGCCGACCAAATTGACGACTATGCATGCCCGCGCAAGCCGAGCAAGAAGCCCGGCGAGTACGATCAGTGCAAATTGACGGAGCCACGCGAGTTCAACCTGATGTTCGAGACCTACGTCGGTGCCATCAAGGATGACGATTCGCGCGCCTACCTGCGCCCCGAGACCGCCCAGGGCATCTTCCTGAACTATAAGAACATTCTTGATACCACGCGCGTCAAGATCCCCTTCGGCGTCGCCCAGATCGGCAAGGCCTTTCGCAACGAGGTGACACCGCGCAATTTCGTCTTTCGTTCTCGCGAGTTTGAACAGATGGAGATGGAATGGTTCTGCCATCCGGACGAGGCACTGAAATGGTATGCGTTCTGGAAAGCGGAACGAATGCGCTGGTGGCGGGGCCTGGGCATAGACGAATCCAACCTCCGCTTCCGAGACCACGAGCCGGATGAGCTCGCCCATTACTCCGATGCTTGTGTCGACGTCGAATATCTCTATCCGTTTACCGCGCCAAATTTCGGGGAGCTTGAAGGCCTCGCACATCGAGGCTGCTTCGACCTCACGCAGCACCAGGAGCATTCCGGGCAGAAGCTCGAGTATATCGACCAGGAGACCAACGAGCGTTACATGCCGAACGTCATCGAGCCCGCAGCCGGCCTGACACGCGGCGTGCTGGTCATTCTGTGCGAAGCATACGCCGAAGAGTGGGTGCCCAAGGACGGCAGCGACGGAGGGCCACAGCCGGCGGCACCCGGCGCAAATCCCCCCGACGGATACGAGGCGCGCACGGTCATGAAGTTCGCCCCAAAGCTGGCGCCAATCAAAGTGGCCGTCTTCCCGCTTCTCAAGAACAAGCCGGAGCTGGTGCAGAAATCGCGCGACGTGTTCAACGAGTTGCGGCAACACTGGCCCTGTTTTTTCGATCAGACCGGCGCGATCGGCCGCCGTTACCGTCGCCAGGATGAGATCGGCACGCCATTCGGGGTGACCATCGACTTCGAGTCCCTTGAGGATAATACCGTCACGCTGCGCGACCGCGACACGATGCAGCAGGAGCGAGTGGCGATCCGTGAACTGAGTGCCCGTGTTTCCGCGGGCTTACAGGCATAGCCCGTTCCACAGCCCGAAGGCATCGATCCTTTTGCGTTCATCGATGTACCGATTCTCGACGATGGTAAAGATTGGGGCAAAGACGAAGGGGCTGCGTGCGACCACCGTTCTTTTGAAGCGCGTTAGAGGCGATCCTCGAGCCACTGCGGCGTGGGGACACGCCGTCTCCATTCTCTTATCAGATGGGGACAACTCCTCAACTCACACACTCCTCAACTCACACACATGGCGCGCGTCCCCTTTAATTGTCCGAAACCGTGCTTCTCATGAAAGCGCCATTCCGTTGAGCACGCC
>JAQBYD010000122.1 GCA_027623315.1 Verrucomicrobiota bacterium | reverse complement strand
AGTTTTACAAGAGGAGTGGAGCGGCTGTATTAATGTGGAGGTGTTAGGGAGCTTGAATTTCCTATCCGTACCTATCCTTCCAATTCAATCTACGAGGAAAAAATGAAGAAACTCTTTGCGCCAATCTTGATGCTGGTCCTGTTGGTTTTTGTCGCCTGTGCACCGGTTGCCCCTGTTGCGCCGAATGTATCAACCCCTGCACCCGCAGCCGCCACGGCCGCCGCTTCCACGGAAGCGGCGTGCGAGCCGGTCAAGATCGTCTATGGAGCGCAGCCTCTCGGTGCCAACTACACGCAAGCGTTCTATGACACGTTGTACGCGGACTTCGAGGCCGAGAACCCCTGCATCAAGATCGAACAGCTGCTTCCCGCGAGCGCCGGGTTCGACTCCATATTGGCTTACTTCAAGTCGCTCATCGCCGCGGGCGAATTCCCCGACTCGCTCACCTGTGGCGCGGACTGCGGCGCCCTCGGCAGGGCCGGCCTGCTCGTCCCCTTCGAGATCACTGACGCGGTCAAGCAGATCAAGGGCTACGAGCAGTCGATGCAAGGCGGCCTCCTGTACACCCTGCCGTCGCAATTCCAGCCCGTTGGCCTGGTCTTCTACAACAAGAATCAATATGCCCAGGCTGGCATCACGGAGCTGCCGAAGACGCTCGACGAGATGGACGCAGTCCTCGCGAAGCTGAAGGCCGCCGGGTTTGCGCCGATCGTGACCTCGGGGGACTGGGTCCCGAGCATCTTCCTGGACATGCTCTCGGCGACAGTGATCGGGAAGAACCCGCACTTCCTTTCCGACATCAAGGCCGGGAAGGTCAAGTATGCGGAGGGCGACCTCCTGAAGGCCTTTCAACACTACGAAACCTGGGTCAAGAATGGCTACCTCATCGACGGCGCAGCTGGCCTGACCTACGATCAGCTGGAGCCAGCATTCTTCGCGGAAAGGGGCGCGTCCTACCCGATGGGGATCTGGTTCACCGCCTCTGCCGAGAAGGAGAAAGCGAACCTGAAGTTTGAGGTCGGCGTCTACCTGCTGCCGTCGCTCGAGGGGAACTACGTCTACGGCGCCAGGACTGCGCCGTGCGGCGTCTCATCTTTGTCGGAACACCGCAAGGAGGCGGTCACGTTCTGCGAGTACCTGTCACTCGGTAAGGGCCACGCGGCCATCGCCAAGGCTGACGGGATGTTCTCGAACCTCCAGAACCCACCGGACCTTGGTTTCAGCGGCCTGCAGCTGGATCTCGAGAAGCAGCTTGCCACGGCCACCATCACCTGGCAGTTTTCTGCCGGCCTGGGCGACGAGGCAGTCGTGAGCGGTATCGGGGCTGTCCTGGGCGAGGCCGGTCAGGCGGTGCTCCAGGGCAAGAGCGCCCTCGAAGCCCTCACGATGCTTGATGATTACGTCGCGGCCAAGCTGCAGACACCCTAGGGCGTCTGCAGCAGGCCGCGACGTAACACGTCACGAGCCTCGGGGGCGCCAGGTCCGGCGCCCCCGAGGCTTCATATCTTGGTGGAGTCCTGAGTTGGGTCACGCATAGTTGGTTCGGCATCATCGCGGCGGGGTTCGAAAGCGTCGGCTGAGCGTCGATACGATGGCGCTCGTCCTTCCTGGGTTCATCCTTTTTCTCATCATGGTGCTGGCCCCTCTGGTCTTGGGCGCCTTCTATAGCTTCACGGACTTCGACGGCCTCCGTCCCAAGTTCGAGTTCACCGGTCTCGCGAACTACGCGCAGGCCTTCAGAGACGTGCGAGTCCGGGGATCCGTTGGCGTGACGCTCATCATCGCGATCGCTGCGGGCGTGGTGACGCAGGTCTTAGGAATCGCTCTCGCGCTGGCTCTCAATCAGCCGAGCCGGATCACGACAGCGCTCCGCACCATCGTCGTGTTCCCGATGATCCTGAGCGGCGTCATTGTGGGGTTCCTCTGGAAGGCGTTGCTCAATACCGATGGCGTCATCAACCAAGCACTCGGCTTGTTTGGCATTGAGCGGATCCTGTTCCTCGGCCAGCCGGTCGCGTCCCTGTTCACCGTCATTTTTGTCATCGTCTGGCACGGCTTGGGGTTCACCACGATCGTCATGCTCGCCGGCCTTGCCCAAGTCCCGCGGGATCTTCTTGAGGCGGCGAGGATCGACGGCGCGAACCGAGTCCAGCTCTTTCGATCCGTGGTCTTCCCGATGATCGCCCCGGCGTTCACGATCACTTCGCTCGTCCTGGTGATCAGCCTACTCAAGGAGTTCGAGCATGTGGCCACGATCACCGCGGGGGGCCCTGCCGGGGCAACACGCACGCTGACGCTCAAGCTCATCCAGGATTCCCAGGAGCCGGCATATGCGGCCGCCCAGGCCGTGCTCATGATGCTCTTCATCTTCGCCGTGACGGTCGTCCTCGTCCGGCCGCTGCAGAAGCGAGAGAGGAACATCCTGTGAGGCCGTCGTCAGGTTCCGCCCTGCGTTTTCTTGTCCTCGGCCCGGTGGTATTCGCGAACCTCGTGCCGATCTACATGGTGTTCGTGAACGCATTCAAGACGTTGAGGGACATCAAGGCAGATCCTCTTAGCCTGCCCCTCGATCGCCTGACCCTCGCTAATATGGCAAGCGTCGTTGCCAACGAGCAGCTAGTTTCCGCCTTCGTCAACACGATGGTCTACGTGGTGGGTAGTGTCACGGGCGCGGTCGTGGTGGGCTCCATGTTCGCCTATGTCATCGCTCGCCAAAGGACACGGATCTTCCGGCTGATGTACATGCTCGTGCTCGTCGGGCTGCTCATCCCTCCGGTCATCACGGCGCTGCCGCTCGTTCAGATCCTCGCCAGGCTTCACCTCATCGGATCGATGCCCGCCCTGATCATCATCGCGGTGGGAGGTTCTCTGCCGTTCACGATGTTCATCTACGCAAGCTTCATCCACACGATCCCGGTCGAGCTCGACGAATCTGCCCAGATCGACGGCGCCAACCGCTTCACGACGTTCTGGCGCGTGATCTTCCCGCTCCTGCGGCCGGTGACTGCGTCGGTGATCATCTTTCTGGCTCTCGGCGCGTTCAACGACCTCCTCGGTCCGCTGCTGTTTCTCGGTGCGTCGAAGGACAAGGCCGTGCTCACGACTCTCATGTTCGCGAACCTCGGAAAGTACCAGTCGAACTACGACCAGCTTTTCGCCCTCATCTGGGTGGTGATGGTTCCGGTGATCGTGTTCTTTGTGGCCATGCAGCGCCAGTTCATCTCGGGACTCACACAGGGAACGCTCAAGTGATGCCCAACCAGCCGCCGACCATCCCGTCGGCCAACGTCACCCTGCCGGTGCGCGGTCCGGGTCCGGTCGCCCGCCCCACCGCGGAGGTGACATAGAATGAAATTGCCCGGTGGCGCGTCGTGCAGTACTGAATATAGAGACAGAGTCGGACATGCCTGGGCTGCACGCGGCTGGCGGCGTGAAAACAACGCCCGTATCTACGATAGCGGTCGTACCAGTAGGACCGAGAAGCCGATCGGCCACGGTGTGTCCTAAGTGCGCCGCGACTTCATCGTCGCGATATAGACC
>JAQBYD010000121.1 GCA_027623315.1 Verrucomicrobiota bacterium | reverse complement strand
CAACATCGGAGTCCGACGGTCTACATTTACATATCGTGCGCTCATGCAACGCCGTTTATCGCTCCACTCCATCCGCTGAAAGCTCTTTTCCCACGGTTTTCCCTTCCTGAGGGAAAATCGTAGATAGGAGGCTGGCGGACCCCTTGAGCGTCGATAATCGGAGGGCGGCTAAGTCCGACAGACTCCTAGACACGTATTTTCAAGGAGCGCCGCTCCGCTCTGCTCCTTGAAAAACGGTCAGCACAGCGTTGGCGCAAGCAAATCGGGACACGATTGGGGGGCACGACGGCGGGACACGATTAGTAGAACAAATGTCCATGCGACCGTGTACCGGACTCGCAATCTATCGTCTCGCGCCGTCGTGCACCCCCGTCGTCTCGCGAACGCACGGATCGCGCGGACAACGAACTCCTCGACCACGTCGCAGAAACGGGACCGACGTGGGATGAGGAGGAATGGGAGTGGTAACCAATCGTTTCGATGTGTTTCTCATTTCCCTTGACCCGACACGCGGGAGCGAGATCCGCAAGACACACCCCTGTGTCATCATCTCGCCCGACGAGATGAACGACCACATCACGACGGTCATCGTCGCACCGATGACGACCAAGGGGCGACCCTACCCTTCTCGCGTGCCCTGCACATTTCAGCGCAAGCGCGGACAGGTTGTTCTCGACCAAATTCGAACCGTCGACAAGACACGCCTTGTCGTAAGCTTCGTCGCAAGCTTTGTCGTAAACCTTGTCGGAGTTCTCGATTCACTTACGTTCGGCTTCTCGACACCGTCTTGCGTTCTCTGTACGAGCGAGTAAGAGCCCGCACCGGCGGGTATTCGACACGATTTACGACAAGGCTTACGATCACGTGGTAGGTGACTTCACCTGGCAAGGGATTTTCTTTTTCGATCGGGTCCGATGCTTACAGCGCGTGCCGGCGGGCAGCGCCCCACCCTTCTCAGCCGGCGCGCACGGCTTGCGTCAGCGCTTCGCGCATGACATCCACCGGCGGCTCCTGCCCAAGCCAGATGCGCAGGGCATCGACGCCCTGGTGTAAGAGCATGCCCAGACCATTGGCGGTGCAGGCTCCGCCCTGACTCGCGGCCCGCATGAAACTGGTCTCCTCCCGAAGGTAGATCAGATCGTACGCGCTCTGACCGCTCCGGAACGCTGTGCAAGGAACAATCGCCTCGTCCTCCGGCTGCATGCCCACGGTCGTCGTATGAATCACCGCGTCGGAGGCACTTACCGCTGCGTTCCAGCCGTCATTCTCTGTCAGCGCTATCGTCACCGCGAGATTCGGAAACTCGGCCCTGATCTCGGCGGCCAAGGCCTCGCTACGAGCGGCGTCTCGTCCACAAACGCGGATTGCGGATGCACCGACGGATGCTGAAGCCATGCCAACCCCACGCGCAGAGCCGCCAGTGCCCAGGATCGCGACGCGTTTCCCCGCGAGCGACCGATCGAAGGCCTCCTCGTAAGCCTTGAGGAAGCCGGACCCGTCCGTGTTGTATCCCTTCATCCCGCCGTCGATAAACTGAACCGTATTGACGGCGCGCGCGAGGCGGGCGGACTCGTCCAGTTCGGAAATCCCCTCGAATGCCACTTGCTTCAGCGGTACCGTCAGATTGACGCCGACAAATCCCTTCTGGCCCATCTCTGCCAAGGTGTCCATCAAGCGGACGGGCGGAACGTCCTTGAGCGTATAAACGGCATCTAACCCCAGTGCCGCGAATGCCGCGTTATGCATCACCGGCGAGAGTGAGTGCGCGATGGGGTGGCCAAGCACCGCGAACGGCTGCGTCTGTCCGATGGGGTTCACGACGCCTCAGGCAGCGCGCGTCTTGCCGGAGCCGCCGCGCTTCCTGGCCGGGGTGGCGCCCTGGTTACTCAGCACGCGGTTGACGCATGACAGGTAGGCCTGCGCGCTGGCTTCGACGATATCGGTACTCGCCGATTTCGCGCTGACGACCTCCTGCCCGAAGGCAACACGCACCGTGACCTCGCCCATCGCATCCTTACCGACCGTGACCGCCTGCAGCGAGAAGTCGAGCAGTCGACCGCGTGTCGCGGTCATTCGCTCGATTGTCTTCAGGGCTGCGTCGACCGGCCCATCGCCGCAGGCCGCGTCCTGTATGATCTCTTTGCCCTTCTTCAGGCGCACGGTGGCGGTCGGCACGGTGTTCGTGCCGGTTACGACATGCAGATAATCGAGCAGGTACACACTGGGCATTGCCGCGAGCTCGGCGCGCGCGATCGCGAGCAGATCCTCGTCGTAGATCGTCTTCTTCTTGTCAGCCAGCGCGATGAAACGCGCGTAGGCGTGCTCGATCTCCTTGTCATTCAATTTCGCACCGAGACGGTCCATATGATGACGAAATGCATGTCGACCGGAGTGCTTACCCAGGACCAGCTCGGAGCCCTCAATACCGATATCCTCGGGACGCATGATCTCGTAGGTGCTTCGCTCCTTCAGCATTCCGTCCTGGTGCACGCCCGCTTCATGAGCGAACGCATTGGATCCAACGACAGCCTTATTTCTCTGGACGCTCATGCCGGTCAAACTGCTGACCAATCGGCTCACTTTGTACAGATTCTCGGTTTTCACGTTCGTATGTACATTGGGGAAGGCATCCGCACGCGTGCGCAGGGCCATCACGATCTCTTCCAGGGCACAGTTCCCGGCACGCTCTCCGATACCGTTGATCGTACACTCCACGGCGCGCACACCGTTTTGAATTGCTGCGAGCGAATTGGCAACCGCGCAGCCCAGGTCATTGTGGCAGTGAACGCTGATCGTCGCGTCGCTCACGTTCGGCACGTTGTCGAACAGGTAAGCGATCAGGTCGCCGAATTGGGTCGGCATGGCGTAACCCACCGTGTCGGGGATATTGATGGTGGTTGCACCGGCGTCAATCGCAGCCTCGACGACCTCGGCCAGGTACGGCGGCTCTGTTCGCGATGCATCCTCAGGACTGAATTCCACATCATTACAGAACTTGCGGGCATACTTCACGGAGTCCACCGCCTGCCGCAGAATCTCGCTTTGCGCCTTACGCAGTTTGTACTTACGATGAATTGCCGAGGTCGCCAGGAATACGTGGATACGTGGCTTCTTCGCCGGAGCGACGGAGTCGGCACAGACTTCAATGTCTTTGCGCACACAGCGCGCCAGACCGGCCACGCTGGGGCCTCTTACGAGTTCGGCAATGGCCTTGACGGCCTTAGCATCGTCCGGAGAAGCAATCGGAAAGCCGGCTTCGATCACATCGACCTTGAGGAGCGAGAGCGCCCGTGCGATTTCCAGTTTCTCGCGGTGATTCAGACTCGCCCCGGGCGATTGCTCGCCATCGCGCAACGTCGTATCGAAGATCGTTACTTTTTCACTCTTTTTCTTAGCCATGGTTCCCTATTGCCTCATGTTTGAACCCAGTATGTTACGCCAGTAGATGGACCGAGTCAATGCGAGGCCGGCGTCCGCCAGCAGTTCTCATTTTGACCGTCACCTCCCGCCGCTGAGGGATTCAGGGCGCGGCGCTGGGTGTCGAGT
>JAQBYD010000120.1 GCA_027623315.1 Verrucomicrobiota bacterium | reverse complement strand
TACTAGATGATTGATTCCAAATTGACATATCAATGCCTAAACCTCCGCGATCGAGCCCGCGGTCCAGCGCCAGCGGAACACGACCGGCTCAGCGTTCACCTCGTCGAGGTACTTGAGCATCCGGTCCTTCAACTCTTGCTTGGACTCGACTCTGATTCCCCGCAGGAAGGTGTGCGTCATCTTGGCAAAGAAGGTCTCGACGATGTTCAGCCAGGAGCCGTGCTTCGGAGTGAAGACGAAGTCGAAGCGATTCGGGACAGACGCGAGATAGCCGCGGGTTTCCTTCGAGATATGGGCCGAGTGGTTGTCGAGGATGATGCGAATCGTCGCGGTCTTCGGATAGGCGCTATCGACGATCTTCAGAAACTGAATGAACTCGCGGCTCCGATGGCGATCGACGGGCAGCCCATGCACCGTCCCCGTCAGCAGGTCGATTCCTGCCATGAGGCTCACCGTCCCGCGGCGCACGTACTCGTAGTCCCTCAGGATCGTCGGGTACTGGCCCGGAACAGCCGGCAGATCCACGCTGGTGGTGCCGATCGCCTGGATGCCGGGTTTCTCGTCGTACGAGAGGATCGCGATCATCGAGGACACGTCCCGTCCCGCCTCCCGCAGCAACGCCACCTCCTTGTAGACGCACAGCACTTGGACCATCTTGGCGTCGAAATCGGGGTCGCGTTTCTCCACGTAGTAACGGACCTTGTGCGGCTTGATCACGCCCTTGGCGAGGATTTTCGAGACCGTGCCACGCCCGAGCCGTGCGAGCGACGGATGGCCGCTCGCCCGGCAGTGCTTGCGCACATGCCCTGCGAGCAAGCGCGTGGTCCACAGCTCGTAGGAGTAGCCCAGTTCCTTCGGTTTCTGGCACGCGAGCGCCAGCACCCACGCACGCGCTTCGGCCGTGATCACGGCATCACGTCCCCGACCCGGCAGGTCTTCGAGCGCCCTGGCCACACCGAACTGCAGCGCCTTGTCGATGCAGCGCTCCACCTTCGGCCGGTTCGTCGCCAGATCCCTGGCGATGCGCGACACCGGCCGGCCGGCCGCATACGCGAGCAGCACGCGCGCGCGATCAACCGCACGCGCCGGTCGTGTTCGGGATTGCGAGATGGTCGTCAGCTCAGCCCTCGATTCCGCCGAAAGGATGAGGCGGGCGCGCTTCGATTCGAAGGGCATTGTTCCTCCCGGGCTTGTGGCCCGAGAGGAGGGTACCACCATCCATGGTCGTATTGCTACACTATTTAGGAATCGACCATCTAGGGGGGTGGGGGCCCCCCATCAAGAAACGACCCCAATTTTTTCCGCGCCCCCGATCGGCGGGCCCGTCGCCACGACTGCCTCAACCTGGCATCCGCCCCCACCAGCTATGGGGGTCGGCGGGCACAGAACGCCCGCCTCTTCACAGGGCCCCATCGACTCCCATCGCGCACTATTTGCCTCGGATCCTACGTGGCGATGAGCCCTGCTAGACCTCCGAGGATCAGCCGCTCGCTTTCCGGAGTTGGTGGCCGTCGCTACTGACTTGGCTGCCAGCTCGAAGCAAATGAACCGGGTTGTCCGAAATACCCTCGGAGACCCTCCGGCCTAACATCGGCTTGCAGCCGACGGCGGCACGTGCAAGCATTTGGTGCCGACGCGGCTCAAGCCGGGCGTTGGGCCGACAATCAATTCGAACACGCAATTCGAACGCGCACGGGACTACACGAGCGCCGAAAAGGGCACACGGAACCGATGAAGCTGATACTCGCGATTCTTCTGCTGGCCGTACCAGCAGCCTCCGCGCAGACTCCTCAGGCCGATCAGCCGCAGGTCGAGCGCGAGGTCATGGCAGTGCTGGACGCATTCTTCGATGCCTTCAACCATCAGGATGCGAAAGCCGAGGAGCGGACGTATCACTTTCCCCACTACCGACTGGCCAGCGGCCAGATGGCCGTCTATGACGCGCCAGGCGCGGCGACCGAGTCGTGGATGAACAATACCTACCGGACATTGCGGGAAACTGGCTGGAACCACACCGCCTGGACGCGCCGACGGATCATCCATATGTCCGACTCGAAGGTTCACGTCGATACCGAGATGGCGCGGTATGGAAAAGACGGCTTAACTCTTGGCCGCTTCGAGTCTCTCTACATCGTGACTAAGGAAGAGGGGCGTTGGGGCATCAAGATGCGCAGCAGTTTCGAGACCATGATTAAGTAGAAGCGACGGCCCAACAGCCAAATGGGACGGGCGCCCTCGCCCCGCGGGTGAAGGGTCGCCCTATCTGCTCACCGGCCTGCTGGCTTGCGGCGTCTGTGGCGGCGGCATGGAGGTGTTGTCCACCACCAGTCAGGGACGTCGAGTCTTCCATTATCGCTGTCAGGTCGCCCGGAGGAAGGGAGCCGCGTGTTGCACTAACACCCTCCCGGCCCCCATGGGGGAGGCTGATCGGGCAGTCCTGGCAGCCTTCGAGGACGCACTCTTAAATCCGGCGGTGGTCGAACACGCACTCGCCGACGCAGAGGCTGCCCTCCGGCGCGATGGAGCCGGGGATGCGATCGGTGCGCTGGAGCGCGAGTTACGAGTCGTTGAGGCGGCGACCCGCCATCTGACGAAGGCCATCGCGGCAGGTGGCGAGCTTGTGTCGCTCGTAGAGGCGCTCGGGACGCACGAACGGCGGCGACAGGAGTTGCTGGCGCGTCTCACAGTCAGTCGCACCCCGAAGCCTGTGGAGAGTCCGGCGGCCATCCGACGCACTCTGAGCGGCTACCTTGGCGACTGGCAGGGGCTGCTCAGGGCCAACGTCCAGCAAGGGCAACAGATCTTGCGCCGCTTGATTGTCGGGCGGCTCACGTTCACGCCGAAACAGGCGGGGTATTACACCTTCGAAGGCAAGGGAACCTTACGGCCGCTTCTTGAAGGCGCCGTACATAAGTTGGCGTCCCTAAGCATCCCCAGTTGGAACCAGATCGCTGGGTGGCTACGCGACATGAAGAGTTTGCAGGAATCAGGCATAGCCGCTGCCTAATGGACGATACGAATGATCATTCCTCGGCCACGCACCAAGGCTACAGACACTCCCTCGCTGGATTGGAACTGCCCGGAGAATGTCGTTTGATGAAGTTGGCAACGATGCCTTCTAAACACAGAAAATCACTATGAGTAATCCCAAAGGGCAACACGCCAAGAAAGCCGTAAGACAAGCCACTGCGCTGGAATTGCGTATTCAGGGGTTGAGCTACCGTGCCATCGCGACAGAATGTGGCGTGAATATGTCCACGGCCTACAGCGACGTGCAACACGCGCTCGGTCTGCTCGATGATGTCCGTCGAGAGAAAGCCGAACAGTATCGCGCTCTTGAATTGCTCCGTCTCGATGCGATGACGTTGAGCCTGAGCGCAAAAATCGATTTGGGCGACACCAAAGCCATTCTGGTTGCGGTGAAAATTATGGAACGCCGCGCCAAACTGCTCGGTCTCGACAACCCTCAAGCCGCCGAGGCGTCCGGCCCTTTCAAATTCACGCTGGATATTGGGACATTAGGCGAGTCCAGCGAGGACAGTGAAGCCGCGTAGCAGCTTGCAGGAGTGATGAGCCAGTCGGGAATGGTGTTGTGCCGATGACTGCGGAGATACGCGCCACGCGGCGCTGGTGACGGCGCACGGGGTGTCTGC
>JAQBYD010000119.1 GCA_027623315.1 Verrucomicrobiota bacterium | reverse complement strand
CGATCGAGGAGGCGGTGCTGATGGGTGACCGGGTCGCGGTGCTCAAAGGCCGGCCATCGAGCGTGTTCGAGATCATCGACGTCGATTTGCCGTCGCCGCGCGACCGTTCGACCCTGTCACATCCGCGCTTTACCGAGGTGCGCGAGCACGTCTGGAGCACGCTGATGGACGAGGCGCGCGCGGCGGAGTTCGAGGTCTGACGGCCGAAACGTGGTATATGGAATTCGGGTAATGGGCAAAATAAAAGTATCGTAATTGCTCACCCTGGCAGGTTTACGCGGCGGTGACGACGGAGCGTGCGTCCAGGGTGTTGCGGATGGCTTGAAACGGGGTGATGTCTTGGTGTCGTCCGGTGTCGATGACCGACCGGACGCCAGCGAACAGATCGGCGCCCCAGACCGAGCGGAAGCCGTTGGTGACCTTTCGGAACACGACGCTGGGACGCAGCGCGCGTTCCGAGGCGTTGTTCTCTAACTCGGGGTTGGAAGTCAAGCTCTCCATATTGTACCTGCCGGGTTCACTGTTCTCTCCGCAGTAGGGGCTGAGCCCTCTGCATGATGGCGTTGGAGGACGTAGGCGGATCAATGTTGAAGACGCGCTTGCCCTGTTGGGGCGTCGCAAAGCCTCGGTCGATCTCGCCGACGCCGCCGTCCCGACAGGGACGTCGCTTCCGCTCTCGCGGAACTCTTGGAGGGTTTTCTAAGCGGCCACCTCCTTGTTTGACCAGATGAAGTCGGTTCCATCGCGCCACATACGGTGCAGCAAGACCGCGAGCTTCCGTGCCACGGCGATCTTGGCCTTCTTGAAGCCGATGCGTTTCCACAGCCTGTGACCCCAGGCTTTCAGTTTGCACCATTGTGGCACCCGTGTGAGGAGTACACCGGCAGCCTCGAATAGATAGGCCCTGAGCATTCGATCGCCGCATTTGGAGATCCGACCGCTCCAATCGGTCTCGCCCGAGGCGTAACGGCGCGGTGTTAGTCCGACGTAGGCGCCGACGGACCGGGAGCGTCGGAAGCGGGCCGGCTCATCGATGGCTGAGTGGAAGGCCAAGGCGGTGATCGGCCCGATGCCCGGAACCGTCATCGAACGCCTGGTGTTCTCGTCATCGCGCGCCAAGGCCAGGAGCTTGCGGTGAAGATCGGCGATCCCTTGACGGACGCTCTCGCGCACCGTCAGGAGCGGGCATACGGCCTGTTGCAAAACGGATTGATCGACAACGAGCTCTTCCACGCGGCGGCTGAAGACATTACCGCTGGCCTTGCCGATACGAAGGCCCAGGTTCTTCAGCAAGCCTCGGATTTCGTTCTCGAGATCGCGCTTGATCTTCACCAGTTGGGCGCGGCTGTTCAGGATGGCTCGGATCTCATGACAGGCCACGCTCTTGACCCTGACCTCCTTGTACCAACCGCACTGCATGATCCGGGCCAGCCCGACGGCATCGTTGCGATCGGTCTTGTTGATTTGCATCGACAACGCCGCCTTGGCGTGACGGGCGTCGATGCAGATCACCGGCAAGCCCAGCGCCCGGAGCTCGTGCCACAGCCACGTCGTGGTCGGGCCGGTCTCGAGACCAATGCGCTTGGAGTGTGGCGCTTTGGTTTTGACAAACTCCGCGATCGCCTCCGGCTCAGAGATAACCGAGCCTTCGCACAGAATCTCGCCGCTGTCGTCAACCACGCAGATCGACGTCTCCTGGAGCGAGACATCCAAGCCAACATACTGTTCCATAGCTGCTCTCCTGTTCTTTCGTTGCATGCGATCGGCCCACGCCGGTCGTCACGATATTATGGAGAGCAGCGCCATCTATCGATTGGCTATGATCCAATCCCCGAGTTACGCCATGTTGGTGTAGGGCACCTCGCGCTCGGTGACGAAGACGAAGAGGTTGTCGCGGATCTTGGCGAAGCGCTTGCGCAGACGAATGCCGTGTCGGTTGGTCGGGCGCAGCTTCATGACCGCATCGATGCGCCGGTCGAGGTCGGCGCGGTAGTGCCGCAAGGTGCTGTCTCGGAGCCGGTCGCGGCGTTTGCCGATCGCGATGGCGCGCAGCACGATTCGCTTCATCGGCGGCGCGAGGATGTCGTCGCCGGCGTCGATGGCGTATTGGAGGTCGCGCAGCTGGTGGGCGAGACAGACCTGCCAGTCCTCGGCGTGTCCCTGCTGGGCTCCGAGCAGGTCGGAGACCCAGACCGCTGGTCGTCGTTCGCCGAAGATCGCCTGCGGCACCTTCTTTCCCCGGCTTGGCTGGATCACATGAAGGACCGCGTCGGTTCCGAGGAACACCCATTCCCACCAGTTCCGTCCCTCGACGCGGGCGGAGGTCTCGTCGGAGCACACGATGGCGCTTTCGATGACCCGCCGGGCGATGTCGGCCGCCTGGTCGTCGAACCGCGGCTTGATCCGCTTGAACAGGTTGGCGAGCGCGCCTTCGCTGATGGTCACGCCGAACACGTCGCCAAACAGCGCAGAAAGGCGCTCGAAGCCGATGGCGTGGCAGTAGCGCAGATACACCGCCACGGCCTCGATCGACGAGCCGAAGGGCGAGCCCGGCCCCAATCCCGCGGGCGTCGGCGCCGTGAACGTCTGGCCGCAATGCCGGCACGTGCCACCGTGCAGGCGGACCTGGGTGACGATGGGCTTGATCGGCGGCAGTTCGATCCGCTCATAGACGGATTGCAGCTTCTGATCACCCTCGGCCAGAGCCGTCGCGCAGGACGGACAGGTCTCGGCCCGGGCCTCGACAATGTGGTCGGGGTCGGGATGCAGCTCGCGTCCCACGCCGGGCCGGCGGCCCTTCCGTCGTTTGCGGCGCGGCGGCTGGTTCGGCTTGTCACCGCGCGACGGCGGAACGGACGAGTTGTCTGGTGTCTTGGGCGGCTCGCCCAACTTCGCCTCGAGCTCGGCGACCCACGCCGTAAGTTCATCGATCCGCGCCAATGCCTCATCCAGGCGCGTCCAGAGCGCCATGATCAGCGCGTCTTTCTCCGCGTGCGAAAGCCGGTTGAGATCGGGAAGCGGCGGAAGCTGAGTCATCAACACGTTGACTCACATCCGCCCACTCCATACAAGAAAAAACAACATCTGGCGCGAAATCGTCACGCCGACACCACCCCTAGAGCGCCCCAGCTTCCCCTGGGTGAGCAATTACTAATCTTGTTATAACCATTTTGGGAACAATCTGTATTCAGTAAATGAAGATCATCGCGCGAAGGATGTTGAGAGAATTTTGGATACGCCATCCTGACGCGAAGGGACCGTTGGCGGCATGGTTTCATGCCGTTCGGCAAGCCAAGTGGACCGGACCGGCTGATATCCGCGATCAGTTCCGCTCGGCGGATTTCGTCGGAGACAACCGAGTGATATTCGGTATTGGCGGCAACGAATACCGCCTCGTCGTTCACGTCTACGACCCGCACCAGATCGTGCGGACCAAGTTCGTCGGAACGCACCGACAGTATGACCGTATCGATCCGGAGACAGTCGAGCCATGAAGATCAAACCCATCACCACCGACGCGGAGCACGAAGAGGCCTTGGCGGAGATCGATCGCTTGATGGGTCGGAACCCCGCTGGTGGCACCGCTGCCGCGGACAGGCTCGGCGTTCTTGCGACGCTCGTCGAGGTCTACGAGGATACCCGCTGGCCGATCGACCCGCCCGACCCTGTCGAAGCCATCAAGTTCGCCATGGATCAGAGCGGCTACCCCCGCAAGGATCTGGAGTCAGCGCTGGGCTCCCGCCAGCGTGTTTCCGAGATCCTAAATCGGCGGCGTCGGTTGACGATCGAAATGGTTTGGAACCTTCACGACAAATTCGGCATACCGGCCCGCTCCCTCATAAAGCCTTATGAACTCGCGAAATGAGTCCAATGGCGCAGTACCTTATG
>JAQBYD010000056.1 GCA_027623315.1 Verrucomicrobiota bacterium | reverse complement strand
GATCAAGCCTGACGGAGCTATCCGTGTTCGTAGTAGGAAAAGTGTGAGATATCCGGGTTAGGAGCCCGTCGGACTTGGCTCCATCAATTTAAGTCGTGTGAGGAACCGCCGGTCTCCTATTAGTTTTGCTGCGCAAAACCGGATATCCGCGGCTTTCACGCTCCCTATTCGTGTCGATTCGCGTGATTCGTGGGCTCAAATCTGGTGTGGCTTCAGACCAGGCTTTCGGCGAACTCGATGACACGGTCTTCGAGGGTCTCATCGTAAAGACGATTCATCTCCTGCAGGCAGGTGGGGGAGGTGACGTTGATCTCGATCAGGTGCTCTCCGATGATGTCGATCCCCGCGAAGTAGATGCCGGCTTCAACGAGGGGACCGGCGACGGCATCAACGATCTCGCGGTCGCGTGTGGTGATCTCGACGGCTTCAGGGCTTCCCCCCGCGAAGAAGTTGTTGCGGTGATCGTCGGCGCCGTGAACCCGCAGTACGGCCCCCAGGATCTCCCCGTTGAGCAACAGAATCCGCTTGTCGCCCTGCTCCGCCGCGGGAACATAACGCTGCAGAATGATCTCTCGTGAACCGTTGTCACTAAGCGTTTCGAGGATGACGTTGGCGTTTGGGTCCCCGGCCCGTATATGAAAGACGGATTGTCCGCCATAGCCGTCTGTCGGTTTGACGATGACGTCCAATTCCTCGGCAATGAATGCCCGCATCGTGCTGATCTGCCGGGTGACACAGGTTGCCGGAATCAGATCGCGGAAGCGGGTGGCCCAGATCTTCTCGTTGACGGTGCGTATTCCGGAGGGCCGGTTGATCACCACCACGCGGGCTGGGAGGAGGTCGAGAAGCCAGGTGTTCATCAGGTAGTTCGCGTCGAAGGGCGGGTCGGTGCGTATGAAGATCACGTCGACATCGTCATCCGCGAGTTGCTCCTGCTCGAGGATCTCGAAGGGGCAGTCGGGAGTGAAAGCGGGGGTCACGTGCGTCACGGAGAATGAGAGCGTGCCGCGGTCGAGCGTGATGCCGCCGCTGGGGAGGTAACTTGTGCGGTGACCTCGGCGCTGTGCACCGACCATCAAGGCAAGCGTGGTATCCTTGTGCGCCACGACCGCCTCGAGCGGGTCCATGAGGAACAGGATGTTCATTCGACAGATTGGCGTTCGAGTTGGACCGTCTCCCGATGTGCAGCAATGCCGGCAATACGGGCGACAATTCGATAGACGTCGAAGATGTTGTTCTCGGTATGAACACCGCATTCGCCGTACTTGCTCAGGTGTGGGCAGATGGCCTGGAACGACATGCCGCGCGAGTTGAGGCTCTCGCGTGAGTTCTTTTCCCCGTGCAGCCGATAGAATCCACCAACCACGTCGTTGGCCAGCGTGTAAAGGCAGGCCTCTGCAACCTGGTCGCCGTAGGTGCTGATGGTGGGGACGCCTTCCTGGAGGAGGAAGCGCGAGATGACACGTGAAGACTTTCCTTTATAGAGTGAGTTGCGGGCGCGCCGGCCCAGGCTTGGGATTTCGGCCGGATCTTCAATAGCCTTGACGCCCATGCCGTAGGTCCCACTGTCGGCCTTTAGAAAGATGAAGGGCTTCTCCTCGATCTTGTGCTCTCTATATTTCTCGCTGACGGCGGAGAATAGATCCGAGGCAGCGTCCTGCAGGCGGTTGCGGTCGCCCTCATCGTTGATGTTTACGTCGTCGACAACCGCATCCATACATTGGAGTCGCCACGGATCGACGTGGATCATGTCGGCGAACTCGGTGATCAGATCGGATGCGTGCTGGAAGTGATGCGATTTGAGTCGCGAGTGCCAGCCCATGTGTATCGACGGGTAGATCGGGATCTTCTCGTCCCGCAAAGACTTCGGGATTCCGCTGGTCAGGTCGTTGTTCATGATAATCATGTCGATCTGGCGCTTCCCGGCGTGAAATTCCTTCAGGATCTGCTGCATGCAATACAAGCGCACGCTTTTGCCGGTCGCCGTCTCGAGTTCCACGAACTTCACCTTGTCACAGAAGGCTGGTTGCACGTCGAGGAAGGTGGCGACCATGGCTTCGTAACCGGCCGTGCGGATAATATTCTGGAGCACGCGAATGTTGTCGAGGTACCAGGTGTTTCGTGTGTGCTCCTCGGCGATAATCAGGATCTCACGGCATCCCGGGAGGCGAAGCTGGAGCTCGCGCCCCATGGCGATGACGGCATCTTCGAGGCCGTGCTCGCATAGATTGTTGAAGCCGGCGGGGAAGAGATTCATATCGACGGTCGCCACTTTGAATCCGGCGTCCCGGATGTCGACGGAGGCATAGAGAGGAAGCTCGAGGCCGGCCTCCCGTTCATCGAGCCACGCATGAATATCCTCCTGGCGCTTATTCGCAATGTCGATCAGTTCACGCATGATGTTCTGCTCCGATTAACCACTACCGTCCGGTAAAACTAAGCGCAACCGCACGGTTCGCCGGGCGCTGACTGCCATAATGTAGCACAGTGCGCTCTCCACGACATCGGATTAACCTGCAACCGGACCGGCCGTGTTCGCCGCTGCTTGCGTGTCACGCAGGGAGGCCCTTTCCATCCAGCGTTTTACAACGACGGCTCCCACGATGTCGCCTTCCACGTTGACCGCCGTTCTAAACGTATCAAGCGGTCTCTCGATCACCAGCAGGATGCCGATCGCCTCAAGCGGAATGCCGGCGGCAAGCAGAACCATCTGCATTCCGGACATGGAGCCGGAGGGCATGCCCGGTGCGCCAATCGACGATACCATGGCCATGGCGAAGATCGCGACAATCTGCGCGTTCCCCAGCTCAATGCCATACAGCCACGCCAGGAAGACTGCGGCGATGCCTTCGAAGAGCGCGGTGCCGTCCATGTTCATCGTGGCACCCAGCGGACAGACAAAACTGGCGACCCCTTCCGGCACGTCGAGTTTATGCTCACACGTGTGCAGCGTGACGGGCAACGTCGCGGCACTGCTCGCGGTGGTGAGCGCGACGAGCAGCGGCTGGCCGATGCGACTGAACAGCCGTATCGGTGATAGGCCACCGAGGAGCAGGGCCAGCAGGGGCAGCACGATCAGCCCATGCAGCATCGTCGCCCCGAAGACCAGGGCACTGAAGCTGAGCAACTGGCCGAAGAGGTCACCCGTGACGGCGTGATTGAAATCGAACACGATCGCGAACACCCCGAGCGGCGTCAGCAGGATGATCCAACCCAGCACGGTATGGAATACGGTCGTGAGGTCGTGAATGATTCGAACCAGGGGGCTCTCTGCCGGTACGCAGATGACAATCGCCATGCCCATGAGCAGGCCTTGTAGAACGATCGCCAGGATGTTCACCTCCGCCAGGGCCGCAAAGGGGTTCTGGAAGCAGCGCAGGAAGAACTTCTGCAGAACCTGCGTGGGAGCGCCGCTGTCCTCCTCGATCAGTTGGCGCGGTTCGACTCGATCGAAAAGGGTGCTTTGCGCGTTGTCCTGCACCGCCGTGACTTCTGTCGATCGCGCGGCGCCGTGTGCGACGCGGCTCGTCCAGGGGTGCCACAAGAGGACAGCGGCGAGTCCGATGCCGATCGCGATCGCGGTGGTGCAGAGGTAGTAGGCGAGGGTGTAGCCACCGAGGCGACGCATCGCGACACGGTCGCGGATGCGCACCACGCCGTCGACAAGGGAGAAGAAGACCACGGGAGCCACGAGCATGAAGAGCATGCGAATGAAGGCCGTCTTCGTAAGTAGCACCAACCCCGGAGTCGCCGCACCCGCGGGGAGTATCGAGGAGGCTACGTAGCCCAGCGCGCCCGCCAGCAGGACCCAGGCCGTCAGGTAGCGCGAGTAGAGATTCATGCGGGGGAGACTGACGGGTAGGCGGGAGACTGCCAAGACGCAACTCCCGGCCCGGCGGCCGAGGCCCCTAATGAGCAGGGCGCCGTTTGGCCACGATGACCCGGAAATGCCCTGTTTCGGGGCTTTTTAACAGGAGTCGATAAGGTTATCAACAGGCTGAAGGGGAATCCGCACAAATGCGTGAGAATGGAGGGGTTGTGAATACCCATATCTTGTGCAAAGGCTGTTTATAGCACCATATTTAGTGGTCATCAATTGGTAAGACCACAATATTTTGTGTTTTTTTTCCTTGCGTGTGCTCCCCTCGCATCGATATACATGGCCCAGTTTTGCGTGACTAACTTTTCGAGGAAAAAGGAGAACCCCAGGTATGCCAGACCCCCAGACCGCCGCGACCGTTGACCGCGTTACCCGGCCCGCCAGTGGACCGGATGCGACCGACGGCGGAGTGCCCGCTGAACTCGAGAAGCAGGAGACGATCCTCGCCGAGTCGGCTGATCGATTCGTTCTCTTCCCGATCGGGTACGACTCGGTGTGGGAGATGTACAAGCAAGCCCAGGCCAGCATCTGGACCGCTGAAGAGGTCGACCTCTCGCAGGACCTCGCGGACTGGGCGAGGCTCAGTAGCGACGAGCAACATTTCGTGAAGCACGTCCTCGCCTTCTTCGCAGCCAGTGACGGCATCGTCAATGAGAACCTCGCGATACGTTTCAATAACGAGGTGCAGATCCCCGAGGCGCGTTGTTTTTATGGATTCCAGATCGCGGTCGAGAACATTCACTCCGAGATGTACAGCCTGTTGATCGATACCTACATCAACGACACCCGGGAGAAGGAGTATCTTTTCAAGGCCGTCGAGACGGTTCCCTGCGTGGGTAAGAAGGCCAACTGGGCACTGCGCTGGATCGGAAGCGGCACATCGTTCGCCGAACGGCTGGTGGCCTTCGCAGCCGTCGAAGGCATTTTCTTTTCGGGTAGCTTCTGCTCAATCTTCTGGTTGAAGAAGAGGGCATTGATGCCGGGGCTTACCTTTTCAAATGAGCTGATCAGTCGCGACGAGGGCCTGCATGTGGACTTCGCGTGCCTGATCTATTCACTGCTGGACCACAAGCTGTCGGAGGAGCGGGTTCAGGAGATCATCTGCAGTTCCGTGGAACTCGAGCGAGAGTTCATCACGGAGGCGCTGCCGGTGTCGTTGATCGGAATGAACTCGGAGTTGATGGGCCAGTATATCGAGTTCGTTGCGGATCGGTTGTTGGTCGCGTTGGGCTGCGCGAAAGTCTATGGAGCGAGGAACCCGTTCGATTGGATGGAGCTGATCTCCTTACAGGGCAAAACGAACTTCTTTGAGAAGCGCGTGGGCGAATATCAAAAATCCGGTGTGATGTCCGATGCGGACACGCGCACCTTTCGTCTCGACGAAGACTTCTGAGACGACGTTAGGAGAAACCAACTACCATGTACGTCATCAAACGCGACGATCGCCGGGAACCTGTCAAATTCGACAAGATTACAAGTCGATTGGAAAAACTGAGTTACGGGCTGGACCCTAACCACGTCGATATTACCCGCGTCGCCAAGAGGGTTATCGAGGGGTTGTACGACGGGGTCACCACGGTGGAACTCGACAATCTAGCCGCGGAGACCTCTGCCTACCTGACCGGGAGTCATCCGGACTACGCGATACTCGCCGCCCGGATCGCCGTCTCGAACCTGCATAAGGCGACCAAGAAGTCCTTCTCCCGGACGATGGACGATCTGTACAACTACCGGGAGAAGCACACAGACCGACCCGCGGCGCTGATCTCGGACGAGGCCCATCGCGTGATCACGGAGAATGCCGATCAACTCGATTCGAGCCTGATCTACGCCCGTGACTACTACTACGACTACTTCGCTTTCAGGACGTTGATGAACGCCTACCTGATGAAGTTGAATGGCCAGGTCGTGGAGCGTCCCCAGCATATGCTGATGCGCGTGGCTGTCGGCATCCACATGGATGATATTGAGGCCGCGATTCAGACCTATCATCTCATGTCCGAGAAGTACTTCACGCACGCCACGCCGACGTTGTTCAACGCCGGAACCCCCAAGCCCCAGATGTCCTCGTGCTTTCTGTTAACGGTGAAGGAAGACAGCATTCCCGGGATCTATGACACGCTGAAACAGTGCGCCGAGATCTCGCAGAACGCGGGCGGAATCGGGCTGGCGATTCACGGGATTCGCGCCACGGGAAGCTATATTCGCGGGACGAACGGTACCTCCAATGGAATCGTGCCCATGCTGCGCGTGTTCAATAACACCGCACGCTATGTCGACCAGGGAGGCGGCAAGCGCAAGGGCGCGTTTGCGGTGTACCTTGAGCCGTGGCACGCCGACGTGATGGATTTTCTCGATCTGCGGAAGAATCACGGCAAGGAGGAGTCGCGCGCACGTGATCTGTTCTACGCGATGTGGATCCCCGATCTCTTCATGAAGCGTGTCAAAGCGGATGAAGACTGGTCGCTGTTTTGCCCGAACGAGGCGCCGGGACTGGACGACTGCTACGGCGACGAATTTGACGCGCTCTACCTCAAGTACGAGAACGAGGGTCGCGAACGCCGCACGGTCAGAGCGCAGCATGTGTGGTTTAAGATCCTCGAGTCCCAGGTCGAGACTGGTACGCCGTACATGCTGTACAAGGATGCGGCCAACCGCAAGTCGAACCAGCAGAATCTCGGGACCATCAAGTCGAGCAATCTCTGTACTGAGATTATCGAGTACACGAGTCCCGACGAGGTGGCCGTCTGTAACCTCGCATCGATCGCATTGCCGCGTTTTGTGAACGAAGGGGTATTCGATCATGACGAGCTGTTTCGCGTCACACAGGTGGTGACGAAGAATCTGAACCAGGTGATCGATCGCAATTACTACCCCGTGCCCGAGGCCGAGCGATCCAACATGCGACACCGCCCGATCGGGATTGGTGTACAGGGACTCGCCGATGTGTTTATCCAGATGGGGTGGGCGTTCGACAGCCCGGAAGCGCGAAAGCTGAACCAGGAGATATTCGAGACCATCTACTTCGGCGCATTGACCGCGTCCAAGGATCTGGCGGCGAAGGATGGACCTTACCAGACGTACGAGGGCTGCCCTGTAAGCAAAGGGATTCTTCAGCACGACATGTGGGGGGTGGATGTGCCTTCGGATCGCTGGGACTGGGATGGGTTACGCGCCGAGATCAAGGCGACGGGAATTCGCAACAGCCTCCTGCTGGCCCCCATGCCGACCGCGTCGACGGCGCAGATCCTCGGAAACAACGAGTGCTTCGAGCCCTATACCTCGAACATCTATACACGTCGTGTTCTGTCCGGCGAGTTCACCGTGGTGAACAAGCACCTGATGCGGGACCTGATCAGGCTCGGTCTCTGGAACGAGTCGCTGAAAGAGCGGATCATCGCGGCCAATGGATCGATCCAGCCGATCGCGGAGATCCCCGACGATCTCAAGCTGCTCTATCGCACCGTTTGGGAGATCAAGCAGAAGTCCATTATCGAGATGGCGGCCGACCGCGGGGCGTTCATCGATCAGAGTCAGAGTTTGAATATCCATATCGAAGACCCCAACTTCGCGAAATTGACCTCGATGCACTTCTACGCGTGGGAAAAGGGCTTGAAGACGGGAATGTATTACCTGCGCTCGCGACCGGCCGCTGATGCCATCAAGTTCACGATCGATCACGAGGTTAGAATGGCGTCCCTGGAGCAGAGGAAGGAACGGTCCGCCGCCAAGGGATATAGTGACGAGTCCAGTTGTTCACTCGATGGAGATGACTGCCTTTCATGTAGTGCCTAAACACTGAAACAAAAAAACTTCGAACCCACCCCCCCCGCCTGGCCCCTCACACATGCCCCACTAAGGCGGCCCCGGGGTGGGTTCTACCCCCTCTAAAAAAAACTTCAAGCCCACCCCCCCGCCTGCCCCCTCACACATGCCCCACTAAGGCGGCCCCGGGGTGGGTCCTTCTTTACAGGCAGCCTGTGCTGGAGTGCGGGGTCGGACCTGTGTAAACGATTTCGCAGCGGCTTATCCATCCACAACTTTTGGTTACCGGGGCTCCGTGACCGAGGCGATTGCCGATCCCTGGCTGGAGCGCAGCAACGGATTCGAGTGGCAAGGGAGCACATATACCAGTGAGTTGGTCGCCGACCTGATGCTGCAGCTTATGGGAATAGGGCTCATCGAGAGAAAAGGTCGCGCTGATCGCCGGGAAACATGATCTCGGGCCTGTGCGTTACGGAGTACGAACGCATCAATCCCGGGATAGTAAGGAACCGTATGAATAGCCGCACACAATCCAGCAAGCGCGAGACCAGGCTTACCAAACTGCATGTATCCGCGACCGCCCAAGGCAAGGCTGACGGCAGCCCCGCGCATCCCTTCCCGACGTTGCGGGGCGCGCGTGACGCGCTGCGCAAACTCCGGCGACGCGGTGCAATCAAGGGCGCGGTGCGCGTGCTGATCGCCCCCGGCGTTTATCGTTTGGCATCGCCGCTGGTCTTCACCCCGGAAGACGGCGGTACGCAGAAATGCCCCGTCACCTGGGCCGGCGACGGCGCCCGCCCGCTGCTGAGCGGCGCACGTGTCATCAGGGGCTGGCAGGAGGGGACGATCAACGGGCGCGCGTGCTGGCAGGCGACGCTGCCCGAGGTAGCTGCCGGGCGCTGGTGGTTCACCCAGCTCTTCGTTAACGGCCGCCGCCGGTTGCGCGCACGCCTTCCCAAGCAGGGCTTCTACCAGTTCGCCGGCGTCCCCGCGGACGAGGCGAAGCACGATTTGGGCGGCGATTTCCACGGGGATATGAGCGCACACTTCGTCCCCGGCGAGGTGCGTGCCTTCCTCAATCCAGCCGACATCGATGTGGTGGTCTTGGACCGCTGGTTCGAAAACCACCTTCGAATCGCCTCCGTTGACGAGGCGACGGACACCATCCGCTTTGCCACGAAAGGCCGCAGCCGCTTCTCTCGCGATGAGACCGGCAACCGTACGCGCTTTCGCCTCGATCATGTCGCCGAGGGCTGCACCGATCCCGGCGACTGGTACCTGGACCGTGCAACCGGCATACTTTCCTACATTCCCATGCCGGGCGAAGAGCGCGCCGAGGCCCTGGTCGAAGCCCCCCGACTCGACCGCCTGCTCTCCATCCAGGGCGCGGCCCTGAATCCGGACAAGCGCGTGCGGCACCTGCGCTTCGAATTTCTCGATCTGCGCCACGCAGATGGGGAGCTGCCGCGCGACCATCCCGGTTCCGAGCAAGCCGCCTACTGCGTGCCGGCTGCGGTGCGCCTGGTCGGCGCCGAAGACTGCGCCCTTTACGGCTGCCGGGTCAGCCAGGTCTCCGGCTGGGCCGTCGAAGTTCTTGGCGGCTGCCAACGTAACCGAATCGTCGCCTGCGCCCTGCATGACCTTGGCGGCGGGGGCGTCAAGATCGACCACGAAGGCGACCAGGACAACAGGCCGGGGCGCAGCATTCGCTCGGAGTCTTCAGCGACCACGGTCAGCGACTGTTCGATCCACGACGGCGGTTTGATCTTCCACTCCGCCACCGGGATCCTGGTGCGTGATGCCTCGCGCAGCCGCATCGTCCATAACCACATTTGGAACTTCAACTACACCGGCATTTCCTGCGGCTGGTCGTGGGGCTATGCGCCGGTCTACGCCTATGACAATCGCATCGAAGGCAATCGCATCCACGGCATCGGCCACGGCATGCTCAGCGACATGGGCGGCATCTACACCCTGGGGCGCCAGGCCGGCAGCACGATCCGCCGGAACGTGATCAGCGACGTTCACAGCCACGGCTACGGCGGCTGGGGCATCTACCCCGACGAGGGCAGCAGTTGGATGCGCATCGAGGACAACGTCGTCTGTAACACCAAGTGCGGCGGGTTCCACCAACACTATGGCCGCGACAACCTGGTGCGTCACAACATCTTCGCCAATTCCGTCGAGAACCAGGTGGCGGTGACGCGCCACGAATTCCTGCGCTCGATGATCTTCGAGGGGAACCTGGTGCAGGGCGCCGGAAACGGCATGCTCTGGCAGAGCCCGGGCTGCGTCAGCGCCCGCGTCGATCGCAACGTCTATGCCGGAGACCCCGGACGTCCATCGCTCTTTGCCGGGCAGACCTGGGAAGCCTGGCAGGCCGGCGGGCGCGACGCCAGGGGTTGCTTCGCCGAGGCCATGTTGATGGATGCCGAGGGCGACACGCCGGTAAGCGCGAATCCCGCCGCACTCAAGGCTGCGGGCATCAGTCCCAAGCGCGTGGCGATGGTCGTGGCCCAGGCAGGCCCGCGCTTGCGCGATGTCCTCCCCCCGACGATCGACGCGATTCCGGCCGAGAAGGAGTCGCCACGTGCCATTGTTGAATCGCTCTTCTGGCCGTGGCCGGCCGAGTGGCCCGGGGCGTTGACCGGCAACCCGAGCCCATTGCCCCCCACAGCGGCAGTCGTGCCGGAAGTGGCGCACGCGATTTCCCTCACCGTGGAGAATCGCGGCGATGCCTCGTCGCGCGGTCGCTACCGCCTGCGAGTGATTCCCTCCCCAGCCGCCCGCCTGATCGGCCCCAAGGTACTCAACGCATCCCTCAAGCCCGGCGCGTGCGCGGTGCTCGAGACCAGCGTTGTGGCAACGGGCAAGGTCCGAACCTTCCGCATCGAGGCCGTGGCCGAAGGTGATGATCTCTTCGACAGCTGCCTTCACTTCAGCCTGGCGCAGACCTTGGCGATCCCGCGCCTTGCGGCCGTTCCGGCATTGAAGAAGCTGGCCGGTGCGCTGGACACACTCCCGTCGCATCCCCTGGATGGCAATGGTCGTCCGGTCAAGGCCGGTTTGCGGCTGGCACTCGCCGGCGACCGTCTGCTGCTGCGCGTAGACACCTGCGACGCCGCGCCGGTGCGCGGTGCGGACCCGTGGGAAGGCTCCAGCATCGAGCTCTTCGTCGCACCGCATGCCTTTGGTCCGCGCGTCCAATTGATCGCCGCGCCGGCGTTGGGGAATCATCGGGTGATCGCCAAACTTCAGACCAGCGCCGGCCCGGTGAAAGCCGCGGGCGCCAGATTGACAAGCGCCACGTCGGCCGACGGCTGGATGCTGGCAGCCGCGCTGCCGCTGAAGATACTCGGCATCGACGGTTCGCCCGAGAGCATGGTGCTGGACCTGGTGGTCAACGCCACGCGTCCAGGTGAAGCGGTGCTGTGTCGGACGCACTTGACCGGTGCGTTCAATCCCTGTCTTGCGGATTCGTCCCTCTATACGCGGGTGACGGCATGACCACGCATCTACGGATGTTGACTTCCGCCCTCGTCCTCGGTCTTGCCGGGGCCCTAACCCGGCCGGTGGGGGCGGGCACCCCCGACTCCCTCCCGCCGGTTGAGTCTCTCGAACGGATGGAAAGCTGGCGCGCGGGTGTCGACGACGACGCGCAGCGCAAGGTTCTGCAGATTCTCTGCATCGGCGACTCGAACACGGTCACAAGGAGGAGACAAAGATGACGGAGCGATCTTCGGTGTATGACGGCTATATTGCGGATTTGAGCACATTGCCATTCTCGTTTGTGTATGACGAGACGGCCTACAGGGGCTTTCCCGCGGAGGTGTTCCGGCTGGTGGAGCACCGCCGTTCCACACAGGGAAAGAAGGAACGGGATGTCTGCGTCCTGAAGGCCGGTGATCTGCAGGTGACCGTTGACGCCGCGTCGTACGCGGGATACGGGGCCTACGAGTGGACCGTCTGGTTTGAGAACACCGGCACGCAGGATTCCGGTGTGATCAGAGACGTGCGGACAGCGGACATGATTTTTGATGGGGAACGTCCCGTGCTGAAGGGAATTCTGGGCGATCATGAGAATCAGTACCGTCCCTACGTGCATGTACTGGACGAGCAGCCGGCGCATTTCCGCTCGGACACGGGACGTCCCACGCATATCTGGTTCCCCTATTTCAACCTGGAGCACGGCGACGGCGGCACGCTCATCGCGATTGGCTGGGGCGGAACCTGGGAAGCGCAATTCAACGCAGACGGCCACGGCCATACGCACTTTACCGCAGCAGGCACCAATGACCTATGCACCTATCTCAAGCCCGGGGAGAGGATCCGAACGGCGCTCACGACTCTTGTGCCGTATTCCGTGCGCAGTGAGGAGTACGCCACCAATACCTGGCGGCGTTGGTTCCTTGACTGCAACCTGCCAAGGCGTAACGCGAAGGGCGATCCCGTGAAGCCCTTCAGCACCACCTGGCTGGCCGCGGATACGGGACTCCCCAATTCGGACGGCAGCATTTCCGAGCGTCATTTCACATGGAAGCCGTCACTGGAAAAGATGTTCGGCGAGGGCATCAAAATGGATTACCGGTGGTTTGATGCCGGGTGGTACTTCGCACCCGACGGGAAGACGGTCGAAAGCGACTGGTGGGGCACGGTCGGTACGTGGGAACTGGATACGGTGAAGTGGCCCGGAAACTCCTTCCGCGAATCGGTCGATCTCGCTCATGGGCACGGCATGAAGACGCTGGTCTGGTTCGAGCCGGAGCGTGTCACGCACGTTGACGACCTGGTGAAGAATTACGGATACAAGAGCGAATGGGCCGTTGACTGTGGCTCCATCGCCAACAACATCGGCAATGAGGAATGCTTTCAGTGGAGCCTGGAACGAATACTCTCCTTCATGGATACATACGATGTGGACATGTACCGGGAGGATAACAACTCCAATCCCCGGGAGTACTGGGACGCGCTCTCCGCTCAAGAGGGAGAGAACCGCATCGGCATTGCGGAGAACAAATCAGTCGTCGCGCACTACCTCCTCTGGGACAGCATTATTGACCATTGCGCACGAACCGGGAAAGACACGTTTGTGGATTCGTGCGCCAGCGGGGGAGGACGCAACGATCTGGAGTCTTTGCGTCGGGGCATTCCGCTGATGCGCAGTGACGCCGACCGGACAACCACCGCGCTGCGGCTTTCCATGGGAACGGCGTTCAACCGGTGGGTGCCGTTTCACGGCGCGGCGTGTGTCGAGCAGAATCAGGAATTGGCAGTTGACGGGAAACGGGATGTTTACATCTTCCGCGCCTCCTACAACCCTATTCTGAATCTTTCGGCCCAGTGGGTACAGGATCCAGAGACGGACTTTGACCTGATCCGCTCCGGCCTGCGGGAGTGGGACTCGGTAAAGGACTATCTGCTGAAGGATTTCTATCTGCTGACGCCATGGAACGGGCCGACGGACAAGACGCATTGGACCAGCTACGTCTACTTCGATCCCGAGAAGGACAGCGGCGTACTGTTTGCGTTCCGCATGGAAGAAGCAGCGGAGATCTCCTACACGCACCGTTTAACCATGTTGAATCACGAGCACAATTATCAATTACGCGACGCCGACAAGGGCGTGATCGGAGTCTTCGCTGGAAGTGAACTGGCGAAGGAATATACCGTGACGCAGCCGCAGCCGCGCAGTGCGGCGCTGATCTACATGACACCCGTGTAAGCTCTAACGGAATGGCCGGAGCCAGGGAGGCCATTGCATGGATCAGGAATCAAAGCCGGCCGGCGTCCGGAATAGGGGTCAGAGTTGAATGGCGCTACGATAAGAGACCATCTGCATGCGCCAGCATGCGCTGGAGTGCGGGATTTCATCCTAAACCACTCTTATCTTAGTGGCATTCAACACTGACCCCCTTCCCGGAACACGCAAATGTCTGCGCTACGCTTTCAGGCACGTCACCGGCACAACAAGAACCCCGTCCTTTCGTCTCATGGAGTAGCCGTTTCCGGTGAGAACCATCAAGAATGACGGCGGGTTCATCTTCTCTTCGTCAACGCGGTTCTTCAACCGCAGCAAATTGGATGCGGCCTGCTCAACCTTGGCCTGCCCCATTTTGATTTCGACAGCCCCCCAGCGACCATCATGCAACGCTACAACGGCATCCGCCTCAAGCTCCGTTTGATCTCGGTAATGGAAGACTTCACCCCCCATTCTCTGGGCATAGACACGCAGATCCCGGATGCAGAGCGACTCAAAGAGAAAGCAAAATGTCTTGAAGTCTTTCAACAACCCGTCAGGGCTGGTCTGAAGCGCCGCCACCGCAATGGAGGGATCAACGAAATGCCTCTTGGCCGTTGTCCTCAGCGCCGTTTTCGAGCGGAGCGCCGGACTCCATGCCGGCTGATCTTCGATCACGAAAAGACGCTCCAGCGCTTTCAGATAGGCTCGAATCGTATTTGGCGAAAGACTTTCATCGTCCCCCGCGATGTCTGAACGGATCGTCGCCACCGATGCCGAACCGCCCACATTTCTGGCAACAGACTTCATAAGCGCCCGCACACGCGCAGGATTTCGCGACCGGCCATCGACTTCGGACACATCCGTCTCGACAATGGCGTCGAGGTAGTTCCCAGCTTGCTGCAAGGCCGCACGGTCGGCAACGCCAATCGCGGCAGGCCACCCGCCCCGAGCCACAGCAAATGCCAGTTCTTCGACTTCAAGCTCCGAACGTCCTTCCGGCTCTTCTCCGCCAAAGAGCTGTGAGAGCGAAACCCGACCGGTCGACTCTCCCGATTCTGACAGCGACATCGTTCTCATCCGCATCCGTGAGATACGCCCGGTGCCCGAGTGCATCACGTCGCTTTCAAGCGGTTTGGTGGAGCCGGTGAGGATGAACTGACCTATCTCGCCCCGCTGATCCACTGCGAAACGAACGGCATCCCAAAGCACGGGCGCCATCTGCCATTCGTCGAGGAGCCGGGGAACCTTACCCTCCAGGAGGAGCGACGGCTTCGTTTCCGCCATGCTCATGTAGTTTACCGCCTGGTCGGGATCCTGCATCATCAGCATGCTTTTGGCCTGTTGCATCGCCGTCCAGGTCTTGCCACACCATTTTGGGCCCTGAATACATACCGCGCCGGATGCCGTCAGCGCCTGGCGCAGGACTTCATCGGCAATCCTGGGCAAGTACTTCCGTTTCATACGAATTCGTTCCTTTGCTATTTGAACCGACACGAAAGCATGATTTCTGTTTCTCGGAGCGTGACAATAACAGATCAAGGCGGACACTTCAACAAAATTGCGCGATCTGGTTCGATTTTGTTGCGCACTTTGTATCGTTTTTGCTGCCCATATTGGGTCTGTCGGAGAAGGAGGTCTGGCCGGTTAAGGAGCAGAAAGGGGTCGGTGTTGAATGGCACTTAAGATAAGAGCGTTTGGGACAGAATAAGTCCCTCGGTCGTGCCATTCGGTATGTGGGTGTGTGAGTATGCGCGTATGAAGGAAGTGTACATGGGGAAAGCCCAGATGGGTGACTGGAACATGAGACTCGCACCGTCATTCAAATCCGGTCAACAGATCGAAGATGCAAGCTCAACAAGCGAGGAGATCAACGTGCCAACGCTCTCGGTTCAGACACGGTTCCCGCGGCCGCGGGATGAAGTCAAAAACGGATCTTCCCAGGAGCGGGAGGGATACGCCTTGACTTCACTTTTCATGGGTGACCCCTTTCCTCGGCCAGCAAAGTGCGGATCAGTTCGACATCGGCGTTGGTCACCTCGCGCCCTTGCAAAAACAGGGCCTCTGTCATGGCGCGAAGAGTACGGCAGGAACGCCTTCCGAGTCCGGCCCGAAAACGATTTTATCTTTCTTCCACTGCAGTCGGCGGGGGGTAAACTATGCTTCGCGCTAAAGGGTTTGGTTGGGGCCAATCTCATCTCGGACGTGAAGTCCGTGCAGTTTGGTGGTGGTATTGACTTTGATCCCAGCGTCTGCCACGCTTTTTTCCCCATGACATCGTTGCGTCAGACCGGTCCCGGCATGTTTTCGGCCCGTGCGCGCCGAGGCCGACCGTGGGCCTGCCGAAAAGCAATTTCTTATCAATCAATGGAAAGAGAAACGTAATGAGTAATAACCCACAACTGTCTGGTGAGCGTGTGTCCTGTCCTGAAATTTCCTTCGACCCCGCTGCCGCCGCCGTGCGGATCAGGGGATGGGGCATTGACTTTCAAGGCGGAGGGTGCGGCGCGACCATCCTGGTCGGCAACGACGAACGCCAGGAGACGTTGCGCCCGCAGGGCGCGGCCGCCGCGGTCGAATGCCGCGAGGACTCGCCCTTGGGCCCGCTGCAGGTCTCGAGTCTGAGCTGGCTGCTGCCGGGCGGCGTCACGCTGACCTGGCGCGTGGGCCTGTGCGAACGGCGCCGTGGCTTCACGTTGCAGGCTGCCATCTACAACGGCACCGGCGCCCCGTTCCGGCTCAAGGAGTTCGCCCTGCTGGCCGCCACCGCCACGAGTGTCACACTCGAAGGCGATCCTGTCGGCTGGCATCTCGGCGACCTGACCCACGAGGGCGGCACCCTGGCCGAGACCCTGCTCAGCAGCAACGAGCGCACGCGGCGCATGTGGGAAGGGTTCAAACTGCCGGTTCCCAATGACCTGCCGCAGGACGAGAAGTCAAACGACGGCCGCTGGCGCCGGCACACCAACGCGGCGACGCTCTACACCGACAAGGGCCGGCGCGGCCTTTATGCCGGCGCGGTAGGCGAAGAGTCGGATGTCCACTTTGATTGGCATGTCGAGGGCGTGAAGTGCCGGCTGGACGTGATCGGCGCGATGTGCGATGTGCTCGTGGATCCCGGCGAGACCCGTTGTTCGGAAACCGCGCTGTTCCTGGCCGAGCCCTATGCCGAGGCCGCGACCGGCTATTGCCGCTGGCTCGCAGCCGTGCTCGGCGCCCGCAGGCACCGTGGTCCGGTGACCGGCTGGTGCAGTTGGTATGACGGGGGGCCGAGCGTTACGGCCGAGCGTGTCATCGCCGTGGCCGGCGCCGTGGCGGCACGGCGCGACCGGCTGCCCATGGATGTCATCCAGATTGACGACGGGTATCAGCGTCAGTGCGCCGACTGGGAGTGCAACGAAAAGTTTCCGGAGGGTTGGCAGCCGGTGGTGACGGCGATCCGCCAGGCCGGAGCGATGCCCGGGATCTGGCTGGGGCCGCTGGTGGCGCATGAAAAGGTGAGCTTCCTCGGCTACGCCTGCGAGAAGGAGGGGCGGCTGCTCGATCTGCATCCCGACTGGTTCCAGCGCGACGCGGCCGGCAAGTTGAACGGCAGCGCCGGCAACTGGGGCCCCACCGCCTATTGGCTCGACCCCACGCATCCCGGCGCGCAGGCGTTCATCCGCCGCATCATGCGCCGGATGGTCCAGGAGGGGTTCCGCTACTTCAAGATCGATTTCAATACCGTGGCCGGCCGGATGCACAATCCCAAGAAGACGCATCTTCAGGCGCTGCGCGACCTCTACCGCCTCTACCGGGAAGAGATCGGCGAAGACGCCTACCTGCTTTCCTGTTTGGGATTCACCCGCGCCACCGTCGGCCTGGCCGACGCCTCGCGCATCGGGCCGGACTCGTGCGCGATCTGGAACCAGCCTCATCCGTGCTGCATTCGCGATTGCGTGCCCGCGGTGGCCGCCACGGCCTATGCCAACGGCATCCTCTACGCCAACGATCCGGACGTGACCTACACGCGAACCACCTGGGCGCTGACCGAAGCGGAACTCCGGACCTGGCACAGCTTCGTCGGCCTGCTCGGCGGCCTGGCGCTGGTGTCCGATCCCCTGTTCAAGCCGGAATACGAGACCGAGGAAGCCTTGCGGATGTTCGAGATCCTGACCCCGCCGGCGCGTGAGCACGGCGTGCCGCTGCATCCGGGAACCGACCGGATGTGCCGCCGCTTCGGACTGCGCTGCGAGCGGCCGTGGGGCTCGCACATGGCGATGCTGATCTACAATCCGGAGGAGACGCCGGCGGATCTCGCCCTGGACATTCCGGCGGACCTATGTCCCGGCGAACGCTTCCACGCCTGGTCGTTCTGGGATCACGAGTATGTCGGTGTGATCGCCGCCTCGCATGTCTTTACGGCGATGGGCGTGCGCGATTCGCGGCTGCTGCGGCTCACGCCGCCGGCGGCCGACAACCGGCCGGTGATCATCGGATCGGATCTGCACATTTCCATGGGCGCGGCGGAATTCGCCGGAGTGCGCGCAACGAGCGCGGCGCTGGATATCGAACTCACCGGGGCCGGCGCCACCAACGGCAGCATTGTCTTCCACGCCGCCGGCAACTGGACGCTGGCGGGATTCAAGGGCATGGCCTGCGCGGTGCTGACCCGGTCGGCGCCCGCCATCTGGTGTATGGAGCTGCAGGGGCGTCGCCGTGGCGAGCCGCAAAGCGTTTCGCTGACGGCCGGCATGTAGATCTGGCGCGGCGGTTGCATATACCTGGCCCGGACATCTCACACTTCAAACGTACACTTACGCGGTTAGTGGATTCACCGTCGGGCTTCAGCCCGTCGCCGAGCGACTCGATGTTTGGTTCGACTATCTGCGGCTGGGCCATATCGATCTGCATACGTTCAAGTTCGTGCCCGTTATCCGAAATCGAAAGCGGCGCCGCCCCTGCTCCGGGCGGCAAGCCTCCCGGAGTAGGGGCGGGAGTGCCTCCGGCACCCCCACTTCAGATGTACAACCAACCGACAAAGTGTTACCCATGTCCTGACCGTGCCGGAACTTGAGCCTTGGAACTTGAGCCTTGGAAGGAATAGCGTAACCAGGAAGCGACTATGTCGGAGATTATACCCACCCGCGAAGACGCCTGGAAGTTGCTCAACGAGTACAATTCCAACGACGCGCTACTCAAGCACGCGCTTGCGGTCGAGGCGGCGATGCGCTACCAGGCGCGCAAGCACGGGGAAGATGAGGAGGTATGGGGCGTGATCGGACTCATTCACGATCTCGACTACGAGCGCTACCCGCAGCGGCATTGCGAGGTCACGCGCGAGATCCTCGAGGAACGCCAATGGCCGGCCGCCTACATTCGCGCCGCGTTATCGCATGGCTGGGGCATCTGCACCGATCTCGAACCCCAGACCCTGCTCGAGAAGACGCTCTACGCGATCGATGAACTGACCGGCTTCGTCACCGCCTGCGCCCTCGTCCGGCCCTCCCGCAGTGTCAGTGATCTGGAAGTCAAATCCGTCCGCAAGAAGTGGAAAGCCAAACAATTCGCCGCCGGCGTAGACCGCGAACTCGTCGAACGCGGCGCCGGGATGTTGGGCGTGGAACTGAATGACCTCATTCAAGACGTCATCCTCGCCATGCGTGAGGTCTCGGACGAATTGGGGCTTTGACTGCAGGTGCATGCTTTTCTGCGGGCACGAGCACTTGAGGTACTCGCTGAGGTCGCGGGGTCAGGTCGCGGCGTCGGACTATGTCCGTCAGCGTGACTCAATCCCTTGCCCGATTGCTGTAGGGGATCGGCAGTCATGGATCCGGGGTTCGGCGGACGCGGGATCAGTAGAAAAGGAGCTAATCGTAATCTTCCTTCGCATTAGCGGGGTATGACTAAGATGAAGGAAGGTGACGCCAGATGAAGGCATCCGTTTGCAGCGATATGTTGTTCAACGATGTACCCACGGTAAAAGCGATGGAATCGCTGAAAGCCGCGGGCGCAGACGCCGTGGAGTTCTGGGGTGTCCACGGCAAGGATATCCGCGCCATTGCCGCGGCGAGCCGGAGCCTGGGGCTGCCCGTCGCCGTATTCTGCGGACCGCCGGTCTCCATGATCGCCCCGGACCAGGCGGCGGCCTATGCGGAGGGGCTCAAGGCCCTCGTGCCGACCTGCGACACGCTGGGGTGCCGCACCTTGATCGCCTGTAGCGGCGGGGCCAATCATGGCTGGGCTCCGAATGACATGCACGACCGGCTACGGGCCACGTTGGAAACCGCGTTACCGGTGCTCGACGCCCACGACCTTTCCCTGGTGCTGGAGCCGCTGAACGCCTCCGAAATGAGCTACCTTCGCACCAGCCGGGAAACGTTCGACCTGTGCCGCATGCTCAAGGGTCCGCGGGTCAAGGTGCTTTACGACATCTATCACATGCAGTTGATGGAGGGGAACCTGACCAGCACCTTGCTGGCGAACCTCCCGCTGGTCGGGCATCTACACGTCGCCGATGTGCCTGGTCGCAGGGCGCCGGGAACCGGTGAAATCAACTATCCCAATCTGCTGGCCGCCTTCGCCCGCGCGGGATACGCCGGCTACGCGGGAATGGAGTACTGGCCGGCTGACGACAAGGCGGCGGAACTTTCGCGGGTGATCGATATGGTGAAGAAGGCTCGGTGAGCTCCAGGAGCGATAGTGCTGACCACGTAATCAAGACGGAGGACATCCATGAAGACTCGTGCCATTGTGTTTGAAGGACCGGATCAGATTTCCCTGAAAACGTTCGACCTGGCGCTATGCGGGCCCGAGGACGTGATTTGCGAGACTATCTACAGCTTCGTTTCGCCCGGAACCGAAATACGGGTGCTGAAGGGCGTCGACGAATGGGCGAAGTACCCCTTCATCCCCGGCTATGCGTGGGTAGGCCGGGTTGTCGAGATCGGCGCGAAGGTCAAGGGATGGGAGAAGGGTCAGCTTGTGGCCGGCCGCAACGGGTTGGCGATCGACGGATGCGGATCGGTCTGGGGAGGACAAGCGCAATACCATCGCTGTCCCGTTTCCTGGAACGTGGCGCTCAAACTGCCTGAAGGAGCGGATCCGTGGAACTATGTCACCACCGAAGTCGCCGCCATCAGTTGGCGCGGAGTCTCCGCGGCATTCCCGGCGAAGGGTGAAACGGCGGTCGTCATCGGGCAGGGCCTGATCGGGGCTTTCGCCGCCAAGTGGTTCATGCATCACGGTGCGCGCGTGATCGTCACCGACATCGTGCCGAGCCGGCTGGAGCGCGCTCGCAAGTGGGGTGCCGCCGCGGCGCTCGACGGCCGGAATCCGAATATCCTCGAAATGGTTATGGACCTCACCAACGGCGGCGCGGATATTGTCTATGAGGCGTCCAGCTCCAAGCCGGGCGTTCTGCTGGCCTCTTCGATCATCCGGCAGCCGTCACCCCGCGCCCAGAACACGAATTATCCCATGGGCGGCATGCAGAACAGCCACCATTTCTGGCCGCGGCTGGTCTTCCAGGCCGGCTATTTGTTCAAGCTGGAGTGGACACCGGGCGAACTGACCGGCGGCGAAGGAGCCATTGTTCTCAAGCCCAACGATCGTACGGTCGGCGATCGTTTGCAGGTCATCGAGCAGATACGGATCGGGAACCTGCCGGTCGGAGATTTCGTTGATAAGCCGACACCGGTTAACGATGCTCCACAGGCTTATCTGACGTTGCGGGATCATCCCGAGACCGTCTCCGCAATCGCATTCAAGTGGTAGATAGAAAGGGGGTTAGGCCCACAGAAAGGGCTCTTCGTCACTTTGAATGGGTAAGCCCTGTTGTGGTCGGCAGCGTGAGTTTGCTGCCAACGAAGTAAATCATCATGATAAAGTTCTGATCGTTGCGGTATCCACGGGCGCGTCGTTTGACCATCTGGAACATATTGTTCATGCCCTCCATGTAGGCATTGGTAATCTTCTGATCCCAATACTTGAGGATGCCGACCAAGTGGTTTTCGATACAGTTGGCCACCTTGACCATGGCCGCCAACAAGCCGAATCGTGCTTGCCTGGCCTTTTGACGAACCCAGCGACACCATGCCAGCAGACGACTCTCTGCGCGTTCTTCAGTAGGCAGCAGGTAAACATCCTGTAGGCATAGACGCATCTGGTAAGCGATGGCCGTAACCAGGTTTTCTTTGTCGATACGTTCCATATGCACAATCTGTTTCTCTGTAAGGTTGTCCGGATTCTTCAGCCACAGCCATCGGGTCTCTTTCAGCTCATTGTACTTGCCGCCTCGCCGAATCTCAGCCTTTCGCACTTTGTTCACCGCCTCGTTGGCCTTGGCAATGAGATGAAACTTATCAAAGACCACCTCGGCATTCGGGCAGTTATCGGCAACACCCTTCTGGTATGGAACCGACATATCCATGCTCACACACTTGATTTTCTTTCTGTTTCCTGAATGTTTCTTCAATTCTTTGACGAAAGCCTTCCATGTGGCGGAGTCGCGTCCCGGTACGGCATACAGCACCCTCTTGGCAATCATGTCGGCAAATATCGTCAGATACTTATGCCCCTTTCGCGCGGCCAATTCGTCCACCCCCAGATGGCTCACTTTACTGAAATCCAGTTGTTCGTATGCCACCGCTACATGACGTGCCAAAATGCGCCACAACCGGGTGTCGCTCTCACGTATTATCTCGCCGGCCTTCTTGACCGGCATCTCTCGCATCAGCAGCAACGCCATCGCCTCAAACGCAGCAGTGAAGTGTAGACTTAACCCTTCCCACGGTGCTTGAACTTGGTAGATCTTGCCGCAGTCCTTACACGGCACTCTGGGCAGACGGGCCTGGATGTAGCACTTGTGTTCAAACACGTCCATATGCCGCCACTCACGTTCCCTGCCATGATCGTAGAGGCTCGCCTCGCCTTTATCAGTAGGACATCGTTGTTTCGATAACAGACCCGGCCGGTCCTCGATCCGTAGCCGAACCTCTCCTGACTCTTGGTCGAATTCCAGTTCAGTGATTTCCCATTCATCACCCAACCCCAGCAGCGTGTGAAACAGTTCTTCAGGTGTATTCATACCCCTGAATATAGCACATTACCCATTCAAAGTGACGAAGAGCCCGGAAAGAAGTCGCAAGTACTCGGCATGCTGTCCTTTGGGCGCCGCGATCAGGAAGACGAGGTGAACCGGCTTGTCGTCGAGCGAGGCATAGTCGTGAATGCCGGGGCGGGATATACCAATGGCCATGACAAGCTCGTCGACCGACGCAATCCGGACATGCGGGACGGCCATCCCCAGCCCAATCCCTGTGCTCATGATAGCCTCGCGCTTAAAAACGGCATCGGCGAGCTCGTCCTTGTCCCGGACTTGCGCGCTCGTGGCAAGCACGTCGATCATGTTGCGAAGTGCGACTTCTTTCGTTGTTGCTTCCAGAAAACAGACTCGATCCGGAGTCAGAGCTTGCTCCAGAACCAATCTTTTCTCGTCGTGTGCTCTTGCGTCCATTCTTTCCTTTTTCCCTATCTTGTTTGAATCAATGCCCCAGCTTCATCAGGTCATGATCGGTGATCGCCAAAATTTCGATAATGGCTTTCTTTGTCTTTGCTTCGGTCATCTGCTTCAGCACGCCCGGCTTTCTGAAGAGCAGCGAGATCTTGGCCAGAAGTCGAAGGTGTGCCGCTTCAGAACCTGCACATGGCATTGCGAAAATGAATGTCTTCTTGCCGTCGAGCGCATCGAAATGGGTGCCTTCTCTGCACACGCCAAGAACGATGACAGGCGCATCAAACATCACTTCCGTTGGATCGCGCAGATGCGGGATGGCAAGCCCATGGCCGATGGCTGTGGACACAACGTCTTCTCTGGCGAGAAGTCTTTCCGTATACGCATCTGCATCATCGACCAGGCCCTGCTTCTGCAATGGATCGACCAGTTGCCTCAGCACGGCGGCCTTGTCCCCCGGTCTGATGCCGAGGACGATGCGGCGGTTCGACACGAGCCGGGTCAGCGGGATCACGTGCGCCGCAGTAGCGACAACATCGAGAAGGCTCTTCTTTGGCGCTGCGTACATTTTGGTGCTCAACCAATCGTCAACAACAACACGCAAGAAGCGCCACTGGTTTGAGACTTTCACCCCGGGGAACTCTCCGGACTGAACCATCCTGAGAACCGTCTTCTCCGAGACTTTCAGATATCCCGCGATTTCCTTAAGTGTCATCAATGCTTGCGATGTATCCAGCGAGCTTGTGTTACCACCTGGCATTCTAGACTCCTGCAAAAATGGGGAAGTATGTGTCCCGTGTTGTCCTGTTCTGTCCACTGCTGACCACAATAGGGATCCTCTGGGACCAAGTCAATGGATTGTTCTGTAGATTGCTTGTTGACCTCACCCCCGAATCGGCTCCCGATCGCGTCCTGAAAATGCGTAAGGGCCCAGTCCCAGTACTCTCTTGGACGTCCGGCGGCGAAGCCGACACTGCTTCGGAGCGGAAGGGCGTCCCGACTCTCCGAGAGGTTGGGATGCGACGCCGTGCGTGCAGTTAACCCGACTTTCCCTACGCGTCGCTGGTTCCGCCCTGGTCGAGCACCTTGGCGAATCTGGTTGGCGACGGTTGAGTACCGGGGACGATTTTTGGCAAAATTATTTTTTGTGCTGCGTCGGTAAGTCGCGCCTGTCTAGTCCTAGTCGTTGTCGTAATCGTTGTCTAAGAGCGATCTGCTTCACGCTCGATTTGGGATCGCGAGGACCTTGCCAAGTGCGTCACGTACCACGTGACAACGTGATCGAATCTGGTCGGCAAGGTAGAACCCGGTTATTGAGCATCGATGAGGAGCACTAATTGAAGTCATCAGACAGGCGTTTACCGTGGTCCGACCCCGCCCGAGAGTGACCCCTTTCCTTTCATCTCAATCTACTCTTCCTGCGGTGGGGTGAGGTGAATCTTGATTTTCTCTGTGGACGCTTGCTGCAGTTCGAATGCCCGAGGGGCTTCAGCCAGCGGCACATGGTGGGTCACCAGCGGCTTCACGTTCAGGCGTCCGTCGGCCATCAGGCGCATGGTCTGCTCGAAGGCATTGGGGCTGGCGACCGAACAGCACAAGGTCAGGTCACGCACCACGGCCATGCCCAAGTCCAGCTTCTCCAGCGGTTTTTCGTAGATTCCCACCACGGAGATGGTTCCGCCTTGACCGTGCAGACGTTGTAGTGCCCGCGCATGCAGTTCCCGGTAGTCGGCGATGGTGAAGGTGCGCTTCAGAGCCGGGACATCCCGCATCCAGGGGTAGTCCAGCCGGTCGATGTCCCAGATGTGCAGGTGTGTGTCTATGATGGGTATGTCGAGCATGATGAGACCTCCGGTTATCGGGACAGGTTCCGGTGTCGGCCAGACGATATCTCCATCCTCGGCCCCATGCAGTCGAACCCCAAGTACGGCATCTTCCATTTCCCTGCGAAAGCGTTCCTCTCCGATCGCATAGCGACTCTCCTTCTGCGCTTTTTGCAGGACCTCGTCACGCTGACCGACGAATCCGTCGATGTATTGGCGTCACACAGAAAGATTCGAGCCCGCCCGTTGCCCCGACTCGTCGCGTGATATTTCGCACCTGCAAAACGTGTCCGCCATGGTCTTGGCATGTGCAGACCTTGCCGACCGGCGGCCGTCCCGGCAAGGCGAAATTCCGGAATCTAGGTGTGACCCTGGCTCCCCTGACTCCCGCGTGGACTCCGTAGTCATGCCCCAAACTGCCATCACGGCGGATCCGTGCAATCAGAAGGTTAACAAAAACAAACACTGACCCCTTTACTGGCGCTGCCTCGAAATGTGGCTGGCCTCCAGAGACCTCGGTAACTGTGCGCGACAAGTCCTCGAACAGATGGCCACAATCCATTCCATGGATGTC
>JAQBYD010000055.1 GCA_027623315.1 Verrucomicrobiota bacterium | reverse complement strand
CCGGCCGTAAACCATTGCGGATAGTAGGAGCGGCCTCGCGTAGTGGCAAGAGGGAAGCTTGCCCCGCCGCAGGCGGGGTGGGAAGCGCCGCGCACGAGTGTTACGCGGGGTCCGCGGAGGAGCGTGCCAGAAGGGAGCGGATCTCCCGCTTCTCGTCGTTGCTCAGGAGGACGAAGGTGATCACCGCGTAGAGCGCGGTGATCAAGACGATGGCCGTCGCCGTCCCCGCGAGCGTGTACGGCGCGATCATGCGCGAGAGCAAAATCCCCGCAGCGACCAAGACGGCGGTCGCGCATGGCCCGAACGCGAGCCCGCGGTAGAATGTATGCCAGGGCTTTTGCGTGATATGGGCGGCGTACAGAGGTGTCGCCAGAATGTTGCGCAGCGTCAGGGCGACACCGGTCGCGAGCGCGACGCCGTAGACGCCGAGTTCAGTGTGCTGAATGAGCAGAACGGAGAGCACCAGGTTCAGCACGCCGCCCGCGAGCATGATCAGTGCCGGAATCTTCACGCGGTTCATGGCGTGGGTGACCGAGAAGAGATGACGCACTGAGAAGTTGAGCGCCAGGGGTGCGATTAGCAGGATCACGACGGATGCTTCGCGTACCCACTCGGCGCCGAGCCATACCGTCAAAATGGGCCCTGCCAGTCCGCAGATGATTCCGACCGGCAAGGCCAGGAGCAGTCCCACGTATTTTGTCGTGCGCTGAATGTGCCGCACCAGCGCATCAATGCGGTCCTTGGCGATGTGCTCATACGCAATCGGCCAGAAGACGTTGACGATTGCGAAGACCAACATGCTCAACATAAGCGCCATCTGGGCGATCGGGGCGTAACGCCCGCACGAAGCGGGACCCAGGTGCCGCGGGATGATGATCAGGTCGATGCTGAAGTAGAGCAGGAAGCCCAGTCGATCGACGATCGACCAGAAGCTCATACCCGCCATGTCGCAAATGGCGCGCCATTCGATGTCGCGCCATCTCGGCCGCAAGCGAGGTGCCAGCGAGCGTGCGAGGACGATCAGTCCGGCGAGAATCGAGAGTTCCTTGATTGCGTAAGCCCACCCCACGTGCGTGAGCCGGGACGGCAATTTTGTAAACAACGCGATCAGGAGACTGACCTGCAGGGATAATCCAAGAATCCTTAGCACGTTGATCCGGTCGAATCGGTGCTGCGCAACAGGAATGCTCATGAAGGGAGCCGCCACCGCCACCGCGGCGGCCGACACCATCATCAGCACGAGCAAACCACCGACCTCGGCTTCGAGTCCGGCCGGAGTCTTGATCCAGCCGGGCAAGGTGCTGCGAAGGAGAACGGCGAGCGTAACGAGACCCAATCCGATCAGTAACAGACCGAAGAAGGCTGAGCTGAAATAGCGCCGGGCAGCCGCATAGTCGTCCCTGTCGATCTCAATGGCGACAAACCGGTAAACGGTGGACGTGATCGCGAAGGTGAGCAGAAACGCATAGTCCGAGATGTACTTGAGTACGTAGATCTGGCCGTATGCCTCCACGCCTAACCAGGCCATGAGGTAGGGTGTCTGCCAGAGCGCCACCACCACGCCGAATCCGAGTGCCATGACGTTCGACGCGATGTTGGGCAACAATCTCTTTCGTGCGTGGCTCATGCCGGGCCCTTCGACGCGATCTCGGCGTAGAGTTCACGGGCGCGCGTGGCCGCCACGCTGAAACTATGGTGCTGCTCCACATGGGTGCGCGCGGCGCGCCCAAAGGATTCCGCGCGGCCGGGGTTCTTCAGCAATTCGACCAACCGTGTGGCGGTCGCCTTTGCGTCGGTGGGATCGACGAGGTACCCGGTCTCGCCGTCGCGTACGACGCACTCCACGCCCGTGCCACGCGTGCCGACAATCGGAATTGCGCACGCCGCTGCCTCCAGGCCGGAATAGGGGCAGGCTTCGGATCGCGAGGGAATAAGGACGACGGAGGCGCGCGCGTATAGCGCCGGCATCTCGCGTGGGGATACCTGGGCGAACGTCACTTGCCTTCCGTGTTCAGGCGAGAGCCGTGAAAGGAGAAAGGATCGTGATGGTTCAGGTTGGTTCGAGGACACGGCTTTTTGCTCCGCCCCGGCAAGTGTAAATCGAGTAGCGGGCTCCATGGTGAGTACGTTGGAAATGATCGCCGGCATCGTGTCGAAGCCCTTCACGGCGTCGAGTCGGCCGACGAAGAGGATCTCGGATTCGTCCCCGGAACGTGGGCCGCCTGGCCGGAACCACCCGGTATCAACGGGGTTGGGAGTCACATGCGACCTGGACAGGTCGAGCGCGAAGTGTTCGCCCTGCTGGTCCCGCGCGAATGTGCTGACAGCGCTGACGACGTCGGCCAGCTGCAGACATTGCCGCTCCGCCTCGAACAGGGGGCGATGATACCAGCGCAACGCTCCGCGTATCTTGAGGTTGTAGCTGCTGCCGGAATGAATTCTCACGACGACCGGCGGCCGCTCATGGCGGCGCAGGAGGGTGAGCGCTTCACCGGCCATCTCGGGCGCCTCGACGACGTCCGGTGCGTCCGCCGGGGCAATCGTGCGCACGGCATCGGACATCAGGTGGCTCCAGGCGGACCGCTCGACCACGGAAAACGTGGCCAACCGTCTCGGAAGCAGCGGGAAAGGACGAAACGGAAGCCCGATCACACGAATCGAGTCTGTGGTCTCGCTCTGCGGGTTGTCGTCCGGTGATTGTGTCATCACGCTGACGTCGCAGTTTTGGTCGGCAAGTGCGCGCGCCATGTTGTGCGTGTAGATGCCGACCCCACCGCAGGGCTGTCGCCAGGGGTATTCGCGTGAGAGGAAGCAGACCTTCATGCCGACGTCTCCTTCGCGAGTCGCTGGAAGAGGGCGGAGTATTCCTGTATGGATCTCGCGTTGCCATAAGCATCTTCGACGGCGGCGTGTGCGGCGAGGGAGATCTTGCGGCGCAGTGAGTCGTCCCCGTGAAGCCGGTTGAGTGCGGCGGTCATCGCACCCATGTCGCCAGTGGGAACGAGGCACCCGGTCACACCGTCCTCGATCAGTTCGTCTGGACCATGAGGGCATTGCGTCGAGATCACCGGCGTTTCACACACCATGCACTCAAGGATCACGTTCGGCAGGCCTTCCCAATCGCTGCTGAGCACCATGCAGTCGGCGGCTCGATAGAAGGGATACGGGTTGGTTTGAAACCCAAGCCAGTCCACACGGTCCGCCACGCCGAGCTCTCGCGCTTTGGATCGGAGTTGTGATTCCAGGGGGCCTTCGCCGAGCATCCACAGACGGCTGGAGCGATCTTCCATCCCCGCAAAGGCGTGAAGGAGCAGCCGCTGGTTCTTCTGCGGCACAAACCGGCCGGAATGGACGATCGTGAATCCCCCGCTGTCCGGAAGCTGCACGTCGCTTCGTGTGGAGCGCAATCGGATCGCTGAGACATCCAATGGATTACGGATCGTCTGAACGGGCACGTTGGTCGTCCCGAGAAACGCCTGGAGCTCACGCGTCAGGCCGTCCGCGCAGCTGAGCACCACGTTGGCGCGCGGCAGAACCCGGCGTGCCCAGGTCTGTTTCAGGCCGCGCAAGTCGCGTTGTGGCGAAAGCAGGAACCGACATACCCATCGTGGACAGTGTCTAGCGCGCCGCAGCGCGGACCCGGTGACGAGGTTGGGGTACTGCAACATCGAGAACACCACGTCTGGTTTGAAGTCGTCGACAAGGTGGGCCAGTCCGCGAACGGCTCGGAGTACATGCCACGATCGATCCTTGCGTAGAATCGTTAGCGGGAGGTCGTGCGGCGGTGGCTGCTCGGTGTCGTGGCGCCACAACGCGACGTGCATCTCGAACCGGTCGCGGTCCAGGTGCTCAAGAAGCGTGCGAAACTCGCGCTCGGCGCCGCCTCCCGAGAGATCAGACGTCGTTAGAAGAAGGCGGATTCGACTCATCGCGATTGAGCATGGGCACCCCGGTCCGCATTAGGCAAGCCGTGTTTTGAGACGTGGCGAGGGACGGGTGGCAAGAGGCGCGAGCGGGGCGTCATCCTCAGATTGAAGGACGGGAGTAAGTGGACGAGTAAGTGATCGGATGGATCTCACGCTTACTTCAGCCCTTACTCTTCCACTCTGATCTCTGCCCGTTGGCACGCGCTGCGCGCATCGAACCCGCGTTCTGCCGTTCGCGTGCGTAAGGTCTGATTCTCTCGGAATTCGAACGTACCCCTCACCAGACGCTGGCAGACGCGTCCGCGCGGCTGTCAGCGGTATGGTGCAGGGGATGGTTCACCGGATCAGTCTTCCTGAGCTTCGTCCGGTGTGACCGTGACAAGAGAAATGATCCCAAGGATCTGCTCTTTGCTTAGGGATTGATCAAGGTAGTCCCACAGCATGTTCTGGCGTTCAATCTGAGACTTGCCGGCGAAGCTTGGCGAGATTATGAATCCTCCGACCTTTCCAGCTGGAGTTTCTTCCAGTTCAAATTCGGGTGTAGCAATCCCGCTTAAGGGACTGCTGATCGTAGTTGTTAGTTCGTCTTTGAGCGGCATCGTCTTTCTCCCAACGTTCTGAGTTGATAGGCTGATTCGACAGCAATGCGTGAATTCTCTTTCAGGAAATCGCCCTTGATGCCGCGGTTGTGCCCGAGTCTGCGAAACTCGGTGCGAATACGGTCAGCAGAGGCGAAGCGGTAGTTGTTCTTCCAGCGAGTCCAGACATCGCCGAGCCAGGCATCGGCTTGGCGTCTATCTTCGGGTCGGATGAAATCCTCAAGCTGAGCCTTCTTGCACAGCGCGCGAAGGTCATGACGCTGGTCGAATTGCGGGTCGGCGCGTACGATGAATGAGCGAAGGAGGCATTCAATAGAGACCCCCGCGAAGTAAATCGCCGCAGAGTACCTTTCGATACGGTGCAGTCGTCGGGCGGTTTCAATTCGGAAGGCCGATGCCTCCATGTAGTCCGTGTGGTTGATCTTCAACTGTTATTCCTCCTTTCTCGGGAACATATTGCCACACGATGTATTGTTGCTGCAAGCTGTCTCCCAGGCGTCTTCTACATCGCGGCCCGCACGAGACGGCGAACTCAATCGCGCGGAGCCGTGTCGTTGGTGATGCGTCGCAGCCACGGATCCCAGACTTGCGTGGCGCGTTCGTAGGAGTACTCGTCGCGCATGGTGAGGACCTTGCCGCGCAGACGCTCGTATAGCCCCGGTTCATCCAGCAGCCGGCGAATAGCATTGGCCATCGCCGGTGCGTCACCGATCGGTACGATCAAGCCGTTATCCCCGTCGTGAATATGATCGGCGATCGTGCCGGCTGGAGTGCTGACGGGAACGAGACCGCAGCAGATGCCTTCAACCAGCGAGAACGGATAACCCTCCGCGCGCGAGGCAACCAGGTCGATGCGCGCGCGTCGGTAATAGTCCTCCACGTTGTCGTGGAATCCCTCAAAGCTGACGGCGTTCTCAATGCCGAGCGACCTTGCCAATGCGCGGCACTCCGCTTCGAGCGGGCCGCGGCCCAGGATGCAGAGGGTCTCATGCGGATGCGTGCGCAGGAGATCGGCGAATGCGTGCAGGATGACATCCACCCCCTTGCGTTTGATTAACTTGCCAACGAAGATGCATGTGTAGTCCGGTGCATCGGACGTGCCGAGCTCGAAGCGCTCCAGGTCGATGCCGTGTGGAAGCGGCGAGATGCGATCCCCATCGAACCCGGCATCGATCATTTCGTTACGCATCGCGCCACCGGTGCAGGTATAGAAAGAGGCATCGCGGACCCATGGGCGCAGCAGGGCGCGCTGCGGCCCCTGCATATGGCGGTACCAGTCCGTGCCGACAAAGCCGAAATGCACGGGCTTGCCGTGCCGTCGTGCCGCCGCCGCGCCGATCAATCCGTAGGGGAACGGATTGAACGAGACGAATGCGCGAACTTGGGGTCGTTTGGCGAGGCGCATGCATTCGCGCCACATGCGCAACCAGCGCGCGGGCCGTGTGGGTTCCGTGGCCAGTACGTAGCTCGCATTCGGGATGGTTCCGGTCGTGCTTTCGCGGGACCGGACGATCCACATGCGCGTCACGTGCGGGTGCATCGCGAGCGGGGCCAGATGATGCAGCACCTGTGAATCTTCCATCGCGATGCAGCAGGCGATCTCGAACGGGTGGGATGCTTTGGATTCGTCGCTCATGGTGGTGGGATGACGAAGATGCGTCCGACCAGCAGGCCCAACGGATCCGGCCATCCTCTGCGGTTGGGTTCGAATGCGGGGTCGGTTCGGATCTCGATCCAGGCCCGGTCGCGCTTGGGAAAGACGGCTCCGGTGGAATATGCGAACCATTGCCAGCGGTACTCCGTGTCGGGATACGTGGTGCGGAGATCCGTTTCAGAGCAGGAGAACGAGAGGGTTTGGCCTTCCATGCCAGGTCGCGCGTAGACCAGCACCAACGCGCCGGTCTGCCCGCCGTTCGGCGCGAGGATCTGCGAAATGGGGTCGGCCCAGCGCCCTTCGATGGCGATTTTCTGATGTGACCGTGGCTGCGATGCGTGCTCGCGAAGGTCGATCGTGTCGACCTGCTGACCGTTCAACACGTGCAGATCAGTCAGGGAGAAGGCCGATCGTCCGGAGAGTGTGATCGCGCGCTGAGTTTCGGTCTGCGGTGCCTCGATAAGAAGCACGGCCCACTCGCTGTCCAACCGCGTCCAGCGTGGCGACGGGGCAGCCTGCGTCCCGAAGCGAATTGCAGGCAGTTCGGTTTCCGCCGACGCGACCCTGACGAAGGCCTGGATAAACTCCTGTTCGGACTCGGCGGATCGTGGAGTCAGTTTGACCGTTATCTCCTGTCCGGGGTCGCATGCGACGCCCTTGACATACCAGCGCTTGCTGCGTCCGGGTCCATATCCGCGCAGTCCCATTCCCCCCGCACCGATCGGGACTTCGAGGGGGAAGTCGGCCGCATCAAACTCGCGTCCGGAGCCCTGGGCCAGCCGCATGCGGTAGAGCGCGAGGTCGAATTCGCGAGGCCGGAAGCCATGCGGGAGCGATGGGCGGCCCAGAAGTTCTTTATAGACGAACGTCCGCTTGAGCACCGGTTCGAACCGGAAGCGGTCGCTCAGGGGCGCCTGCGCCAAGGTCATGAAATAGGCCGGGGTGTCGGGGCGGTTGCGCATGATCCGATCCCAGGCGCGTTCAGCAGGTTGGTAACTCTTCTGAGTATCGCCGTCGATGCTCAAGGTCGGGATCCCGAAGATGTAGTTGAATGGCGCCGCAAGCCTGGAGTAGTCGCAGAGCAGGATGCCGTTGTGGCTGCGGATTTCTTCCGCAAAAGGCTTCGCGAAGCGGACGAGGCCGGCGACTTCGACTCCCGTGAGAAGGTGCAGCCGACCGGCCAGTCCACCGCCGGCAATCAAGAGCGTGATCAGCACGAATGCGGCGCTGCAGCCACGGGACTTCTTGCGATCCGGGATCAGGGCGAGTAACGCGGCGAGCGACAGGACGATCATGGGAATGAAGAAGGTTTGGGCGCGGCGCGAGTAGTACATCAGGTAATGCATGGAATCGAGCAGCAGCATCGAAGGCAGCAAGGTCAGTGCGACGGCCCAGCGTTCCGGCCGTGTGGGGCCGGGCCGCAACAGGAGGACGGCGTATCCCAGCAGTGCGGCCAGCGCGATCCAGGGGGAGACGACCGATACGATGGCCGGAATATCGGTAATTCGAGCGGTGTCTTTAAGTGCGCCCGGGAGTGCGATCGGCTGACCGTGAGCGATCCATCCGGAGCTGATCGCGACGAAGATGGCGCTGAGCGTGAGCACCAGGAAGAGTGCAGGGAGATGATGAGACCACGCCGGCTTGCGTGCTGTCGACGCCTCAGGCGTATCGGTTCGACGCGCGCGACGTTGCGCTACGATGGCGAGGCACGCGATTCCGACCACTAGCACGCCGAGGACGAGCAGTTCGTGTCTTATCCATCGCGCTGCAACGCGACCGATGCGGTAGCCGTCCGCGACGACGATGTTTTGCCACAGGAAAACGACCGCTCCAATCAAGCTGACGTAGAGAAAGGCGATGAACTTTGGGAATCCACGGACCATCAGCACCAGCGCCCAGATGACGACGGGGCCGACGGCGAACAGGGCCACGATGTGCGTCATGACGGCTAGGCTCATCGCGGCGGCGGAAATGATCAGGTCCGCCATCTCGTGTTTCGAGCGCCTGCGCCAGACGTCGATCAGGATCACCCATGCTCCGATGACCAGGAACCCGGCGGCCATCTCGGGGCGTACGCTGCGCGCGTGCCACAGGGTGTTTGGATTCATAATATAGAGTAGGAACGCCGCCGCGGGAATCCCGCGCCGGGGAAGCAGGGCCCCGGCGAGTACGGCCAATGCAAGGCCGGTCAGGATGCCGAACAGCGGGGAGACGTAGAGCATGGCACGGGACGGAAGCATCCACGAGACCGCGCCCATGAGCAGCGAGTAGGAGGGTTGGAACCATGGCGCGAGTTCGACCTCGGCGCCGCGGTCGACAACGCGCAGGCAACCGGTCTTGGAGTCTGCGATGCCGTGAAACCATCGTTGCGCTCCGTAGTAGAAGGCCGATCGTTCGCTTGCATCGACCTCGCTAAGCAGAGGATCCGGAAAGGAGGTGCTCTTGTGCGAGGCGTAGGCCGCCGCCGCGTTGGCATAGGCTCCCTGGTCCTGCCCGCCGAAGATGTCTTCGTGGGGACGGAAGAGGATCACGGCCGCACCCGCGAGAAGGAGACACCAGAGGGCGCGGGATGCGGCGCCGGCGACATGATCCCGAAAACCGATGGCCAGAACTCGGGCGAGCAGGCTGAGACATATTGTCCAAAGCAGGATCGCGAGCAGCACAATGGCCATAGATTTGGGGCTCCGTTCGGAATCAAACGTCGTTCGACGGATGATGCGCGAAGCCACTACCCAATGAAAGCAAAACCTCGGCGGGGATGGCGAAGAGCGCCCCGGGAAATTGGCGACGTAATTGCCGAGTACGAATCGGCATCAATGCTCTTGTTGATGCGTCCGAATCCGGTATCATCATCACTCGACGGGCGTAAGCTGCGCGAAAGGGGAAAGTCGGCGCGTTCGGCGAAAGGAAGAAGCATGAGCGAAAAGAACGGACTCGTCTTCGCGTTCAGCCTGAACGGAAACGGCGGTGGCAAGCCTCTCACCCTCGAGAATGTTAAGGCGTGGCGTCCGGGAGACGGCACGCTTTGGGTTCACCTGGACTACACTGGAGGCGATGCCATGCACTGGCTGCGTCACGAAAGTGGAATTGACCCTGTTATAGTGGACGCGCTGGAAACCGTAGAGACGCGCCCCAGGAGCCTGATGCACCAGGGTGGCATGCTGGTGATTCTCCGCGGTGTGAATCTGAATCCAGGCGCGAGTCCTGAAGACATGATATCCATCCGACTCTGGATCGATGCAGATCGCATCGTCACGTTGCGGCACCGTAGGGTCATGGCCATCGACGATCTGCGTCAGGCCGTTGTGGCGGGAAGCGGTCCCGCGGGACCAGGTGCATTCCTGGAACGTCTATGCGACGGCCTGGTCGTACGCATGGGTGCCATTATCGCCGACGTGGACGACTCCGTGGACGCGGTCGAAGATGAGATGCTCACCATGCGCAGCTTCGAACTCCGCCAGAGGGTTGTAGCGATTCGTCGGATCGCGATTGCCATGCGGCGCTATCTGGCTCCGCAGCGCGACGTGATGGCGCGGCTACCCAACGAAGTGGCGGAGTGGCTTGACGAAACGCAACGCAGGCGCTTACGGGAAATCGCCGACCGCACAACGCGATATGTTGAAGACCTTGATGCTGTTCGAGATCGGGCCACCGTGACGCAGGAGGAACTCAGCCACCGCTTGTCAGAGCAAATGAACACGACCATGTACGTCTTGTCTATCGTAGCGGGAGTATTTCTGCCACTCGGCTTTTTGACCGGGTTATTGGGCATCAACGTCGGCGGCATTCCCGGTACGGACAGTAAATTCGCCTTCACTATCTTCTGCATAGTGTTGCTTGGCATAGCGGGAGTGCAGGTATGGTTTTTCAAGCGAAAGAAGTGGATGTAATCATTGGTGACGTTGCCGGCAATGAGCTATCATGGCCTGGCTGAAGGAACGATCAGGTCACACACCCCGGCAGGCTTGCCGGCGTGATGGGCCTGCGAATCCGTCGCGTGCAGGAGAAGATTGATGATAAAAATATTGATATGGCTTGGTCACCTGGTGGCAATCGGATTGATCATTGCGGGCGTCGCGACCGATGCTGTGACATTCATTGTGCTTGGCGTTGTCTTTGAAATTCTGCTGTGGGCGTACACCATCTTCATCTTCCCCGATTCCGGCAGTCCCATTCGGGAGCCTCGCCCAAAACATACCAGAGAAGGGATGATCAATCTTCAAGGGTTCAAGAGAGACCGCAAGGAAGAAGACTGATATCGGAATCCAGCCGGGGGCGTGAGTGATGACGTGGAAGAACGTCGAGATGCATTCCGGGCTTTGGACGCTGCTCAAGGCGATCTACTCGCGGCCTGCGGCATAAGCGCATTGCACCTTGTTTCTGGGCCGACCAGATGCACTGCCTGCATCTTTTTGAGCATCCGGAGTATGCGACGCGGCTCGAGCTGTAGACCAGGCGTGGCAGAGAGTCCTTAGGGCTCAATCATTCGATTGCGGATCGCGTAGCGGACGATTTCGCTCACCGAGTGAATGTTGAGTTTGCGCATCAGGTTGGCGCGGTGCGTTTCGGTGGTCTTTTCGCTGATCCCCAAGCGGTCCGCGATCTCCTTGCTGCTGTTGCCTTCGGCGATTAGCTGAACGACCTCACGTTCGCGAGGAGTCAGTTCGCGCGGTGCCGAGGGCACCGCCGAATGAGAGGGATGCAGGTAGGAGTCCAGCAGGACGCGCGATGCGATCGACGTGAAGTACGGCTTGTGATCCAGCAGGTGACGGATGGCATCGACGATCTTTTCGGCGGCGTCGGATTTGAGCACGTATCCGATGGCGCCGGCGCTGAGGATCTCGTGAACCAGTTGCTCCGACCGGTGCATGGTTAGAATCAGGATCTCGCATGACGGATGAGTCTTCCGAATCTGCCGCGTCGCGTCGAGGCCGTTGAGTCCCGGCATGGTCAGGTCCATCACCGCGACATGGGGGTCGTGCTCTCGCGCCAGTTCCACCGCCGAGCGACCATCTCCTGTCTCCGCGCAGACGGTCCAGCCGGATTCCGCCTCCAGTAGGGCACGCAGCCCGGCACGAACGGTGTCGTGATCGTCAGCGATAAGGATCCGTGTCTGTGCGCGCATGGCTCGTCGGGCGTGATCGGAAATGCCGCGATGACGGTGGTGCCATGCGCGCCGCTCGTGATCTCGAACTTGCCTCGAAGCTGGTGGACTCGCTCGCGCATGCCGGGAAGACCGACGCCGAGCGATCCGCTCGCACCGGCGGCGCCTGCCAGGATGTCCTCCGAGATTCCACATCCGGAATCCTGCACAATGAGCTTAGCGACCGTATCCGTTTTCGAAATCTGGATCGATGCGGTGCGACTGGACGCGTGGCGATGGATGTTCGTGAGGGACTCCTGCATGACGCGAAAGATGCCGGTTTCACACTCCTTGGGCAGGCGGTCCAGATCCTCGGGGAGCTCGAGGTCCACCCGAATGCCGCTTCGCTCCGCGAATCCATCCGCGTAGTCGCGCACGGCCCCGGCCAGGCCGAGTTCGTCGAGGAGCGGGGGATGCAGCAGGTACGACATGGTCCGTAACTCGGTGGCACATTTTTCCGTGCTGACAATGCACTGCCGCACGATTTCGTTCAGCTCGGGTGCAAGTCTCTCTTTAGACTGCGCAAGGAGCGTGAGGTTCATCGACAACGCGGCGATATCCTGCGCGGTAACATCGTGGAGGTCCCGCGCGATGCGTCGGCGCTCCTCGTCTTGCAAAGTGAGGAGATCGGCGGACAGCCGGCGAAGTTCGCGGTCGGAGCGGGATCGTTCGATTGCGTAATGGATGGAGCGGACGAGCAGATCCTTGTCGACGCGATCCTTGACGAGGTAGTCCTGCGCCCCCTTGCGAATCGCTTCGCGCGCGACGGCGTCGTCGTCAAGTACCGTGAGGACGATCACCGGAACTGTGGGTTCCGCCAGGTGCAGGCGGTCAAAAGTGTCGATTCGCCGGCTGTCCGGAAGTCCGAGATCGAGCAGGATCAAGTCGGGCGAAGCTTTGGCAAGGCTGGCCAAGCCATCGGAGAGGCATGAAGTTCGTGTGACTTCGAAGCTGGGCTCCATGTTCGATAGGGTTTCGCGGATAAAGTAAGCGAAGCCAAGATTGTCCTCGATCAACAAAACGCGAATGCGTTGCAGTTCGTGGCCAGCCCGACCGATCAGATCATTCTGCGTTATCTGTAGTGATTCCACAGCTCGATGTCTTCTCTCGGCAGATCGCCCGGGTCCGCCGGCGCGGACCGCTACGACACCTCGGAGCGGCCGATGATGTCTGTGACCGCGTTCAGAAGTGTGGTCATTTCGTAGGGTTTATTGATGAAGCCCGAGGCCTCAATTCCAGAAATCTGCGGGATTTCGCCGTCATCGGCCAGGCCTGTCGACAGGGCGATCACCGCATCCCCGCGAATCTGTCTTAGCTTTACAAAGACTTCTTCGCCGCTCATCTCGGGCATGCTCAGGTCGAGAATGGTTAGCCGGATGTCGTCTGCGTGCTCGCGGAACAATTTGATCGCCGCCGCGCCGCTGTCGGCGGCTAGAACATCATAGCCGACATGCCGGAGCATCTGGCCCGTAATGGAGAGAATCATCTCCTCGTCATCAACCAGCAGTATTGTGCCTTCGTGCATGCCCATCCACACCCCCAGTTGACGAAGTTGACTCGTCAGGACTTAGGCTTCCGCGTTAATAGTCGCCGCCGTTCTTGCGTTGACTCCAATACACGGACTATGCGGGCGGGTCAAGTCTATCGGGAATGCAGCCCGATTCCCGAATCACGTTCTAGAACCGCCTGAACGCGCAACGACCGCGGACCTGATCTAACCCGGATATCTCACATTTTTCCTACTACGAACACGGATAGCTCCGTCAGGCTTGATCGAAACAGGGCTTCGCCAATTCACAGTATGTCCATACCGTTTCATCGGCAAAGCCCTGTTTCGATCAAGCCTGACGGGCTCTTCGCGCTCTCGCTACGAAAAAGTGTGAGATCTCCGGGCTAACCTCTCGCCGACCCATCGAGCCCTCGAAGCGTGCTCAGATATCAGCCGGGTGATAATCGAGCAGTAACTTGATCAGTTCGCCCACGGTGGACGGGCGTGCGCCGTTGCGAATATTGGCGGCACCGATTTCGTAGGCGAGGCGCCACTGCTGCATGACGTCGCGGTAACCCGCCAAGAGGCTGTACCCGGGGGCGTAGATGTGCGTGACTTCCGAGGTGACGCCATTCAACTCCACGATCTTGAAGTTCCGCCCGGTCTGGAAGTCCTCTACGGAAGGCGTACGAATGTCATAACGGCCGAAGTAGAAGCCGGGGAAGGCCTGGCTGATCTGGTCGATGATCTTCTCAATTTGTGGCGTCTTCACCCACGCCCCATTCTCGAAGACGGCGCCGCGACAATGCGTGCCGAGCTCCACGAGTTGGACGACCTCGCCGTCCGCCGGAATGTCCGTGAGGCGGTCGGCGTGCCGGCGACAATGCACGCGCGCCATGCAGACAGCGCGGTCGTCCGCCAGAATCAACTGCTCCAGTGTTCGCGTGCCGTCTCCGCTAACCGTCGGCAGTCGCTTATCCGTGATCGAGAGAATCCGGCCGGAGGCCTCGCCGGGAATACGGTAGTAGAATACGCCGAACTCCCTGCCAGCGGCATATTCCTGCGCGACCACGTCGAAATCCGCCGCCGCGAGATACTCCATCATCTCCTCGCGAGAAGGGGTGATCTTGACGCCCATGCCGCGCTGACCGGTGTCCGGCTTCAAGACAATCGGGAACGAGATCGCCGCTTGCGTCATGAACGCGTCGACGGCGTTGGCCCGGGCGCCGGTCTCCAGGGAGGCGGGCACGAGCGTGTGCCGCGCGACGTACTCCGCGGACCCGTCGAGGCCACGCAGGATTCGGGACTTGGACTCCCCGATGAATCCACCGGCGACGATCGAGGGGTTGGATGCCGTGAACGCGGTCAGGTTGCGGTGCTTCACCGCCTGCAGCAGGACGTAGAACAGGACCGGGGGGTAGAACGCCCACGGGGGCCAGAACTCCCAGCGTGTGAACCGTCGCCAGCTCGCGAGCAGCCGTCGCCGCCCGCCATAGCTGCAGAGCGGTAAGATGACGTGCACGAGCGACCAGATCAGAAGCGCGAGCACGATCAGCGCTGGGAGCGCGATCGACTGGTACGCGGCGAGGAGGGCCGTGGCGCGCGCCCCGAGGATGTAGGCGGCCCCGACCAGCAGCGGCGCCCACAAGGCCGCCGTGACGAGGAAGTAGATTGCGAAACGGATGGTGTTTAGCTGAAGAACGCCGGTGGTGACGAACGTGGGCAGGCGCGTCCCCGGTGTGAAGCGGCTGATCAGGATCACGATCGCTCCGCGCCGTTCGAACCATTGTGTAGTTCGCGTGAGATCGCCTTTCTGGATCATCCACTTGAGCGGGGCCTTTTGAATCACCTGCCGGCCAAGGGTGCGTCCGGCCGCGTAGAGCAGCATATCGCCGACAAAAATTCCACTGATACACGCGGTTACGGCGAGCGTGACGGAGATGCTGCCGTTCGATGCGAACAGCCCTGCCGCGATGCATGTCAGGTCGTCCGAGAGAAATGTGGCCGACGCGATGGCGATAAAAATCAGGAGGCTCCCCGCGCTTCCCTCTTGAATCCAGCGGTCGCCCAGGAATGCCAGCCCGGAGGATTCCTGCGCCAGCGCGGTCCCGGTGAGGAGTATCGCCATCGTGAAGAAACTCCATGGTCGGAGGTGATGCGACGAGATCCTCATTGGCGAGGGATGACCGTGCTCACGACATCCGCGGGCGACATGCGGCAGGGCGGGCAGCCGGCGTATCGGAGCTCAATCCGCTCCTCATCGACGATGACGTGGCTGAAGCTCCTGGTCTCGGCGTCGTCGCGGTGCGTGCAGACCGAGTAGGCGGACGCTTGTGGGTCGTGACTCGCGTGAAACGATGTGAGATCGGAACGAGCGGGGCTCGGAGTAGCCTGCAGGAGCTTGCGATAGGTCTCGCGTCGCGATTCCAGCACGCGCTCCGTATCGACGGAGCAGGTCGTGACGGGTTGCTCGCTGTCGGCCCACTGGCCGACCACCGCGGATTCCCCATCCCACGTGAGGTTGCGCACGGGGCCGGTCCCCGATATCGCAAGCAGCAGGAAGGGCGGATAGTGCTCCAGCGGCGTGCCACGGGCGGTGTCGACGGCCGCTTCGGGAGTCGGGTTCGCGAGTAGCGCCGTAAGCAATCGTCCACGGCTCTGGCGATCGGCTGGCGCGTACAACACCCCGTCTGCGTAGAAGTTGAGCATGCAGAGCGTCAGCCCGGATTGGTTCGTTCCGATCCACGTCCCGCCGCCGCATGGATCGATCGGAGCGATGTAACGGATCGAGTTTGTCTCGTAGTGGGCGGGTGGCTCGGCCGCGGGGCGCGTGAGGGTCTCGTCCCGGTTACAGAAGAGTTCGTATCCAGTCGTGGAGCGCAGCCACGTTACGGTGCACATGACTAGGCATCCATCTCGTAGCGAAGCGTCGACGGTGCAATCCCGAAAGCACGGTCTGCCGGGCACCCGTAATGACGCAGCATCGCGGCGATCATGGCGTAATGATGCACGGTATGTCCGTGCAGCGCGTCCAACTCGCGAGCGAATGACGTTTTGGCCCAGACGTCCGGTTCCCCGCTGGTCTCGAGTTTGACGTCCAGCGCGTGATCGGGGTTCACGGGGGGCAGGGCCATAATCTCCCTGGCCAGGTTGCGAGCGACTTCAAGCGCGACCGAGCGCTCCTTCTCAATGCGTTCATCGCGGCCACGTGCGGCGTAGTCGACGCGGCCGATTGGAAGGCCGGCAAGCAATAGCTGGTAGTGCTCGATGCAGTGCCGCCAATGGGCGCCGATGCTGCTTTCAAACAAAGGGGTCGCGGTACGCACATAGAGGGCGTCATCGATTCCCTCCAGAACCAAGATTCCCTGCTGAAGAATTCGGATTGTCTGTGGACAATTTCCCAAGTCACACATCTCCCTTCTGAGACACAGGCGTGAAAATGCTTTGTATGGCGGTATGAAGCTTTCGCGCGAGGACCTTACGCTGCTCCGCCACGATCGGTTGTTCGCCAAAAGTTACTAGCACAGATGGGGCGCGGATTTCAAGAAGCTCCACGAGATGCGGAATAAGTTCCATGTCGCGCCACCAGCAGACGGCGTCGCGCGGGTGCGGTTCGTGTGCGGCGGTCCGGTAGGTGACGCTGGCGTAGTAGACCGGTCGCTGCGCGCGCGCGGCCGCCTGTAGAAGGGATGCTTTCATGGGCAGAACGTCGTCGCCGCCGCTACTGGTCCCCTCGGCAAAGAGTACGACGTTTTCTCCCCCTGCGAGCGACTCGCTGATTCGATCGTTGACGCGGACGACGTCCTTGACGCTCTCGCGATCGACGTAGATTGGCGCAAAGGAACTTGCGATCGGGCCGATGATCGGCCAGGCGCTCACATCCTTCTTCGTGACGTAGACGACATCGACGAGGCTGCTGATCGCCATGACGTCGATGTAGCTCAAGTGATTAGACACGATCAGTGCCGGTGTCGGGGGCGCCGTGCCGACATGCGCCACCGAGAATCCGAACAGCCGAAGCGAAATGCGCGACCAGGTGCGCAGGACCCAGAGGCGATTGGAGCGGTCCCGGGCAGGATTGCGAAAGCTGACGAGTTTGCCGGCGACCCGTATGCTGAAGAAGACGGCCGTCACGACGGAAAAGCCGATCAGGCGAATGGTACGCCTTAAGATTCGCATACGCTGATGGGTGGCCGCATCATTGAGCCGACGAGAGCGTCAGTCCAGGAACATAGCGCGTTGACGATCCGTCAGGGCTTCGAGGTCGAACAGCCCCAGGAAGTCGATCGTCCTGAACACGCGGTCAATCGCTGGTGTGCTGCAGATGCGGGCGCCATGCGCGAGGTAGAGCTTCATCAGGGTCGGGACGTTGACCGTGACCGTGTCCGTCGCGGCGGCACTGCGATCGGCAGGCCAGTCACATTGGAATCCGGCGCGTGTCGGAACCGATACCCCCGCGTGCGTGTGTCCGTGCGCTTGGAGATAGCGCTGCATGCGGAGCCCGTCCAGGGGGTCCTGGCTGGTCAGCGAACAGCATCCGAAGAGATATCGCTTGTGATTGTGCGCCGCGTAGCCTGCCAGTCCGCGCCACAGAAGCATGAGTGCGCGCCCGCTGCGATAATCCTTGTGGATACATGCGCGGCCAAGTTCGACTGAGGACAACAGGATCTCCTCAGGAAAGTGCGAGAGATCGTATTCAGCGTCGGAGTAGAACCCCAGGTGATTGCGCGCCATCTCGTAGGTCTGCATGCGATAGGTGCCGACAACGAGGTCAGAGCCTGCGTCGACGATCATCAGGTGATGGCATCCGGCGTCAAACGGATCCTCGTCGCGACCCGTCCGATGTGCGTCGTCCAGTCCCTCGTTCAGTTCCAGGTTGAAGACCTCGTAGCGCAGCCGTAGGACCTGGTCCAAATCGCTCGCGTTGCTCGCGAAGCGCAATCTGAATCGACCGCCCTGTTCCGGAAATTCCGGCAGGCTCTCACGGCTTTTCGGATACTCCGTATCGACGCTCAGCGTGTTGGATTGCATCTTGGGATCTCAGCGGGTTCAGGACAGAGGTTTTATCGCACCGGGGTCCGCGCGCAGGATCCACTGGTCTCCATGTCGAGTGACCCGGCCCTTGATCTCGACGGGGAGTGCAACGTGTCGCAGGATTTTGCGATTCACGCTCTCACCGTCGGCGCCAACCAGCAGGAAATATAGACTACGGCCCGCCGCATCGCGAACCAAAAGAACCGGCGGAATCCCGCCGCTGATGCATCGAACAGCGCAGGCACGATGCGGCTTCAGGTTCCCGGGCTTCATGATGCCCATGTAACACTTGCTGTCGACAATCTCGCCCTGCAGCGTGAACTCGCCCAGTTCCATGATCGATCCCGTGCCCCCGGCTCCCAACTCGTCGAGGACTTCGATGGATCCGGGTTTGAGATCAATCGTGGCCTGGTCATCCCGATAGATCAGGGCGCCCTGTAGTCGGACCCGTTTGCCGTCGAGTCCGGCTACATCCGACTGGGTGCCGTGCTTTCCGAGCGCGCCCAGAAAGTATCGCGAGACCGGGGCAACACGACCGTGCTGACCGGGACGTTGCATGACGAGCATGGGGAAGGGCTTCTCGATAAGGGTTCCTTCGATCGCATGGAACGCTCCGAATTCGTAGCTCGAGATGGCGAAATGTTTCTGGGCGGAGACAAGCACCATGGCCATCAACGTGGCGATCAGGATCAGGCCGAGCGTGCGCATTCGCAGGAAGCGTGCGATGCCAACGGGCATGCGCGCCTGGTATCCGATATAAAGTTGCTCGCTCATACCGGCGGGGCGACCTGGTTCGTGTCCATTTGCGTCATTGGTGGGCCCCAAAACACGTGAGAGTGCGATTCATTTCTGGTCCGTCGCTGCGGGTTCGACGGGTGTTCCCGGGGCGTTGGGTCGTGGATCGACAAGGACCCTGCCGTTTTCGATCTTTACGTTGAATGTCGGTACCTTTTCCGTGAAGGGCGGGGGCGATGAACCGTTCGCGGGGTCGTACTGAAAACCGTGCCATGGGCACGTCACAAGGCCGTCGATCACCTGCCCCTCTCCAAGCGGGCCATTCTGGTGCTGGCAGACATTCGAGATGGCCGAGATCTTACCATCGTAACGAAACACGGCGATACGCTCTCCCGTGATGCAGGCGATGCGAGCTCGATACTCGGCGATTTCTTCGACGCCGCATATCTCCACGAAGCCGTCCATGTGGCCGGCCCGCTCCCGATCATCGCGCCTGCCTTTGAATCCGGCGGCCAGATGAAGACCCGTGACCCACGCGAGACCAATGCCGAGCACGGCGGCGAGGACGGGACTGGACTCGGCTTGCAGAATCCCCAGCGTGACATGCATCACGATCAGGGCATAGGCAACGTAGACCAGCATATGCAGTGCTTTCCACACCGGCGGCGTCAGGTTGGCAAGCCAGAAGTCGTGACTCGTCGCGGCCATCAGGAAGAAGATTATGAGCGCAAGCAGGCCCAATGGGTGGAATGGGAAGTTCTTGAGGCTCAGGTAGTCCGTATTGCTTACGAAGACACTGACGATAGGATTGATATCGCCCAGCGCATGGAATTGCACCAGGGCGAATCCGCCATGGGCGGCGCCCAGCAGGAACATGCTGACCCCCATGTGGCGCCGGTTGTAGAGCAGGGGCAGGTAACGCGTATCCAGGCGACAGAGCGGACCGATCGACAGAATCACGTGCAGAAGCAACAGGGCGGCTGTGCCGAACGCCCGGATCAGCGCGGTTTCCGCGGTGATGTTCGGACGCAGCGTGGCGTTCAGTGCGATGAAGACGAGGAGGTAGAGGGCGATACCGCAGACGAGCGTGATGTCGTAGACGCGCTTCTGCCGGTTCCACCCGACGGCTTTGTATGCATGGCTCATGGATTGGTCGTTAGTTATTGGTTGTTGGTTATCTGTTGTTGGCTATCTTCACCCCGCCTGCGGCGGGGCAAGCTTGCCACTCGCCACTTACCACCCCGCCTGCGGCGGGGCAAGCTCGCCACTCCTCACTCGGCGAGCGGCGCCGAGGCAACGACACGCTGATGGCCCATGCTGTAGAGGATCAGGTGTCCGTTATGCCCGCCGCCCATCTCGGGGAGCACAAACTGGGACGAGGTGGGCATAGTGACGCTGCCGAGGAGGGTGGCCTGGTCGGGCAGGGCATCTGCGGTTGCTGCGACCGGGCTCCAGTAGAGGAGCGGATCCGCCAGGCCGAGGGAAGCGGGACCCGTGAGCGCTACTCCTGCGAGAGCGGCCGCCGCGCCGCTCGCGTCGAACCGGAAACAGTGAACCGTGACGCCAAGATCCGGCCAAAAACCTTCAATGGCGCGCACGGTGGTCCAGCTTCCGAGGTCCGTTGCCGCCAGCGCCTGCGGCGCCGAAGCCGGCGTCGGCCGGTCGCGCACGGAGAGACCTGCAACGAAGCCCGTCGGCAGCAGAACCAGCAACATGAGCCAGATGACGCGATGGCGCTGTCTCAGGCAGCGGATCATGATGCCGAGATGTCCTTAAGGCGTGCCGCCGAACGATGAGCGTTGCATTCCGCTGGCGGTGCCACGCGACCCAGCATCCATCGACGCGCGAGCAGCGGCCATAACACGACGGTTCCGGGGATGATCAGCAATTTGAAGCCCCAGGATCCGCCGCGTGCCGTCGGGTCAATCGCCGCCGCTCCCTTGAGCGTAAACGGAACGGCGAAGATCAGGCCCGCAACAAGGTAGAGTCCAGCCAGGCGTATACTCCATGAGATGATTTCTACCATTGCCGCCAGGGCTCCTTGCCACCGTCCGGAATATAGCCAAGCAGCCGTGCAAGCGCAAGTGCCGCATGGGTGAGCGGTGGACGTCGCAGGGCCCAAGCGCCCCAACTGTCCTTTCAACCGCCTCGGGGTCGCTACGCTACGTAGGCTCTAGCCTACCTAGCCTATCGCGGCGATTCACCCAGCCGGCGGAACCTGGCGCAAGGTCCAGATCCCCGTAGCAGAATTACGCCTGGCGACCGGAAAATGAGCTTGCGGATCGGGCCTCTTAAGATATCCACAGGCATGTTCACAACTTCTCCAGACCGATCGTGTGCGTTAAGTAGGGGTTACGAAGTTATTGACAGAGATATTCACAAGTACTACTAAATGCGAGGTTTACGAAAGTTTTGGGTTGCACTTCCGCGCAGGAGAGCTACAATCATGTGTGGTTCTTTGAAAGTACAGGAGCGAAACGAGAGTTGGTTTTAAATTAGGTCTCGGAGTAGCTTCAGGGATAGCGTCGGCAACGACGTAATAGCCAGATACAGCTGGTAATCTGGCTCCTTCGGCAGACCGCTTCGGCGGATTGTTGGAGGCATATTTCACCCGTTCCCACAGGCGGGGTCGCACCTGTCTGAATTTGCGAACCGGGAACGCGGCGAAAGGTGGCCGCGGGAGTCTCTCCCGCATCAGAAACCAGTCGCCTTTCGAGTTACACTTCCGAGGACGTGTGGTTTCGGCCGAGGAAGTGAATCCAGGGACCGACAGGTCGCGGTTGCTCCTGGGACCAGCACGTTGCGAAGTATCCGGCGAGACGACCTCGCCAAAAGGTTTCGACGCGCCAGTTGAAACGCGAAAAGGACGCTTCAAAACGGGGAGTGGGTCCGGCAGGCAAAGCCGGACAAAACCTCCTGCTTCGGGCGGACGGAAAACCGGTTCGCCCGGCCGTAAAGCTAAAGCAACCTGAGGGTTAAGAGGTGAGACCCGTAGCCGAGGCAAACGCTCCGCCACAAGCGGAGGCCGACCTCGGATATAAAGTGTGACGGCTCGTAGAACTTTTCGGATGAGCCGTTGCAATGTTCGGTGGGCCTGTGCGGGCAAGCACAGAACGATCGGGCACAGAAGCCTCACCCGAAATTGTCGCGGGGGAAACTTCGCGGCCGGCCCTGCTAAGAGGCCGGGACTCCTCTTGCAAAGGAGATTAGCGTCGGGAAGCTGACAGCCGGACTCCCTCGAAAGGAGTGCGAGCGCCAAATGTTAGCGATTGGGGAAGAGCGCGTGGCGAGCGTCCACTCCCACTCTTTAAGGCTCTCCGGGTTTCCCGGAGAGCCTTTCTGCGTTCGGGGTAACGGCGGCCGGATCCCATATCAGAAGCTGCCGCACTCCAAACGATCTCGGATCCCACATAAGGAGTCGAGCAGGCGTAGCTCACAGCGAGGCCTTTTAGTGCGGGTTCAGTTCTGCTATATCGTCGGGTCGGCATGACGATCGACGAGATTCTCACAAGCATTCGGGACGTTCGCGTCGCGGTCTATGGCGATTTTTGCCTCGACGCCTACTGGACGCTCGATGCGCGGGGGTCGGAGGTGTCGGTGGAGACCGGCCTGCAGGCCGATGCGGTCGGGTCACAGGCATACTCGCTGGGAGGCGCTTCGAATATCGTGGCGAACCTCGCCGCGCTCCATCCTGCGTCGATTCACGTAGTCGGCGTGGTTGGTGAAGATCTCTTCAGGACCGAACTCCTGCGATTGATGCAGGCACTCGGTGTCGATACCTCGCGTATGGTCGTGCAACGCGAGAACTTCGATACCATGACCTACTGCAAGCGGATCCTCGAGGGGGAGGAGCAGGCGCGACTCGACTTCGGAAGCTACAACAGGCGAAATCATGCAACCGACGATCGGATTATCGGTGGATTGCGTGAGCTCGTGGATGATGTCGACGTGGTCATCTTGAATCAACAGGTTCCAGGGAGTATCCCGAATCCGGAGTTCTGCGACACGATGAATGCGCTCATCTCCGAGAATCCCGATCGGATCTTCATTCTCGACACCCGCCACTATGGCAGCGCCTTTCGGGGAGTGATTCGGAAGACCAACGACTTCGAGGCCGCGATTCTGAACGGACTGGATGCGACGCCGCAGGATGTTTTCAGCCTCGATGACGTGCGTCGCTTCGCGCACGCGCTCCAGCGGAAGGAGGGCAAGCCCATCTTTCTGAGTCGAGGCGATCGCGGCATGCTCGTCGCCGACGGCGACCAGGTGCACGACGTGCCGGGGATCCAGGTCATGGGCAAGATCGACGCCGTCGGGGCGGGCGATACGGCGTTGAGTGCCATCGCGTGCTGTCTTGCCGCCGGTGTGTCCACGCTCGATGCAGCCCGTGTCGCCAATTTCGCCGCCTCCGTCACCGTCCAAAAGCTGCACCAGACCGGAACCGCGAGCCCGGAAGAGATTCGCGACGCCGCGCGGAGCGCGGACTACATCTACGCGCCCGAGCTCGCGGAGGATATTCGCCGCGCACGGCTCGAGGCCGGGACCGATATTGAAATCTGCTGCGCCCGCGAACAACTGGGCCACGCGCATTCGACACGCCGTATTTGACCACGATGGCACTTTCAATCAACGGCGATATCATCGACGACGCGATCCTCGCGCAGGAGGCCGATCCGATCCGCCTCCAGATGCGCACGGCGCTCCAAAAGGCGCGTACCGCCGAACAGCGCAGCGCGGCGGAGGCCCAGATTCAGGGCTGGGCGCGCGAGAACGTCATCCGCCGCGTCCTTCTCCAGCAGGTGGCTTCACAGTCCAGCGAGGAGGTCCCCCCGCAAGAGTTGGCCGCGGCGATGGAGCGCCTCAAGCAGCAATACGGCGGGGACGCGCAGTTTGAAAAGTGCGTGAACGTGACGCCGGCAAACTTTGAGCAGGTGCAACGCGATTTGCACGTGCAGCTGAAGGCGGATCGGCTGATTCGACGCCTGACCGAGAAGGTGGGAAACCCGAAGCAAGGAGATGTGGCCGAATTCTATCGAAAGAACAAAGCGCACTTCGTGCAGCCCGAACAGGTCCGCGCGCGCCATATTGTGAAGCATGTCCATAACGAGTCCGAGCGCGAAGCCGCCCGCGCCGCGCTTGAGAAAACGTTGGTCGAGTTGGAGGGAGGCGCGCCCTTTGAGGAGATTGCCGAACGGGACTCGGACTGCAAAGGCAATGGCGGCGACCTCGGATATTTTCCGCGCGGCCAGATGGTCGAGGCCTTCGATCACGTCGTTTTCGAGTTATCGGATGAAGCGATGAGCGGGATCTTCGAAACCGAATTCGGCTATCACATCGCGAAGCTCGTGGACCGCCAGCCGGAGAAGCTGATGTCCCTGCAGGAAGCGCGCCCGCGGATCGAACAGGAGTTGATGAATCGGAAGCGGCGAAACGTTCTCGATAACTACATCGAGGGTCTAAAGGCAAAAGCGGAGATCAAAGAGGTGTAGCCCATCCCGCGGAGGATTGAACACAATGTCTACCGCGTCACACGAGGAACCGAACGGGAAGCCGCCGCACCCCTGCTGCATTCCCAGCAAGGCGCGTCGCTCCATCATGCTGGGCTCGACACACATGTCCGCTCAGCGGCGTCGTGCGACGACGGGATCGACCGAAGGCATGATCATGCTCGACGGCGGACCGTTTCTGATGGGAACGGAATTCCAGGGCGGATTTCCGGCGGATGGGGAGGGGCCTGTTCGCGAGGTGACGCTCGATCCGTTCTATATCGACGCGGGAGCGGTGACGAACGCGCAGTTCAAGGAGTTCGTGGCTGCGACTCGCTACGAGACCGAAGCGCAGCGCTTCGGGTGGTCTTTCGTGTTTCACAATCAGCTGCCGGCCGCGCAGTACGATGAACTTGTGGATGACACGGTGCTGGGGCTGGAGTGGTGGTGCAAGGTGGATGGAGCGGACTGGGCGCATCCGACGGGTCCAGAATCCTCGGTTGAGAGCCGCGAAAGTTATCCCGTCGTGCACGTGAGTTGGGGAGACGCGTTCGCCTACTGTGAGTGGGCGGGCAAGCGGTTGCCGTCGGAATCGGAGTGGGAGTGCGCCGCGCGCGGCGGGTTGGACCAGAAGATCTATGCCTGGGGCGACGACCTGACACCGGGCGGCCGGCACCTTTGTAATATTTGGCAGGGCGAGTTTCCCGATCGTGACACGGCGGAGGATGGATATGCCGGGCTGTCGCCGATCGACGCGTTTGATGCGAACGGGTACGGACTCGTTGGAGTTGCCGGAAACGCCTGGGAGTGGTGTAGCGACTGGTGGAGTCCGGATTATCATCTGCACGCCACGCGCACGAATCCGATCGGACCGCCGACTGGCGACCGCAAGGTGACGCGTGGAGGATCGTTCCTCTGTCACGAGTCCTACTGCAACCGCTACCGCGTCGCCGCGCGAACGGCCAATACCCCCGACAGTTCCACGATCAACACCACCTTCCGCTGCGCCCACGACGTATAGCGAAGGTGCGGCGCAGAGTCTCACGGCCGTGAAGCGGAGCCCTGCAGCGGGGCGCTTTAGTTTTGCCTTTGCCGGCGATCTCCACGTTCCGCGTGGCTGTGGATTTCGGGGAAAGCCACATCCGGCAGTTCCTGCTCGGGCTCAACTTCTTCCGCGAGAAATTTAATTGCCGCCCCACGACGGCATGTAACTTCGACCCGTTCGATCAAGCCTGACGGAGCTATCCGTGTTCGTAGTAGGAAAAGTGTGAGATATCCGGGCTAGATGGCTGCGGCATGGACTCGTACATCTTTTGCCGTCCCGACTACGGCACCTTTGAGCTTCCGATCGGCGCTGTTCGATGGCGTGACCGGTCAGGCACCGAAGTCATTACACGGCGCGCGAAGTCAACCTCGTTGAAGGGTTGTAGGGCGTGCTCAACGGAATGGCGCTTTCATGAGAAGCACGGTTTCGGACAATTAAAGGGGACGCGCGCCATGTGTGTGAGTTGAGGAGTTGTCCCCATCTGATAAGAGAATGGAGACGGCGTGTCCCCACGCCGCAGTGGCTCGAGGATCGCCT
>JAQBYD010000054.1 GCA_027623315.1 Verrucomicrobiota bacterium | reverse complement strand
CGCCGGAAATCGACAAAGCTTACGACGAAGCTTGCGACAAAGTTGCTTCGGAAACAAGGTTGCTGGATTTGCTTCTAGGTTTGACCCTGGCTCCCGCTGGCCCCCCTCAAAGCTCAGGAGTGACCTTCGATCCGATTTGCAGGAGATCTGATGCAGGTGTATTATCCGTAGGTGAGTCCGACAGTATTCAGATGGCGAGGATTCCGGTTCTACTTCTTCTCGCGCGAGGAGCCGCGGATGCATATACATGTCGCTGATGCGGATGGTCAGGCAAAGTTCTGGATGGAGCCGGAAATCGAACTTGCGCGGAACTACGGTTTGAAAGAGAACGTATTGTCCGATCTGCTTGAAGTCATTACCGAGCGTGAACAGGAGATCAGAGATGCCTGGAACGACCACTTCGAAAATTGAGGTCACGAATATCGACAGTCAGGGCCTATGGCTCTTCGTAGAGCAAGAAGAGTACTTCCTGCCCCACGACGACTATCCCTGGTTCAAGGATGCGCGCTTGTCCGACGTCCTGAACGTCGAACTTCTACCCGGGCAGCACATCCACTGGCCGGCGCTCGATGTGGACCTCTCCGTCGAGATCCTCAAGAATCCCGAGAGCTTCCCGCTCAAGTCTAAGTAATCGAACATGTGCATCGACACGTATTGAGAAAGGCTCCGCCTTCCTCAGCCGGTCATGCTCGCGTTGGCATTTGAAGAGATGAAGAAACTGATCGCTATATTGCACATTCTCCTGCTCGCAGGATGCAGCGGCTGTGTCCGGCATCACTAGCCGTCGGTGCCGACCAGAAAGTTGAGCACCTTGACTGGGTACTTGTCTTTCATCTCGCGTAGCCGCCGCATGAAGCCGTCGCGCTGATGCGAGAACTGCAAGGCTTTGGCGTTGCGCACGCATCGGTGACTGATGTGATAACAACAGTCCTTCAACCATGGCCGTCTTGCTCTTGAAGACAGTCGGATCGATTCCATTGGCCGATGATAGCGACCGGTGCTGTGCAGGTCACGCACCGCTCTTGAGGTCGCGAACTGTTTTCTGTTTTAGCCCTTGCTTTTTCTGTAGGTATCTAGTTATATGAACAGATACAACAAAAGGAGAGTTCTATGGGCTTCAAAACAAAGATCCAACTGATCCAACGTAAGAGCAGTCAGCAGTACTACATCAACTTTCCATCGGCCTGTGCGCAGATGATGGATTTCAGAAAGGGCGAGATCGTGGAGTGGGAACTCACCCCCAAGGGCGACTTGGTTCTGAAGAGGAATAGCCGCACTAAGAAATGAGCGACGCCGACACACCCGTGCCCAGGGACACTGATACCGATACGGCGGCATTGCGCCTGGAGGCCGAACGGCTCAGACGCCAGGCCCTGACCGACCGACGCGTCCTGGACAGATTGCAGAACATTCCGCAGTCTGGCACGGCCAGGTGGTCCCTTTTCTAACTGCCGAATGGTCCCTTTTCCAATTGCCGCGTACACCACCGTTATCGTCGCCCGCTATCGTTCTTCGAAAAGGCAGAAAAATGATAATGCGGTATATACTAACGATCGCGCTGCTCGGGCTGTTTCTGTGTCACCAGTCATGCTGATGTCCGTGACGCGCGAGTGGCTGAGATTGCCAAGATGTTGCCGGCTACGCCGCATGGGCTGGGTGCCCCGATCTCGGATCGGGCCTTCTGGGATGCCCTGGCACCGGCCTTCACTCACCGGCTGCGTTGGGCCGAGGGGCATCTGGATGATCGGCGTCATATGTTGCACGCCCTTCGGCCATCTTTCGGAGCGGCGTGCCATCTACGGGCTCAGATATCTCGTACAGAAAGTCCGGTGACATGTCGGCACCATTAGCCCATACAACGGTGTCAATATCCTGGTTGAGGTGTGCCGTCCTGAATTGTTCAATATCCCCGAGAGGCTCAAAGATCTCTCCATCAAGGTGACACTCAAGGTCGACGCGGCGCACGCTGTCGTCGTCAAATGTGAGCAGGAGGGCATAGCCGTCGTCGTATTGAACGCCCGTAATGTAGTGCATGTGGAGATCTCCTATTCAAGTGGCGCGATGGGCTTGAGAGCCTTCTTGGCCATGGCAAGCGCCCAGTCTTGCATCAATTCGTCCTGGTGCAGTGCAGCCCACTCAAGCACAAGCCCTGTTACGCGTGGCGGAAGCTTGCCTTCAAGACGCCTGAGGTCGGCAATGCCGAAGGAGGCCCGATGGTTGCCGTACTTGGCGTGGAAGTGCGGCACACCGTGTTCTTTCCAGTATATGGCAATCACGATGCCAAGGAATCTACTGATTTCAGGCATGGGAGCATGATAGCAAAGGGAGCAAATGCCCGCAATCTCGGACGCAGCGCCATGGTTTTCGCCAGGCCGGAGGCCTACCAGCCACTACCCGGCGTATCACATAGCGTAGGGGAGCCCCCCACGCCCGGGCTCCCCTCTGCCGCGCTTCATGCCTCCGTTTGTCGCATCCCCGCTTCCTCCTGCCTCTGCTCGCGACGAGCGACGGCGGGAACGCAGTGCCGCGCCGATCCTCAGCATCAAGCGCGTCATTCACCCCTCACCCCATGGCTGCTCCGCAGCCCCAATCTCCCCAACGCACACCGATACGGCGGGGGGCGCGCGTGGCCGCTCCCGGCCCCAGCATCCATCCCCGCCTGACGGCGTACCAAGTCCACCGAGGTCGCTTCCTGCCACGCCGGCTCTCGCCCAGGTCGGCCACCCACCCACATACGTTACATACGCTCCCCGTCTATTGAAGTGCTGGCTCAGAAACGATCCACTCCCGGCTGTCCTTCGTATTCCATACGTCCCTGACATCGAGCGATACGTTACCAGAGGACGTTACTAGGAAATCCACATATGAACGCAAATGCCTGTACTTACTGGATGGCGGAGAGGGTGGGATTCGAACCCACGGTGCCTTGCGGCACGCTGGTTTTCAAGACCAGTGCATTCGTCCACTCTGCCACCTCTCCGAATTATCAAATCTCTAGACCGGTGCATCCACGTGATGGCGCCGCTAGGCGCCAAACGTGGCCACGTATTCCGAAACGACGGGCGATACGGTTCCAAATATCGCGCAGCTCCCAGGTTCCGTCGCTTCGGAATCACGTGGTCGTCCACTCTGCCACCTCTCCAAATTATCAGATCTCCAACCGGTTTTGCACCCGATGCCACCGCCAGGCGCCGAACGTGGCCGCGTCTGCAGCGTTGCGCAGACCGGCAAGCTACTATACAGTCGCCACTCGATTACTCAATACTTGACGCACCCGTAGTTCAACTGGATAGAGCATCTGACTTCGGATCAGAATGTTGCAGGTTCGAATCCTGTCGGGTGTACTCCCAATTCGAATGCTCCTCTGTCATCGCCGATGAGAGAATACGGAATGCTGAGAAATTTCAAGCGAGCGCTGGTGACCGGTGGGGCGGGTTTTATCGGCAGCCATATTGTCGAGGAATTGCTGGCCGAAGGGCTTGAGGTTGTCAGCGTTGACAATTACTTCGCCGGAAAGCACGAGAATCTCGCGCCGTTCAAGGACTACGACTCCTTCAGCGAGGTCGAGTGCGATGTCACCGACTACGAGGGCCTCAAGCCCCACTTCGAGGGCGTGGATCTTGTCTTCCATGAGGCGGCCTCAAAGAAGACGATTTGCCTGAACGATCCGCGTCGCGACCTGGATATCAACGCAAAAGGTGCCTTCAACATCCTGGAACTGTCACGCGACTGCGGGGTTAAGAAGGTAGTCCACGCGTCGACGGGCTCGGTATATGGCGAAGCGCAGTACTTGCCGCAGGACGAAAAGCACCCCCTCAATCCCACCTCCTACTATGGCGTCAGCAAACTCGCCGGCGAACGCTACGCCCGGACGTTCTTCGAATTGTACGGTCTCGACGTGACCATATTGCGCTACTTCCACGTGTACGGGCCGCGCCAGGATTCGAGCGAGGTCGGCGGCGTGGTCTCAATTTTCGGGCGCCGCGCCATGCGCAATCAACCGATCCATATCTTCGGCGATGGAACGCAGCAGCGCTCGTTCACATACGTGAAAGATTTGGTGGCGATCAATAAACTGGTCGCCACCCATCCGGGCACCGCCGGTGAGGTGTACAACTGCGCCTCGGGCATCAAGGTGACCATCCAGGAGCTGGCTGAGGGTGTGCTGGCGGCGCTGGGCAAGCAGGATCTCGAGATCGAATACCAGGACTGGACGCCGGGCGACATCAAGGTCTTCGATGTCGATAACTCCAAGATTCAAGCGTTGGGGTTTTCGTTCGAGACAGACTTTCAGGCCGGGCTTGCACGGACACTGGACTCGCTCAAGGAGTGACCGAAGAACCATGCTGGATGACAAGACAATCGGCGTGGTGGTCCCCGCCTATAACGAAGAGCTTCTAATCGACAAGACGCTGACCACGATGCCGGATTTCGTGGACACCGTGATCGTGGTGAACGACGGAAGCAGCGACGGGACGAAACAGAAGGTTCAATCACTCGCCGAGATCGATTCGCGAATCGTACTGGTGGACCACCCCGTTAACCTGGGGTTGGGGCAGAGCCTGATCGACGGTTACTTGAAGAGTCGCGAACTGAATCTCTCGATCACGGCCGTCATGGCCGGTGATGCGCAAATGGCCCCCGACGATCTCGCGGCCGTGGTTGCGCCGATTCTCAACGGCAAGGCCGAGTACGCGAAGGGGAACCGTCTGCTCATGGCCGACGTCGCGAAACAGATGCCGCTGCACAGGCTGATCGGGAACTCCGGACTCACCTTTCTCACCAAGTTCGCGACCGGCTATTGGCATGTTATGGATCCTCAATGCGGCTACACGGCTATCTCTGCCGACGCCCTCGCCGCAATCCCCATTGAGCAGATGACGAAGGGATACGGATACAACGCGGATATCCTGAATATGCTGAATATCCGCAACTTCGCCGTGTCGGATGTGGAAGTGAAGCCCGTTTACGGAGATGAGCAGAGCAAGATTAAGCTCTCGAGCTATATTCCGAAAGTGTCTTGGCTCCTCATCCGGCTCTTCTTCCGGCGCTTGCTGCACAAGTACATGGTGCGGGACTTCAACCCGTTGTGCTTGTCCTACATCACCGGCATGGCGCTTTTTCTGCTCGGGACGATTCCGTTCGGAATTCGGCTTCTCTATATGTACGACAAGCACGCCGAGTTTCCACAGACGACGTTCCTGTGCCTGATGTTCCTGACCATCGCCAGTGTGCAAATTCTGCTGTCGGCAGTGCAGTACGACATGGAAGACAATCGCCACCTGTGTATTCACGGCAGAGGCTACCGGAGTGGGCGCTAGATTTGTCGACAGCGCAGCGCTCAAGGCCCAGGATATTGGTGAAATAATCAGAGGGAGAGACCCGCCTTCGCGCCCCGACTCTCTGCGAGGTCGACGCTTCGGAGGGCGCGGCAGGACTATTAGGGCCCGGGATGCTCACCCAGCCGCGCCGGAAATCGACAAAGCTTGCGACGAAGCTTGCGACAAAGCTGCTTCGGAAACAAGGTCCGCTGGATTTGACGCTAGCTGAGGTGTCCCGGGGGCTGGAATCACGAATCACACGAGCGAATGGAAGAGAAGCCGCGGATAGCGCGGATATACGATGAATTCCTGCAGTAAGCCATACTCAAGCGACTACCTTGTTCACGGCGTCTACTTCTTCCTGTACGGCATCGTGAAGTATCTGCCGTCCCCGGTTGGGGATTTTCTGAGGTACTGGATCAGCAAGCCCTTCGTACGCTCGATGGGAGGGGTGCGCATCTACGAGGGCGTAACGATCTGGTATCCCTACCGGATTACCATCGGCAGTAATGTGACTCTGAACGAGTGGGTCTATATCTCGGGCTACGGTGAGGTGACCATCGGGAACGACGTCCGAATCGGTCACCGCACGAGTATCGTCAGTTCGGATCACGTTTTCGATGATCGTAACGTTCCGACCCACGAGCAGGGCCTCGTTTCGGGGCCGGTGCGAATCGGAAATGATGTCTTCATCGGCTGCAACGCCACGATCCTGCGAGGGGTCACGATCGGGGACGGCGCGGTCGTTGCGGCGGGCGCCGTCGTCATGGATGATGTCCCGGAGTATACGGTCGTCGGCGGTGTACCCGCGAAGCCGATCGGAATGCGGGGGACGGGTCCGTGCGTTTAGACTGACCATTCGAGTCGAGGCTTCATATGTGTGGAATATTTGGAATCGTTGCATCAGCCAATTCCGGGTGGAGCGCCCGGTCCGTGCGGGCTGGTGTGGACCGCCTGTTTCTCCTGTCGGAATCCCGCGGCAAGGAGGCCGCGGGGCTGGCGCTGCGTGCTAACAACGCGATTCACGTGCTGAGACAGCCGCTCGCGGCTTCCGCGATGCTGCGCACGCCGCAATATGCACAGGTCTTCGACAGCGTGCTCGCCGCAAATGGCGCGATGCTGTCCGAGCCGGTTGCCGTGATCGGGCACTCGCGTCTTGCAACCAATGGGCTGCAGGGGATCAATGAGAATAATCAGCCCGTGGTCGCCGATGGGCTGGTGGGCGTGCACAACGGGATCATCGTCAATGACGATGAGCTGTGGAGCCGCTATCCAGAGCTCGAGCGCCGCTATGAAGTCGACACGGAGGTGTTGCTTCGATTGATCCGGCACTTCGCAAACGAGACGCCGCCGCTCGATCAAGCGGTCTCTGCAGCTTTTGCCGTCATCGAAGGCGCGGCGTCAGTCGCCATTCTGCTGGAGGACACCGAGCGTCTGATCCTGGCTACGAACACGGGGTCCCTCTACCTGTGCCTGAACGAGGAGGGGACGGCCTGTGCATTCGCGTCGGAGGAATACATCCTGACGCGATTCATCGAGCAGGGCGGTCTTCCCTCGAGCTTTACGAAAGATGGAGTCAGCAAGATCGCCGCCGGGACGGGTTGCCTCGTTTCGCTCGATGACGTGAGCCTGACCCCATTTACCTTTTCAACGCCCCTGGAGGGCGAGCACCCCCGCGAGCCGGTGCTTGACGTCGCGCGGCCGGGGTCAGCCGTACCCATCATCGACCGTTCGCGCGGGGGCGATGGTGAACGTCGCGAGTTTCGGCGCTGCACGCGCTGCGTGTTGCCCGAGACGATGCCGTTCATTCAGTTCGATAGTGAAGGGGTCTGTAACTATTGCCGCAACTACGCACCGTCGAGCGTCATGGGGCATGATGCGCTCGAGCAACTCGTGGCGCCGCATCGAAGCGGTTCAGAGAAGGGGGATTGCCTGGTCGCGTTCAGCGGGGGACGCGACAGCACCTACGGACTGCATTACATGAAGCAAGTGCTCGGCATGAATCCGATCGCCTACACCTACGACTGGGGAATGGTGACGGACCTGGCGCGCCGCAACGCGGCCAGAATATGTGGCAAACTTGGCGTCGAGCACATCATCGTGTCGGCGAACATCAAGCAGAAGCGCGGCTACATTCGTAAGAACGTGGACGCGTGGCTGAAGCGCCCTGCGCTGGGGATGATTCCGCTTTTCATGGCGGGGGATAAGCAGTTCTACTACTACGCACACAAGCTCCGGGAGCAAACCGGGGTCTCGCTCATGGTCTTCTCGGCGGGAAACAAACTGGAGACCACGGACTTTAAGACCGGCTTTTGCGGGATTCCGGGCGGATCTCCCAAGGGGCTCCTGACCTCGCTGCCGTTGGCAAGTAAGCTGCACCTGGCCGCTTACTATCTGAAGCAGTACCTGCTCAACCCGTCGTACATCAACGCGTCGATAAAGGATACCCTCGCGGCGTTCTACTGTTCGTATGTGCTGCCCGACGACTACGTCTATCTCTATCACTACATCCGCTGGGATGAGGATGAGATCATGAAGACATTGCGGGATGAATACGATTGGGAGGCGGCGAGCGACACTAGCGCGACCTGGCGAATCGGCGACGGGACCGCGTCATTCTATAACTACATCTACTTCACCGTGGCCGGTTTCACAGAACACGATACCTTTCGCAGTAACCAGGTTCGCGAGGGGATTATGACGCGGGATGAGGCGATGCAGCACCTGCGGGAGGAGAATCGGCCCCGTTATGAATCCATTCGTGAGTATGCCCACCTGATCGGGCTCGACTTCGACAACGCGATGTATGTCATCAACGCGATCCCGAAACTATACGACGCGCACGACCTCCAGTGAACGCCCGTATTCTCTACTGGTCGATCAAGGGCGTGCTGCTCGTCGCGTTCGGAATTCTTTTCTATGACCTCGGTCTCTCGATTGCCGAGGATGCCGTTCCCATGGGACCGATCAGTGTTGGCGTCGGTGTCGTGGTCCTTCTGTTTCTGTTCGCGCGGCGGGCGCCCCGTCTTCTTGCCTGCCTGTTTCCGGCCGTGCTGGTGATCGGCGTGGGACTGAACACGGCGCGGGTATTGAGCCACGCGCCGGGCGGAGCGTGGCGCATCGCGCCGCATACGAGTCGCCGGATTCTGGATCTCGCCCGCAACAACCCCGCCCCGATGGCTCAGACCACCTTCAGCCTCTACTACTACATGTACGATAATCTGCGCGGAAAGAGATTGACCGTCTACGCAGACTCCGTATTCGACGAAGGCTTTCTGAAGCAAGTCGCGCGCATAGATCGCGTCGAGGTGAGTGCCGGGTACCCATCGCTGCTCACCGCGAACGCCGAAGCGACACTGCGCGCGCGTGCGCATGAGCAGTTCATGGATATCGACGGAAGGGAATTCATCTTTGTTCGCCCGCGTGATCGGTCGGTCGATCACGAGACCTACGTGGTGTTGCATGCCGAGGACCGAAACTACGTTATGGCCGCCGCGGAGGCCGCGGAGATTCGGGCGTTGCCATGATCAGTCAATTCTTCTTTCTCCTGTCCGTCTACGTGATCGGACTTCTCCTCACCCGCTGGATTCTCGGAGCACAGGTACCGGCGCTCGTCGTGACGCTTGCGTTTCCGCTTGGACTCGCCACGTGGGTGGCTTTGGCCTGGGCGATTCTCTATGTCGGGTTCCCGTATACGGCCGCGATCATGCAGTGGGTCACGGGGATGCTGGTTCTCGTGCTGGCGGCGCTTAACATCCGTCGTGCTCCGCTGCAGCGCCTCGAGTTGGGCTGGATCGCATTAGGGAGTCTTGGGTTCATCGCGCTCGCGTGGGTTGCCGATCGTGTGGATTGCGTGCTGCTCTCGTATGATTCGTTCAACTTTATCCAGCTCGGCCGCGCGTTTGCATTCGACGGTGGCGTCACAGTCGAGAGTTGGGAGACCTTGGCCTCCTGGGGTGTGTTTCAATCGATTGTGCAATCGGTATCGGTTTTTGTTGGTCTCGATTACATCTATGCGGTGCAACCGCTGATTGGGGTCAGCCTCTGCGGTGCGCTGTTCGCGCTATCCTATTGCGGGCTGCGGCAACTGGGCGTATCGGGCGCGCGTCGAACGGGTTACCCGGCGCTGGCGGCGCTGTTTGTCGCAAGTACCTATTTCATCGTGCTGCAGTCCTTCTATATTCACACCAACCTGATATCGGCGGTCTATCTCTTCCTATTCTGTGGACTGTTCTGGTTGGGTAGGGCGCAGGATCGCGACGAACTCGTGATCCTGGGCATGGGGTGCCTGGTGCCCTTCACCTTGTGTCGTACCGAAGCACCACTCTTCGCGTTGATATTTCTGGTGCCCATACTTGCGGACGCCAAGCTGTCGCGCCGCCTGAAGCGGGTGTGCCTGGGATGCTATTCGTGCTTCGTCCTGGTCTGGTACGCGAAGCTCTTCATGATGATCGGCGCCGGGTCCGATATTCTGACACGAGGCAAGATCGCGATGCTGCTGCTTCCATTGCTGGGGTACACCACCGTGATGTTGTTGCCGGGAAAGCGCCGTGTGGAGATGATCCGCGGTTGGCTGCCGGAGTTGATGCTGGCGCTGCTTTCGTTTGGACTGCTGGTGGTCGTGCTGCTGCGGCGCGATCACATGGCGACGAGTTTCTATTCTTTTACACACAACTTGGTTGCGCACGGTCTCTGGGGTGTCGCGTGGATCGCCTTGATCGCGCTGCTCGTGCTGGCCGTTCACACCGCGCGCATACCGCACAACCGGATCTTCGCGATCGCGCTGCCGTGTTTCGTCCTGATGCTGTTGTGCCTCGCGGCGGCACGGATCCCGTACCGCATAGGGTGGGGCGACTCGGCCAACCGGATCCTGACGCATCTCTTTCCCATCGTCGTGTTCTACCTGACGATGCGCTTCGGGAATGGCGTGCGGTGCAGCGAGACGCCCGGCGGGTCGGATCAAACAGGAAGAAGGTTCTGACCGCGGAATACGCGGATGGCGCGGATCTGTGCTACCGATATTTGATCCGGATTCGGCAGCGTCAATCAGCGCGAGCTCTGATGGGCACTGCCCCCACCTCGAAAGTATCCGCGACCATCCGCGGTCAGTCTTCTCTTCATTCGTGTCGATTCGCGTGATTCGTGGGCAGAAAATCCGGAACGTTTCAACTCATCGGGTCTGCTATCGGTCCGTAGAACTCGGGCCGGCGATCGTGGATCCGGTCGACCCAGTGCTTCCCGCTGGTGCCTCTTTCGAGACGTTTCTGCCGCGCGAGGGCCGGGGTGATGCGTGCCGTCAAGATGACCTCCGACTCGGAGTCGGCCTCCGCCAGCGTTTCGCCAAACGGGTCCGCGATGCGTGATGTGCCGATGAAGCGGAAGCCGCGCTCCGTCCCGATGCGGCTTGACGAGGCATAGTAGACCGTGTTCTCAAGCGCCCGCGTATTGATGCCATATTGTGCGAAGGTGAGCGCGCCGTCGGGCCAGTTGGTGGGAAGGAGGATCAGGTCAGCGCGATTCAGCGCCATGATGCGCGCCGCTTCGGGGAAGGCGCCATCGTAGCAGATATTGATGCCGATCCGGCCGAGCTCGGTCTCGAAGACCTGGAACTGCCGGTCTCCGCGCGTCACGAGGTGATCCACTCCGAGATGGGGGAGATGCACCTTGCGGAAGGATCCGATGAGCCCTTGTGGCCCGATCAGGGCGGCCGCATTGAACAGCCGGTCCCCGCACGACTCGAGGTAGCCGTACACAACGTGAACGCCGAGTTCACGGCACAGCTTGATACAGCGGATCGCCGACGGACCATTCTCGGCCTCGCCAAGGCCACGCGCCTCCGCCAGCGATTCAAAGCAGTATCCGGTCAGCATACATTCGGGAAAGACGATCAGATCGGCCCCGGCCTGGGCCGCCTGACGGGTGAAGCTCTCAATCCGGTCCAGGTTGTAGGCCTTGTCAGCCAATCGGATATCAAGTTGCACCACCGCCAGTTGAAACGGGGCGGGTGCATCATCGGTGGGGCTACGATTCAACGTCGATGTGCCTTGTTTTGTAGATTCTCGAGGATCCCGTCCGCTGAAGTGAGGGATATTTATGCTCCCGCTTGATGGTCGATGCAAGTAATCTGTATCTCGCCATGACCGACGATGACCGCATCAGAGAGCTGGAGTCGAAGCTCGCATTCCAGGAACGTACGCTGGCTGAGCTCAACCAGGTCGTCTACGAGCAGCAGCGCCGCATCGCGCGCCTCGAAGACGCCTGCCGGGAACTCGCCGGTGAACTTAAGGTCTTAACTGAGAAGGTCGGCGCCGAAGATTCGCCCGGCGAGGAGAAGCCACCGCATTACTAGACGCGGAGTCAGTTCAGGGAATCCTGGATCTCGATAAGTTGCGTCTCGAGCGCTTCGGTTTCCTGCTTCCAATATGCCGCGGTGCCCCAGTCCGCGGCCAGTCGCGTGATCGTGCCATCCTCGCACTGGTGAACGCACCAGGAGGTGTAGTGGATGAATCGCATCGCCCGCAGCGGTTCGACGAGCCGGAGTTGCTGGTAATCGAATTCGCGGAAGGTTTCGTATCCGCTCAGAAAAAGCTGAAGCTCGCGCGCGCAGTCGGGAACGCGGCCGGGCATCAGCATCCAGATGTCTTGAACGGCCGGGCCGCGCACCATGTCATCGAAGTCGATCAGGTAAAAGGACTCCCCGGGTCGATGAATGATATTCTGAGGATGCAGATCGCCGTGAATACGAAGCTCCGGCACGTCCTCGAAGAGGGGAATGATGATATCCAGAATGCGGTCCGCCGCGCCCTCGTACGGCTCCTCGCACTGCAGGTCGACTTCTCCGGATTCCATGATGTGCGTGAGATGCTGTTCGGTTGATTCGTTCGGGTGCATGCGAATTCTGTGATCCGCGCTACCGGCAACGCCGACCTGGTGCATGCGTCCGATCAATCGTCCGAGCTGCTTCCACTCGTCGTCGGATGGCTCGTCGCAGACGCGACCGCCCTTTTTCGGATATACCGTGTAGATCATGCCGTCGGCTTCATGCAGCGCGTTGGCGGGGTCGTCACCGAACGGTAGAATGACAGGGACATCCGCCTCGCGGAGATCGAACACGAATTCGAGTTCATTCTGGATGGCGTCGCGGCTCCAGCGCCCCGGACGGAAGAACTTGGTGACGACCATGTCGCCGTTCTCGGTTTCAACCTCGTAGACGCGATTAATATAGCTGTTCAGCGGCCGGCAGAGATTCGTGCAGCGCCGCCCGATCGCGCTCTCGGTGAGGTCGATCACGACGTCCATCGTAAGATGTGCAAATACGGTATTCGACATGAGCAGAGATGCATGGACTTGATATGAGGGCTTTGTCAATGATCGAAGCGCAGATATCTGCTCCGGTGGCGTTGGCGCCTGCAATTTCCCAATCTGGAGCGCGTGGTTTCGAGTCCCGCCCGCGCTACCACTCCAGATTTTTCGTGGTAGTCATTTCCGGGCGGCGGAGAACGTTTATCCCAACTTGAGGTCTCAACCGATTTCGCTCATCATAGTGAATGTTAATCCGTTGGCACATTCCGTATGAGATCACCTGATCGCGACACGCGACACGCGAGACTACTGCTGTTTGGTTGCGTTCTGGCGGCAACTCTGCTGCGTCTGTGCTATGTCCTCTGGGCCGACGAAGGGCGGTATCGTCATGAGGCGGTGTACGCCAGCGACGCGCAGCACTATAGGGCGCTGGCGGAGTCCGTTGCGGAGGGACGGGGATATCGCATAGATGGTCGACTCACCTCGTGGCGCCCGCCGCTGTACCCATTCATGGTGGCGGGGATCATGAAAGTCGTGCCCAACCCGCTGTTCGCGACGCGCCTGTTGCAGTGCCTGCTGGGAGGCCTGACCTGCTTGCCCATCTTCTACCTCGGGCGGCGTCTTGGGGGCTCGTCGACGGGCCTGCTCGCCGCCGGCGGTTGTGCGATCAGTTACGAACTCTTCAACCTGAACGCCTACCTCATGACCGAGACCGTGTTCACCTTCCTTCTGCTGTCTGTAGTGTCCGCATTGATCGCATTTCAGCAGCGCCCGGGGGTTGGCATTGCGCTTCTCGCAGGCGTCGTGCTGGGGCTTTCGGTTTTGGCTCGGCCCTTGTTCCTGTTGTTTCCGGTGGCATTGGTACCGTGGATGCTCTGGACGACAAGTGATCGGCTGCCGATCGGCCGGAGCGTGGTGCTGGTGTGCCTCCTGCTGGTGGCGGCGGCGCTGGTGGTATCGCCCTGGACAATTCGAAATGCTCGTGTGCACGCGTCGTTTGTTGCGGTGACAACCGACACCGGCAAGATGATCTACGGATCCAACTCGCCGTCCGCAACGGGCGGAAGCGGCGGCTGGTACAGTCGTGGCGTCGATTATCGTGTACCCCCGGAACTGGAGGGAGGCGGCGAAGCCGAATCCAGTCGCCGCCTTGTGAAAGCGGGAATGGCGTACATGGTGACACACCCGGGCCGGACCGCGGCCCTGGTGCCGCGAAAGCTCTGGAACATGTGGCGGCCCTGGGTGGCGGGGGCGAGCTGGCTCTCAGCCCTGCTCGCCGGATCATTCTACGTGGTGGTGGTGGCGCTCGCCGTGACGGCGATGGTCCTGAACCGCCGGCGATGGATGGAGTGGAGTCTGATCTACCTCGTTCTGCTCTACGTGATCTCGCTTCACGCGCTACTGATGAGCACCGTGCGCTATCGGTACCCGGTCATGCCGCTGTTGATGCTTCTGGCGGCGTCTGCCCTGGACCAGGTTCTGCAGCATCGGGCTCGAAGATCAACGTGTTCGCCAGCAGGCTAGCGGGATCCTCGCGCACCTGCCAGATCTTCATCTGGCCGACGATAAACACGCCTGCACCCATAATCAGGCACAGCAGCGCGAGGTGCAGCACCAGCATCGCCGCATGAGGCTGCAGGGCGCCACCTCCGACAGGGCTTGTCCGTGCCGGGAACGCCAGCACGAACGAGACCAGCCAAAGCACAGCCGATGCGGACAGCAGGACAGGCACCGTGAATACGCGGTGAATCCAGATCTCGGCCCTCGTGGTCGGAAACTCCGGGATGATCTGCTTTGAGAAGTAGTGGAAGATCACACCCAGGGCCACCACGGCGGCAGCCGAGGACAGAATCACCACGCTCAAAGGCAACAGCGCGTCCCTGCCGGGGGATCGAAGAAGCTGTATCAGCGCGACGACAAGCATGCCCGCGGCGCCGCCGGCCAGGCCCAGCCCCCCGAACACTCGAATCGGCGAGTAGAAGAGTCCGGTGACGAGTATGGTGTGTAGAAACCGCAGGCCGTCGCGGACGACGCTGAGCTTACTCTCGCCCTGCCGCTCGGAATAGGGCATGTCGATCTCTGCGAGGCGCAGGGTCGGGTCCATGATGCATCGTGCGCTCATGGCAGGCGTGTAGGCGAGGCCGTGGGGCAGGGGGTGGATCCGCGCCAGCAGTTCCCGTTTCAAGATTCGCATTCCCGACGCCGTGTCGCCGATCGGTTTGCCCGAGATCACACGCAGCAGCCATGCATAGAACGTATTGCCGATGCGTCGTACGACGGGCATTTTGCTCTGCTGATGGAGGCGCGACCCCAGCACGGTGTCTGCGCCGGTGCGCTCGGCTTCGTCCAGAAGATTCCTGAGAAAGGCGGGGTCGCATGTGCCGTCGGCATCCATGAATGCAAGCCAATCGCCACTGGCCGTGGCGAACCCGGTTTCGATGGCGCGGCCATACCCGCGGTTTTGCTTGTACGAGATTACCTTGACGCCTGGGATGGCGCGGGCGCGTTCAAGCGTGTCATCCGTGCTGCCGTCATTCACCAGGATCACCTCGCAGCGGGTCAGGGCTCCCGACGCCGTGAGGCCGCGGGCCGCATCCATGGCACGCGTCAAGGTTTCGCCGACGGCTTGCGCCTCATTCAGCGCGGGGATGATGAGGGAAAGCGACCGGCCTCTTTGTGGTGTATCGTCTTGCATGCTTTCGGTTCCGCCGGACTCAATCAGACGTCACGGGTTTTGGGGCCGGACCTTCACGGGTGGACGAAAGCGCCGAAAGCGGGAGATCCAGGCGATGGCGGACCGCGCCCTGCATGTCGCGGATTTGGAGCGATACGCTCGGCAAGTCGGCGTTCCAATCGAGCTCGATGACACCGAACCCGTTATCGGCGTAGACGTCTCCGAGACGAAATCGATTCTTCTCGCCGGGAAACTTCGTCCAGGCATGCGTCAGCCCGCTGCTGGTGAGCTCGAGCAGGGGATAGGGGCTACCAGCCGGGTCATAGATGCTCAGTTCGTGGATATGGCGATCGCCGCTGATCAGAATCAGGCCCTTGACGCCGCTCTCCCTGATCAACTTCAAAAGCCGCGCGCGGCTTTCGGGCCAATTGCCCCATTTCTCGAAGCGATGATCCAGCGGGATCACCTGGATGCTGCTCCCGAGGATCACGAGCTCGGCGTCGCAGCCGCTCAAGCTTCTCTCCAGAAAGGTCCACTGTGCTTCGCCAAGCAGATCCGATTGAGGACCCGGACGCTCGGCGTGGTATCGCGTATCGAGGAGAATGAGGCGGACCTGCGCTCCCGTTGGACCGAAATCGTAGGCGGTGTAGACTCCCTTTCGGTCTCGCCTGGCGCTGTCCGTCGGTTCGTCGAGAAAATCAAGTAGGGCGGCTTGGCTCGGGGCGCGCATGGGGTACCAGCTGCCGCCGTCATTCTCACCGAAGTCGTGGTCGTCCCAGGTTCCGATGATGTCGACGGACTCGCGAAAGGCTTGATAGGCCGAGTTGGTGTACATGCGCGAGTACTTGCGGGCCATTTTTTGCATGTCCGCCGTGTCGTTGTAGACGTTGTCGCCCATCCATATCCAGAGGTCCGGATGAAGGGACTGGACGCGCTTCCAATAGTCCTGCGGCCCCCATTGCTGACTGCAGGATCCGAACGCGATCGTGCTGATGCGGTTGGTAAAGGTCGCGGGATGGCGAGCGAAGGTGGTGTGCGGGGCAAGCATGCTCAGCAGGATCCCAGCCGTCAACGAGATCGCGTTCAATCGCATGGGCTACTCGTACACGCACTCAGGCGCGGAGACAAGTAGGAGTTGAGTTCTTCAGTACGCGTTGGAACGCGCGAAGAACGTGCGCAAGATGATCTTGAAGTCGAACGAGAACGACCAGTTTTCGAGGTAGTAGAGGTCGAACTTGATTCGCTCGGTGATGCTCGTGTTTCCACGCAGGCCGTTGACCTGCGCCCATCCGGTCATGCCCGGCTTCGAGACATGGCGCCACATGTAGCTCTGGATATCCTCCCGGAACTGCTCAACGAAGTGCGGACGTTCGGGCCTGGGACCGACAAGGCTCATCTCGCCGGTCAGGACGTTCCACAACTGGGGGAGTTCGTCGAGGTTGTAGGAGCGCAGGAACGCCCCGACGCGGGTCCGGCGCGGGTCATCTTCGACGGTCCATACCGGGCCGCTCGCGGCCTCGCTGTCAACACTCATCGTTCTCAGCTTATAGAGCGTGAATGGATGGCCATCTTCACCGCACCGTTCCTGCTTGTAGAAAATCGGGCCTGCGGACGATCGCCTGATCAGAACGGCCGCGATCGCAACCACGGGCGCCGCAAGCAGCAGGCCCACCAGGGCGCCGAAAATGTCCTCGGCGCGTTTGAGCATCCGGTTCCAGAAATTGTCGAGCGGCCAGGGCTTGATGCCCAGGACGGGAATGTCCTCCACGGACTGAATGTCGACATTGCCCGCCATCAGCGTGAAAAGATCCGGAACCATGTTGAAGGTTGTCATGTTCTTCTCGCAAAGCATGATCAGCTCAACGATTCGCCTGTTTCCGATGCCGCTGTTGGTGAGGATGACTTTGCTGACGGCACCGGGCTTGAGCCAGTTGTGGAGCATCTCCAGGTCACCGATCTTGCGGTCTGCGCTGATTGCAGGATCCGGTTCCTCGTCGGGCAACGAGAAGAATCCGGCGACTTCACTGCGCAGTCGCGGGTCATTGGTGAGCGCCTGCTCCATGCGGACCGCCATGCTATCGGTTCCCAGGATGAGAATCTTCTGCATCGCGCGCGAGCGGCGCGCCGATCGAATTTCGAGATCATACAGGATCCGCCGCTCGACTAGCACCAGGACGGAGATCAGGACGAGCGAGAGGCCCAGTACTCCCGTCGAAACCTTGATCGCGTAATAGTTCGTGGCTCCGAAGGCGAGCACCGTGGCAAGCACGATTCCGGTGCCGGTGGCCCTGATCAGGCGCGGAACCTTGTCGCTGAATGTGCCCGCCTGTGGCCGTACGTAGAGATCGAGAGATTTATAGACGAACAGAAAGAGCACCGTCGCGATCAGGATAAGGGGCAGATATAGCTCGTAGAGGTTGTGCGGGCGTCCGAATGGAACGCGCAGCCACCCGCTGTCGAACCGGATCCAGACCGCCAGGCAGAAGCCGGCCCCGACAGCGATCCCGTCCGCGACGACCGCGATCAGGCTAGCATGGACATCCGTCGTATCCTTCAGGCGCATACCAAAATGTGCTCGTCTGGGGTCGACTTGACAACTCTCAAAAAACCTAAAAATAGTAGAAAAAAGGCTTGCGCCCGCAAGATGAACTCCCCACAATCCCGCAAATGCCCGAATTCCGGCAATATTGTTAATTACGACGACAGGAGGACTAGAATGACGAAATCTCAATCAGTGGCCGCATTTGCTGACAAGGCTGGTGTTTCAAAGGCTGATGGTGCTAAACTTCTCGATTCCCTCGCGGAAGTAGCAGTCAGTTCCGCTTCGGACGGGTTTGTTCTTCCCGGACTTGGAAAGCTGGTCCTCGTGGACCGCAAAGCGCGTACGGGCCGTAATCCGGCTACGGGCGAGACGATCCAGATTCCGGCCAAGAAAGTGGTCAAGTTCCGCGTGGCCAAGGCTTGCAAGGATGCGGTTTTGAGTCTGTAAGAGGCTAATTTAGCGGCCGTCAGTCTTTAGAGAGAGCGGGAGCTGGGCTCCCGCTCTTTTTGTTGTAAACGATGCATATAAGCAACAGACCCTTCCTGTACCGGGTGATCATCGTGCTCGCGATTCTGGCAAGTGCCGGAATCGGGCAGGCATTGCAGACCAAGGTCGTTCGCCCACTGCCCGAATATGCCCGGGTCGCCCAGTATTTCGCACGTCGATTTCCCAGGACCCATCTGGACCGTCATGATATCGACGATCTGATCGCCGTGCGTGCATTTCAGAGCTATGTCAACTCATTGGACTATGACCACGTCTATTTTCTGGCAGACGATATTGATCGATTTCGCCGGCAGGCGAGCAATCTCGATGAGCTGTTGAATGAGGGGAACGTCGATTTCGCATACACCGTTTTCGACGTCTTCAAACAACGGGTCAACGATCGCCACGAGTTCGTGAAGAATATCCTCGCGTCCGATTTCGACTTCGAGCGTGCCGAGTCCTACGTGTGGAAGCGCAAGGACGAGCCGTGGGCATCTTCCGAAGAGGCGTGGAACGATCTCTGGAGACGCAAGATAAAGAACGAGTACCTGCAGCGCCACGTGCGTATTGAACTGGGCGAGGAGGAGGCTTCGGCCGAGGAAGAGGCCGAGGAAGACTCTGCGGAAGACTCTGCGCAGGAGGCTGAAGATTCGGATGCCGAGGACGGCGAGACCGGGGAACCCGTGGCTGAGAAGAGTCCGGCACCGCTGCCGCCGCCCCGCGAGCAGATTCTGAAACAATATAAGCAGTTCGCTACCGTTTTGAACGATTACGAGGAGGAGTGGGTCTTACAGCGCTATCTGTCGGCATTCGCGCATGCTTACGATCCGCATTCCGACTACATGTCCCCAAGCGCAGTCAGTGACTTCACGATTGAAATGAAACTGTCACTGGTCGGGATCGGTGCTCTCCTTCGCGCCGTGGATGGTGCCGCCGAGATCGTTCGCCTCATTCCCGGCGGGCCGGCAGAGCGGGCCGGGGAACTGGAGGCAGGTGATCGAATTATCGCCGTGGGACAAGGCGATGAGGAGCCGGTCGACACCTTGCATTGGCCTCTTTCGAAAACGGTCCAGCTAATTCGTGGTGAGAAGGGGACCCGCGTGGCCCTGATCATAATTCCCGAGTCCGATCCCAGCGGGACCACGACCAAGCGGATCGTGATTAGCCGCGACGTCGTGAAACTCGAGGAACAGGCCGCGAAGGCCGAGATCCATGAGCTCCAGCGTGAGGACGGGGAGAAAGCCAAGCTCGGCGTTATCCATCTTCCAGCGTTTTACGTGGATCTCAAAGCCAAGACGGACCGTCGAGACGCCGAAGACTATCGGAGCTCGGTGCGGGATGTTCGCAAATTGATCGGCGATATGGTGAAGCAGGGAGCGGAGGGGCTTGTGCTCGATCTGCGCAATAATGGCGGCGGATCATTGCTTGAAGCGGTCGAGATGACGGGTTTATTCATCGAGGGCGGCCCGGTGGTTCAGGTGAAGGAGCAATGGCGTACGACACCCCTGAATGACCCGGATCCATCGATTATCTACAAGGGCCCCCTCCTCGTTTTGGTCAGCCGTCTGAGCGCATCGGCGTCGGAGATTCTGGCAGGAGCGCTTCAGGATTACGGGCGCGCGGTGATTGTGGGCGATACGACCACGCATGGGAAGGGAACCGTCCAGACCGTGATGGAACTCGACAGGCGTGACCAGTCGCTGGGCTCGATCAAGGTGACCACGGCCAGCTTCTACCGCATCAAGGGAGGCTCCACCCAGCTCAAGGGAATCGCGGCGGATATCGTGGTGCCTTCGAACTATGATCGTATGGATATCGGCGAGAGCTCGTTGGAGAACCCTCTGAAGTGGAACATGGTGAATCCGGTCATGTTTCGGCCCTTCTCGAATCTGCGTCCGCTGATTGCGATGTTGCGTGAGAAATCGACCGAGCGGCGTGAGCAGAGCGCTCCCTTCAACAAGCGTCGCCGGATTCTCGACGAGTTGGCTGAACTCAGGAAGATGGAGAAAGTCTCCCTGACCTACGATGATGCCATCGATGTTGCCCGGACCGAGCGCCGGCTGCAGAAGCTCCAGAAGGAAAGCTCCGCGGCCGGGAAGGAAGACGGCGCCATGACCGGCGATCTGGTCCTGAACGAGAGCCTTGAGATTCTTGACGACCTGATTGCCGAGCTGAATCGACACGCTTCGGTCCAGGCGGAGTGAAGCTTCCATTCTGGAAGATGCACGGGGCCGGAAACGACTTCATCCTCTTCGACGACCGTTCCGGCAAGTTCCCGATATCCGATCCTTCGCGCTTGAAGGCATGCGCCGATCGCCGGCTGGGCGTCGGCGCGGATGGCGTCATTCTGATCCAACCCTCGGAGTCGGCGACCTTTCGCATGCGATTCTTCAACCAGGACGGCGGCGAGGCCGAGATGTGTGCCAACGGCGCGCGCTGTGTTTCGCGACTCGCCTTTGACCTCGGCGTTGCTCCCCGAGAGATGCAGATCGAAACCATGGCCGGTCCGCTCGGCGCCGAGATGGTCGGTGAGCGGGTGAAGCTCGCCATGATGGAGCCCCATGGCTGGTGCCTGGACGGGGAGTTGGAACTGGATGGTGCCGCGCAGGGCTATGCCGGCCTGAATACGGGGGTCCCGCACGTGATCCTCGAGTGCATGGATGTTGCGTCTGTTGACGTGCAGGAGACGGGCCGGGCGCTGCGCTATCACGACAAGTTCGCACCCGCTGGAACCAACGTGAATTTCGTCCAGGTTTGCGGTCCGCAGTCACTGCAGGTCAGAACATACGAGCGCGGTGTGGAGGCGGAGACACTGGCCTGCGGGACCGGCGCGGTCGCGTGCGCCCTGGTTGCGGCCAAACGCTCCCGCGTAACGGCGCCCATCGAGGTCACCTGCGCCAGCGGGAGCATCCTGACGGTTGATTTTCGACTCACTGCGGCTGGCGCAGAAAAAGTGACTCTGCTCGGCCCCGCGCAGTATGTCTTCGAGGGCGTGCTGGAGGTCCAGTGAGCCGGGGCGAGCACTCGCCCGTTGAAACGAAGCAACTGGACGTCTCGATGTTGATGAGTCGCGTACCGCCGCCAACGCGGTCACGGGGGACCCGATGGTGCCTCTTCAATGCATTACAAGCGGCATGTGCTTGGCGAGCAGCACGAAGTGTTTGTCGTGCGAGTAGAGTTCCAGATGATTCTGGATCGCATGTTGCGCGATCATCAAGTCGGGAATGCCGACATTGTTGATTCCGTGACGCAGGCACTTGATCTGCATTTGCGTCAGATCATCCCAATCAACCGCAAGCGGGGGGCGCGCGATTTCATGCATGAGCGCGATCAGCTTCTGCTGACGCTTCAGATGCAGGGACGGGATGAGTTCAACCAGGATTAGCTCATTGACGACAACAAGATCGTCCTCGATCAGAACATCGAGCTTTCCATGATCGCCGGAACCACGGAAATATTGGATCCAAACAGAACTGTCGACGAGAACACTCACCGGCGTTTACGCAACGCGTTGACCTCAATATCCAAATCGACTTTGCCCTTGAAGTTCCGCAGGTTCCGGACTCGGCTCTTGCGCACCAGATCCTCCAGCGCCGCCACAATGACGGCCGTCTTCGTCCGTTGGTGAGAGGCTTTCATCGCGGCGGCCATGAGTTCTTCGGGCAGATCAAGCGTAGTTCTCATAAATACCTCCATGCATAGTTTATAGACTGTCTATGCATAAATACTATGCCGTATGTCCAGGTTTGTCTATCCTTTTCATTTCCGGCACGACGACCCGAGCGCAGCCACCGTGGCCACGAGGCGCGCCGGTTGCAACCGCGACGGTCGGTCCCGTCCTGAAACAGATTGTCACTCGGCCGAAGAGGAGTCGGAAACAAGGAATCGTTGTCGCGATCCTCGTCGCGATCCTTGTCCCAATCGTTGTCGATAGGTGCCGACGCGCTGGCCGAGGAGGATCGGGACAATGATCAAGAAAAATGAAGATCGGGATTGAGTGGGTCAAAGTGACAACTTCAAGTCCGTACGGGACCCTTCGCTGCGGCGCATGGTCAGGCATCTCAATGCTTTGTGAGCCAATAGACCAATCCGCCCGCGACTGCCGCGCACGGCAACGTAACGAGCCACGAAAGCAGAATGCTGCGAATCACCCGGAAGTCCGCCTGCCGGCTGGTCAATCCAATGCCGAAAAGCGACCCGACCGAAACATGCGTCGTGGACACTGGCATCCCGAACAAACTCGCCGTCGTGACCAACAGGCCCGTGGCGAGATTGGCAGAGAAGCCCTGCCCGTGATTCATGCCCGTAATCTTGTGGCTCATCGTCTCAGCCACTCGGCGCGCGCTCAATAGCCCGCCCACCGCAATCGCCACCGCCACCGCCACCAAGCTCGAACGCGCGCCGAGCGCCGGTAGCACCAGCAGCAACGCCGCCATTTTCGGCGTGTCGTTCAAGCCACGCGCAAAGCTGACCACGCCCGCACTGAGGAAGTGCGCCGCGTCCATCGCCTGCTGGCAACCGACGCCCAAAAACCGCCCCGCGTAGCGCTGCGCGCACTGAGTCTGCTCCGCCACGCAGGTCGTCACCGCCGGAGCCGCCGCCTGCAAGGCCAGCACCGAGGCAGGCTGCGGCATCGGCACCACGCTCTGCTCCTCGCCTACGCAAATGCACCACTCCTTCGTAATGCCCAGTCGCAGGCGTGACCAGCGAAACAACAGATAAAGCGACGCCCCGAGCGCCACGGCCAGCAGGGGACTGAGCAACAGCGGTAGAACAAACGCCCGGCCCAAAACGCCGAGATGGATCTGCGATCCGACCGCTACCCAACCGCTCCCCACCATCGCGCCCGTCAGGGCGTGAGTCGTGGAGATCGGGAACCCGGTGAACGTGGCCAGGATCACCGTAGCCCCTGCACCCACCGCCACTGCGAGGAGGAAATGCTCCGAGCCAACCAGAGAATCGGGTACCAGACCTTTGCCCGAAAACGTCTTGAGAAGCGACTGCGCGAGAAAGATGGCCGCGAGCGACCCGGCAAACGTGCTCACCGTGGCCCAGCCGATGGCCGTGCGGTAGCCCGCAGTCTTGCTGCCGAACAGCGAGGCCACGCCCTTGAAGTTGTCGTTAGCGCCGTTGGAGTAGGCGAGAAAACACACCGCGAGAAACAACAATAGGGTCATGGGGAATACTCGTTGGCTGCGTCTTCAGGCAGTTTCAAACCTTGCCCTATTCTCAGCCATCCACCTCTGCATATGCTCCTTCCCGTGGCTAGGGTCGTTCATGACGTCGGCGTGAGCCTCCATGTAATGAGGTTGAAGCGCCTTCATCCATTCGTCGAATGTTTCACCTTCGGCCGTTACTTCGCATAGGTCGCACTTAAGGGTTTTCATGGTGTTCCTCACTTGTTGCTTGTCCTGGTCGCTGCGGTCGATTCCAATGATTGCTCGCCAAAGACCACCGGGTACTCGTGACCGTGGCTGTCAACTGTTGCCGCGTCCATGTAACAGACACTGAACGCACGGCGGCTCTGCTGGCTGTGGTTCTTGTTGGATCCGTGCAGCAGATGATTGTGGAGCAGCGCGACATCGCCCGGTTCGAGTTCGACATAGAATTCTTTCTCCGGCGGTGCCCACACCGCAGCCTGCTCGTCGGCCAGGAACCCGCTGGCGTGTGACGGATTGATCACACCCATGCGATGGGATCGCGGAATGATCCGAACACAGCCGTTGGCTTTAGTAGCCGGATCGAGCGCCATCCAGACGGTCAGCAACGGGTCGCGGTCGAAGTTTGTCCACCGGTCCTGATGCCATGGCAAGAACGTACCTTTCCCGGCCGGTTTGTTCATAAACATGGCCCGGTTGCAGGCTATGGTCGTGTCTGAACCGTACACGCGGTCACAGGCGTCCTTGAACACCGGGTGACGCATCACGTCGAGAAACACCCGGTCATACTCAAGATCCTGGATCTTGCGGTAATCAAGGGTGGCGCCCTTGTGCCCCTTGGTCTGCGGCCCGGCTTCCGCATAGTTGCCGCCGTCACTGTCCAACTGCATCAGCATCCTGTCGTAGTCGACGTCTGCGTCTCCCAACATGATCGCGTCGATCCGGTTTTGGAGCACCTGTACCGCGGCTGGGTCGATCAGCGACCTCAAGACCAGGTGGCCTTCCGTTTCGTATTCCTGCCATTGTGCGTCGGACAGTTTGGTCATGGTGCGCCTCCTACGTGACGGGTGCTCGCTCTGTACGAGGGCGTTGTTCCATCGCACTCGCGCCAGATGCTGCAACAGCAGCCACTCTAGTCTAACTCTGGGAACGTGCAGAAGCACCAAATTCTGCGCCCCCGAATCACCCAACGTCCCCCTCTCGGGCTCCGAAGGCTAGCCTTCGTGAGTACGCGTCGAGGCATCTTGTTGGCCCGGACATCGGCGCAGAGCTCAGCTCTGAATTGAGAGTACGCGGTCATACTCAGCATGCGTCCCCACCCAGACCCAAAGGTAGCCATCTTCCTCTGGGACTGCGATCGCTCTGTAGTGGATTCCCACTCGAGCAGACCAGACTTTGCCGATTCGCTTGAAGTGCAGGGAGGGATGCCGTACGTCGGCTTTCAGCAGTTCGAAATTCCGATCCGCAATCCTCTGAATTTCAACGGGAAGGGAATTATAACAGCGCCAGAATCGGTCTGTCGTGCGATGGGTCACAAAGGACGAGTGTTGCCCTTCTGTCCCTCTTCGCGCGCCTCGGTGACCAGAAAATCCAGCTTCCCGGAATCGCTGTCACCTTTGATTTGAGCATCCCAATGCTCCCAATCACGCTCAGCAATCCAGTCTCGGATACTTGAGAAATCGTCGGCGGGAAGGTGTTCAATCGCCTTCTTTATTTCTTGAACCGTTGTCATGTCTGCAGTGTACGGATCCACATGGATTAATGCAAGAGTGGACTGTGGCCAACTCACGCATGACGCGGTCTGAAGGGCTGGCCTTTCAAACCGCCTTCCATGCAGATGTTGGGAATGGTTTTCTCTCTTCACGTTGACATTCTCGCCGAAGTCTACACTCGTGCGCACCGCGGAGGATGGGTTTATCCGCAAAGAACTCAAGGAACGCAAAGAATGTTTTCTTCGGTGATGACGCTCTGTGCGTTCTCTGCGCTCTTTCGCGGTAAATTACCCACCTTCACGCACTGAACGCGCTTTGCAACCCCTACGTCCGTATCTCCTGCTCCGTTGACATCCGGGATGAGTCGGATTCCCCTGGAGGGGGCTGCGGCTCCTTCGGACCACAGCATGACAGTGGGAAACCGCCCGCGCACGCCATCACGAAAAACAAAAGGATGTACTTCTTCATATTCTCGATGCCAACGTGGTCCTCACGCGTTCCGAAAGTCCAGAGCGAAGCGGCCGGCATTTGGAATCGCGTTCAGGGCTTGGTTCGAATGTGCGATCCGTTTCAAGAGCCGTAGGTAGCGAACGAATGCTCAATACCCAATTCTCAATACCCAAGTCTTAAGTTCGGGCGCGGTAATCTCCGCTCTTACTTGAACATTGTAGATTGAGAATTGGGAATTGGAAATTCTCCCCTTCGGAATTCGAACCATACTATTAGACGGCACTATTTCGGTAATACAACATGTCCTGCCCGGAGCGGCCGTCCTGGCGCTTAGGGTGAGGTCGAGGTGAGCATGATGGCGGCTCCTCGGGGAGTCGATGCTGCCGATCTGGTGCCGTCGTGCTCATGGTGGCCAAGCATACCGCGTGCCCGGGGGCCGGGAAAGGGGATTGTGCACAAGTCGCACGTGACGGGGCGTTAGGTCGTGTGGGTTGCGTCGGCCGCTAAGGCGACCCCGGCCGGAGCCGACCAGCACGGCCTCCGGCAGGATTGGGGATCCGGAGAGTGCGACCGGGTTTCTGGTCGCACTCTCTGTATCGCAAATCCCCGCGGCCTGCCCTCCGAAGCAATCCCGCGGCCGCGGGAGCGTAGGAGGGAGCGAGTCGAACGGGGAGCGGGCACACGTAGGCATGCGCCGGAGGTGTGGACCGGATTAACGGGATCGACTGGATGGGATTTACTGGATGAGGATGGGTCAGAGCTCCAAGGCGTGTTGCCCAAAAGCGGACCGGCTGAAGCCGGAACTACAAACCTTACGATTCGCTCGAGAACCAGTTCGGGTCTGGAAAGCGTGCTTCGTGATTTGGGCAACAGGCCGTCCAAGGGATGAACTGGACCGTGCAATTGGGGATCCAGAGAGAGATAATCCGGGTTAGGAGCCCGTCGGACTTAGCGCCATCAGTTTAAGTCGCGTCATAAACCGCCGGTCTCCTATTATTTTTGC
>JAQBYD010000118.1 GCA_027623315.1 Verrucomicrobiota bacterium | reverse complement strand
TCCTCCGAAATCCCGACCTTGCAGAGAGTCGGGAGGCGTAGGAGGAACCCCGGTCGGGGTGAGGCTTTGGCAAGGTAGAGAGCGGAAGAGATGTCATAACCGCAAACCAGTACGGGACCTTTTTCCATGTCCCTGTCCGCTTAATCTGGGCCTAGATGTGACAACCGGAAACCAAGACGAGGACCCTACCCCTTCACGGTGACCTTGACCATCTGAACCGGAGGAGAGGGTCGATCGTTCGCGCCCTTGGGGCAAGCCTCTATCGCCGTGATGACATCCATGCCTTCGGTCACCTTGCCGAAGACGGGATGCTTCGACTGTCCGGCTGAGAACCAGTCGAGAAAACTATTGTGCACGGTATTGATAAAGAACTGTGATCCGCCGCTATTCGGGCTACCCGTATTGGCCATCGACAAGGTGCCCGGCTCATTCGAGAGCTTGGCATCTTCGGGAAATTCGTCATCCACGCAGCCGCCGGGAGGCCCGCCGGTTCCGGCGGCCGAACTCTTGGGATCCTTGCTGTTGGGGCATCCGAACTGGCACATGAAACCCTTGATGACGCGATGGAAATGCAGCCCATCGTAGAACCCGTCCCTGGCGAGCGCCGCAATGTGCCCTGCCGTGACGGGCATCTTGTCTTCAAACAACTCAACTTTGAAATTTCCAAGCGATGTCTCACAACTCATGACCGGGTTTGGCATAAGAACTCCTTCTATATAATATCTCTCCCTCGTCAACGCTGCGAGACCATCGCAGGAACGCCGCCCCGCGTCAATGCTTCGGTGGGCACGTCAAGCTGACGGCGCGCGATATTGACAACGCACGGTATTGTGCGAAGCTTCCGCGCGTCACAGAACAGGACCGCATTCCATGACCAAGCCAGATCTTAGCTACAAGGAGATCGAGAATCCGAACCCGTCAACGCTGACAGCCGAGCAGGTTTCATCGTTTAACGAGCACGGTTACGTCAAGCCCTTCGCCGCCTACGACGGCGAAGGCGCTAACCAACAGCGCGCTTACTTTGATCGTATCATTCGCCGGGTTCAGGAGGAGCGGCCGGATCTGGACAGCTACGCGATCAACGGCTGGCACACCGCCTGTAGGGGCATCTACGACGTCGTAATGAACCCGCTCATCCTTGATCATGTCGAAGATTTGCTCGGGCCGGATTTTCTTGCCTGGGGCACGCACTACTTCTGCAAATTGCCGCACGATCCCAAGAGGGTCGCGTGGCACCAGGACGCGTCGTACTGGCCATTGACTCCGGCGCGCACCATCACCGCATGGGTCGCGATCGACGACGCCGACCGCGGCAACTCGGCCATGATGTTCATGCCGGGAACGCACCGCCAGGGCCACCTCAAATGGCACCACGTCGAGGAACAGGTCGTTCTGAACCAGGAGGTTTCAGACATTGAGCAGTATGGCGAACCGGTCTACGACGAGTTGAAGGCCGGTGAATTCTCACTGCACGCCGACATGCTCGCGCATGGTTCCGAGGCGAATGCCTCCGACCGCCGCCGCTGCGGGCTCACGATCCGCTACTGCCCCCCGAGCGTCGTACCGATCCATCCGGGTTGGGGCAGCAACGGCATTCTCTGTCGCGGCAGTGCCGACGGGAGCGCATGGACCTTTCCCCCGGTCCCCGAAGGCGACAACATCCAGGCCCGCATCGAAGCCATCGGCGGAAACTGACCCACACACGGCGCGACCATCGTTCGTCCTGATCACCTTTGGGAGCAGAACCGGACCGCGGCTTGGTGGTCCGCCCGCACGCGACGATGTTTGCGCATACGAAGGCAACGAGCGACATGAGTGAAACCACAACGCGCCTCGCGTGGCTCACGGACATCCACCTCGAGTTCTGCGGCCCGTTGGTACTCGATCAACTCTTCGAAAGCATCGTACGCCAGGAGGTCGACGGGATTCTGATCGGCGGAGATATCACGACGGCGAAGGATCTTACGCAGAGCCTTCGCTTGCTCGACGCACGGCTCAATGCACCGATCTATTTCGTGCTCGGCAACCACGATTACTATGACGGCAGCGTACGTGGCGTGCGGCGCAAGGTGACCGCACTGTGCGCCGAGTCCGCGCGGCTTCACTGGCTGGCCAAATCAGGGGTCATCGAACTGAGCCCCACAACCTGCCTGCTCGGCCATGGCGGTTGGGCCGACGGACGGTGCGGCGACTACGCCGCATCGACTGTCATGCTCAACGATTACCTTGTCATCCAAGAGCTGTCCGGATTGGGCCAGGAGCTGCGGCTTGAGATCATGCAGAGCTTTGCGCGAGCCGCCGCCGAGCACTTCGAAACGATTCTCCCCGACGTGCTCGAGCGCTACTCACGCGCGCTGGTGCTGATGCACGTCCCTCCCTTCGAGGAAGCAACCTGGCACGAGGGCCGCATCTCCGACACCGATTGGCTCCCCCACTTCTGCTGCAAGTGCGTTGGCGACGTCCTCCGCGAGCAAATGCAGCAACACCCCGATCGCGAAATGCTGGTCCTCTGCGGCCACACGCACGGCGCCGGCACGGCACAGATCCTGCCCAACCTGCGCGTGATCACCGGTGGCGCTATCTACGGGCATCCCAAGATACAGGGCGTCATTGATGTTGACGCTTCGATGGACGAGTGGATTGACGGCGCGACATCCCGCGAATAGCGAACGTCGAAGAGACTTCCGACTGGCCTCGGACGACACGCGCACATACACTGTCAGCATGACTGACTACGAATCAGAGTTGAAGGACTCCTTTTGGACGGTCCTGCGCGAAGGGGGTGCGACGTACGGGGGCGGAGGTCGTCTGGCGCAGACCTACGAGCGACTCTCGTCGAGGCTGCGAGAGCTGGACGTCGACCATGCGCTTGTCGGAGGCTACGCCCTGATCCTGCACGGAGTACGCAGGTTCACGGAAGACGTAGACCTTCTGGTTACTCGCGAAGGGTTGGAGAAGCTTCGGAGCGAGCTGATTGGGGCCGGCTACACGTCAATCCCCGGCAATCAACGCGACATCCGCGATCCCGAGACAGGAGTGCGTATAGAGTTTGTCGTCAGCGGCGACTTCCCGGGCGACGGAAAGGCAAAGCCGGTTTCCTTTCCAGTGCCTGCGGACGTGTGCGAGGAGCGTGAGGGCGTCTGCGTCGTGGCGCTTGAGACGCTGATCGAGCTCAAACTGGCATCCGGCATGACCGCAAAAGGACGTCTCCAGGACCTCGCCGACGTGCAGCGCCTGATCCAGCAGCACCACCTCACAGGCGACTTCTCCGACCGGCTTGACCCGTACGTGCGGCAGAAATTCAGGGAGTTGATCGAGTAGCGAAAGATTGTTTCACTTTTTTGCTTGCAGACTTTTGCATTCCGACTATTGTCCCCCCGCTGAACTTTGATTGCGGGGTGGAGCAGCCCGGCGTGTCCGGCGAAGCCCGCAGGGCGAAGACGGATAGCTCGTCAGGCTCATAATCCCGCGGCCGCGGGATCATAGGTTTGATTTCGGGCGGAGGATCTGGTAGAAAATTTTGGTAACAGTTGATTGCGGGGTGGAGCAGCCCGGTAGCTCGTCAGGCTCATAACCTGAAGGTCATAGGTTCGAATCCTATCCCCGCTACCACTTTGAGGGCCGGAACAAGCGTTCCGGCCCTTTGTTTTAAGTGGTTTCCTGCATATCCCCCGTTTTTCGCCCCGACCGTGAAACGCGACGAACGGCGTGAAATCCGGTGGCGAAAAACCAACCAAACCACCAACGGGAACCAACGGACCCCACCAACAAGCGCCTGGCCGAAGGCGGGCGCGATGTCGCCGCAACGCGCTGCGGCGCGAAGCGCCAGCGCGGTGGCGAAGATTTCCAGCCCCACGCCCAGCCCCCCCGCGACTCGCCGTAGCCGGCCACGGCGAAGGCGGTTCCCCAGGCGAGCGCGGCGCGTCCTCGCGCACGCGCGTAGCCGTCGGGAAACTTCCAGACGTTGGAAGTCTCAGGGCATCGGTTTTCCAGACGTTGGAAGTTTCTGGCGCTCGTTTTCCAAACCTTGGAAAACGGCGGACCGGGCGGCGGCGGCAACGTTGCGGCCTCTGCAACGGCCGCCGCTTCGTGGCGTCGAAAGCGTGCCGGTCAACGGCTTTGACATCCTCGCCAGCAAGGACCGCCGACCGGCCGCGACTCGCCGTAGCCGGCCACGGCGAAGGCGGTTCACGGCGAATGAGCCGCCTTCGCGAAGACGCTACGGCGGGCCAAGGCGTAGCGCCCGTAAGGTCAAAAAACTCGTCTGGGCACAGATGAGGTGGAAACACCTGAAGGTGAACGGTCATTGAGG
>JAQBYD010000053.1 GCA_027623315.1 Verrucomicrobiota bacterium | reverse complement strand
ATAATAGGAGACCGGCGGTTTATGACGCGACTTAAACTGATGGCGCTAAGTCCGACGGGCTCCTAGCGCGGGGACTCACCATAAACCGTGACCACGACGGTTCTGGAACGCGGCTTCAGATCGCACTCGAGATGGAATATCTGCTGCCAGGTTCCCAGGATCATTCGTCCGCCGCTGATCGGAACCGTTAGCGAGGGACCCATCAGGGTCGCCTGGAGATGGGAGTGTCCATTGCCATCATGCCACGCCCTCTCGTGGCCAAGGTCCCGGCTGGGCGGAATCAGCCGATCGAGCATCTCGGAGATATCCCCTTGCAGGCCGGGTTCGAACTCAATCGCGCCTATGCAGCCGGTACTGCCCACGTTGAAGACATGCACGATGCCCGCATCGACACCGGATTTCCCAACGATGCTCGCCACCTCCGCCGTGATGTCGTGGATATCACGGTGCCCGGTTGTCTCGAGCTTAATCTCGTCCTGCTGTACCATGATGCAAGGAGTATGCGACGAGTTCCGCATGAAGTCAGACATTTTTTGCGAGCACCGGAAACCAACGTGTGTAATGATACATAGCTCTATGCATCCGGATCGAGTCAATCTTATCATCAAGCGCCGTGTCCTTTGCGGAGCCCTGGGCTTCACCGCCCTCGCGCTTGGGACCAGCTACGCGCAAGGGCCTCCCCGTGAGGCCCCCGTCAGCGTGGCGATCGTGGAGGAGAGGGCGATTGCTCCCACGCTCGAGCTTGTGGGAACGGTCGAACCCATTCGCCGAAGCACCGTCGCGGCCCAGACAGCGGGCGCGGTCCACCAACTTATGGTCGAGGAAGGAGACCGCGTCGAGACCGGTGCCCCACTGGCGATCCTGGATGCTGTGGAGCTCAAGATCCGGATCGAGACATTGACCTCTGCACGCTCCGAACTCGAAGCCATGCACCAAGATCGCCTTGAGTCGCTCAAGCGCTCAAAGAAACTCTACGACAAGGGCCGTATCTCTGAAGAGGAGTACCGGGAGGTCCTTCACTCGGAACACGCATTACGATTCCGCGTCGAAGCGGCCAACGGAGCGATACGACAACAGGAGGATCGACTGGATAAGACCACGATCAGGGCGCCCTTCGACGGCGTGATCGTGCGGAAACACGCCGAGGTTGGGGAATGGGTCAACCAGGGCGGCGCGATCGTCGACATCCTGGAACTCACCACGGTGCATGTGCTGCTGGACCTTCCAGAGCAGTACGCGGCGCAGATCGATCCGGACGCCCTCGTGATCGCTCGCGCGACGGGAGGTGTCGCCCTGGACGGAAAAATTGTAGCCATCATTCCGGACGCGGATCCGGAGTCACACACACTCCCGGTAAAGGTGGAGATCGAGAACCGGGACCAGCGCTTGCATGCCGGGATGTTCGTGCGCGCCACGGTGAAACTCAAAGGCCGCGAGAACGCCCTGCTCGTACCAAAAGATGCCCTCGTGAGCCGGGGCCCGCTGAACGTGGCTTTCGTCGTGCAGGACGGCAGCGTTCAGGAGATCACCGTCGAACGCGGCGTGGAGGACGGAGCCCTGGTCGCCGTGAAGGGCCGCTTGAGCGCGGGGCAACAGGTCGTCATTCGAGGAAACGAGCGCCTGCGCAGTGGGCAACCCGTTACGGTGGTGGAGTCGGATGGCGGTAGTGAGTAGTGAGAGGTGAGAAGTGAGTAGTCACGCGAAGCGCGCCTCTTCCGGTTGCGACCATCCTCGCGATCCCTGCGCGCTTTGCGGTTAATCAACGCTCCCTCCCATGAAACTCGTTGAACTTTCCATTCGCGCCCCGGTTAGTGTCGCCGTCGGCGTCATACTGATCACCCTCTTCGGGATGATCTCTCTGCGACAGATCCCGGTCCAGCTCACGCCCGAGGTCGAGCAACCGCGCGTCACGGTCGAGACCCTCTGGCCGGGTGCCAGCCCGCAAGAGGTCGAGCGCGAGATCACCGACCGCCAGGAAGAGCAACTTAAGAACGTGGAGGGTCTCCTCGAGATGACGAGCGAGAGCCAGGACGGAACCGGCAGCATCGTCCTGGAGTTCCCCGTCGGTTCAGACATGGATACCGCGGTACTTCTCGTTGCGAATGCGCTCGAGCAGGTCAGGCAGAGCCCTCAACTCGCGGAGAAGCCGGTGATCTATACGGTGGACCGCCGGGCCAACGCGATCGCCTGGCTGACGCTCAAGCGCCTGCCCGGAAACGAGCGTTCGATGAACGGCTACCGCGACTTGTGCGAGGACGTCATCAAGCCGGCGTTCGAGCGCATCCCGGGCATCGCACGTTCCGGGATCTTTGGCGGAACCAAGCAGGAATTGCGCGTGGTGATTGATCCGCAGAAGCTCAGCTCGCTCAGGATCACGACGGAACAGGTGATCAGCGCACTGCGCCGGGAGAACCGGGACATCAGCGCTGGAGACTTCGACGAAGGCAAGCGGCGCTACATCGTGCGCACCCTGGGCGAATACGAGAGCGCGAAGGACGTGCAGGACGTCGTGATTGTGCACCGCAACAACCGCGCCGTGCACGTGCGCGACGTCGGCACCGCATACATCAGCTACCAGAAGCCCGACTTCACCGTGCAGCACTTCGGAAGCCCTTCGATCGCGATGAACTGCCAGCGCGCGACCGGGGCCAACGTCATAAAGGTCATGGTCGACCTTCGTCGAACCGTCAGCGAACTCAACCAGGACCTCCTCAAGGCGCAGGGCGTCAAGCTCACCCAGGCCTACGACGAGACGATCTATATCACGAGCGCCATCAAGCTCGTGCGTCAGAACATCATCTTCGGCGGGCTGCTTGCGGTCGGGGTATTGTTTCTGTTCCTACGCAGTCGAAGCGGCGTGCTGGTGATCGCCACGGCCATTCCGATCAGTATTGTCGGCACGTTCCTGGTCATGTCGATGCTGGGCCGTAACATCAACGTGATTAGCCTGGCCGGCATGAGTTTTGCCGTCGGCATGGTGGTTGATAACGCGATCGTCGTCCTCGAAAACATCATCCGCCATCGTCAGACGGACAAGGGGCGCCGCACCTCCGCACATGAGGGAACCAGCGAAGTCTGGGGTGCCATCCTTGCCAGCACACTGACCACGATGGCCGTGTTCATTCCGATCGTCTTTATGAAAGAAGAGATCGGCCAGCTCTACAGGGATATCGCCATTGCCATCAGCAGCGCGGTTGCGTTGAGCATGATCGTCTCGATCACCGTGATTCCGACGCTCGCGGCCCGCATCATCGGCAGCCGGGGCGACCGCGCCGCGCAGGGCAGCGACCGCAAACGCAACATCGTGGACCGGGCCGCGGAGGCTTTCACGCGCGCGATCTCCGACCTGGTCTACTGGTTGTGTGGGCGGACGTGGACTCGCTTGACAATAGCGATCGTCCTCACCGGTGCGGCACTATTGCTCTCGCGCGTTCTGATTCCGCCCGCCGAGTACCTGCCGCAAGGAAGTCGAAACCTTGTCTTCAGCATTATGCTGCCCCCACCGGGTTACAATCTCACGGAATTGAGCCGCCTCGGCGTGCAGATCGAGAGTGACCTGCAGCCCCATTTCCCCATCTACCGCGATGTGCCGAACGCCAACCCCACCGATCCGGTCTTCGAGAACTTCTTCTTCGTAGCCCGCGGGCGCAACGTCTTTATGGGCGCCGTGGCGCGCGATGATTCCGCGGTCCAGGACATCGTACCCGTCATGCGCAAACCGCTGAGCGAAGTACCCGGTATGATTGCGATTGTTCAGCAGGCGAGCCTGTTCGGGCGATCCATCGGGCAGGGCCGCAATATTGATCTCCAGATCACCGGACCGGATCTGGCCCAGTTGGTCGGCTTCGGGCAACGCATCTTCGGTCAATTGATGGGCCTGCTTCCCGATGCACAGATGCGCCCCATTCCGGGCCTTGATCTCGGGAATCCGGAGATCAACATCGTCCCGGACCGGGTACGCGCAGCCAAGCTGGGCATGAGCACGGAGCAGATAGGCATTCTTGTCGATGTCTTCCTCGATGGCCGCAAGATCGACGACTACAAGTACGAAGGCGAAGAGATCGACCTTGTGCTCTCGGGCGAACGCGACTCGACGATGCACTCGCAGGATCTCGCGACGATTCCGATCGCGACGCCAGGCGGAAAACTGGTCACCCTGGCATCGCTCGCGGAGATCCGCGTCACCACGGGCCCGGAGCAGATCAACCACATCGAGCGGCGGCGGGCCATCACGATCAGCATTATCCCGCCGCCAAGTCTGCCTCTTGAGGAGGCCATGCAGACGATCCGCCAGAAGGTCATTCAGCCCCTCGAGGACTCAGGCGAGATCGGAGGGCTCTACCGGATTGAGATGGCGGGCACGGCAGACGATCTCGTCAAGACGCGTGACGCCCTGAAATGGAACCTGCTACTCGCTGTCGTAATCTCCTACCTCTTGATGGCCGCCCTCTTCGAGAGCTTCCTCTACCCCTTCGTCATTATGTTCAGTGTCCCGCTTGCCGGAGTGGGCGGATTGCTTGGTCTGCGACTGATGAACCTGTTCCAGGACCAGGCGCTGGACACACTGACCATGCTGGGATTCGTCATCCTTATCGGCACGGTTGTAAACAACGCGATCCTGATCGTCCACCAGGCGCTTAACCATATTCGGCGGGACTCGATGCATCCGCGCGAGGCGATTCGCGAGTCGGTACGGACGCGCATCCGCCCCATATTTATGAGCACGACCACCAGCGTGCTGGGCATGACTCCGCTCGTTGTCTTTTCAGGAGCGGGATCTGAACTCTATCGCGGCATCGGCAGCGTCGTGATCGGCGGCCTGGTCGTTTCGACCGTGTTTACACTGATCCTCGTCCCCACGCTCTTCAGCCTGGTTCTTTCCGCGCGCGCCAAGCTTCTGGGAAGCGCGATATCGGGGAGTGCGCAAGATCTCGACTAACGGTATGAAAAACAATCTTACAGCCCGACCGACCGAGACCTGGCCACGCATATTGAGAAGCGCAATTGCGCGTTCGCGGGGGCGGCGGCATGGTGCGCTCTTGCTCGTGCTTGCCGCGGGCATGGGGTTCACCTCAGTGTACGCGCAGGATGAAACGGATGGGCGCGCAGACGCTACCGCGCGCCCTGCCCGCGAGCGCGTCAACGGAACGCTGGTGTTAAGCCTGGAGCATTGCCTGGAACTCGCCCTCGGCGCGAATCTGGATATCCAATCTGCGCGGCTCCAGCCCATGGCGCGAGGAGAGGATTTTTTTATTGCCGGGGAAACGTTTCAAACACGTGTTTTCGCGGATGGCGAAATACAGGACAGCGAGCGGCGCACGGCCAACACCCAGGTTGGCGCCGATATCTTCGAGGAGACGCAAGAGACTATTGTGGCCGGCCTGTCGCGTCGCTGGCCACTCGGAACGCGCACGGATCTCGTCTGGGCCTATAATCGGCGCGAGGACAACTCCGAATTTCGCACGCTCAATCCGGCGCACGAATCTTCGCTCCGTCTCGACCTGGTGCAACCCATCCTCGGCGGATTCGGCCTGGCGGTTAACCGCGCCGACCTTGAGCGCGCCATTGCCGATCGCGAGATCGCGAACCGGGAATTTGAGATCCTCCTCGAAGGCGAACTGCTCTCCACCTACGAGTCATACTGGTGGCTTGTCCTCGCGTCTGCGAGCCTGGACCTGGAGAAGGCATCCCTCTCGCTTGCTGATGAGCAGGTGGCACTGACCAAAGAACGTCTCGAGGCGGGCGTGGCGGCACACCTTGAACTCGTCTCGGCCGGGGCATCGCAGGCCCGGCAACGTGAGGCGGTTATCACGGCCGAGAACGTCTACCGCAAGGCGTCCGACCAGTTGCTGCTCAAGATCCGCCCCGCCACAAGTGCCGGCGCAAGCGACCTCAGCGTCATTCCGTCGACACAGCCAGAGTCCGGCGACGCGCTCCCAACCGTGCCGCGCGTGGAGTCGGCCTTACGCCTGGCGCTCGCGCAGCGGCCCGAACTTGGCCTCGAGCAGGCTCGCATCGGGAGGGTGGATATCGACGTACTCGAAGCGCGCAGCGAGAGGCTACCCAGCCTGGATCTGCGCGGGTCGGCTGGATTTAGTGGCCTCGCGGACGGCGCATCCGGTGCGGTGAGCGACGTCACGGACGGCAAGTTCCTGGACTGGCGTGTGGGAGCCACTCTTTCGTTCTTTTTCAATGGTAAGAGTCGAAGCGCGCGCTGGCGACAGGCTGTGCTTGAAAAGAAGAGTGCCGTCTTGAAACGAGATCTCGCCGCGGCGGTAATATATGTTGAGGTGCGCGCCGCGTGCTTCGACCTGCAGACCGCTCTACAGCGCCTCGCCGCCACCGAAAGAACGATGGCGCTTTCCAAGGAACAGCACGAGGGAGAACTGGACCGGCTTAAGGTTGGCCGCTCAACTCTCTTCCAAACCGACACATTCCGCCGAGACCTGCTGGAAGCCGAACGCAATCACCTGCGCTCGCGTATCGACGTTTTCCTGGCGCAGGCCCTGCTCGACGCGGCGCAGGGGCAGTTCGCCAAATCGATTATCCGCTCGATCGAAGAATTCCCGCGAAACTCCGGGGAGGCTCCATACGGGAACGGGGAGAGCGAATAGACGGGTGCAAAGCGCAGTCTCCGCGTTGAGCGCGCTATGCACGCCGTATGCAGAGCAGGCCCGGGTACTCGATCCAGATATCCGGGTTAACCCGGACAGGTCCACCGTCAACTCACCTTCCAGCCACGCCAAACCTTGCATCCCACTCGCGAAAAAGCCGCACCTTGTCCTCACCAAACCGGGCCAAGCGTTGCGCAACCTCGTCGGCGCTCCGCGCGGCACGCAGATCCTTCGCGCTCTTCGAAAAGAAATTATCGGCGTAGCAGATGATCATCTCTTCAAGGCTCTGCGGGCACATGTCCCGCAGAGGCAAGGGCAGGTTCGCGGCCTCGATATCGTGGACCGTCAACCCCATGCCAGTGTGACGCTCACAGACCAGGGCTTCACGATGCAGCCCCACGTCCTCGAGCATTTCCCGTCCGAGAATACCGTGCTTCATATAGGGCTCCGCTCCGTGACATCCGATTTCGGGTGCGTCCGTCTGGATCATCCCTATATCATGGAGCATCGCGGCGCGGCGAATGAACTCGAGGTCAGGATTCTCGCCGGACACCGTCGCAGCCGCCTGCAGGGCTCGCTGCATCACACTTTCGCTGTGAGCAATCAAGACATCGTAGGCCCGGGTCTCCGGCGTAAAGAATATCTCGATAATCTCCAGGGGGTCCCTATTCACGGTGCTTGAGTCCATCGGGGAAGCTATGCTATCAATACGACGCTATGAACGGAACGATCGAGCATAAACGACTGATAAATCATATGATTTTCGGCGTCGCGGTGTTGGTAAGCGGCGGTCTACTCTGGGTAGCCGCGAAAGTTGGCAAGGGTTCCTGGGTTCCCGAGTATGCCGAAGTCGCCATCCGCGCCGCGTATTCGCTGATGCTGGCCGCCGGTTTCTGGCTCCTGACCGCGTTCATCGCATCACTTCGTGATGTCGGCCGCTAATCCGCGCCAGGTCCCAGGCCGGCCGTGAGAGACCGTCTTTCATTGGGCTCTCGGATCCGCCTGAACGACGGATGGCGACAAGCTGTCTGCAATCGCGACCCACTCTTCAATCGTAAAACCCTCAGGACGCCGGGCTGCGTCGAGCCCCAGCGCCTGGATCCGCTGGCCCGCGTCCCCGGGCACCAGTCCACTCGACAGATGGCGCAAGACGGTGCCCAACTGCTTGCGCCGATAATGAAACGCCTCGCGCGTCAGGCGATAGAAGAAGTCCAGATCCGACACCGCGCAACGCACCACCGGCAAACGCTGCATGCAGACGATCGATGAATGGACCTCCGGCTGAGGCCAGAACGATGAGGGGCTCAATTGGGCCGCGATCTTGACGTCGTAGTGCAACTGGGCCCAGATGGCCAGGGGTCCGTAATCGCGAGTGCCGGGTTTGGCGCGAATTCGTTGCGCGACCTCTTGCTGTATGGTGACCACGATCCCCTGCGGTCGCTGCCGCGAGTGGATCCAATTCACCAGGATGCGGGTCCCACACGAGTAAGGTAGATTCGAGACGCAGCGGTCAAACGAGCCCAGGGCTTCAAAGTCGATCTTGAGAGCATCGCCGAGCCGTAAGTCGAGACCGGGCACGCCGTCGAAAGCTTCAGAAAGATGTTCCCAAAGTGCTTGATCCCTTTCGATCGCAACGAGGGCGGAGACGCGATCGAGCAGGACCTCCGTCAGCGCGCCCAGCCCTGGCCCTACTTCGAGCACTCGATCTTCGGAGGTCAGCGACGCCGCGTCGATAACCCGGTCCCGCGCCTTCGGATCGATAAGGAAATTTTGCCCCCACTGCTTGCGCGGTCGAATACCGAGATCCGCGCAGGCCTTCTTAGCCGAGGATACCTGGGTCCGGGTAAAGCGATCAGAACTCATCGTTCGGTAGCACCCCTACGAATCACCTGTCTACTCAGGCAGGTGTCGGTCAATGCGCGCCGCTAATCCCTAGGAAACGATAGCACGCCTGAGCCGTCTGTCCCCGTGTTTGCTCCGGAGGCCACGACCTTGACGTAGCCTTGGTCACGCAGGCGCTGCATCCATTCGTCATACAGCCGGGCCTCCTTGCGGTCCATCAGGCGCGCCTCGAGTTCCGGTTGTACGGCAGACAGATCCTGCACCCCGGCCTCCACTCTTTCGTCGACGCGAATCATGTAGAGCGCACGATCAATCTGCACGACCTCGCTCACGACGCCTACCGCCAACTCCTCCGTCGCCTCGGCCAACTCGGGTCGAAGTTCTGAGCTCTCGTACCAGCCCCAGCCCCCGCCGCTCTCTGCATTGCGCCCCTGCGAAGCGACCACAGCGGTGTTCGAGAAGCTTGCGCCTTGCCTGAGATCAGCGTGTATAATTTCTGCTCTTCGTCGAATCTTAGTATTTTCGGCCTCGTCCTCGCCCAACTTCAATACGACGACACTCAGCTTGACTTTGGCCGGCTGCTTGTAGCTCTCGATGTTGGCGGAATACTCGGTACGAATTTCCTGTGGCGAGACCCGGATTTTTGCGCCGAGTTCAATGCTCCTCAGAATAGAAACGATCACCCGGTCGCGAAAAGGTTCGCGGAACTCCTCCATCGTAATCCCCTCCCGGGCGAGGGCCTGCATGATCTCCTCCTTCTCCGCACCCAGGTTGCGACGCACCATCGAGTCCACGCGCTCCTCTATAACGCTGTCGGGAATCTTCAGTTCCTGCTTGGCTACACGGCGCTCGTAATCCGTTACGATCAACTGCCTTTCTACCATGGCTTGCAGAGTCTCCCGGTACGCCTGGCGCAGTCGGGTCGTCAATTCGTCACCTTTGTATAACCGGTGCAGCCGTGCTCGATGAGGAGTAAACGCAGCCTCCACGTCGCCCACCGTAATAACCTCTTCGTTCACGTACGCGGCAATTCCGTCGATGAGTTCAGCCCGCAGCGTGATCGGGCAAAGCAGCAGCGCGCCCGCGAGGATTAACGAATTCCAAATTCTCATGCGCGGGAGTATGGCAAAGTGGGATGGACGGCGCAACGCCAAGAGAATCATCGTTTTCGCGAAGGAGATCGGAGCCCCGAGACCCAATAAGCGCTTTTCGGGCGACGAAGTCGTATTGCGTGTGACGCCGACGGCAGCAAAATCGGGGAATACCGACCCCTGGGGACCCCGGGAGCGGGAATTGACATCCCCCCCGGCTCGGTGTAGCCTAGCTCCGTCAGTAAAGACCGCTGGTGTCCGGACGGAGCAACCGTCGCATCCGTCGCATCCTCGGGAATGAGGATGCACCCGCGACCACACAGCGAAATCGACGAATGCCGCGAGGGCGCAAAAGATGCCAAATCGTGCATATTCCAATAGTTCAGAAACGACCAATACCCGGAGACCTTACGATGGGATTTCTCAGCCTGTTTACGAATTTACAAAAGCAAAGTGGAAACCAGTCTCGCACGCGTGCCTTAGTCGATGGTGACTCACTACTGGACGAGCGTGGCAACGGCTCCAAGAGCCGGCCGGGCGACCAGGTCATGGCGCTCAAGTGGTTGGCCGAACTTTCCGACAAGGAAGGATTAAAGATCTCGGCCGTGTTCGCCGGGACCCGCCTCAGGGAGGTCTCAGAGGACGACGACTATCGAGGCGTCGACGTACGTTTCTCGAAAGACGAGACGGAGCGTCAGTCTTTGCTGGTCAAGCTTGTGAAGTCCAATGGCGCCGCCCGATCGGTGGTCGTAACGGCCGACGAGAAGCTGCGTAGCCGGATTGTCTCAATGGGCGCAGATTCCATGCGCCCGTCTACCTTGAAAAAAGCCGGGGAAGCCAGTTTGGGACGCTCCTTGCACAATCGCCGCTCAGGACGATCAGAGCGGTCGGGGCGGTCAGATCGCGGAGGGCGGTCAGATCGCGGAGGACGGTCAGAGAGGCCAGATCGTCCTGAGGGGTCAGGCCGGCCCGATCGCCCGCCGCGTTCGCGGCGGCCACGACGCCCGGATAAGGAAAAGGAACCCGCTCCCGCCGCTATCTCGGAGGAGGATCGGGAAATACTCGAGTTCATCGATCCGTTATAGGTCCGCTATGAAGAGAACCGTGATTCACGCCGGCTGCGCCGTGGCCGTACTGGCAGCCGCGACCCTCACAACGCTTGCACTCAGCGGCTGCGAGACCGAATCGGCCAGTGAACTCACGGTGCGAGTCGTCCCCGATGCCATCACGATCTTATTGGACGAGACCGTCGTCTTTACCGCCTCGGGCGGATTCGAGTATGCATGGAGCCTCGCCGATGACTCACTTGGCACTCTGAATACACGGACTGGATCGAGCGTGGCCTACACCAGCCGCGACGATCCCGGCCCATCCAATACAACGCTGCAGGTCCTGACTGTGGTGTCGAGCGTTCGCGAGTTTTCGGGTGCCACCAACGTGACCGATGACATCTTCACCGTCAGCGCGGACTCCCACATCACCCACGTCGGCATCATTCCTCCCCCCATTAGCACGTCCATGTAGCCCTCGATCCGCCTGGGTATGCGGCACCTGGGGCCGAGCGCCATGGCGGGCACAAACCACGCGGTCAATGGCTCTCGAGATCTCCAGTGCCCGAAACCCCCGTCTGACCGCGGCGGCACAGCTTCGAACGCGACGTGAACGCGATCGCTCCGGGCAAATCCTCGTCGAAGGCCTGCGCGAAATCGAACGCGCGTGTGATGCCGGCCTCCGGCCCAACGAACTCTTTCTCACCGCGGACGCGGAACGTTCGGACGCATGCGTCAAGATCTTAAGGATCTGCGCGGACTCGCACGCCGATGTTCTGATCTGCACGCCGCCGGCCTTTGCCAAGCTGGCTATCCGCGGGTCCGCTTACGGCGTCGTTGGCATCTTCCCGACGCCAAACCTTGAGATCTCGCGACTGAACGTGACGTCGCCATCTCTCGTTGTGGTCTCCGAACACCTCGAAAAACCAGGGAACCTGGGAGCGATTCTACGAACTTGTGATGGCGCCGGCGTGGACGCGGTAATCGTGAGTGACCCTGCCACGGACATCTACAATCCCAACGTGATTCGAGCCAGCCTCGGGACCGTCTTCACGCAGCAGGTGGTGACGATGGATCGCGCGGACGCCATTGGATGGCTGCGCCGGAATGACTTTCGAATCGTGGCCGCCTCCCCCGCCGGACGCGAGAAGTACACGGACACGGACTACCGGGCGAACACGGCGATCGTCCTCGGCAGCGAGGCACGTGGACTCTCCGAAAACTGGCACACGGATGCCGATGCGCTCGTACAGATCCCCATGCGCGGGTGCGTTGACTCGCTCAACGTCTCGGCCACCGCCGCCATTCTGCTCTATGAAGCGGTGCGGCAACGCGGGCTGTAAAGACGTTGGGTATCTCTCGAATGGCGCCTGGAGTTTGCGCTACCCGGTCCTGCCCCCTGGCTACTCCGACGCTTTGTCGGACTCCTCTTTGCGATCGAAGTCCTCACAAGTGTCGGTCGCCTCCGTCTCACGATTATGAAGATCGCAGCGCTGCGTAAACGGATTCAGCACGTAGTGCTCGCAGTAGCGGCAGATCCGGGCCTGCTCGCCGTCATCGAAAACCCGCACCTGCTTGGAACGATCATCATCCGAGAACACGGATAGTGCGGGATTCATGGCGGCTGGCGCAGATTCTTCGTCTTCGAAGACATGCCCGCAGTCCACGCAACTCAAGGTCTCGCCGACCTTCTTGAACCCCTCGTAACGGGGCTCACGCTTCATGTAGGTGTCGTTCCGGCATGCCGGACAGGAGATCCTGGATGCGCGCTCTCGCATTACTCCAAGACGGCGCGAATCCTGCGAACGCCGGCACTACTGGCCTCTTCCTTGACGATTCGGAATGCACCGAGTTCCTTCGTGTTCTCAACGTGGGGCCCACCGCAGACCTCCGTGGAGAAGTCCCCCATGCGGTACACCTTGATCTGCTCATCGTACTTGGCGTCGAAGAGAGCCATCGCACCGAGCTTACGGGCATCCTCAAGCGTCATGACCTCCATGCTGACCGCAAGACTATCCTGAATCGCCCTATTCACGATCTCCTCAACCTGTCGCTTCTCGTCATCGGTCATCTTCTGAGGATGCGAAAAATCAAATCTCAGCCGGTCTGGAGTGATGTTTGAGCCGCGCTGTTGCGCGTGATCACCCAAGACCATCTGCAGCCCCTTGTGCAGCAGATGGGTGGCGGTGTGCAGCCGTGTGGTCGCTTCGGAGTGATCCGCCAGGCCGCCCTTGAAGGACTTCTCAGCGCCCTTCTTTGAGACCTCACGATGCTTGTCGAAGGCCTTGTCATAGCCCTCACGATCGATCTCGAGGTCCTGCTCGCGGCAGATTTCCTCCGTAAACTCCAGGGGGAATCCGCACGTGTCGTAAAGGCGAAAGACGAGGCGGCCCGGAACTACGGTCTGGTTATGTTCCTTCATGCGAGCGATGACCTTCTCCAGTTCCCCCATTCCGCGAGACAACGTGGCCTCAAATTTCTCCTCCTCGCCGGCAAGTTCACTGACGATTCGGGCGCTATTGCGCTCCAACTCGGGATAGACATGGCGATAGTTCTCGATCACGGTTCGGGCAATTGCCTTGGAGAAGCCCACGGGCAGCCCCAGGTTCTTGGCGAACCGGACACTGCGGCGAATGAGACGGCGCAACACGTATCCCTGGCCCAGGTTGCTCGGTGTCACGGACTTGTCGTCGCCCAGGATGAAGACCGCGCTGCGAACGTGATCGGCGACGACTCGGAACGCCCGCGCGATCTCGTCGGATTCATCCATCGACTTCCCGCAACTGTCGGCGATCGTCTCTACCACCGGGGTAAATAGCTCGGTATCGAAGACGCTGCGTTTGCCCTGCAGCATTGCGATCGTGCGCTCGACGCCCATCCCGGTATCGACATTGCTCTTCTCAAGAGGCTCGTGGTCGCCCTGGGCGGTCTTGTTGTACTGCATGAAGACATCGTTCCAGATCTCGAAGAAGCGTGCAGGGGAGTCGCCTGGCGCTCCGCTGGCGGCGGGGCCGCCCGGGTCGGTATCGATGAACATCTCCGTATCCGGTCCGCAGGGGCCCGTCTGCCCCGCCGGACCCCACCAGTTGTCGGAGCGTGGACAGGGATGAATCCTGCTATCGGGCACACCAATCTTTTTCCATATGTCGATGGACTGCTGGTCGAGCGGTATCCCCTCCTCACCTTCAAAAACCGTCACCGACAAGCGGTCAGGGTCGAACCCGAGGTAGGATTTCGAGGTCAGGAACTCATATGACCATGCGATCGCCTCCTCCTTGAAGTAGTCGCCCAGCGACCAGTTCCCCAGCATTTCAAAGAAGGTGAGATGACTGGCATCGCCGACCTCTTCGATATCGCCGGTGCGGATACATTTCTGCACATCGCAGAGCCGTGTTCCCGAGGGATGGGGTTCACCCAACAGGTATGGTACAAGCGGATGCATGCCGGCCGTCGTGAACAGCACCGTGGGATCATTCTCCGGGATCAAAGATGCGCCGGAGATGCGGGTGTGCCCTTTGGATTCAAAGAATCCAAGAAACATCTCTCTTAACTCGTCAGCCTTCACCAGACCTGCCCTCGCGCGACGTTACTTGGCACCCGCTTTCGCGGGAACCTTTGCTGGTGCTTCCGCTGGTGCTTCCGCTGGTGCTACCGCTGGCGCTTCGGCCGGCTTGCCAGCCGAGTTCTTGACGGAGTCCTTGGCAGGCTTGGCGTCGTTCGCCACCTTCGCTTTGACGTCGGCAATAATCTTCTCGAGGAGTTCCGGATCCTTCTCGAGGTTCACACGCGACGCATCCTGGCCCTGTCCAAGCTGCTGGCCGTCGTAGGCCAGCCACGACCCGCGCTTCTCCACAAGCTCGTGCTTAATCGCTGTTTCGAGGACGGATCCGGCCCAGGAGATTCCCTGAGCATAGAGAATATCGAACTCTGCCTCCCTAAACGGCGCAGCGACTTTGTTCTTCACCACTTTCACGCGCGTGTGATTCCCCAGGACATTGCCGGTGTTGTCCTTGATCATTCCAATGCGTCGAATATCCAGCCGCACCGACGAGTAGAACTTGAGTGCGCGTCCACCGGGCGTGGTCTCGGGGCTTCCGAACATGACACCAATCTTCTCGCGAATCTGATTGGTAAAGATGCAAAGCGTCTTGGTCTGCGCGATGACGGCGGTCAGCTTTCTGAGCGCCTGCGACATCAATCGCGCCTGCAGCCCCACGTGTGCGTCGCCCATATTTCCTTCGAGCTCAGCGCGCGGCACAAGGGCCGCCACGGAGTCGATCACCACGAGGTCGAGCGCATTACTGCGCACCAGCGTCTCCGTGATCGTTAGGGCTTCTTCACCCGATGACGGCTGAGACACGAGCAGTTCATCAAGATTAACCCCGATCTTCTCACAGTAACCCGGGTCCATCGCATGCTCGGCGTCGATGAACGCTGCCGTGCCACCTGCTTTCTGAGCGCTCGCGATGACGTGCATACACAGCGTGGTCTTGCCGGATGATTCCGGTCCGTATACCTCCACGACGCGGCCACGAGGCAACCCGCCGACGCCCAGTGCGATGTCCAGGGAAAAAGCCCCCGTCGAGATCGCCGCAACCTGGACCGGCGCCTGGTCCCCGCCCAGCGTCATGATCGCACCCTCTCCAAACTCCTTCTTGAGCTGCTCCACTACCGTGGAAAGTGAACCGGATGTATTCTTGTCAACTGTTTTCGCAGACTTCGCCATAATGAGTCTCCTTACTCTACCTCTCCTGACCTCTGTTTCCTGGCTCGATATCGCCTTCAGACACGATCTAAAAAATGCTTCAGCATTCCCAATGCCGCGTCGCAACTCGTCTCACGCACCCGGTCGCGATCGCCTTCAAACACAAAGCGTTCCACGGAGTGCTCGTTCCCGAACGCTACCGCGATATGGACCGTCCCAACCGGCTTGCCAGCTGATCCTCCACCCGGACCCGCAATCCCCGTGATCGCGATCCCGACGTCTGTCTTAAAGCGGCGGCGCACGCCCTGCGCCATCTGCACGGCAACCTCGTCGCACACCGCTCCTTCGCGCGCTAGAACTCCATCCGAGACGCCTAGCTCAGCCGACTTAACCTCGTTGGCATACGCGATAATTCCGCCTCGAAAATAGTTAGAACTTCCGCTGACGGCGGTCAACCGCCCGCCCAGCAGTCCTCCTGTGCAGGACTCGGCGACAGATACCGACATGCCGTGCTTAGCTAACCCCAATCCGATGATTTCTTCAAGCGTTTGATTCTTCAATCGCCATAACCGGTTGGGTGCGCCTGGTGCCAATCCCACGCGCTTTGGATGATATCGCTCAGTTCCGGGATTGCCGGCGTCCAACCCAGCTGAGCACGCGCCAGCGATGCGTCCGCGATCAGCCTCGCCGGATCCCCGGGACGCCGTGCTACGACCTCAGCGGGGATGTCATGCCCCGTAATCTCCCGGGCAATCTCGACCACCTCACGCACCGAGTAGCCCCCGCCGTTGCCCAGGTTGAAGGCCCCGCTGTCCAACCGATCCAGCGCCAGCATGTGAGCCGATGCCAGGTCGCGAATATGGATATAGTCTCGAATACAACTCCCATCGGGCGTGTCGTAGTCGTCGCCAAAGATGCGAATAGAATCTCTCTGGCCCAGGGCAACCTGAAGCACGAGCGGAATCAGGTGACTCTCCGGGTCATGATCTTCACCGAAGCGGCCACTCGCTCCCGCCGCATTGAAATATCGAAGGCTGGTGCAACAGAAGGAGTGGCAGCGCGCGTACCAGCCAAGCAACCGTTCGACGATGAACTTGCTGTCGCCGTACGGATTGACCGGGTGCTGTGGGGTAGACTCCGAGATGGGAATCGTATCCGGCTCCCCATACGTCGCACAGGTCGAAGAGAAAACGAATCGCCGCACATCGGCGAGGTGCATCGCCTCAAGCAGGTTGGCGGTCCCCATGATATTGTTGCGGAAATATTTCTCCGGCTTTTCCATGGACTCCCCGACCAGGGCGTAGGCTGCAAAATGCATAACCGCGTCAGGACGGGACTGCGAGACCACCTCGCTCACCGAGTTGAAGTCGCGCAAGTCTCCCTCAATCAACCTCGCACGCGGATCAACCGCGCCGCGGTGACCGGCTTCAAAGTTGTCGAAGGTGATAACCTCGTGCCCGGCATCGAGCAGACATTCCACGTTAATGCTGCCGATGTACCCGGCACCGCCGGTGACAAATACCTTCATGACTCCCGGCTCCCGAGACGCTCTTCGAGCTCCTCGATTCGCTTTTGAAGGTCGCTCACTTGATCACGCAGGCGGGGCAACCGCCAGAGGTGTGCCCGAATCATCGTGGTCTGATCATGATCACGCGCCGGCTCTCCCGACACAAATTTGCCCGCTGCAATGTCCTTGGTCACGGTGGAGTTCCCACCGACCTCCACATCGTCACCGATATGGACGTGACCACTAACGCCAACCTGTCCGCGCAAGAAGCACCTGGACCCGATCGAAGCACTGCCGGCAATCCCAACCTGCGCCGCCAGTCCCGAAAAATCGCCAATGGTCACGTTGTGCGCGATCATGACGAGGTTGTCGATCTTGACGCCGTTGCCGATTCGTGTCGCGCCGATGCGCGCCCGGTCGATGGTCGTATTGGCGCCGATCTCGACGTCGTTGCCCACGATCACGGTCCCGCGTTGCGGAATCTTCTCCACGACGGGTCCGGAGGCAGTGCGTTCCACACGATAGCCGTAGCCGTCGCTGCCGATCACGGCCCCGTCATGAATTATCGCGCGGTCCCCGATTTCAACGTCCTCGCGGATGCAGACATTGGCATACAGTCGGCAGTCGGAACCGATACGCGCCCGGTGACCGATGTAGACACCGGCGACGAGGACGCAGTGATCACCCACCTCGGCGCCCGGCTCAATCACGCAGGCCGGCCCGATACTGACGCCGTCACCCAGCGATACGTCGCTGCAGACCGAAGCCGAAGGATGAACTCCCACAGCGAATTGCGCGGACCGCGGACAGAACCATTCGGCCGCGGCTTGAATGGCGCGCTCCGGGTCACTGACGCGAATCGAGGCCCCCGCGAAGTCCCCCTCAAAATCTTCCGGAACCAATGCCGCGGTCGCCTCGGAGCGCGCCAATGCGCGCGCGTAGCGAGAACTGGACACGAAGGTCAAATCGCCGCGCGCGGCGTCCCGCACGCCGCATACACTGGAGACGGTCGCTCCGCCAGGCCCATCCAGGACTCCGCCCAGCCGGATCGCGACTTCCTCAACCGAAAGCTCGGACATTTGAAACTACTCCCCCGCTCCCAGTGCCGCGGCGATCGCTTCAGTCAAGTCGTCTACCTCGCCGGGCACGGCGTAGATGATGGTGACCGCGTCGATAACGAGGCCGTAACCCTGGTTGCGAGCGTGTTCCTGTACCTTCAGGCGTAGATCCTCGACCAGTGTCTGGCGCATGCGTCGACTTTCCGCGGCAAGTTGCCGCTCCGCTTCGCGCGCGAATTGTCGATAATCCAACTCCGCCTCCTTGAGCTTCGTGAGGTGTCCAATTGCAACATCCTTCTTATCCGCCTTGGCCGTATCGCTCAGTGCCGCGTCATCGACCGCGGCGAGGGCCTCTCGGTAAGCTTCCCCAAGTCTCTGGATCTCCGCGCGCTTCTCCTCCTGCGCCGCACGATAGTCGTCAGCCTGTTCCTTGAGCTGCAGCTCGGCGCGCTGGGCCTTGTCGTAGCCCTTCATCAGATCCGACATATTGACGATACCGATCTTGAGATCGGCGGCCGAAAGAGCCTGTGAACTGATAACGATCAAGATGGTGGTCAGGGCGGTCCATGAAAGCTTGGTTTGCATTGTGTTCTCCTGTGGTTGGGGTCTGTTTGGTGAGATTTTTCGATGGCACTATACTCAAGAGCCGATGCGGCGGCAACCGTAGCGGCTTCTGCACGCAGCAGGCGGTGGCGGCGCGCAATCGCTAGAACCCGATCCAGAACCCGAAGGGCTCCTCGTCCGTCAACTCGTCGTCCTTCTGCAAGCTCCAGGCATAATAGAACCGCACAGGGAACTGGGGGATATCGAGCCTTATCTCCAGGCCGGCGCTCGATGCTATATTCCCAACGTCGAATTCGTAAGCGTCCGCCCAGACATTTCCAGCATCGACGAACCCGGCCATGCGAAGGCCCGATGTAAGCGGAAAGACATACTCGGCACTGGCTAATCCCAGGCTTCGCCCACCGATCGGACGATGATCGATCACCTCGCCCGACTCGCCAAAGCGCACTACCTTGGGGCCCACATCCCGGAACTCATACCCTCGCACGGTACGTCCGCCCCCGATATAGAGCTTGTCGAAGAGAAAGAGTTCCGAGGTGCTGCCGTACTCCTCAACGACCTCCGCGCGAAAGTGCATGCCGAAAACGTGCTCACGCCAGACCTGGAAGAAGTGATCAGAGCGATATTCGAGATTGTAAAGCTCGGTATCGAATCCGAGTGGTCCGCCCGATAGACTGCCCGAAACCGTATAGCGGTGCCCCTGGGTCGGAATAAAGACCCGGTTCCTGGTGTCATGCGTCAGACGAAGGCCAAGCGCACTCTCGGTCGCTTCTTCCTCGGTCGTGAAGAAGAACTCCGAACCAGTGTCGGTGAACCAGACATCGGTATCCGTCGTATCCGTGATATCCTCCGACTCGATCCGGTAGGTCAAATCGGCGCGCCATCGCCCCGCGAGCGGTTTGCCCAGCCGCAAAGCGCCGCCCTGGCGGCGCACTTCAAATCCTTCGAACTCCCGATCGCGATTGAAGAGATCGACACCAAATGAAAGTTTACGATCGAGAAACCACGGCTCCGTAAAGGACAGGCTGTAGTCCCGGCGCTTCGACCCGAACTGCGCGCGCAGATTCAACTTCTGCCCGCCACCCGTGAACGGCCAGCCGCCGATGTCGAAATTTCCCTGCGAGAGCTCCATGAATCCAACCAGTTGGTCGATACTGGAGAAGCCTGCGCCGAAGAGAACGCTTCCCGTACGCTGCTCCTCGACCTGGAAAGCGATATCCCGCTCATCCGAGCCCGCACGAGCGCCTTCGGGATAGCTGTCGACCTTGGCGAAGTAGCCCAGGTTCATCAGGCGCCGCTCGCTGCGCGTAACCTTGACCTCGTCGTAGCGTTCGCCGGGGTACACGAGTAATTCGCGCCGGATCACCTTATCCTTCGTTCGATCATTTCCGCGCACAAAGATATTCCGAATGCGAATCAGCTCACCCTCGCGAACCGTGAACGTGACATCCACGAGCCCCTCCGCTTCGCGGGCCTCAAGATGGGGAACTACACCCGCATTGATATAGCCCCGGCTCCCATAGTAGTCCCGAATCCGGCTCGCCGCGGCTTGAATACGATCCATCGCCGCGAGAACTCCCCCGGGCAACCCGTGGGCGCTATCCAATTCCCCGTCGACGAACACCGTGTTGCCCCTCACCGAGGTCTCTCCGACGCGATAGACAGGCCCTTCATCGATTTGCACCACGAGCGCCCCATGACCATGCTCGTCCATCGATACGCGTTCACTCGAGACCGCGACATCCAGCGCCCCCATCGAAAGATAGAGCGTGCGGATCTTCTCTCGCATCTCGGCCAACACACCTTCGTCGGTACCGACGCGCCGGAACCAGCTGAACGGGTTGTAGACCTTCCAGTCCTTCACGAGATTCTTCAGGGCGCGATCCGAGATCAGCGTGTTTCCGTAAAAGGTATATCCTTTAAGACGTGCGGATCCTCCCTCATCGAGGTGCACCGTCACCGTGGCTCGACCATTGAGTTCGTCCGTGACCGCGATGTCCCACGTGAGTTGGGTGTTCGGATAGCGTTTCCGCACGTACTCGTCGTAGACCGCACGCGATCGAACCGCCATCACCTGTTCATCGATATAGTCATCCTCCACGAGGTCCAGGAGTGCACGGATACGGCTGGCCGAGAGCACTTTGGCCCCCTCTACCTGGAGGGTACCCGACAGGCGCATTCGGTTCTCTACGGCAATGATTAATGTGATTCCGTCATCCTGCTGATCGGTGACGGCGTTGACCGAGGAGAATCGCCCGGTATCCAGGAGGGCTCGCACGTCACGCCGCACCCGCAATCGATCCAACTCGTCCCCTTGACGCGTCGAGATGTGATTCAGAATGAACGCTTCGAGTCGCGGTCCGGGTCCGTCCGATCGCACGACGATCCGATTCACAACGGGCTCCGCCGCGGCAATGATGGGGGCCAGCAGGAGCATGCCAAGCAGACCGGCCAGTCTTGGGGAACGTTTCATCAGACCTGGATCTCCGCCTCTGACTCCGGATCGAAGGCCACCACGTCGGCATCGTCCACCCCCCCGGCACGATCCCGGAAGCGGGTATATTCCTCCTCGAAGTTCAGGCGTATCTCGCCCGTGGGTCCATTTCGATGCTTCGCCACATCCACAACGGACAGCAATGTATCGTCATGCTCGGGGTCCTCCTCGTATCGAGACGGGCGGCGCAAGAGAAGCACGACGTCCGCGTCCTGTTCGATCGCGCCGGAATCGCGAAGATCCGACAGCTTGGGGCGCCCCAGCTTATCCCGCGTTTCAGGGGCACGGCTCAACTGGCTGAGCACTAGCACGGGAATCTTCAACTCCTTGGCCATGGCTTTGAGTTGCCCGGAGATCTGTGAGGTTTCAACTTGTAGCCCCTGGCGGGAATACTCCTTCGAATGCAACAGTTGAAGGTAGTCGACCACGATCAATTTAACGTCGTACTTCACCTTCATGCGCCGCGCGCGCGCGCGCAGCTCCAACACGTCCAGCCCGCCCGTATCATCGAGGTAGATCGGGGCCTTCGACAGGGCCGAAGCCGCCTGTGTCAACAGGCCGTGGTCATGCCCGGTACCGACGTAGCCACTCGTGATCTTGAACGAATTGACGCCTGCATGTGAACAAAGCATACGCAGAAGCAATGCTTCTTGAGACATCTCCAGGCTGAATATACCGACCGGATGTGCGCCATCCGACGAGAGCTTTCCGAGCGCAACATTCTCGGCAATATTCATGGCGAGCGAAGTTTTGCCCATGGAGGGGCGCGCCGCCAGGATCGACAGCTCTCCACCTTTCAGTCCAAGGAGCTTGGCGTCCAGGTTGCGATAGCCCGTCGACAGACCATGCACGCCCGACTTGGACATAAGGACGTTCTCGACGTGCGCCATCACGGCCTTGACGGCGTCGGGCCACGGCGTCATCGAGCCGTGCTGGTTCTCCGTGATATTGAGAAACTCCTGCTCCACGTGGCTGAGGACCAGGTCAGCCTCCTGGAGCGAGGAATAGCACTCCTGCTCTGCTCGTCGCGCGCAGGTGATGATGCTGCGCAGCAAGTGCTTCTGCGACACGATATCAATGTAATACTCGGCGTGAGCCGCCGTGGGGGTTGAATCGATCAGCTGATTCAAAAAGGCAACACCACCGATACGATCCAGGCGGTGCTCGTCCTTGAGTTGCTCCGATAGCGTCAGGACATCCACGGCGCGCCCGGTCGCATTCATCCCCAGGGCGCAAAGAAAGATATCGCGATGGGCTGGAACGTAGAAGGACTCCGGGGAGATGCTCCGCTCTACGCAGAGATCCACGACCCGCACGGCATCCAGCAACACGGCGCCCAGCACACCGCGCTCCGCCTCTTCACTGAATGGGGGAATACGATCGTTTTTGCCGGATACGGCCGAAGCGTCACCCTCGTCCGGCATCGGACTACTCCTCGACAACCCAGACTTTGACGGTGACCGCGACGTCCGGGTGCACCTCGAGCGGCACCTCGAACATCCCCAACTCCTTGATCGGATGCTCGAGCAGAATCTTCTCTTTCGAGATCGTGTGCCCCTGGCTGCTCAGCGCTTCGGATATCTCCGTCGCGGTCACCGATCCATAGAGCTTCTCACCATCGGACGTCTTGGCGGTAATCGTGACCGAAGCGGATGCAAACCCCTCGGCAAACTTCCGGGCGGCCCCCAGCGTGGCTTGACGATCGGCTTCACGCTCAATGCGCAGCTTTCCGACCCGGCGCCGAGCCGCCTCGGTGACCGGGGCGGCTAGATTCTTCGGCAGAAGAAAATTGCGCGCAAATCCATCCGCGACGGAGACCACGTCTCCCTCGCTTCCTACGTTCATCACATCCTGCATCAATAATATCTCTGTCGCCATTGAATCCTCTCCGTTATCAAATCCCGGTGTTGGTTCCAGGTTCTGCCAGATCGTCGACGGACACTTGTACAAGGCCTGTCGACGCGCCGCGTGGGCAACGACGTCACACCAGCCACATCCGCGACCGGACGAAACCTACATCATGAAGCCCATCACACGCGCACGACGAATGGCACGCTTGATCTGCCGTTGCTGACTCGGGTTCGCCCCAGTCAACCTGGCCGGTATAATCTTGCCTTGTTCCGTCAGGAAGTTCCGCAGGAACTCATGATCGCCTCGGTCGATACGCTTCAGACCGTCCAACTCACGAACACGCTTCTTGCGTACCTCCGTGAACCGACTGTTGCGTCCACCACCGCCACCTCTATCATCTCGTGCCATAGGTCTCCTTAAAAAGGAAGGTTATCGTCATCGTCCATTGGATTCACAGGCGTCTCCACCGCGCCGCTATCGACCGTCGTTACCGGCTGCTGCTGCGGCGGCTGCGCCTGCTGCGGCGGCTGTTGCGTTCGCTCGGCCGGAGCATCCTGCAACTCCGCGCTTCGGCGAGGAGCTCCGATGAACTGCGTTCGCTCAGCAACAACCCGTATTCGACTGTGTCGCTGACCATCTTTTTCCCATTCGTCGTATTGCAAATGTCCGTCGACCAGCAGGGGCGAGCCCTTGCTCAGGTATTCCCCGCACGTCTCAGCCTGTCGTCCCCAGACAACCACGTCCACAAAACATGTTTCCTCTCGCTCTTCACCCGCCGCGCTACGGAATTTCCGGCTGACGGCAAGTCGCAAATCCGATACCGCGGTTCCTGAGGGAACAAATCGGACCTCTGGATCACGTGTGAGGTTGCCGATCAGAAAGACCTTGTTCAGCGACGCCATAAATCCGCCTGGTTACGCAGCTTCTACTGGCTTGTTCGGCTCGTCCGGCGGAATCTCCGGCGTCCGGCAGATCTGAACCCGGAATACGGATTCGGTCAGGGCGTAGCGCTGGTTCAGCGCTTCGATCTGTTGCGGATCGAAGTCCATATCCATGCGGACGTAGAAACCGCCATCCCGCTTTTTCATGGTTCGCGCAAACGAGCGTCGCCCCATTTTTTCGATATGGCTGATCTTTCCGCCGAGCTTCTCAATCTCGCCCTTGGCCTGCTCCTGTGCGTTCTCCAGTTCCTCTTCATTGAACTTGTCGGAGAAGATAAACATTGCTTGGTATTCCCTCACTAATTCTCTCCTTAAGAGTATCTGTCGTCGTTGTCGACCGGTTCCCGGGAACTCGCCTCAGGCTCCCTCGGCCGGCGCGACATTAAATGTATTCATGGCCGCATCGCTGCCCGAATCGATAATGCATACCACGGCCGCAATTCCCTGTCTAATCATATCTTGCGCCGCCACCGTCTCGGAGGGGTCAAAGCGTCCCAACACGTGGTCTTTCAGTCCGCGAGACGGCGTGTCCCCCACTCCAAGGCGAACCCGCGTAAACTGCTCGCTTCCGACTTCGTTAATGATGCTTTGGAGGCCGTTATGCCCGCCACTGCTTCCTTTTACACGAATGCGGATGCGCCCGAAGTCAATCGCCGCGTCATCGACCACCACGATCAGGTCCCGGACATCCAGCTTGCGGTAGCGCAGAACCGCCGCAATGGATGCTCCGCTCAAATTCATATAGGTCAGCGGCTTCAAGAGCAGGGCATCTTCCGACCCTAGACGTGCACTTCCGAGTTGCCCGTTGAATCGCCAGCTGCGCTTCAGCACGGCATCAAACCGCTCGGACAAGCCGTCGATGACATCGAATCCAACGTTATGCCTGGTTCCCGAGTACCGTTTTCCAGGATTTCCTAGACCGGCGATCAGCTTCACGTCCCGGGGCCCTGGGCGAAACCTACGATTCCCCCGACGCCGGGCTTCCGTCGGACTCCTTCTGGTCCGACCCCGCATCACCAACAACGGCCGGCTCGGCTCCTTCCCCGGCAGCTCCAGCCGCCCCTGGCAATTCCTCAACCCGCGGGGCGTTGACGCTGACCACCACCACATCGCCCGGTGTGACCACCCTCAGCTTGGGATCCACCTGCAACTCTTCGACGCGAATTCGCTCGCCGATCGCGAGGTGCGATACATCCACTTCCACCGACTCGGTCATGTCGGAGACAAGGCAGTCCACTTCGAGCTCGCGCAGCAGGTGATCCTGGTCCCCGCCCATCTTGACCCCTTTGGCCTCGCCAACCAAAATGATCTGTACCGGAACACGCACCGTCTTGGTCATTGAGACTTCCTGCAGGTCGACATGCAGGACCTTACCATGCACGGGATCATGCTGAATCTCTCTAAGTAGGGCCTTGCAGGCTTTGCCCTCGATCAGCAGGTCAACAATCATGCTCTCCGAAGCGTGGCGCTGCAGCATCCGCTCGAACGCGTGAAGATTAAACTGGATCGACTCCGAAGCCCCACCCACCCGGTTCAGGTTCGCCGGAAGGATCCCCGCTCGCCGTAAGTTACGCGCCACGGCGGACTTGCCCGGGACCCGCTTCTCGGCTTCCATTACTATCTGATCGGCCATCGTTTCTCTCCTGAGGTTATGCCCGGAACAAGGATGTCACGGACTGGTTAGAATGAATGCGCATAATCGCTTCTCCGAGCAACCCGGCCACCGTGAGTACGGTCACCGGAAACCCGTCGAGGGAGACGCCTGCAAGCGGAACCGTATCGGTCACAACCAATTCCCGGATCGGCGACTTTTTCAGACGTTCTACGGCGATGGGCGCGATACACGCGTGCGATACCGCCGCATAAATCTCCGACGCTCCATTCGCATGCAGCATCTCGGCCGCCTGGCACAGCGTACCCGCCGTGGTCGTCATATCATCCACCATAATGGCGGGACGGCCATCGACATCTCCCACCACACTGATGGCCTCGACATGCATCGGCCCCTTGCGCTTCTTGGCCACCAGCGCCACGCCGCCGCCGAGCATCTCGGCATACTGCAGGGCCATTTTTAAACTTCCTGGATCTGGAGATACGACGATCGGATCCGCCAACTGCTTATCCTGAAGATACTTCACAATGATTGGGGCGGCATACAGATGATCCACCGGGATATCGAAGAACCCCTGGATCTGCTGCGCGTGAAAGTCCATGCCGAGCACCCGGTCCACCCCCGATGCCACGAGCAGGTTCGCCACCAGCTTAGCCGTAATGGGTACTCGAGGCCGGTCCTTGCGATCCTGGCGGCCATACCCATAGAACGGGATCGTCGCGGTGATGCGCGCCGCCGAAGCACGTCGCGCCGCATCAATCATGATCAGAAGTTCCATCAAGTTCTCATTCGGCGGAGAGCACGTGGACTGCACGATAAAGACGTCTTTGCCGCGCACGTTCTCCTTGATCTGCACGAAAATCTCCCCTTCAGGGAAACGCGAGATTTCAATCTCGGCAAGCGACACCTGGAGATAGTCGGCAATACTCTGACCAAGCTCCGGATTGGAGCTTCCCGTCAGAATGCAGAATCCCATTGGATCCGGTTTCACTGCTCTATCATTCCACATGCCAATCTCTTTCCGATCTGGTTGCCCGACCAGGACTTGAACCTGAACTATGGCCTTCAAAGGGCCGTGTGCTGCCAATTACACCATCGGGCATCGCCAGAGAACCTGCGCCGTCTGACACCAGACAGCGTCGCCAAATTCATCTTCGATCCTGCTGCGGCCTGCCTCTGCCTCCTCGGGACTATCGGCGAAAGCAAAAAGGCTTCCCCCACTCCCGGAAAGCATCGCTCCGGATCCGCCTGCCCGACTCAACGCCTCCTGCAATATCTCGAGAAGGCTATACTTCTCAAATGCCGTCGATTGAAGGCTGTTGAAGAGGTTCTGCTCCACCAGATCCCTCTCACCCCTCTCAAGCCCAAATCTTATATTTTTATAAGTCTGCTCCCCCGCTGTCAAGAGATCGGTGTATCTACTATAGATATCGGGAGTGGAGACGCTGAATCCGGGGTTCACGAGAATAAGCCACCAGTCCGGAGATTCCCCGTTTTGGGACGTTATTGGGCGCACAACCTCGCCGAGCCCCTCCATGCATACCGCGCCGCCGCGGACCAGGGCGGGAATATCGCATCCCAGCGCAAAACCAAGCTCCATCAGCATTTCGGTCGACAAACCGGTATTCCAAAGCTCGTTGAGCGTGGTCAGCACGGCTGCCGCATCGGCACTTCCACCCCCAAGCCCCGCCGCGAGCGGAATGTGCTTCTCAATCTCAATCAACACCCCGCCCGGGTGGCCGGTGCGCTCCTTGAGCAACTGCGCCGCGCGCGTGGCCAGATTCTCCTCCGGGCCAATCTCCACTCCGTTCAAGCGGCTGCTGGCGTACGTCATTCGCGTTTCGACCCCGTCCTCCGTAAGCGTGAACTTGAGTTCATCGCAAACCGACACGGGTACCACGACACTGCGCAGGTCGTGATATCCATCCGCACGCGCTTCCATCACTTCCAGAAATAGATTGATCTTGGCGGGTGCTCTTGTGATCTGGGTACAGCTGGACATGAACGCGCGCGATTATCATGAGAGATCCCGGCATGTCAAGCGCCGTTCCCCTGCAACCAGCAATCCCGTCCGCACCCATCCGCACCCATCCGCGGTTCCCCTCCCCTTTGCTTCCGGGTGGAATCCAGCGCATGGCATGGTTTCATGTGAAAGTTCTTTTCCCACGGTTTTCCCTTCCTGAGGGAAAATCGTAGCTAGGAGGCTGGCGGACACCTTGAGCGTC
>JAQBYD010000117.1 GCA_027623315.1 Verrucomicrobiota bacterium | reverse complement strand
ATGACGTATCGTGCCGTGCAGCGCTACCAGTCTGCCCGACGCGGCGCGGACAAGCGCTTGCGGCGGCGACTTGAAGGTCTGAAAATTTAACAAAAACAAACACTGACCCCTTTGTCATGCAGGAGCTCGGCAAGCTTGCCGGTGCGTCGGGAAACGTCTATTTTACAGGGGGTGCGACGGCACTCCTGATGAACTGGAGAGAGTCGACCATCGATATCGACATTAAACTGGACCCCGAACCCAAGGGCGTATTCTCGCGCATAGCCGACTTGAAAGACCAACTGGATATCAATGTCGAACTCGCTTCTCCCGACCACTTCATTCCGGAATTGCCCGGATGGCGCGAACGCAGCATGTTCATCGCTCGGCATGGCGACATCTCTTTCTTTCACTACGACTGCTACAGTCAGGCGCTTGCGAAAATCGAGCGCTGGCATGACCGCGATCGTATTGACGTGCAGGCCATGCTGGCACAAGGGCTTGTGAAAAAGCGCAAGTTGGCGGAACTGTTCGAATCGATTGGGCCTGAGTTGATTCGTTACCCCGCGATCGATCCGGAAAGTTTTCGAGTCCGCGTAGAACGATTGACCCTGGAAGGATCGGCATGACCGCATCGAGTGTCGCGGAGCAACTTCATGGGCTGCCCGGTGCCGAACTCATTGTGCAGGGCATCAAGGACCTTGCCGCGGGGATCGAGAGCATTCCCGGACTGCTGGTTGCGGTCGGAGCGCATCGAATCCGCGAAAGGCTTCCGGGACTCGCCCTCGATGGACTGCCCGAGAGGCCGGAGCTCCGCCTCTATGCGTTACTGCGGCTGCAGCACCCGAGGGAGGCCTATAGTCAGTACAACGCTTATCTGCGGCGGCTGACGCGGTTTTGCCATGCGCTCGAATCGCACCGGACATGCATGGGAGAGCCGATAGGATGAATCGACGTTCTCTGGGAAGCACGGGCGAACGGCTGTCTGTGATCGGGTTTGGCGGCATCGTTGTCATGAACGAGGATCAGAAGACCGCCGATGCTCTTGTAGCCGAGGCGGTGGAGCGCGGCATCAACTATTTCGATGTCGCGCCCACGTACGGCGATGCGGAGGAACGACTCGGGCCCGCCCTGGCTCCGTTCCGCGATCGATCTTTCCTCGCGTGCAAGACCGCGGAGCGAACGGCGGCGGGGTCTCGCGCGGAGCTTGAACGATCGCTCCAGCGACTACGGACGGATCGCGTCGATCTCTACCAGCTTCACAACGTCGCGCGTATGGAGGATGTCGATGCCGTCTTCGCGCCTGGCGGCGCGATGCAGACGCTTCTGGAAGCGCGCGAGCAAGGCAAGGTCCGCTATCTCGGTTTCTCTTCACACACCGAGGAGGCCGCCCTGGCGTTGATCGAGCGTTTCCCGTTTGACACCATCCTGTTCCCCGTCAACGCTGCTTGCTGGACACGCGGTCACTTTGGCCCGCGCGTATTGGACATGGCGGTCGCGCGGGGCATGGGGTGCCTGGCGCTCAAGTCCCTGGCTGAGCGGCCCTGGAGGAAAGACGAGGAGCGCACCTGGAGCAAGACGTGGTACAAGCCGCTGGACGATCTCGATAAGGCGAGGCGCGCCCTTGCCTTTACGCTTTCCCGGCCTGTGACGGCGGCGCTCTGTCCCGGACACAAAGAGCTCTTCAGACTTGCGTGCGAGGCTTACGACGGGCTCGCCCTGGATGAGCCGGGCGCAGGCGGCGACACCGGCTTCGGCGAGCCCATTTTTGAATCGGTTCACACAGCATAAGGGTTCAGCGCACGAGCGGCGCCAGGAGAGACATGTCTAAGAAAAAACGCTATGCGCAGGTGGGAGTGGGTGGTCGCTCCGTGATGTTTTCGGATGCGATTGCCAACCTATATCATGAGAGCTGCGTCATGGTCGCCTTCTGCGATGTGAACGCGGGTCGTCTGCGGGATCGCATCGAAGCAGAGCCGTTCAAGACACAAGGCGTTCCCGGCTATGCGCCTGAAGATTTCGATCGGATGGTGGCGGAGACGCGCCCGGATATTGTCATTGTGACCACCCGCGATTCCTCGCACGATCTCTACATCTGCCGCGCCATGGAGCTAGGCTGCGACGTCGTGACCGAGAAGCCCATGACCATCAGCGCGGAGAAATGCCAGCGAATCGTCGATACACAGGCGCGGACCGGCCGGGAATGCCGCGTGACGTTCAACTACCGCTACTCGCCGCCGAGAACGCAGGTCAAGGACTTGCTGATGTCCGGCTTGATCGGGGAAGTGTTGTCGGTGGATTTTCAGTGGATGCTCGATACCCGGCACGGCGCGGATTATTTCCGCCGCTGGCATCGCCGGAAGGAGAACTCCGGCGGGCTGATGGTGCATAAGGCCACGCACCATTTCGATCTTGTGAACTGGTGGCTCTCCGCCGTGCCTGAGACGGTTTTTGCGACCGGACACCGTCGCTATGCCACACCGCGGACGGCTGAGAGACTCGGGCTCACGAATCGGGGCGAGCGCTGTCATGGCTGCCCGGATGCAAAGAAGTGCGCCTACGAGCTCGATCTCTCAGCCAATGAAGGGCTGAAGGCCATGTATCTCGACAACGAAGGGCATGATGGCTATTTCCGCGATCGCTGCATCTTCAGCGAAGATATGGATATCGAAGACAGCATGCAGGCGATTGTGACCTACGACAATGAGGTCAGGATGTCGTACTCTCTGAATGCGTTCTGTGCATGGGAAGGCTACACGATCTGCTTCAACGGCACGAAGGGGCGGCTTGAACACAAGTGCATGGAGTCGGCCTATATCAACGGAGACGGAACCGTTCAAGGCGCCCTGCAATCGGATGGTACGACCATCCGCGTGTACCCGCTGCGGGACGATGCTTACCTCGTCCCGCTCTGGGAGGCGGAGGGAGGTCACGGCGGCGGCGACGAACCGCTGCTGAAGGATGTGCTGGCCGCGCAAGGCGAGGACGCCTATAGGCGCGCCGCGGATCATCGCGCGGGCGCGTACTCGATTCTCACAGGCATCGCCGCGAATCAGTCCATGGCATCCGGCAAGCAGGTCCGCATTCGCGACCTCGTTTCCGGGCTGGCCCGCCCCGACTACCCGGCTATGCCGACCTCCGCCGATCCGCTGCCCATGCCCGTGAAGCCGAAAAGCGCATGACGCGTCCGGTCGGTTCCGCCGCGTCTACGCATACACCGGGGCATGAAATGTATCCGTGTAGTCGCCGCGTTCCTTCATGCGCATATACTCGCGCTCCCATGGTGACTCACGCAGCCGATTGCGGCCATTGCGCGCATCCCAGGGCATGTTGAACGACTTCGGATAGTGGCTGTAGATCATGATTCGTCGAGGGCGTCCGGATGTGTTCGGGCGAGAGTTGTGCACGGCCAGAACGTGAAAGATCATGAAGGACCCCGCGGGCGCGAGCATGTCTTCGCCTCCGTCATAATCGATCAGGCCGGGCTTGACCTGCAGGCCGTTTTCCATGGACTCGTGCGCGCGATGTTCAAGGTGTGATCCGGGCCAGACGCGCAGGGGACCATTGCTCGTTGTGCAGTCATCCAGTAGCAGAGCGGAAGACAGCACGGACTGCGGATATTTCTGCTCGGCGTAGTAGGCCCAGTCGTTGTGGATGGGGAAGTAGTCGTCCATCGTCCGGATGTCAAGGCCTTCAACGGGACTGGGCAGGGGTTGCTTGTAGTTGAGTTTCTCCTCCATCAGGATGGGATCTTCGCCCATGATATCGCGCAGCGGCCCCACCAGGCGTTCGTCTTCCGAGAGACGAGTGAAAGTCAGGGAGAGATCGTTGATGGGCTGGAGCTTGCGTACGATCTGCTCACCGGTCGAATTCTTACGCCAGTCCAGGCGTCCGCTGCGGCGTTGATGCGCCAGCGAGGAGTTGATGATCAGCGCCAGGAGATAATCGGACTCCTCCTGCATGCGTCGAACTTCCGCCGCCTTAAAGACGTTTTTCAGGATGAGGTACCCGTTCGTCCTGAAAAAATCGAGCTGCTCTTCATTTAACGAGTTCATGAAATGTCTCTCCTTAGGCGCACACTTAATCCGCTCAAACCGACGCGAGTAGACACGAAACTCTCAACCGGAGCTATCTTTTTTCAGCGCTGACCATCCCGTCCCGCAGGCAGAGCAGAACGTCGGCAAAATACTCCGATTCGCGTCGGCTATGCGTGATGTGCAGCGTCGTCATGTCGTGCTCCCGCGTGATGCGCTGAATCAATTCGGAAATTTCCTGATGCGTGTCCTCGTCCAGCGCGCTGAGGGGTTCGTCAAGGCAGAGCACGCGAGGCTTCGTGGATAGCGCGCGGCCCAGGGCGACACGCTGTCTTTCACCGCCGCTGAGTCCGGTCGTCCGCCGTTCGAGCAGGGCTTCAATCCCCAGGTCTGCGGCGAGCTCATCGACGAGTGCGTCGAGAAAAGGGGTCAGTGTTTGTTTTTGTGCACTTTATAATTGCG
>JAQBYD010000116.1 GCA_027623315.1 Verrucomicrobiota bacterium | reverse complement strand
CTCCTGCCGGCGGCGAAGCACAAGGCCGGCGACACGCACCGGCTGACGCTCATTCCCTGGGAGGAGAAAGTGGCGCAGGATCCCGAGATCGAGAAGGTGCGATTGCTGGACGATGTGGTGAACTATGCGGCGGACATGTTCTGGGTTGACGAACGAGGCTCGGATCGGTAATGAATGGGGAACGGGAGAAGACAAAGGCGAAAGATGAGGTGGAAAGATTAATGGGGCGCATAAGCAACCCTAATCTTTCGCCTTAATGTGCGCCGTGGAAAGGCCACATCGCCCAGTGGGTGCGAAACCCACCCGGCCACTGTCGCTCCGGCCGGTAGCAGTTGGAGCAGTCGTGGAAGTAATAAAGCGGCTGGAGCCTCCGATGTCAAAGGTTCCCTTGGGGAATCAGCGAACGTATAGGCCCTAACGTGAGTGAATGCTGAGCAGGCCTCGAAAGTAGATAATGCTGAGCCGACCTGCCATTAGGACGGGGAAGGCCGCCGTCGACACGGTGAGATGAGCGAAGCGCCGTGTCGGTCAGCCGGGGTAGTGGCGAGGGCATGTACGTAAGAAGGCGGTGGGAGCAACACGGGAAACCCCGCATGTGGGTAGAACCCAACCGGAGCCCCGCGAGGGAATGACCGGGCATGATGGGGTGGCGGAGAGGTCCGTAGTACTGAAGATCCCGGGTAATACCGGGGGAGGAAAGGGGCCTCAGTTCAAGAGAAGGTCAGAAGGAAAAGACAACCGGGAGATTGGCCGTTGAGTCTATCACCTCCAGAAAAGGTTAGGAAACTCCAGCAGACCTTGCATGAGAAGGCAAAGGCGAATTCGACGTATCGGTTCTATGTCCTCTACGACAAGCTGTACCGTAAGGATGTCCTTGAATACGCCTGGAAATGCTGCCGTGCAAACGGTGGTAAGCCAGGTGTAGACGGGATAGACTTCGCGCAGATTGAAAGAGTGGGTGTGGAATCGTGGTTGGAAACAGTGGCAGAGGAACTGCGGGCCAAGACATACCGCCCGGAGGCCGTGCGGCGGGTGTACATCCCGAAGCCAAACGGAAAACAAAGGCCACTGGGGATACCCACAATCAAAGACCGGGTCGTGCAGATGGCAGCGACCATCGTACTCAGCCCTATCTTTGAGGTGGATCTGTGTGATGAACAGTATGCGTACAGGCAGGGAAAGTCAGCGCATGGAGCGATCCAAGAGATACATCACTGGGTTAGCCGAGGGCACCACGAGGTGCTGGACGCTGACTTGAGCGGGTATTTCGACACGATACCGCATCCTGAGTTGATCAAGAGCCTTGCCCGGCGAATCAGTGACGGGGCGATGCTGAAGCTTCTGAAAATGTGGCTTCAGATGCCTGTCGAGGAAACCGGGCCGAAAGGTGGAAAGCGACGTATGAATCCGGCGAAGAAGTCCAAGCGGGGAACCCCGCAAGGTGCGCCGATCTCGCCGCTGCTGTCCAGTCTGTACATGAGGCGCTTCATCCTGAGTTGGAAACAGCTCGGATGGGAACGCAAGCTGGGAGCTCGGATCGTCAACTATGCTGACGACTTCGTCATCCTGTGCCAGAGCGGAGGGGAAGAAGCCTACCACGCGATGCAAAACATCATGGGGCGGCTGAAGCTGACGGTCAACGAGGAGAAAACGCAAGTGTGCCGACTGCCGGAGGACCGATTCGAGTTCCTCGGCTATGAGATCGGCAGATGCTACTCACCGAAGACCGGCAGAGCCTTCTGGGGCACGCGACCCTCAAAGAAAAGCATACAACGCATTACACGGTCCATCAGTGACCTGACCCGTAGCAGACGGGTGTTGCTAGATACCGAGATGGTGGTAGCGGCAATCAATCAGAAGCTTATCGGCTGGGGGAACTACTTCAGCTTGGGACCGGTGGCCCCGGCATACCGCATCGTCGATGCGCACGCCAGGTACCGGGTACGCCGCTGGTTGTGTCGCAAACACAAGGTTGCAGGGCAGGGGACGCGTGCGTTCCCGGCCGACCACCTGTATAAGAAGCTCGGACTGGTATCCTTGCGGATGCGACCTCGAAAGGTGGCCTATGCGTGAACATGATCTACTCTTGTCCGAGAGCCGGATGCGGGAAAACCGCACGTCCGGTTCGATGAGCGGGGGTGTGGAAACGGAGTTATGGAACGGACTGAGGCACCGGCACTGGGCGAAAGCCGCCGGCAACAGCTACTCCCCGTCACCTGTCGCCACCGCGCCACCCTTCGACTCTACCTTTTCGCCCGAATCGCTTGGCGCCGGATGTCGCGTGTCGGGTGTCAGAACAACAGAGGGAAAAGTAGGCTCGCAATGAGCGCACGCATGAGAGTGGGATCGGGTGTCGAGTGTCGGGGAATGGGTTGACAAGGACGGTGCGAGAACCGATGACGAGTCATTCAGCGCCATTTCGCGTATCGATTTCGTGTTCTCGCCGTGCTTTCTCGCGCATCGTGGGTTGATTATCACTACGTGCGGCCGTGAGGATTGCCCCCCATTAAATTTTCCCCCTTGTTTTGGTTTGACCAGTGTGGTTATATCTTCGCGTCGCCAAATACCGCGAGTATTGGCTTTGAAATGAAAGGTTGCTTTTTCCACTTTTACAGAACGGGACGATAAACGGAGGAGAAAAAGGAATGAAGATGCGGAACCGAGTATGCGGGTGGGCTTGTCGTGAAGTGAAATTGTTCTACTGCGCGGTGCTGGCGGCGGGGTTGGGGCTGCTGGGGGCGGCGGACGCCTTCGGCTACGCGGCGGTGCAGAACAAGGCGGACAATACGGAAATCCGGATCGTGCCCGCCCCCGGCAAAGTCACCGTGGACGGCGTTCTCGCCGACTGGGACCTGTCCGGCGCGATCTTCATGTTCATCGACGAGGCGAGCAGGGACGCCTACCACGTCCGTGCCGCGATGATGTACGACAAGGAGTACGTCTACATTGGCGGACACTGGGCGGACCCGACGCCGATGATGAACATGAACCACTTCGGCGGCGACGTGCAGAACGCGTGGAACGCCGACGCGATCCAGATGCGGTTCGTCTCCGACCCGAGCATCAAATCCGACGCTTCGACCATCTATGGCGGGCGGATGCCGGCCGAGCAGCAGAAGTTCGTCAACCACATCAACCTGTGGTACTCGACCCAGGACAAGAAGGCCGGCTACCAGGCCTCTTACACGCTCGGCTTTTCGGACGGTGTGCTTAACCCGGAAAGCGTGCAAGGCGCCTATCTGAAGGATGCCGATGGAAAAGGCTGCACGTTCGAGTATCGCATTCCGCTGGCGGTGCTGCGCGCGCCGCGTCCCTTCAAGGGCGGCGACAAGGTCCAGATGCAGTTCCAGATTCACTGGGGCAACCAGATGGGGACGGAGCTGAAGGCGGGCATCACCGACGTGCGCAATCCGAAGAGCAATACGCTCGGCTACATGGGGCCGGATGCGTGGGGCATCGGCATCTTCATGGCGGAAGGCAACCTGCCGCCGCCCGAGAAGAGCGTGACGGAGCGCGCCGACGGGCATATCCCGGTGAAGTTCACTATGGAGAAAGACGGCAAGGCCAGCATCTCGATCCGCAACGCGGCCGGCAAGACCATCCGCACCGGCATCGGCGCGGTGCCCTACAAGGCCGGCGAGCAGGTGTGGCTGTGGGACGGGCTCGACGATTTCGACCAGCCGGTGCCGGCCGGGACGTACGAGGCGAAGATCCTGACCCACGGCGGGATCGGCCAGACGTACATCTGCGACGTGGGCGTGAGCGGCACGCCGCCCTGGCAGACCGAGGACGGCACCGGCGGCTGGGCGGGCGATTACTGGTCGCCGACCTACGTGGCCACCGAGGGAGACCGCGTGATCCTGGGCACCTGCAACGCCGAGGCGCAGAAGCCGACCATCGGCACGGACCTCGATGGCAAGAAGCTCTGGCCGACCACGGCGGCGGGCATCTCGCTGGCCCTGCGCAACGGCTTCGGCTATTTCGGCAACAACGGCAACCTGACCAAGTTCAGCCTCAAGGACGGCCAACTGGCAGCTTTTGCCGATGGCCGGCCCAACGCCCAGGCGCCGGTCCACCGCGGCCTGGCCGCGCTGGACGACCAAACGCTGGTCAGCGCCAACGGCGGGAACAAACTGTTCCTGATCGACAGCGCCACCGGCAAGCTGAAGGGCGAAGTCGAGACCCCGGCGCCGCTGACCTGCGGCCTGGCGGTGGACGCCAAGGGCACGGTCTATGCCGTGAGTGGAAACACCGTGGGCAAGGTTGACCCCAAGACCGGCGCCTTCACGCCGATCGCGAAGGATCTCGATGAGCCCACGATGCTCGCCTGCGACGCCGAGGGCAATGTCTACGTCTCGCTCCAGGGCAAGACCATGCAGGTTTGGAAGATGAACGCATCCGGGATAGTTCTCCAGAAGTTCGGCAAGGCCGGCGGCCGGCCGGTCATGAACGCCTTCGATCCCAACGGGATGCTGGGGCCCTACGCCATCGCG
>JAQBYD010000052.1 GCA_027623315.1 Verrucomicrobiota bacterium | reverse complement strand
TTTCCGTGGAGTACCCGCCTATCACAAACTACACCGAGAACCTTGCCGAGAACCAAATCGAGAGTGTTGTACTGGGAATCCGCGGCGTACCTGGTCGAGGCGCAGCGTTGAGGTCGAAAGCGGTTTTCGATCTGGTTCTCGGCAAGGTTCTCGAATTGGTTTTCCGGAGTGTTTCTCGTCCTGTCTTCGTCGCGCGACGCGACTACGCGGGGCACAGCAAGGTTCTCGAGGTAGTCTCTACGCATGAAGACCGTTATCTTCTGTAATCTCATTCCAAACAAGCTGGGCGCCTACGAGGCGCTGCTTGTTGCACTGGGTGAGGAGTTTCACGGGGCAGGGGATCAGCTTGTCGTGGTTTTTGCCCGGGATCCCATACCCGAAGTCGCTTCCGAGTTGCAACAGCGCGACGTGACGTGGCGCACGATCAAAGGCTGGAGTGAGGGCGCGGGGCGAGAGCATCCCTGGGGGTTTTGCGGTCCGGCACTCAAGATTCTTCGAGCGGAGCGCCCGGACGTCGCCGCGGTCCACTTCGGAAATGAGTTGCCGTCGGCGGCGGTGGCATTGCGAGACCGGTTGGCTGGAGGTCGCACGCGTTGGGTCTGGGAGCAGGACCAGCAGATTCGTGACCCGTCGGGGCCTTCGCGCTACCTATCCCGCTTGAAAGCATTGGACTTCGTGTTCGACCACTTCATCGCCGTCTACGAAGGCGGCAAGGCCTCCCTGTTGCGGCGTGGCATAGCCGATCGGAAGGTGTCGGTTGTCTACAACGCCATTCGCGACCATCAACCCGAGCGGGAAACCGGATGGCTGCGAACCGAATTGGGGCTTCCGCACGACGCCGTATTAATCGCGAACGTCGGATGGCATATACCGCGCAAACGAATTGATTTCGCATTGCGTGCATTCTCGCGTATCGACGCTCCGAGCGACAGGATTTGCGCTTTTGTTCAAATCGGGGAGGGACCCGAGTCTGACGCGCTGAATGCAGTATGCGCCGAGTTGGACATCGCCGCGCGCGTGCACTTTCTCGGTTTAAGGAACGATGTGCGCGAGATTCTCGCGGAGTGCGATATATTCCTACATACGTCGCTTGCGGAGACATGCACCTACGTCACGTCCGAATCGATGTGTGCCGGAATTCCCGCGGTTGTGACGGAAGCGGGCGCGGCGCGCGAACAGATTGTGGATGGAGAGACAGGCTACGTGACGGCGGTCGACGATGAAGACCGCGTCGTGAAGTGTCTCTCGGAACTGGTTGCCGATGCAGAAAAGCGCAACGATATGGGCCGACGCGCCCGTGAGCGATGGAAGAACAGATATCGTGTTGAGATTTCGGCCCGGAAGTATCACGAACTCTATGCCGGACTGGCGGGGCGGTAGGTAGGTAGAAGGCTGTATGAGGCAATGGGATCTCAGAGTCGGCACCGCATCGACTCTAGACAACGATTAAGACAACGACTAAGACTATGGATTGTCGTAACCCGACTGCATCCGGGTAAGCATCGAGCCAATTCGACGCATGAGTGCCTTTCCTTCTTCCGCGGTCGCGCTATCCATGTGGCGGCTGACTTCAGGACCGAGGGGAGTGCTATTTCCAAGAAGCTGCGGTGATTCTGAATGGAGAAGCGGCCGCGGAGTGCTTTCTGGTACGTGAAGAGCTTTTCGTGTCCCAGCGGATAGTTCATTGCTCCAGTCTTAGTCGTTGTCCTAATCGTTGTCTATGATCGAAGTCTCCGGCTGCCGGTTGGATGCGCGAAATTGGTATAGCGAATCTCGGATGTAGAATCGGTCATCCGTAACCGCATCGACTCTAAACAACGATTAAGACAACGACTATGACTGATCATACCGTACCGCCCCGCGGATCGGCACCAGGTATATCCCCCCCGCATGTAATTCACGTGGTGATTTCGCTCGCGCATGGCGGATTGGAGCGCCTCGTCGTCGACTGGACGAATGCTCGCAATCGGCGCCATCCGGGCTCTACCTCCATTTGCTGTCTCGATCAGCTTGGCGAGCTCGCGACGGAAGTAGAGGGCGATGCGCTCTGCTCGCTCGCCGCGCAGCGCAGTCGATTTCCTTATGATCGCGATGCCGTGGCTGCGCTTTGCTCCCTCGCCAATACGAGGGGTGCGCAGACCGTTCTGCATTCGCACAACCTCGCCGCCCAACAATACGCCGCGCTCGTGAGTAAGGCGCACGGGTTCAGGCATGTGTGCACTCAGCATGGGGCCAATGTACATAATCACTCCTTATTGAATCGGATCCGCAGTCGACTACTCACACGGTATACGGATGTCATGGTGGCGGTCGCTGAAAGTACGGCCGGGGCGATGCAGAAGAACTTCGGCATTCCGGCGCGCTCGATCCACGTGATCCCGAATGGAATCGATGCCGACGCCGTGTCCGAGCCGTTCACCGCCTCCGAGTTGCGTTTTCGCCTCGGGTTGGGCGCGAATTCGATTGTCCTGGGTTCTGTTGGGCGTCTCGATCGCGTCAAGGGTTATGATCGATTGATTGAGGTGATGCCGGATCTGTGCACGGATCTGAACGTGGTTCTGCTCCTCGTGGGCGAAGGGCCGTGCCGCGAGGAGTTGGAGCGGCTCGCGCAGGATCTCGGGGTGGTGAACCAGGTTGTGTTTGCCGGTTTCCGCAGCGATGCGCAGCGCTACCTGGGCGTCTTCGATCTTTTCGTCCTTCCGTCGCGAAACGAGGGTCTCTCCATTGCGCTCTTGGAAGCGATGGCAAGTGGGGTTCCCGTCCTCGTGACCGACGTGGGCGAAAACCGTCGTGTGATTGACGAGGGCCGGGCGGGTCGTATCCTTCCTGCCGAAGCCAGGGAGTGGGCGTCGTGCATTCGCTCCCTGGTCGGGTCCGCAGACGAACTAAAGGAAGTGGCCAGCCGCGCGAAACTCAGAGTCCGAGAGATGTATTCCCTGCGTTCAGTCATGCGCAGTTATGAGGAGCTCTACCGTCACACGGAGGCACGATGATCGCCTATTTGATACTCGCGCATCGTAGTCCCTCGCTCGTGCGACGACTGATTTCGCGGTTGTCGACACCGGAAGCGCGATTCTTCGTACACATCGATAAGAAGGTTAACTTCGGGCCTTTTCAGTGGGCGCTCGACGAGATCGAAGAAGAGCGGGTGTTCTTCGTTGACCGCATCGACACTCGATGGGGAGAGTACAGTCTCGTCGAGGCAACGCTTGCCGGACTTCGCGCTGCGGTTGCACATCGAGAGTCGTTCCAGCACTATGTTCTTCTGAGTGGGCAGTCCTACCCGCTGGCCAACGCTGACTATATTCAGGAGTGTCTGGCGAGCCATTGGGATCGCAGCACTATGGAATATCGTCCGCTACCGGAGGAGAAGCGGACGCGTATCGAGCGGTACTACTTCTCGCTGCGCGGCTGGCGCCGCGTGTATCCCGATAGCGTCCCTCAATCCGGACTTAAGCATCGTCTAATTCAAAAGGCCTGCAGGAGAATACTCTCGATGCCCAGGATTTTTCCGAACGGCCTGCAACCCTATTTTGGTTCCCAGTGGTGGTGTCTTTCTGCAGGTGCCGCTGACTATGTACTTGAATACGTACGTCGCCATCCGGAGTACGTTCGATTCCAGAAGCTGTGTGACGTGCCTGACGAGATGTTTTTCCAGTCGATCTTCGCAGGCGCTGATGACGCGATCCGCGATGCGATCGACAATCGACCATTTCAATTCGCGATATGGGAGGACGGCGGGCAGCCGTCGCCGGTCGTATTGGAATCCAGGCACTTCGATCAGATATCCGCATCGGAGAGCTTGTTTGCGCGAAAATTCGATCTCGGCGTAGACTCGAAGCTTCTGGACAGAATCGATAATGAGCTCATCCATGTGTAGTTTCCGGGGTGGCGATGAAACTGATTACAGCGAGCAACCTTTTCCCGCGTCCAGACCGCCCGACCTGCGGGCTGTTCAACCTGCAGCTCTTCCAGGCGTTTCAGCGGCATGCGGAGGTGCGGAACCTCTGCATTATACCCGATTGGCGGGTTTGGGAATGGCAGCGCATTCAACGATGGGAGTGCCCTCAGCGCGTTGATTTTTCATCATCGTACCATCCCGTATTCTATCTCCCGTGGGTCGGGCGCTCGCTTGCACCATGGTTCTATCGACGTGGGCTGGAGTCTATAACCAGTGAGATCTCGACAGCGGACGCGGTGTACACGGCGTGGCTGTTTCCGGACGGCGTCGCGATGACGGAGCTAGCCGCCAGGGCCGGGGTGCCATCGTGGATCATGGTGCAGGGAAGTGATACCCGTCACCTGGCCAGTAATACGCGGCGTCGATCCATACAGCGTGCGTGCGATCAAGCCGCGGGCGTCGTGTGCGTGGCCGCGACGCTCGCGGACCAGCTTATTAAAGGGGCAGGGGTCGCCGCCGAAAAGCTACACGTCGTCCCAAACGGGGTGGACGGCGGCCGCTTCCTGTATCGGGATCGTGACGCTGCCCGCGGCGATTTGCACAACCGGGTGGATCCAGATGTCCATGCTCACCTTGCCTCGGACCCGCTTCTCCTGTTTGTGGGTAACCTCGTGGAAGTGAAGGGCCTTGATGTCTTGATCGAAGCCTGCGCCGTGATGCGGGAGAAGCGCCACGCAGACTGGTCGCTGGCCGTCGTTGGCGACGGGGTTGACCGCCAGGCGCTGCAACGGCAGTGCGGGCAACACGGAATTGCGGATCGCGTCGTGTTCGTCGGTGCACGTCCCCACGATGAGATCCCGCTGTGGATGGCCGCCGCCGATTGCCTGGTCCTGCCAAGCCGATCGGAGGGCATGCCGAACGTACTCTTGGAGGCTATGTCGACTGGATGTCCCGTGGTGGCAACGGACGTTGGGGCATGCCGGGAGGTGACAGCCGGGTACCCGGCGGCGAGGGTCGTGCCCGCTCGATCTCCGCGCGAACTCGCTCGCGCGATCTCCGATCTGAGGGAGATTCGGTTTGATCGGCGCGAGTTGGCCCGACGCCAAGCGGGGCGATTCTCCTGGGATACCCAGGCCCGAACGATTCTGGACTTGATCCGCGCGGCCTCGTAGTGGACAGCCGAAATATGTCGCCGGAGAATCAACATATGGAAGACGCGCCGCTGGTGTCCGCGATCATCCCCTCGTGGAATCGGGAGAACGACTTGGTACGGTGCCTGGACTCCCTGGCCCGCCAGGACTATCCAAACGTGGAGGTCATCATCGTTGACGACGCAAGCGATGATGACACGGTCGACACGCTCAAAGCCAATTTTTCATATGTCACCGTGATCGAGGATACGGTTCGGTGCGGCCACTTCTTTCGTCGCAACCAGGGGATCGTTGCGAGTCAGGGCAAGTATCTGCTGCATCTCGACAGTGATGTTGACTTTCAACATGAGGCACTGGTGTCGCGCATGGTGTCGCGCTGCGAGGCGGACCCTGGAATCGGCGAGATCGGCGGAGAGATCCCTGTGCACGCCGACGTCACGGATCGCGCGATCGGACTCGTCATGACGCGTGGCGGATATACCCGGCAGGTCAGCGTCAGTGTCGCCGATGGGGAGGCGCTCGAGTGCGATGTGCTTCCGACGTTGAACTGTATGACGCGCCGCGAGGCCGTTGAAAAGATCGGAGGGTTTGACCCCTACTACGAGTTCGGCATGGGCGATGTGGATTTCGGACTCGCGATCAAGCGGGCAGGATATCGCAACATCCTGGATGGTGGCTGTGCGGTCTATCACCGCGCAAGTCCGGGCGGCCGACGCCCCGATGTTACGTTCAGGTATTGCGTGGGGCGGCTTCGCTTGATGCTCAAACATCACGGACTACCGAAGTTTCTGTTGCAGGCTGGCTGGGATATGCTCCAAGTGCTATGGATACTGCTGACTTGGCCTTTCGTTCGACTCGGCGGCGGCGAGTTGAGTGATCTCAAGCGCGATGGTGCGCGCTTCATCCCGAGGGCGTACGCCTGGCATTTTGCAAGGCTTCGGCAGACGCTGGGAGCGCGCGGGCGGAACTTTCTTTCACCCGCAGAGATGCAGGCGTTCCACAAGTCGAAAGGCGGCGGTGCAACATGAAACTTCGCGCCCCAATCGATACCGACCGCGGTATCCTGACGTTCGCGCAGGGCAAAGATGTATACTTCGACATGGCCGTGACGCTTGCGCTGTCAGTGCGCATGACCAATCCGAGCCTTCCGCTCGCGGTGATTACGGACCGGGAAGAGAGCGTTCTCAACAAGTTCTACGATTTCGTCATTCCGCACCGGGACGAGTGCGCCGACGGATTCGTTGAGAAGATGTATGTCAACCGCTATACGCCGTTTCGCCGGACGCTCTATCTCGACGCCGACATGCTGGTGATCAAGGACATCGAGCATTTTTGGAACGACCTCGACGGGACACCATTCACTTGTCTGGCCAGAAAGGTCATGACCGAGGGATACTGGTATGGTGACGTGGCCGAGTATTGCAAGGTCTTCGAGATCGAAGAATTGGCCACACTGAACGCGGGCCTGATGTACTTCGAGAGATCCGAGGCGTGCGACCAGTTGTTGGCGGACTCGCTCGCGATGGTCCCGCAATACGACCAGTTAGGCCTCAAGCGCAATCGTGATCTCGTTGCCGACGAACCTTTATTGGCGATCGTCATGGACCGAATGGCGCTACCCCTCTATGAAGATGATCAGAAGTTTATGGCTAGTCCGATGGACTGCTCGTGGTTCAAGGTCGAGTCCTTGCTGGGCACTTGCTCTTTCGAGACCGACGGGGTGCTCTACTCCCCGGCCATCGTCCACTTCAGCGCAGGCTATTGGGACTACTTCCACTACAAGCGCGAACGCGCCAAGATGCGGCTGGCTACGCGGTGCCCGTTCCTCGGACGGCGCTTCACAACGGCCCTTGTCGATCTCTCCTGGAACACGGCCTACGTGCTCCAGATCTTTCTGCGCAGAATTGCCCGAAGGATTCTGCGCGGCCAGCAGGTTGAATTTGGGACGTGGCTTCCCGCATCCCGTTACATGTGACGGGTCTGTATCTTGAGTAGGTATTGGGACACTCGGTCGGCCGTTGGACCACGATCATTCTGGTGCATCCAGTGAAGAGATCTTTGCTCATAACCCGTGTCATTGCCGGCTTGGTTCTCGTCGGAGCGATTCTCCTTTCTCCGCAGGCCGTCCTTGCCTCGTTCCTGCCGGCGGCCTATAGCCATCACTTCGAGTACTACGTCAAGGGCCTGACGTGCTTCAAGGGGCTCGTTGCCTTTGGCGCGCTCGTGGCACTCGCCGTGCCGGGCTGGGTCCTCTCCGCATTTCAAAACGATCCGTTGCTGCCGGGGTCGGATGTCAGGCCTCAAGAGAAAGCGACGGATTGGGCTTTCGTGGGGATCCTGACCGTGGCTGCATGTTTACTGCGCCTCATCCATTTGCGCCCGAGTTTCACGTACGACGAGGTGTTTCTGGTGAAGTCGTTGATCTTGCAAAATCCGATCCGAACGCTCGTGCATCCGTCCGGAAGTTCGCATGCGCTGCACACCTTACTCGGTAACTTGTCTGTCAGGATCTTCGGGATGTCCGAATGGTCGGCCCGCCTGCCCGCGCTGCTGTTTGGCTCGGCTGCCCCGGCCATGATCTTCGTTTTTCTGAAGCGCCAAGTCTCCCATCGTATCGGGATTATCGCCGCGGTGCTGCTTCTCATCACGCCGATTCACGTCTGGTTCTCGCAGGAGGCCAAGGGAAACGTGCCGCAGATAGCCATGGTCCTATGGTCATGGATCTGCATCAGTTCGCTATGCCGACGATGGAACCGCATGGCGGCGGCGGGGCTCGTCGTCGCCTTGTTTCTGTCGGCGCTGGCGCACCTCTCGGGAATTACCTTCATCGTTGGCCAATGTCTGGCAGTCTCCTTGTTTTCCCTGAAGTCAACTAGACGCGCCGATACGTCACGTTGTCGTGGGCGCCTTGCCGGACTGCACGCGATTGCGTTCTACCTGGTGATGACGTACTACTCGGTGATCTCCTTCTTCTTGATCCGGGGTGGTCAGAACGTAACCGCCAAGGAGGGGGCCGCCGGTGTGGGCGAGATTCTGCACGATGTCTTCGTTCGGTTCACTGCGCTTGACGTGTCTCCCGCGTTCCTGTTGCCGATAGTGGGAATCTCGCTTGTCGGAATCATTGTCCTTGCACGCGAACGCCGCGATCTCCTGGCGCTGGCGTGTCTCCCGTTCCTGTTGGGCGTCGGTATTATCGTAGCGGCCGGTCTGTTTTCCCATGCGCGGTATCACACGTTCGCCCTTCCCGGGCTCATTCTGGTTGTGGCTGCGGGCGTCGACGGCTTGTGGCGCCTTACGTTGCCGGAGTCCGGCGCAGCCAGATCCGTGCAATTGGTCGGGCGCGCCGCGATATGCGTCCTGTTGGCGTTCGTGATCGCGGTGTACGTCAGCGCGCTTGCCTTATATTTCCGGCAGCCCAAGAGCAACTTGAGGCAGATCGCGGAGTTTGTCGCAGAGGCCGGCGCGGATCTGCCGGTTTACGTCATCGGCGTGAACAAGAAGTGCTATCCCGCGCTGGGGATGACCTACTACATGGAAAAGTTTCATACTGATGACACCGTTGAGTCCGCGATCACCCGGTCGGGCGACAACGCGGAGATCATGATCGCCGTGATCGATACGCTACATTTCACCGTGGGCTACAAGGAGCTGCGACCGAGACTCCTTCAGGCGGGGGCCGAACTGGCCCGTTTTTCCTCGCTTGGAGAGCTGGACCAGTACCGCGTGCGCGAGAGCACGGTCTATCGCGTCCGTGTCCGCGACGTCGCCGACGCGATCCGGACAGAAAACGTGGCCCACAGGGTAACGCTCCCGCATGACGATTCTTGACCGTCACCTGGCTGTGCCGCTCGTGGTCCTGATCATTGCGATCACCACGAATTTCGGCCTCGCATTCAAGCGTGGGATGGATCATCCGCTTGAGAGCGACGCCTTCTACTTCTTGGATATCGCGAAGAGTCTTGCGGCGGGTCACGGGTATACCGTGCGGGCCGAGACCTACTGGCCGGGTCAGCCCACGATGCGGCGCCTGCCGGGTTGGCCGGGCGCCCTGGCCCCAATCTTGAGGTTATGTTCCGACGCGTCCCCCGATACGATCGCGAGGTGCGTGTGTCTGCTGTTGAATGTCGCGGCGGCTGTCCTGATCGCACTGCTGACGCGACGCATAACAGGGCAGAATGCTGCAGCTTTGTTCGCAGGCGTGGCATACGCCGTGCATCCTGTGGCGTTGCACTTCGCGTATCTGGGGTTATCTGAGCCCCTCTTTCTGATCCTGGTACTTCTCGGGCTGTTGTGCTTCGTGTACGGCGGGCGGTGGGTGCTGCCGGGCTTCGCGCTTCACGGGCTGGCGTGCCTGGTGAGGGGGAATTTCGTCCTGTGGATCGGATTTGTATTTCTTGTGGCGATCACAGCCGTCCTGCGTGGCGAGCTGGTACTCTCCAGATCGAAGATCGCCGTCTGTGCCGTAGGCGCCGTCCTGTTCGTGCTTCCTTGCGGGCTCTGGTTGGCCCGGAATTACCAGATCACAGGAGAATTCCCGGTGTTGAGCACGCTTCGAGGACAGACCTTCTACGGCGGTAATAATCCCGTGGTGGCGCACACGTGGGAATTCTGGGGCTACTGGGTCTTCCCCGACCAGGTGCCCGGCGAGACGCCGATGCGCGAGTTGGCCCAATCGATGTCGGAATACGAGGTGGACACCTACTACTATCAGAAGGGCCTCGCATTCTTGCATGAGAATCCGGAATCTGTTCCGCAAGTGTTGCTGGGGAAACTGGTTCGGGCGTATTTGCCGGTTCCATGGAAGCCGCGCCTCTCGTCGCTCGCGGCTTCGGCGTATCGATGGCTGATTTATCTCACGGCGGCGGTCGGCATCTGGATGGCGTGGAAACGCACGAGTGCCGTTTACAGGTTGTGCCTGCCGGCCATGCTCCTGGCCAATTTGGCCGTGGTGCTGATCTTCTGGGGCTACGTCAGATTCTCGTTCGCATTCGAGCCCTTCCTACTCCCCTTCACCGGCGTCGCGCTGGAGCGGGCGTGGTCGTGTTGGCGGAGCAGAGCATGACGATCCACGGGGCAAGCCGTTGGCATTTCCGCTCCGATCCCACGGGCCTGTCCGGTGGATCTTTGCGTTCTGCGTCTAAAGCGTTCTGTGACTGTCCCGCCAGTCGTCCAGGTACTTACGAAGCTCGCCTTCCCGAAGCTGGCCGAAGCTCCCGAAGTACGCGCTGGGCTGCCATAGTCGATCAACGCCCGCGCGGATCAACGACTCGGGCAGTTCGTGGTGCATCAGGTCCTGCGCCGCGTTCATGAGTTCCGCGACGAGTGCTGTTGGGCTAACGCTCGGGTGAATCTGCAGTGCCATGTGTACGTGATCGGGCAGAAAGCTGGCCTTCCGGATGACAAAGCGCTTCGCTTCCTGAAGAGATTCCCAGTTCTCAAAGACCGGGCGTGACTCCGGGCTTGCAAAGACTCCTTTTCGCCGCCAAGTGACGAGCACAACGTGCAGGTGTACATATGCGCGAGCATGCGCTGGCTGCAGATGATTCGCCTCAGGATTCGGGGTGATCGTTAAGACGGGGGAACGCACGCGATTCGCGTATCCGTGATGGGAGTCTTGGCGAGCCAGGTACTTCTCGACCGCGTCCTCCGTGTTTTCGCCAAGCGTGCAGGCGAAGTAGCCCTTGCCGAGGATCGGGGCGTCCGTGTCGGCGAACTCGCGAAGTCTTTTGCTAAGCTGTCCCTTTAGCTTGCTGGCACATGCGGATACGGTCTCGGTTGGCGCCAGGCTTGCCATGACGATGAAGTCTGTCTCGTCCCATTCGGTACGCAGAATTCGTATTCCGTACTTCGCGCCGATCGAGCGAATGTCGGAGCGCGAAAGCTTGTGCGTGACCAAGACGTGGCGCAGGCGGTAGGTTTGCCAGCGCAGGTAGACGCGGTAGGTGTATGCGAACTTGAGCTCGTCCGAAGTGTACGGTGGCAAGAACATGGTGCGAGTGTATGTCGCGGCGAAGAGGGTGCAAGCTCGTAGGGCAGAGCCTAACTAAATGAACGTATTCCTCACAGTTGACGTCGACGTCTACTACACGGGTAACTACGAGTTGGAAGCGCGTGGGCACGGCCTGGGCATCGACTTCATCCTCGACGTCTGCAATCGGCATGGCTTGCCTTCCACCTTCTTCGTCGACGCGATGGGTGCAACGCAGTGGGGCGAGGCCCCGGTGAAGATGATCTGCGACCTGATCCAGGGCGCCGGGCACGACGTGCAGCTTCACCTGCATCCCAACGTTGCCCGGATTGACGGCTTCGAGGACACGTGGGATCTCCTGTGGCGTCACGACCGTGATACGCAGAGCATGTTGCTCGGGCTCGGGGTCGAGATTCTGAATCGCTGCGGCGTGCAGACCGTGAACGGCTTTCGCGCCGGCGCGCTTGCCGCCAATGAGGATACTCTCCGCGCCATGCAGGAACACGGGCTGACGCTCGGCTCGAATCGTGACCGGGACCTCAAGAGTTCGTTGGAATCCAAACTGAACGATCTGTTTCCCGTGCAGAACGACGTGTCGCGCGTGGGTTCCGTGACCGATCTTCCGGTATCCGTTCTGCGTAGCCCGATTCCCTGGACGGATGGCACATACCGGCATCTGGAAGTCTGCGCACTGGGGGCGCTGGAGATGCGCGACGCGCTCATCAAGCTCGAGAGGGCCGGAGTGACATGCGCGACCATCCTGACTCACCCCAAGGAGTTCTTCTATATGAAAGATGGTAAGCAGGCCATCCCCATCCCGAAGAACAGAAGACGCTTGGAGCACCTCGTGAAATTCCTGGCCGGTTGGGAGTCAGCCAACGTCGTGACATTCGGAGATTGGCGGCCGCCCGTCGAGCTGCCGTCGACCTCGCCCCCGGAGATGCGCCTGAATCCTCTCTTTTCCATGATGCGGCTGATCGAACAGGGGATCTATCGCGTCGAACGGAAGCTCTCGGCACCACGCTGATCATGTCGATTACGACTACCATCCACTCGTGGCCGAACGTCCCGGCCTCGGTACGCCAGTTTTGGTCTCGCCGGGCGATGGAGCAGGATCCTCCGCTCGCGCTCGTCAGATCACCGGAATGGTTCGACATGATGACGCAGGGCGCAGCGGGGGACGCCCTCGTGATTGTCGCCGAACGGTCGGGGCAGATCGTCGCCGCGTTACCGTGCCAGGTCATTACATGGCATCTCCCGTTTACGATTGCGGGTCGAGTTCTCGCCAAGAAGCCGTTGAACGTTCCCAAGGTCTGGGGCGGCGATCTGCTCGAGGAACAACTCGGGCTCGACGAGTTTGAGGCCCTGGTGTGCCAAGTCTTCGAGCAGCACGCTGAGTGGGACGGGCTCCTGCTTGAGCATGTCGAGCATGGACCCCGCTTGGAGCTGATTCGCGCCGCCACCGCGCACTCCCATCGCGTCCGATCTTACCTTCTCTCATCCGGGCGTCCGCACTATCGTCTCGCGTTACCGGACACCTACGCGGAGTTCCTGAACCTGCGCTCATCCAAGTCAGTCAGCAAGGTCTTCGGACGCGAAAGAGCGATGGAGCGGGCGCGGGGCTCAAAGAGCGAACTGGTCGAGCTTCGTGTTCCCTCCGACTGGGCGCCGCATGCCGGGCGTATTGAGGAATTGATGGCCGACGCGTGGCAGGCGCATGCCTTGGGACACACCTTCTCGGTGGCGGACATGCAGACGGTTGCCGAACACGGTTGGAACCGAAGCTTCATGTTGAAGCTCGGAGACCAGCCCGTCGCCTTCGCATTTTGCTACGAGGGCATGCGGACGTTGATCTATGCGCAGATCGGATACGACGCGAGTCTTGGACGCTACTCCCCGGGCGTGACGCTGCTCTACAGGCTGATTGAGCGCCTCTACGAAGCGGAACCACCGGCGTACCTCGACTTCGGCGAGGGAGAAGGAGAGTATAAGAAGCAACTGGCCAACGATGTCGTGCACGCGGCATCGGTTCTGCTGACACGGCGCTCGGCTGGATTGACGGCGCTGTTCGGAGTCCATCATGCTCTCAGCTGGACCGATGCAAAACTGCGGAGTCTCGTGCAAGACTCGGCGATCGGTCGGCGACTTCGCCATAAGCGGCGGGGCAGGGGATAGAACAACACGCGACCGTGCTGATGTAACATGTACGAATTCGATAAATATGAGAGTCGTCGCCACGATGACAAGCCGGTCGAAGCGGGTGCCGGATTTACGCCGGTCGGCGGCGTGGATCAGATGTCGATGCTGATCTGGAGCGAGCACTGCATCGAGTGCGCCATACCCGCATGCTACAAGACGTGTGATCTTTACCAGGCACGCCCGGACTTGCGCTGCCGCCGATTCACGTACGGTCTCTACAAGAATCCATCCTTCTCATCCGTTCGCCCCTATGGCGCCGAAGTCTCCTTCAAGAAGTGGGGCAAGCTGGAGACCCGCGGCAACACGCGCATGCTGCCGGTGCAGCGCCTGAGATGGGCCGAGGCCGCCTGGAGCTTGACGGCGCCGATATTGAATTGCTTTGGCGCGTTGGCGTTCGCCGTGACCAGGGACATTCGATGGCGTTATGTAGCGGTGCCGCTGTCCGAGCGGTTGTGTCGCCGTCAACACAGACGCAAAGGCACGGCGCAACGACCGGATGCTTTCCTGCTCGAGGTCTATAATCCGGCTCAAGAATCTGTGCGCTTGATGATCGAGATCAGCGTGGCGCGGATCGAACTGAAGGACCCGTCGGATTCTCTCGATGACGCGCACTCCTTCACGACGACGGTCGAGCTTGAGCCGGGATATTCCCGACACCAGCTCGATGCACGACTCTTTGAGTCGGTCACCGAGTCCGGACTCCCGTTCGATGTCTCTCTCATCCCCGAGGAGGACCGGGTCGCGAAGCTTGTCTTTATGACGTCTGACTTTGTGATCTTCAAGCCGACCGGGGGGAAGGCGGCGATCAAGTGTGTGGTGTGGGATCTCGACAACACGCTATGGACGGGTGTCCTCGTGGAGGGCGACGACGTGAAGCCCCGTGACGATATCGTTAACCTCATCAAGTCGCTGGACGAACGTGGCGTGCTCAATAGCATCGCCAGCAAGAACGACCATGCCCAGGCATGGGAAACCCTGCAGCGGGCCGGCATCGACGAATACTTCCTGCACCCGCAGATCGGCTGGGATCCCAAGAGCATTGGCATTAAGCGCATCGCCGAGCAGTTGAACATCGGCCTCGACACCTTCGCGTTCGTCGACGATAGCGAATTTGAACTCGAAGAGGTCCGGCAAGCACTTCCAGCGGTGACGTGTATCGATGCATCGCAAACCCTGGAATTGACCGAAGACTCGCGGTTCCAGGGCAGCTCAAGTGCGGACGCCGGTAACCGTCGGCGGTACTACCGGGATGCGATCGTCCGTGAGCAGGCGCTTGAGGATGCCGGCGGAGATTACCTCAAGTTTCTCGCATCGTGCGAGATCGTGCTCGCAATTCGCCCCTTCAAAGATTCGGATGCGGAAAGGGTCGCCGAATTGGTTCAACGCACCAATCAGCTCAACTTTTCGGGCCGCAAGTATGCTCGCCAGGACCTGCAGGGAATCGTCGCCGACCCGGCGTCTCAAAAGTACGTTCTCGATTGCGACGACCGATTCGGGTCCTACGGAACGGTTGGCTTCAGCATCGTGAGACGCAACGGCGACAGCCTCTGCATTGATGACTTTATGTTGTCGTGCCGAGTCCAGGGGAAGCGTATCGAGCAGGCCTTCTTCAGTTATCTCGCGGAGGAGTCATCACCCGGTCTAACCAGGCTTCTCGTCAACTTTCATCCGACGGAGCGAAACAAGCCCGCGCTGCGCGTGCTGGAAGACGTCGGGTTTCGGGCGCAGGATGATCACTCCGGCTATTCCATCGACATCGCCGCGCACGATCTTTCGTGCGACTTCATTAAGATCAACCCAGGCGCGAAGCCTGGCGACGGATGAAACCGATGGATTTTGTTATCATCGCCAACTCGTGGGAAGCCGGCATCGCCAATCCCACGAGCAAACACCATATCGCCCGCCAGTTGGCCTTGAAGGGGAATCGCGTGCTATGGGTTACGGGCGCCGGAATGCGCCGTCCCAGTCTCGGGTCTGGAACCGACCGGTCCCGGATCTTCAGAAAACTGGTGGCATCCCTGCGCGCGCCGCGACTCGCCGAGACGACGACCAGCGACTCCGGCGGCGTCTGGGTCCTCTCGCCGTTGCTCATACCCTTACCGTCTGTGGGCTGGGTTCGAAGACTCAACGGTTGGATTTACAGTGTCTGTGCAGGGCTCTGGGCGCGTCGCTTGAACTTCCGCAATCCAGTCATGATCAACTACGTCCCGGTCCTTGCGCACGCCATGCGCCGCTGGAAGGGAGTTAAGGTATATCACTGCGTGGATCGGTGGGATGCCTTCGAGATGTATGATTCGGCCCTAATGTCCGAGATGGACTCCGCATGTTGCCGGTACGCTGATCTCGTCATCACGTCCGCGGGAGACCTCTACGATCGCTGTAAGGAGAAGGCGGCGAATGTGCATCTCGTCATGCACGGTGTGGATCATTCGAATTTCGCGACTGCGCTCGATCAACCGCCGCGGCCAGACGATTTGCCTGCAGGATCCATCATTGGATTTTTCGGGCTCCTCTCCGAATGGTTCGACCAGTCTCTCGTTCTCGCCCTGGCTCGCGCGTTGCCCGATACGCACGTGGTTCTGATTGGCGATGCCGATGTGGATGTCGACGCCCTGCGGGGACAGCCCAATATTCATCTTCTCGGCGCGCGTCGCTTCGCAGAGCTCCCGCGGTACATCGCTCACTTTGCGATCGGCATTATTCCTTTTGTCGTCAACGAGCTCACCTTCGCCGTGAACCCGGTCAAACTGCGCGAGATGATGGCCGCGGGGTGCCCCGTTGTATCGACCGCGCTTCCCGAGGTGGAGCGCTACGCTGGAACGGCATCCCTTGCCAAAGGCGAGCGAGGCGGAGTGCGCGTGGTTGCCGACGAGATTGAGTTCTTCGAAGCGGTGCGCAATTGGCTTGAAGCTCCAGCCACGCTCTCTGAACGCGAAACGATCAGTAAGCACGTCGCGGCGGAAACGTGGGAAGCGAAGACCGGCGAGATCCTGCATCTAATCGAGGCGCTGACCTGAAGCTTCCCAGATTTTATGCCCACGAATCACGCGAATCCACACGAATTTCCAGATCGGAGAGACCGCGGATGTGCGCGGAGCTGCCCGCCCCCGCACGGGCGCGGCGGAGCCTTGCCGCACGTGGGGCAGGCGGGTGCACACGAATGAAGGGAAGAGAGACCGCGGATGGAATCTGGAGAGTGCGATTTTCCAGTCTCAGTCGTTGTCTTACTCGTAGTCCAATGTCGATCTGAGATAACGATTGAGACAACGATTAAGACAACGATTAGGACTGGGGTAGAGACGCGATCCCGAATGTCGCGACCTTCAGCGTCTTCTCGGCAGATCCCCTGCTCGAGCACCTTGTCGAAACTGGAGTCGAGGGAGTCCACGACGGGCAAGTCGAACCTCCGGCACGGGGCTCAATCCAACCAATCCGAGAACTTTGACGAGAACCAATTCGGAGTAGTTCTCGGCAAGGTTCTCGGAGTAGGAGACGTTCGTGCTCGACAAGGCGCTCGACAAGGTCCGCGGAGATGAGATGATCCCTGCATGAACGATTCCGCACAGGCGGCTGCAGAGGCCACCGGACTGTTTGCACTCCTGCGATCCGACTTCCAGGCCAAGGCGGACTGGGTCTACGGCGAGCGGACAGCGAAGACGATGCTGAAAGCCGTGCTCACCGACGGATCGTCGGCGATGATCCTGTACCGCCTGATGCAGGCCAGCCAACGTTGCGGGTTGTCGCCGCTGGCGATGATCTTTAACAAACTCAACGTCATCTTCGGCAGTTGTACGATTGGGCGGCGGGCGCAGTTCGGACCGGGATTTGTGGTGATCCACAGTCACGGTATCGTGATCAATAGCGCGGTGGTCGGTGGGGCGGACATTCGCCTTGAGCACCAGGTTACGATCGGTGCCGAGCGCCGCCAGACCCCGAGACTCGGCAACGACGTCTTTGTCGGAGCTGGGGCGCGTATCCTCGGCGGAGTGCGTATTGGCAGCCACGTGCAGATCGGCGCCAACGCCGTCGTCCTCGATGATGTTCCAGACCACTGCACGGCCGTCGGTGTGCCGGCGCGTGTGATCGAGCGCGAGGCTAAATCGTAGACGTGTTGACCTTAGACATTCTCATCGGCCTGGGACTGGGCACTATCGTCTACGCCTGGTTCCTCTATCCATTTCTGCTACGCCTTCTCCCCGCGCGCCCGCCGACCCGGCGCAGCGAGCCAGCCGCCGCTTTGCCGGTCGCCGTGATCCTGTCCGCGCACAATGAAGAGAAGCATCTTCGCGAGCGCGTTCAGAACATTCGCGCCCTGTCGTACCCCCGGGAACGGGTCGCCATTTATCTTGGCAATGATGGGTCGAGCGACAGGACGTGCGAGATTGCCGCGGACCTCGCGGCCGCAGACGCGGGTCTGCATGTGACTGATCGGCCGGATCAACGCGGCAAGATCGCGATGCTTAAGGATCTTGTTGCGGTCTCCAGCGAACCGATTCTGCTCTTCACCGACGCGAACAGCATGTTCCAGCCGCACGCCCTGGATGAACTCATCGCACATTTTGATGACCCATCCGTGGGCGGTGTCTGTGGGCGCCTTGTCTTTCTCGACGCGGCGGGTGCGCCGTCCGATGAAGGGGTCTATTGGCGCTGGGAGACCCGGCTCAAGATCCTCGAGAGTGCGATCGACTCCTGCATCGGAGCGAACGGGGCCATCTACGCAATTCGACGGGAGCTCTTCTGGGATCTCATACCGGCGAATACCATCGTCGACGATTTCGTGATCGGGATGAAGGTCCGCGAGCAGGGATTTCGACTCTTGTACGAACCGCGCGCACAAGTTCACGAGGAATTGCCGCCCGATGTCGCCCAGGAGTGGGGGCGGCGAGTCAGAATCGGATCGGGCGACTTCCAGGCGCTGTCGTTCTGTTCGCGGCTTCTGTCGCCTTCGTATGGTGCTTTCGCGTGGATGTTCCTGTCGCACAAGGTATTGCGCTGGTTCACCCCTCATCTTCTGCTCGTGGTCGGACTTGCCGCAGTCTTCAATATGGGATCGGGAATCTCAATGGTCACGCTGGCGGGCCTGCTTGTGTGCGCAGGCCTCCTGGCCGGAACGTTCATCGGGCAGATCGTGGGGGATCGCCGCATAGCGGGATTCGGACTCGTCCGGCAGTGTCGCTACTTCATGATCATCCAGGCCGCGCTCTTCTGCGGATTTCTTCGCTATTGTCGCGGCGGCTTGGCGGGACATTGGGATCGCACCGGCCGCTAAGTTCAAGCTTCCCCAGATTTTTGGCCCACGAATCACACGAATCCACACGAATGGAGAGGGGAGGCCATGGATACATTCGCACTGCCGAGTTTGGATCGATCCTCTTCAGCACTAATCCGCGCCATCCGCATAATCCGCGGTTCTATCTCTGTCTGCATTCGTGAAGATTCGCGTGATTCGTGGGCTTCACGATCTGTTCACAGATCGTGAACTACCCGCAACTGAATGTTATTGCACTCTCGAGATTTCTAGAGTCCATTCGTGAAGATTCGCGTGATTCGTGGGCTTCTCCTCTTTTGAAATCCAGTTTCACGTCTCGACTGATCCAAGCGAGCTCGGGCCTAACCTGCAGCCTTCCTGATGTTGGACCCAGGAATCACACGGGGCCACACGAATGACGATATTCAAAGCGATCGACAAGTGGCTGATTCCGTATCTGCAGAATGCAAACAAGCGACGCGCGCCGGTGGAGGGAACTCGCCATCTTCTGTTCTGTGTAGCGGATCACTATGAGCCGTTTCGGGGAGGCGCATCCGAGGATGCGGCGCGGCGACTCGTCGATCGTTGGTGCCGGGAGTACCCGCAGCGATTTGCCGAGTTTACCGATGCAGATGGGCGGCCACCCCGGCATACGTTCTTCTATCCAGGAGAAGAGTACAACGCCGACTGCCTGCGCTCCCTTGGCGGACTCTGTAGTGCAGGATTCGGTGAGGTCGAAGTTCAACTGCATCACCGTGAGGACACGCCGCAGACGCTGGCGCGCAAGTTGGTTCATTTCCGCGATCAGCTGGATACCGAACACGGCATGCTGGGACGGGATGCCGCTGGCGTTCCGCGCTACGGATTCGTGCATGGGAACTGGGCCCTGTGTAACTCCCGTTCGGATGGTGACTGGTGCGGGGTTGACCAGGAGTTGAGCGTCCTACGCGAGACGGGGTGCTTCGCTGACTTTACATTTCCGTCCGTACCTTCTGAAACACAGCCGCGAGTTGTGAACTCCATCTACTACGCAGAGGACGCTGCCGGGCAACGTCGCGGACACGATCGGGGCCGACTCGTTGAAGCGGGTAAGCAGCCGGCGCTGCGCGACCATGAGCTCATGCTGATTCAAGGCCCCCTTGCGTTGGATTGGAAGCGGCGCAAGTGGGGAGTCTTGCCGCGTATTGAGAACGGCGAGATGACGCCGGTCAACATGCTGACGCCGACGCGGGTCGACTTGGGCGTGCGACAGCAGGTCGGAGTTCTCGGCAGACCGGATCTCACCATCCTCAAGATTCACACGCATGGCTGCCTCGACGGGGTCATCGACCTCCTGCTGGGTGACGCAATGCGCAATGTGCATCAACATCTTCGCGCCTGCTACAATGACGGGTCGCGCTGGAGCCTGCACTACGTCTCGGCGCGAGAGCTATTCAACGTCATAAGAGCTGTCGAGAGTGGAAAACGCGGCGATCCCGCAGGCTTTCTCAATTTCGAGATCAGGGCGCCTGAAATGCGTTGACACCGCCCGGGAGCCTTCATATGGTGCGACAGAACTCGGTTTTCGCGAGACTCCACGGGGCATGCCCGCCAGAATGACTAGGAAAAAATACCACGGCGTGAACCCGTGTTTCGCAGCGGTGTGCAATTATACGGTCGGCAGCTGAATGAGCTATTATAAGGCATTGGGGTTGGATAAAGAGCCGTTTTCGACGAGCCCGGATCCCGCCTTTTTCTATCTCTCCAAGCAACATAAAGCCGCGCTTTGCAAGCTCCAGGTCTCAGTTAAGCTGAAGCGCGGCCTCAGCGTTGTTGTCGGAGACGTCGGGACCGGCAAGACGTCGCTAAGCCGAAAATTCGCACAGTTGCTCAACGGCGAAGATGACGTCGTCTTCCGAATGATCCTCAATCCATTTTTCGGATCTGAAAAGCAATTTCTGTCCCGCTTGACAAGGCTCTACCGGGTCCCGATCGCACGCGAGGACCCGACCGAGTTGGAGTACATCGAAGCCTTCGAGCGTTACCTCTTCGAGCAGGGAGTGGAGCAAGGCAAGACGATTATTCTGTTGATCGATGAGGCCCAGATGCTGCCGGAGTACGTGCTGGAGGTGCTTCGCATTCTTCTCAACTACGAGACAAACGAGTACAAGATATTGCAACTGATTCTGGTCGGGCAAATTGAATTGCTGCCGGTTCTCAGGAACCGAAGCAACTTCTGGGACCGAATCTCAACCAAGCTCCTGATCGAACCGCTCGCGGAGGACGAGATCTCTCAGATTATCGATTTTCGGCTTCGCGAAGCGGGTTACTCCAGCGCGACGCCGCTCTTCACGCGGGAGGCGGTGAGCCTTGCGGCCGCGCATACCCGCGGCTACCCCCGTAAGCTCGCGTCGCTGTGCCACGATGCCCTCGAATACCTGGTGATGCACGACGAGGTCGTCGTGCTTCGCGAGACGGTTCAAAGTCTGATCGATCAGGAGTTGTCCTCGCTTTTCATGGATGACTTGCACGAGGAGGCTGTTTCCAATGTCGTCGCATGACGAGCTAAGTCCGGAGGAGAAACTCCTGAAGGTCATCCAGGATGGCGGCCAGGTTGACCCCGGTGCCGAGGACGACTCGGAAGCCGCGACCATCGTGATTCCTGCTCGCGAGGAACCGGGCACCGAGCGTGGCGTGGATGGGCCTGCGGCCGGCGAAGCATCCGCGGACGACCCCGATGCGGAACCAGACCGCCGTCTAAGACTGGCTTCTCGGGAGTCCGATGCATCCGGTGCACAGGAAGATGCCACGGCCGAGGTGCAGAGCGAAGCCCCTGGAACTGCAGAACTATCCGACGAAGATGCCGGGGAACTGATTGGGGTCGGTGTTCCGGCGGCGGCCGATGCCGTTCCAGCCGCCGGGCGATCACATTTTTCTGTCAATCATCTCAACAAGATTCTGGCCGTTGCGGTTTTTGTATTGATCGGGATCGCCTTTTTTGAGATAGCGAGCGGGTTCACGGCGCTCAAGAGCGAACTGGGCGATATCGACCGCGAAGTTAAATCAGGCCCGGACACACCATCGATAAGGGGAAATGACATTGAAGAAGCTGGCGAATCTGAGCCGCTTCTCAAGAAAATTGGCGAACTTCAGGCCCATCGAATCAACGTGTGGACGCCCGACACGGTGGTAGGAGTAACCACAAACCCGGTCATCGAGGTCAATCATAACCAGGTATTGACGGAAAATATTCAAATCCTCTTCTCCTCGGGCGATTCGGAGATCTACCTAAAAAGGAAGCGAAGTCCGGATGCGCCAGCCGACTTCTACAGCGTGGGTACGGATATCAAGGTTCTCAATTATGTTTATAAGATTAAATCAGTGAGCCGCGAATCCGTATGCTTCGAAATCAACGACAAAGAGATTTGTTTAGAATGAAACTCATTTCAATCCTTACGGTTTCTATGGCCACGCTCGTAGCCATGGGGCCCTGGGCGCACGCGCAGAGCTCTTTCGAGGATGAGGGAGGACCGATGCACCTCTGCGACTACGACATGCCCGGTCTCGATCAGGAAGTTAGCATTGAGACGCGCGTACCCACGGACATCGACGACGTGATTAAGCTCGCTGCATTCAAGGGCAATCTGAACGTGGTGATCACGACGGCCGTGCAGGGCAAAGTTAAACTCTCGCTGCAGAAGGTTTCGATCTGCCAGATGCTCCACCTCGCGCTTGCGTCGGTGAGCCCCGCGCTGGCCTACGAAGTCGAGGATAACGTCATCAAGATCATGACCGAGGCCGAGTATCAGATTCGGCACGGCGTAGGTTTCCACGATAACCGCATCCGTCGCGAGATTGTCCTGAAGACAGCCGATCCCCAGCATATCGCGACGCTGCTTGAGACCGTGCGTGGCCCCCAGAGCGGGCTGGTCGCGGACGCCAAGACGCGGACACTTTTCCTTTATGATGTGCCGGAGAAGATTCGTGAGATGGAGCAGATCATCGCGCGTGCCGAGGCACCTTCGCTCAATTTCGAGACGAAGTCGTACACTCTGCACTACGCGGAGTTGGCTGACATTGAGCCGTTGATAGCCTCGGTGCTGACGTCCCCGAATATCGGATCGATGAAATCACACTTGCCGACAAGGTCCCTGATCGTTCGGGCGATTCCAAGCGCGATCCAGCAGATCGACCGTATCATCAGGGAATTTGACAAGGCTCCGCGGCAGGTGTTCCTCGAGGCGAAGGTCGTCACGGTGACCCTGGATGAGGAGCACAGCCTGGGCATTAATTGGGCGCACGTATTTGAAGGGCTGGACCCGCGATTCTCGCTCAGGTCGGTCTTGAGCCCAGGCCTGCCCGACATCGAGGCCTCCGCCCTGCAACTCAGCTATAACACGATCGTCGCCGGTGGCGAATTGAGCGCGGTTCTTCGCGCGCTGCAGGATATAGGCGACACCAAGACACTTTCGAGCCCGCAGATCGTCGTGCGTGACGGCGAGGAGGCGGTCGTCAAGGTGGTCGAGGACCAGCCCTACAAGGAAAAGCAATTCGAGTCGGGCAGCACGAATATCGTGTCTGAGGTGATCAAGTTTGTGGAGGTGGGAGTTATTCTCCAGGCCACACCGACGATCAACGAACTGGGCTATGTCGGCGTCGATATCATGGAAGAGATCAGCACGATCGTAGCGTGGTTCGATGGTGAGCCGCAACGCGGTACGCCGGTCGTGCGCAAGGCTGTCGCCGAGACCAGTGTTTCGGTCAAGGACGGCACCACGATCGTGATCGCCGGATTGATTCGTGATTCGAATCAATCGACCGAGACCGGAGTGCCCTTCCTGTCAGACATCCCGTGGCTTGGTACTCTGTTCAAGCAAACCTCGACCGTGAAGGTGAACACCGAGACCGTCATCTTCCTGACACCGAAAATCGTGACTGGTGAAACGTCTTTTTCGCGCAGCGGTGTAATCGCCAAGAAGTCTAAAGGTCTGCGTACACCCGACTCCCGACCCGCCCCGACATCCAGCAGGGGGAAGGGCATGCGCTAACGGCGGGAATGCGCGATGCGTCGCACTGGCGCTCCCGCGCTATGGCCGTCCTTGGATCGTGATGAAGTACCGAATAACCGCACTCATTCTCATGGCTTCTCTCGGAGCCAGTGGCCCGGGCCTGCTTACGTGGGCCGATGACGCTCCGGATCTTGAGGAGACGGAAGAGATCGAGTCCTTTGAAGGCTGGTCCTGGAAGGACAAGCAAAAGGGCGAGGCCGAGGACGCGGAGGAGACGCCCGCTACCGAAGAGCCGGCGGCCCCGATCGAGGCACCCGCCGTGGCTGAGGTGCCGCCCGCCGTTGAAGCGGCCCCCTTGGTTGAGGAGATTGAAGACACAGCCATCCTGGACGCACTCGCGACCGAGCCGGCCGAGCCTCCTATGGCCCGGCCGCTTAAGCCGGTTCGCGCCGCGCCGGCGAGCACGATCGACGCCGGCCGATACGAGAAGCTGGTTAAAGACAATCTCGACCTCCGACTCGAGCGCGACGCACTCGGCGGCCGGCTCGAAGGGCTGAAGCGAGAGAATGCGCAGCTCAATCTGCAGGTGCGCGAGGTGGAGTCGAAGCGCCAGGAAATGGCGACGGTTCTCCAGGAGCTTGAGACGGCCGGGCAGTCGACGGCGGCCATGCAGCAGAAGATGACCGAGATCGACGCGCAGCGTCAGCGACTCAAGAAGGAGCGTGATGCGCTCCAGGTGCGCGCCCGGGATCTGGAAGATGCCCTGATTGAAGCCAAGACCAGGTCCGACACCGTGCAAGCTCAAGCGTCGCCCGCGACTGACGAAACCATGGCCAACGTGAAGAAGGACTCACCGCTGTTTCTCGAGTTGCAGCAAGAGAAGAACGCCCTTGAAACTGAGAAACGCGCTCTCGAGAAACGCGCCAAGGCGCTCCAGGACGAACTTGAGCAACTACGCCAGACCGGCGCTCGCGAGGAGACCGAAAAGGTCTCAGCCGCGACGAGCGAACTTCGGGACCGCCTCGAGGAAGAGGAGACACGCAGGCTCCGTGACGGGCAATCCAAGTCCGAGATGGAGCGTCGCGTTATGAAGATGCAGGCGCAACTCGACGGGCTGATACGCGGCATCAAGGGCAAGGATGCGAAGATCGATCGCCAGGACAAGATGCTGCGCGCCGCGGCCGAAGAGTTGCGGCGCCGCGACTGGCGAATGGACTACGCGGGTAAGACGATGAAAACGCTCAATGACGCGTCCGTAGACGTTCGGCAGTCTCAGAATCGGGAGATGCTTAATGTCCATTACAACGCCGGAGTCCTGTACACAGAGCGCGGTCAGTTTGATGCCGCACGGCTTTCATATTTGCGTGCGCTGGCGATTAACCCGGCGGATTCAGATGTGCACTACAACCTGGCGATCCTATACGAGGACCATTACAAGGATTCCGATAAAGCATACGTGCACTATAAGAACTATCTTCAATTCAATCCGCAGGGCGACGATGCCGACATGGTTAAGAGTTGGCTGACCGAGATTGAACTGAAGATCCGCTAGAAGTTCTCGGCCCGCGACAGCCGTCGAACCTGGAATCGGCTGATGAAAACACACGTCATCGTCACGGTTCTCGCACTCGTTATCGTACCCACCGCGGTCTTGAGTTTCATGGCCTCACGCGCCATGAAGAGCCAGGAGATCCTGCTGGACACGCGCCTTGCGTCCGACGGTCAGGATGTGCTCGTGGATGTTGCCGGACGGGTGCGTGAGCAGCTCTCCGATGTCCAGACCGACGTCGTGCTCAAAATGTCCGGGGACGTCTCGGCAGACACGGCCGGTCGCACCGTGGCGATGGCGGCCAATCTGAAGATCGCCCACATGGTCATTACACGGGTTTACGTGTACGACCGGGTGGCCGGGATTGTGTATCCGCCGCGCATCGATCCCCCGATGGAGTCCGGACTGGTTCCGCAGTCGTCGGAGGAGTTGCTCGGCTCCGCGCGTACGCTGCAGTTTCAGGAGAAGAACTTCGCAGCGGCAATTCAGGCCTACGAGAAGGCCCGCGAGAAGGCAGGCATGACGCCGCAAGAGGATTGGGAGGCCCGACTCGGCATTGCACAGTGTTATCGCAAGCTTGGAGATCGAAAGTCGGCGGCGGTGGCGTTGCAGTCCAGCTACGAAACCCAAACCGGCTCGCAAGAATATCGCCTGGCGCGCGATTCCAACGGATACCTGTATGAGCTCACAGCGCTGAGGGAGATAACCGAGATTTACGAAGAAATGGGGCGGTTCGTGGATGCCGCGGATAGTGAGCTCGCACTCTTCAGTGCCTACGTCGCGGCCTATCCGGGGCTGGTGCCGATTCAGCGTGAAAGCATTAGTCGCCACATTCGACAATGGACCGCGAAGCTCCTGGATCGAGGCAAGGATCGACGGGAAGAGATCCAGAACTCGACCGCGCTTAGCGAGATTCAGGAGGAGTTTGAACGCCTCACGCTCCTGGTCCGCGAATGGGATGCGAGTCGCGAATTTAGCACCGTCGAGCGCGACGATTTGGCGTCGGTCGTGTCGAAGGCGATCGAAGCGGATCAGGTCTCCGGATGGGTGCAAACGCGCGATGGCGTGTGCTCCCTCTCTGCCGTGCCTGGCCGGGAAGGCGTTTATGCGGGCTATCAACTGAGCCGTGAGGGGCTGATGAAGTTGCTTGAATCCGCTGCGCTCGAGCTGGCGCGTCCGAAGGAGTTCCTCGTCTTTGCGGGTACACGCCTGCTTGGGGCCGCAGGCGAGGACGTTGAACCGCCGGGTCGGGACGATGCACTGGCCATCCTGTCGCCCGGTCCCCCGTTCGGAGGCGCACTACTCTCCACGATGCCGTCCAACCAGGAGGAGATCGTGGCCCACCGAAGGCTGCAGCAGAGGTTGAGCATGTGGAGCATTCTGTTGTTGTTGGTTGGAATCGGGGCGGGCCTGGTCATGCTCTTCGTCCAGGTGCGGCGAGAACTCTACCAGGCGCGTGCTCGCAGTGAACTGCTCGCCGGAATCTCGCACGACTTGCGCACGCCGGTCGCGTCGGTCCGAATGCTTTCGGAGAGCCTCTACTTCGGGAATGTCAAATCGGATGATAAACGGAAGACGTTTCTGCATACGATTGTAAAGGAATGCGACCGATTGACCCACATGATCGACCGGGCGCTATTCTTTGTGCGCCTCGGGCATGATGCGCTGGTCTATAACAAGGCTGAAGCAGATGTCGGTTCGGTCGTGCTTGATGCGGTTGCTACCTTTCGGGAGCGAGTGCCGGAGGGGAGAGGCGATGTCGATGTGGATGTCGAACCGGGGAATTACCTTGCGAACGTGGACAGTGATGCGATTGAACAGGTAATCTTGAATCTTTTGGATAATGCTCTAAAATACTCACCTGATAAGGCGGACATTGATGTCGGACTTCAGAAGTTGAATGGGAACGTTCAATTGTCCGTCTCGGATCACGGTGCGGGTATGGATCCAGTGCAATTACGTCGAATATTCAAGAAATACTATCGCGCGGGTGCCACGGCATCGAGCGCCAAGGGAGTTGGGCTCGGGCTGGCGCTTTGCCGCCACATCGTGCGCGCGCACGGCGGACGGATTACCGTCGACAGCGTAGCGGGTAGTGGGAGCACATTCACGGTTACGTTACCGTTGGTGCAACAGTGAGAGAAGCTGTGGGATTATTGAGAAATCGTCGGATGACGCGCCCGCGCCGCGGTGGCTGCTGGGATCGCCCGACGGCCGTCGTCGAGGTGCTCGACACGGGTGCTCGATCGAGGAGGCACGACGGGTGGGGGCAATCCAACCAATTCGAGAACTTTGACGAGAACCAATTCGGGATAGATCTCGGCAAGATTCTCGATGTAGGGGCTCTCGAACTCGACAAGACGGAGGCCGGTTCCATGAATTGCTGGAGGAATTGTTGGTGACACCACGTGAGACCAGGGTACTTGTGGTGGAGGATGATGAGGCCCTCATGATGGGGCTTGTCGAGAACCTGGAGGTCGAAGGCTACACGGTCCTGCAGGCCGTGAACGGAAACGACGCCCTGGACATGGCGATTAAGTTGAAGCCGGACCTCGTCATTCTCGATGTCATGCTGCCGGGGATGAGCGGATACGAGGTGTGCAAACATATCCGCGAGGAAGGGCTGCGCACGCCGATCATCATGCTGACCGCGCGCAAGGAGGAGTTTGACCGCGTCCTCGGATTTGATCTTGGCACTGACGACTACGTCACGAAGCCGTTTAGCATCAAGGAGTTGCTCGCGCGGGTAAAAGCGATTCTGCGCCGCAGTGATGGGAGTACCATTGAGCAGCGAAAATTCGCCTTCGGTGACTTCGACATGGATTTGGAATCCCGCACCTTCACGAAGAAGGGCGAGGAGATTCAACTCACGCGCACGGAGTTTGATCTACTTGCCTATTTCCTGGCCCACGAAGGCAAGGCCTTGTCGCGGGAGAACCTGATGAATGACGTCTGGGGATCGAGTTACTTCGGCACGCAGCGATCTCTCGACAGTTTCGTCGCCGGCCTCCGCAAGAAAATAGAGAAGAAGCCCAGCGACCCGAAGTTCATTCTGACCGTGCACGGGGTAGGATACAAATTCTCCTCGGATGGCAAACCGAAGAAGTAGGAACGACAGCACGATGGGTAAGCCAAGGTAGAAGCGGCGTCTCGCCGCTTTCTGCACGGTATCCGTACACGCGGCCGGGTTTTTCGTGCTCGACAAGGGATTCGACAAGCTGATGCGACCGGTCTCTCGAATCGTCCTGCCGAGTAATCGTCCTGTCAAATGGTCTGCCCGCTCGGTTCGCGAAGGGGACCAATCCAAGAACTTTGACGAGAACCAGATTGGAGTAGTTCTCGGCAAGGTTCTCGATGTGGGAGACGTTCGTGCTCGGCGAAGCGGAACCAAGCCAACCATTCCGAGAACTTTGACGAGAACCAACTCGAAAAACTGCGTATTTCTGAACGGGTAGTGCTCGAA
>JAQBYD010000006.1 GCA_027623315.1 Verrucomicrobiota bacterium | reverse complement strand
TAGGCGAGAACCTCAAAATCATGGTCAGCGACCGTGCGGGACGGCTGTTGGCGTGTATGCTGTTTGGTTCGGCGGCCTGGAAAGCCAAGAGCCGCGACGCCTTTATCGGCTGGGACCGCCCCACGCGTGAACGCAACCTTGCGCTGCTGACGAATAACACGCGTTTCCTGATCCTGCCGTGGGTGCGGGTGCGGCATCTGGCCAGCCATCTGTTGGCCTGCATCTGCCGGGAGCTGTCCGGGCACTGGATGGATAAGTACGGCCATCCCATCCATGTGATCGAGACCTTCGTTCAGCGTGACCGGTATCGGGGCACATGTTACCGGGCCGCGGGCTGGACACATGTGGGTGCCACGGCCGGCCGCAGCCGCAACGATGTGGATCAAACGCTTTCGGTACCGGTCAAGGAGATCTTTCTCTATCCATTGCACAGCGACTTTCGCGGGAGGTTGCTGGCATGAGTGTGAAGCGTTTCGATTCCCTGGTCGGCGAGTTGAAGCGCACCCTCGCCGGGCTTACCGACAAGCGCACCGGAGAGAACATGCAGTACTCAATGGAAACGATCGGGTTGAGTGCGTTCTCCGTGTTCTTCACCCAGTCACCCTCGTTCCTGGCGCACCAGAGGACGATGGAACAGAACAAGGGCTCAAGCAACGCCCAAACGCTTTTCCAGGTCGAGAAGACGCCATCGGACAACCATATCCGTGACATGCTCGATCCGGTTGAGCCCCAGGCGATCTATCCCGTGTATGATCGCGTATACGAAGCCTTCGAGGAGCAGGGCATTCTCGATACCTTCCGCTGGTGCGAGGTGACGGTGACCGCAAAAGGGAAACAGATCCACCATAACGCCTTCATCACCGACTTCACGATTACCGATGAGAATGTTGCCGGCATCGTCACCGCAGGGCGCGCGCGCTGGAAGATCGAGAACGAGAACAACAACACACTCAAGAAGAGGGGTTATCACCTGGAGCACAACTTCGGCCACGGCAAGAAGCATCTCTCATCATTGCTGGCCACCCTCAATATCCTGGCCTTCCTCTTTCACAGCTTTCTGACCTTCTGCGATGATGCCTATCGGCTGATCCGCGTCACATTGCCTACACGCGAAACCTTCTTCCAGGATATCCGCGCTCTGATGCGCTATATGTGCTTCCCCTCGTGGGAGGCCCTGATGGATTTTATGATGCGCGGACTCGAGATCGGCCCCTATGAAGTGAAATAGCTGCCAGGGGGTTACTGTGCCCTGCTGACGTCATCGCGCCTGTTTCGACGATCAGAGGCCCGGAATGACCGAATCTTGCCCCAAAGGCATCCCATGGCAGCAGTGTATCCGAGCTTATCAAGCCCATACAGCCCCCTGATCTCTGGCCCCTTTGCGCTATCAAGCACACATGCTGCGTCCCGACCCCCCTCAGCAGAGGGGGCCCGAGGTCATAATGAGAATTGCTGCGTTCGTGGCTGATTTCGCTTGGATGAAGTAGGCTGGATGTATAGCATCCGGGACATGGATCATCGTTTGGTAATCATCATACCGGCGCTAAATGAAGAAGCGACCATCGCAGAAGTTATTCAGCGCTGCCAGAACGTTCCGCTGCCCGAAGTGTGCTCGCGGGAGGTGGTGGTTGTAGATGACGGTTCAACAGATGAAACCGCCTCCATCGCCCGGGGACTGGGGGCGATCGAGGTTTCTCACCCGGTCAACCGCGGAGTGGGGCTGGCTTTTCAGTCCGGCCTTCGAAAGGCCCTGGAGCTAGGGGCAACCCTGATTGTGAATATTGACGCGGACGGCCAGTTCAATCCGGACAACATTCCCAGTCTTCTTCAGCCCATCTTTTCGGATAAAGCCGATTTCACAACGGCATCGCGTTTTAAGGACCCGGAGCTCATCCCTGTTATGCCAGGCATCAAGATCTGGGGCAATCGGGTTATGAGCCGTTTAATCTGCAAAATCTCCCGGCAAAAATTTTATGATGTATCCTGTGGCTTTCGAGCCTACAGCAGAGAGGCGGCTCTTCAGCTGAATCTGTGGGGTGAATTCACCTACACACAGGAATCGATTCTGGACCTCGTTGTCAAAGGGATGCGCCTGGTTGAAGTGCCGATGAAAATCAGGGGCGTACGCTCCGCTGGAAAATCCAGGGTCGCTTCCAACCTTTTCAAATATGGCTATCGGGCTGCCATAATCATTCTAAACACCTATCGTGATTTTTGGCCGATGTATTTCTTCGGGTGGATCTCCCTGATGTGCTTTCTTCCAGGCGTGAGCCTGGTTGTTTTCCTGCTTATCCATTATGTGGTTAAAGGCAGTTTTTCTCCTCACCTCTGGGCTGGTTTCACAGGTGGAGCCCTGGTGTTCCTGGCCCTCGTTACGCTGATCACGGGGGTTATGGCACAGATGCTCAAACGCATTCGCCTAAATCAGGAAATGATGCTGTTCTATCATAAAAGTCGGCATTATTCCGATGCGGATTAAGGCTGTTCAACACCCGGTGCGGCATGTCTGAACTACTTATTACCACCTCAACGTTTCCCCGCTCCGAGACCGACAGCATGCCCCGATTCGTCTATGATCTGGCACAGGGGCTGACCAAACATTATGACCGGGTGCATGTTCTGGCGCCAGGGGGGGAGAATCTGGCTTCTGAGGAAGTCATGCGGGATGTGGTTGTTCACCGGTTCACGTATGCCCTTCCTCGCAGTCTCCAGAAATTAGCCTATGGCGAGGGCATGGTGCAGAACCTGCAGCGCTATCCCTGGGCCTGGTTCCTAGTGCCTTCATATATCATCAGTCAGTGTATGGCGGTGCGCAAAATTTGCCGCCAGAACAAGGTGTCAGTGGTAAATTCTCATTGGATGGTTTTCCAGGGATTGGTGGGTGGTTTAGCCAGGCGGGCAGAGGGATATCGCCATGTGCTTCATATTCATGCCGCCGGACTCTACATTCTTTTCAGGCTTCCCAGGTGTCTGGGAGGGGCCATTGGACGCTTCATTATCAAGCGCACGGACCACGTCATTTGTGAGAGTTCCTATGTCAGGGAAAAGCTCGAAGAACTCACCGGGCAGGCATCCGGCGCATCCATCAGCTGTATGGGCGTGGATACATTCTTGTTTTGTGGCAGGAAATCTGTCGAGGAGGATCCGGACACACTGCTTTTTGTGGGGCGACTGGTTGAAAAAAAGGGCGTAACCTACTTGCTGCAGGCCATGCTGGAGGTTCGGTCAAAACGGCCCAAAGCCGAATTGACCATCGTAGGGTCCGGGCAACTGAAGGAGTCACTTCAGCGAGAGGCCCGGGAGTTGGGCTTGCTGGGAGAGGGGGTGACATTTGCAGGGGGAATGCCCCATGCAGAGCTGGTGAAGCTGATGGAGCGAAGCAAAGTGGTAGCCATCCCCTCTATCATCGACTCGCGTGGAGAAACAGAGGGCATGCCGACGGTCATTCTTGAAGCGCTGGCCATGGGGAAAAATGTGGTGGCCAGCCGGGTAAATGGAACACCGGATGTTATTGTGCATGGCCGAAACGGATGGCTGGCCGAACCCGAGACCCCAAAAGATCTAGCTGAAAAACTGATTGATGCGCTGCAATCCTCGGATGCATCGATTCATGCCGAAGCGCGAGCAACTGGAGAGCATTATGACTGGGGGGTACTCAGTGCCCGCTATCACTCGTTTCTTGAAAAAGGGGCTTCCAGTCCACCCGATCCAGCATAAGGCCCAGCGAACGGCCGTCACCCCGCCCCTCGGTTTCTTTCGGAATCCATTCGGTGCAGTGAATTCTCAGTTCATTGGTCTCCGGAAGAATCCATTTCTTCGGCACCTTTAAACGCACTTGCTGGAAGCCGTTGGCATTAACGGTAGCTCGGGAGCTTACAGCTAGCGGGTTTCCATTGAACAGAAAGACCGGATTCGCGGGCGCAGGCGCTTTGGGTCGGTATTTCGTACTCATCGTAAGCGTCAGCTCCGCACCTTCAGTGGGCAAGTCATACAACTTAAGCACCGCTTCCTTGGCAGACCACCTGTAATCCACACCGGACGAATCCTCCTCTCTGGCGTGAAATCCGGAGGAAAGAGCCGGAGTGTCGTTCTCGCTGCCTATGTCCCAACCTTCTACTCCAGAGCGGTCATGACTGTAGACCCATGCGCGGTGCAGGCAAAAAACATCTGGCCGGGAAACGCCCTCTGCATCTGTACCATCAGCCTGAATGGTCAGGTCTACATCGATCGATGCATGATCGGGAAGCCCGGGAGGCAGGGCGATGACATGGTGCGACAACTCTTCATTCTGCGTCAGAGTGAAATCCCCCAGATGCGTCCCTTTGTGGGAGGCGGATATCATCAAGGGACGCTCAGGCTGAAAGTACCAGCTGGCAGCTATAAACTCGACGAACCATCTTCTGGAAGGATCCGTCGCGGCCAGAGGCACCGTAATGCGGCCTTGCTTTTCGATCCCTCTGAGATGTTTGTTCTGATGTCGGTTAAGATGAAATTCATCCGAAAGGTAAGCTAGGTTGGACGGCGTATCCCAGGCGCCAAGTTCCAGCAGAACAGGGCTCTGGCTGCTCAACAGTACCGCCTGAATTTCTGAAGGGACCACTGACGAAGAGCGCAGCGTGATGGCATATGGCGAATTCAAATCCAAGCGCCCGAGATTGATATAATTCGCTCCATTCCTGATCGGAATGTCGATCACGGATCCATTGATTTCCAGATGCCTTTCCGGGGGTAGATCGCCGGGGGAGGTGAACCCCGCGTTAAAACGAAGAAAGTTTTTATCGGCGCCGACGGACTCGAGAAGAGCGCTGACCTCATGCTGCGAACGCTCGACCACGGAGTAAATGTGTATTGAGCGGCTGGGCCAAACCTTGCCGAGTTGAAACCGTTCAGGATCAAGTTCCGCCATCGGTTGCAGATCAAAAAACCGCCTTACAAGTTCCGACTCCTTCGAGAGCATCGTTCCACCTTTTGCGTCGAACAAATAAACCGGCATGCCTTGGGAAAGGATGCCGCTGATGAATCGAGACAACCTTTCATCACTCTCCACATCACCGCGGTGAATCTTCGACACGGATCGAGAGGATGGATGCGAAAACCAGCTGATTATCTCTGATAGGTTACGCGGGCACAAAATTTGGCTGTCGGCAGGCAGAAGGTCTTCTATAGCCTGAACCAGTTCACGCGCGCCGGAAATCCGGAACCCGGTGTTTTTGCCGATCCGGAATAGGCCGAATGCCGTAAAAAGGGTCAGGCCGATCAGAATCAGCGCTTCCGCATAGATGCGGGGGGCACGTCGGGGGAAAAATTTCAGCGATGCCAGCAAGCGGCTCCAACCGTAAGCGCTTAAAGGTGTTGCCAGCACCAGCACAATAAAATAATAGCGAGTTACAAAGTATTCATAGAAACCATAAAAGCCAAAAAAGACCACGATGGAAGGGCACAGCATAAAAAGTACGAGCCGGTTCCTGTTGCGAATACCCTCAACCAGTCCTATCGCTAAGCCGATCAGCCATGGCCAGCCTGCGTTTTCGAAAAAATACAAGGCCGCTTTTGTCAAAACAGGCTCACGAGTGTTCAGGTGAATTCCAGGCAAAAGGTTCTGCTGAGCAGCGGCCTGCGGCGGTATAAGTATATTACCGCTGGCTGCATAACTTTGCAATAGCAGGGGGGCAATTCCCAGCGCCATGCCGGCAGCAAAACTGATAGCGCATGGAAAAAATCGAATCCGTCGATCGCTTCGCCAGAATATGAAGGCACATAAAATCATGGGCAGAATGACAAGAATATTCGGTTCGCGTGTGCTGCAGGACAGTCCCAGTAAAAGACCGGCAGGCAGCAGCATCCTGACAGCCTTCCCGGGATGTACCAGGTACCCTGAAAGGCAGGCCACTGATCCGACAAGGAACATCATGGCCATCGGATCCCGATACGGATTAACCAGGTATATCCACAAAGCAGGATCACATTGCAGCAACAGGAGTGCACATAACGCCGCGCCCATTCGGCCGCGCCCTTCATCAGATACGATTTTTGCCAATACAGCGGTGCCTGCGATAAGCAGGCTCAGCGGCAGCAGGTTGATTATAAAAATAAAGTACTTCCCGACGATCTGCAACATGATGGCCAGGAAGGCAGGATAGACAGCCGGCCACTTGCTCGATGTAAAATTACCGACAAAATCCCTCGCAAAATTAAGATAATTCAATGGATCCGAATAGGCCTTTATGTAATAGTGCAGGCATGTTGAGACCCACAACATCACGATCACCAGGAGGGGGATCCAGATGTCTGCACGTATTCGCATTCGGGGTCTTTGCGTGGATGAACGGTGAATCATTGTGAATACCTCAATCTTCTTGGAAAGTCTTCGTTGAGCCCATTAAATTCATCATCCCGAGCCAGTTGCAAGATTTATGTTTCCGACGAGGGATATGGTCCGCTGGTCCGGCAAAGCGCCATCATTTCATCGATACGCCGCTTTTCGAATCAGATTGACTTTACTCTTCAAACCGAACGCTTTGCTGAAAGCGTACCTAGACTGATCGATAATATTGAGGTCTCCTCCGTCTACAACAACATTTCCTGGGCGAAGCAGGCTGACGGGGCCCCCGCTATCGAGGAAATCAGGGCCATTTTTGCAGATTATCCCGAACGGGCAAACGCCTATGTGGAAAGGGAGTGTTCGTCCGTTAAGGCTGATTTCATTTTGTCTGACTTTGTCTATGAGGCTTTTCCGGTAGCGGCCCGCCTTGGCATTCCGGCATTCGGTGTCGCGCACTTCACATGGGACTGGTTTTTCTGCAAACTGTTTCCGCCGGTCATAAACGATCGCGTACTGGAATGGTTTTTTGCCTGTGCCGAGCAAGCGGAGGTGCTTTATTTTCCGCCTTTCACTCCCGGTGAGATTATGAGCCATTATGCACACAAAGCCCGGCGCGTTCCGCTCATCGTGCGTGAAATGAGAAGTGTTAATAATGTCCAGCCGAACGACCGCTTTAAAGTGCTGATCATGGACAGCGGTTCAGGCCTGTTGGCCCCGCACATATACCGGGCTCTTTCGCGGGTACATCTACTGCCTGATTTCCAGTTTTATATATCGTCCCGGTTTCAATGCGAAGCCGACAACGTGACGAATATCGACCCGAATGAGCTTTTCAGTGATTATATACCGCACATGGATTTGGTCATTTGCAGGGCCGGTTTCAATACCATTTCAGAGTGTATCGCCTACCGAACGCCATTTCTGCTGATTGGCGAAGCCGTGAATCCTGAAATGAGCGAGAACATGCTTAATCTGAAGAAGGCGCAACTGGGGTCTCTGGTTGCGCTGGAATCCTTTGCAAATGAACTGCATGAATTCCTGCCGCGCTTCGTTGATCATGAATATAGGCACATTCTGCACATGATGAATGAACATGCCGTAGAGCACAATGGGGCGGACATTATTGCCCAAGATATTTTAAACAGGGTAGGCGAGGTATGAATGAATCCTGCATAGCAATCATACCCGCTCGCGGCGGGTCCCGCAGGCTGAAGCGGAAAAACATTCTTGAGGTATACGGTCGCCCGATGCTGGCCTGGGTCGTGGACGCCTGCTGGGAATCCGGATGCATGGATGAGGTATATGTGTCATCTGAAGATGAGGAAATTCTCGAAGTAGCGAGCGCTCTCGGTTGCAAAGGACTGCGTCGCCCGGATGAACTGGCCGACGATATCGTTCCCAAGATGGAAGTGGTGCGCCATGCGTATAACCAAGTGCAGAAGCATCACGGACAGGCGGCCCTCAACCGCATTGCCGTACTGCAGGCTAACAGCCCGGAACTTCGCTCATCGGACCTGAAGCGAGGGATGGAGTTAATGAATGAACATGGTCTCTGGGAAGTCCTTTCAGTCGATGAGGACCTGGTCCAGAACGCAGCCTTCCGAATCATCAAAAGTTCGGCCATCTTCAATACCTTCCTCAGTGCGCATGTGGGAGTTGTGGTAACGCCATACCTCGATATTCACACAGCGGGGGACCTTGACACGATGTTGGCCCGGCATCCTACGAAAGAAGCCTTTATGGCGGCCAGGTCATCCTGACCCTTCCGCAGGCTGTTTGCCATTGACCCTGCCGCTGTAAAGGCTAAAGTACATGCAGCAGTGTAATGCGGCGCGCCGGGCAGCAGTTTCCAACTGATCAGTCTGTCTAATTGTTTTCGGCTTAACTAAATCAACAGCAGGAAGATACACATGTTCATTATCTCTGAAATTTTCCCCCAGCATGGTGGCAGCCTGCAGGTGGCTGAGCAGATGATTTTACAATCCAAACTGGGTGGAGCGGATGCCGTAAAAGTGCAACTCTATCCCGCCAGCATGTTTCCCGGGGCGGACGGTGCCAGCCGGGATTACCTCGAACTTGATTTTGACGGATTGAAGCGACTCAAAGCGTACGCAGATCAGGTTGGGATTGCCTTTTTTGGCACCCCGTTCGATTTTGAGCGGCTGGACTGGTGTCTGAAACTTGATTTGCCCTATTTGAAAACGGCGGCCCGCACCAATCGCGAAAATCCAGCGCTGGTTCAGGCCATGCTGGATACCGGCAAACCCGTAGTACTATCCGTGCCCAGTGATATGCATTTTGATGAGGTGCCTCACGCCAAACAGGCGATCTATCTTTATTGCGTAATGAAGTACCCGGCTTTCCTTGAGGATATGAAAATGCCGGACTTTAAAAACAGCCCATACCACGGATTAAGTGATCATTCGATCGGTATAGCCGCCGCCCTTTGGGCGTTTGCCCATGGCGCCAAGTACCTGGAAAAGCATTTTACATTAAGCCATGGCGATCAGTGCGGCACCGAGCAGGCGCATGTGGGCTCCATGACTTATGACGAACTGGTTCAGATTCATCGAACCGGTCGCCACATGGAACGCCTCTGCCGCTGAATCAAAACCTGCTCAAGGAAGGTTCGCAGATGAATCCCCTGATTGGCTTACCTATGGAAACCAAGGTAAGAGACCTTGATGGCCGATTGTATCTGGCAGCCCATCTGGTCGCAGCCGGTTTTCGCTGCTGCCTGGGAAATCGTCGCAGCGTTCAGCAGTACCTGCTGAAAGAGGGCGGCCCGTTTGCCTATCTGGACAAAGGAGGAGCAGCGAATTCCACGCTCTTAACCCTTTTTGAACGGATGCAGGAACGAGGCGGTGATTTGATCCGTATGGATGAGGAGGGTGGAATTTACGTCGAAAACAGCACCGCTCTGGTACAACGCAATCCTCCAAGCGCTGTCAGTCTTTCCTTGATGACACTGCTATGGGGGGAATGGCAAAAAACCGAACTCCTCCGAGAAAAGGCATCTGATGACCCAGAAAAATTTAATGTAGTTGGGAACCCCAGATTTGATTTATGCGCTAAAAGGTTTGCTTCGTATTTCGAAGCACAGCAGAAAGACAGTCGATTCAAAAATGAGCCGTACGTTCTAATCAACACCAACTTTCAGCGTGCTCATCATTATCTCGGTGCCGAAAAACTTAAAGCCCTGCGCAATCAAGCGCAGGGAAAATCCTACAACAGTCTCCATGAAGATATGCTATGCCATTATCATGGCCTTTTATCCGGCTTCTTTATTGAAGCCATCCACGCACTCAGCAAGGCCATAGCGCCACGCTCTATTGTTATTCGCCCTCATCCTACCGAAAATCTTGATTTCTACAGACACACCTTCAAGCAAGTTGAAAATATCTTTGTCCTGCGAGAGGGGCCGGTGCAAATGTGGCTGATCAATGCGGCCTCCGTCATTCATCATGGCTGCACAACGGCAGTCGAAGCGTTTGTTCACGGCCTGCCAGTTGCTATGTACGCGCCAATTTACCATCCAGAGCTAAGCAAGCCGCTGCCGAGGGCAATAAGTGAAACGCTTGATAACCACAAAGACTTGATCAACTGGGTGAAAAGCACACTGGACGGATCTTATCAACTTAGCTCCGAACAGCGGTCGGCACGTCAAAAGCTCCTGGAGCCTGTCATTGCTAAACTTGACGGATCTTCCACCAGCTCAATTGTCGAACTTATCTCTAATCATTACGCAGGATGCGCCCCTGAGGTGAAAACTTTTCCGTCAACGCCTAAAGAAGAACTCTTAAGAAATTACCGAAATGGCTTAGGTCGTTTACGGAAAAGTAAGTTTGGAGGAGCTCTCTTCAGGGGTCAATCGATTGCCCGCTATAAATTTGAATGCCTTCACGAAAAGGAACTTTCTGAAAAAGTAGAACTTCTCAGGGCTATTGAACCCGAACTGCCTCCTATGCAGTTCAACGAGGTTGGTTGCGATGCCTTTCTTATGGAAGCAGTTGAGTTGTAAAAAAGTGCTCGGCATGCTGCTTATGCTTGGGCTTATATTAAGCTTTATGTGCAGTAAAGTCTTTCAGATAAAGAAGGAAAAAGATCAAAAAAAGCCTGCATTATGGGTTTTTCTCTGTATCGGGCAAAGTAATATGGCTGGGCGGAGTCCGATTCCCGAGGCATCAGGAGAAGTCTCTGATATATTGCTTTTTAATGCTGAAAATAAATGGGAAACCGCTCGGCAACCTTACAACCGATACTCGACAATCCGTAAAAGTCTTGGTCTTCAGCGGTATAATTTCTGTGAAGCTTTTGGAAAACATCTTCTTGAGTACAAGCCGGGAATTCAGGTCGGGTTGGTTATCAATGCACGAGGGGGATCTAGTATTACAGAGTGGCGGAAAGGGCAGCCCTATTTTAGTGAGGCAATTCGCCGCATTCGCAGTGCCCTTGAACAAAATGAGGGGCACCTCGAGGCCATTCTCTGGCATCAGGGTGAGCGCAATATAGAAGATAGAGAATACTTGGATCAACTCTGCAGCCTTATATATGAATTTCGGAGCACACTCGAAATGGAAGTCCCCTTCATTGCCGGGGGCATACACAATGCGCCAGAGTTTAACCGGAGACTCGCGAATTTGACTGAGAAAGCGCCAGGGACCGCCTTTGTTACCTCCGACGGGCTCACGGCCTATGATCGTTGGCATTTCGACTATTCGTCCGCGCAGGAACTGGGAAAGAGATACGCGGCGGCGTTCATTCAATTTAAAGATAAACATTAATTTCCAATTGGGTCGCCGGTGATATGCTTTTTAACACCTTTGAATTCATCTTCTGGTTTTTTCCGATTACCCTCGCGGTGTACCTTTGCCTTCAACAGTTTAATAACAGGGAACTGCGTTATGCATGGCTTGCTGTCGCATCCCTGTTTTTTTATGCCTGGTGGAACCCTCAATATCTCATATTGATCGCCGTTTCCATGCTGTTCAACTACGGCATGGGACGATTGATGCTGAAAGAAAAGTGGCGAACGCGTCGGATGCTTGCCCTGGGGATTGGGGTCAATCTCCTTACCATCGGCTACTACAAGTACGCCGGTTTTTTCATTGAAAACACCAATGCGTTACTGAATGGCGGATGGCGTGTCCCGGACATTCTACTGCCTCTTGGCATCTCCTTTTTCACATTTCAACAGATCACCTATCTGGTGGACTCCTACCGCCACGAGACCAAAGAATACAACTTCATCCATTACTGCCTTTTCGTCTCCTTTTTCCCCCAGTTAATTGCAGGCCCGATCGTTCATCACAGGGAAATGCTTCCCCAGTTTGAACGTATGGCTCCCCGGAAAAAGCAGATCCTTCGAAACCTTATCGTGGGGTTAAGCATTTTTGCCTTGGGCCTTTTCAAAAAATCTATTCTTGCCGACAATCTGGCACTCATTGCGAATCCAGTCTTTCAGAGTGCCGAACTGGGACGGCCCATAGATTTTCTTTCCGGGTGGATGGGTGCACTCGGCTATACCTTTCAACTCTATTTTGATTTCTCCGGATACTCCGATATGGCGATAGGATTGGGGCGATGTTTCGGCATCCGCTTGCCGGTCAACTTCAACTCCCCGTACAAGTCCAGGAGCATTGTCGAATTCTGGCGCCGGTGGCATATGACCTTGTCACGGTTTTTGAGGGAGTACCTGTATTTTCCGCTCGGCGGCAGCCGAAAAGGGCGACTGTTCCGCTACAGAAACCTGATGATCACCATGCTGCTGGGTGGATTATGGCACGGAGCCGGGTGGACTTTTGTCATTTGGGGGGGGCTGCATGGATTGTATATTTGCATCAACCATGGCTGGCACCATCTCAAACCTAAGTGGGGCCTGTTATCCGATACCAATGCGGCATGGAAAATTTTGGCCCAGTCGATAACCTTTCTGGCCGTGGTTATCAGCTGGGTTTTGTTTCGGGCAGAATCGCTGGATGGAGCGCTGGCTGTGCTGAACGGCATGATTGGATCCAACGGAATGATTATCCCGAAGGAATGGATCGCGGGAAGTCCCGCGCTGTCCGAATGGCTATCCGGCGCTGAATGGGCTCAAATACGTAAAGTGCGGGTATCCGGGGATATCCGGTTAATCCTGTGCGCCTTCCTCCTTTGTTTTCTTGCTCCGAATTCGATGCAGCTTTTTCGAAGCTGCCGACCCTATATGCACACGGCAGGATACAAGGTTGAAGCGGGACGCCCCCGCTGGTTCCAATGGGCCCCGAGCCCTGTATGGGCCTGCTTCATAGCTGTTATTTTATTATATTGTCTCGTACGATTAAACCGTGTCAGTGAATTTATCTACTTCAATTTCTAATGTGTAATTCTTTCAAAGTATATGCCTGTGTTCTATGTGGACTGCTAGTCATTGGATTGGGCGCCGTGGTGGGGTTTAACCTGGTGGTGGATCCGCTGTGGGCCTTTGGCGGCAATAAGCTCTTTGACACCAATATTGCTTTTAACGAGAGACTAACAAAAATTTATCTTTTCGAACGCCGGAAATCCGATCCTGCCTGCCTGATCCTTGGGAGCTCCAGAACGACTTTACTTGATCAGCGTGATTTCTGTGGTGGTGATTCGTTTAATTTGTCATTCAGTGCAGGACGAATCAGGGAGTTTATAGCGTATGCGCGCTACTTAAAGAGTAAAGGATATGAGCCCAAGGTCCTTCTCGTCGAAGCATCCATGTTTAATTTTTATGGCGACCCGCAGCGTGAGGTACCCGACTGGGTTGACGAGTTCAAACGACCACCCTCTAAATGGGCTAATTATATGAGTTGGGATGTTGTTCAATGGTCTCGACAGACCCTCCGCAGACAATTTCCATCGAGAACCGGACAACGATATTATGACCAAAACTTTGCCTGCCAGCCTATCCCCGGGCTCAAACCTTATCGCCCAGCATTTCGCAGAAAAATTAGTCCTCAAAAATATCAAATTGAATGGGTGGAACTCTATGACGAGCTACATTCAGTTTTCCCCAACGCACACTACATTCTTTATGCTCCACCCGTAAGTCCATGGGAAGTATATAAGGATTACTACAAAAACGAAGAATCATTTTTTCATGTGGCAAGGCGTCTTTCAATTATTGCGGATGAGTTTTACGATTTTTCAGCCCCAGGGGCGTTGACCTATGACACCGATAACTCGTATGATGGAAAGCACTTTCTTACACATGTTTGGAAATCTATCGCAAATGAAATGGACCCCACGGAGAATAGGACACGTCCTCACCTTGTTCGTCCGGATACGTTTGAAGAATATCGGGAACATTATATCGGCTTAATGCAGACCTTTATTGAAAGTACTGTAGATGCTGGGGCCGTATCACCATGAATACATGGGATGGGGGTAGTCCAGCGGTTCAGGCCGATGATTTCAAAAACAGTCTTTCCCTGAACGCCTACCTTCGGCTTGGCTATTTTCTGAATTACTGCAGCCCGCCTGCGCTCAGAACTTTTTATGGACCAAGGTCAGATATACAGCATGCGACGACGCAGGAACTCAAGCAGACGGCTATTCATCTTATACGCAACTCCATCGACAAACGACTGGACACCGATAAGATCCAGGCGGTTCCGCTGAGTGGTGGATTAGACAGTAGGCTTATTCTTGCTCTTTTAATGGAGCAGGTGCCCGCCGCGAAGGTCACAACCTTCACGTATGGGCTTCCGGGATCTTTTGATTTTGAAATTGGCGCCCAGGTCGCTAGGTTTTACGGGGTGGAACACAATCCGTTATCGCTACATGAATGCCCTTACGATACGGAGTCTCTTGTTCTAAAAGCCAAAGCTTTCGATTTACAGACAGAGGTATATCATGGAGCTCCGGTAACAAAACTTGTTGAACGCTATGGTAACACTCGGGTCTGGTCTGGTTTCCTTGGTGACTATCTCGCCGGGTCACGCATGCCTCATTCACCAGCACCAACAAAGCCGCTGGCGGCTTACCGTTTTCTCGAAAAAGAGGGACGTAAAACAAGCAATCTGCGCCTAGACGTACTAGCGCATAAGCAGTATGTCTCACTTCTCGACTATCCGGATAATGCAACAGGTACCACTTTCTCAATTGAAGAATGCTGGGATTTTTCAAACCGACAGGCGAAGTTGATAGCGCCGAGTGTTCTACATAAAGGACTATGCTTTGAAACGCCATTTTCAGACCCCGAGGTGCTGGCATTTTTCACTAACCTGCCCAGGGTGCATCGCAAAAATTGCAGTCTGTATAAAGGTATGATTCTGGAATATTTTCCGGAAATGAGCCGCATCCCGCTTAAATCTCATTATGGCCTGGGACTAAAGACAGGCAAACTGCCTTATGCCTGCGCACATGCCGGCAACATATTGCGTAAAAAATTTCCGTCAAAAAGGCCGAATGCTGTTCGAAATAGGATGCTGAACTATCTGGATTTCAAAACCTCCATACAAAGCAGGAAAGATCTCAGAGATTCAATGAGAGAGAATTTGAATGATTTGAAAAAACGAAACATTGTCAACTGGTTGGACTTGGATGAAATATGGAATACACACCAGAACAATCATGCTGATTTGTCCAATCAACTTATTTTTTTAGCCTCACTTGAGATTATATTAAAAGCTGGACGAAAGCCCGAAGACCTCCTTTAACTTTTTTTCAAACAGTCCGCCATTTCGCATCCGCTTGATCGTACGACAAGTGACCGTAAACATCAGTTAAAGATAACTCATATGATAGCCAATGTAATTCGCCTCGGGTTAAAATATTACCGATTAAGGCTGTCAATTATTTTTCTGTTGTTGCTTTTTACCGGCTTTTTAGGCGGGGCGAGTATTGCGGCCATTATCCCGCTGATGACCGCACTCATGGACGAGGCCCCTAATCCGGACAGCTTGTTCGGGCGGCTGTTCATCGGGTTGTTCAACGGAATTGGGCTTGAACCTACCTTTCAAAACATCCTGATCGTTACCTTCTTCATTGTCGCAGCACGATCCGCCATGTTGGTGCTTCAGAATGCCCTGATGAAATCAGTCGAGGTAGGCCTGGAATGTCACAAGAAACGCATCGCACTGGATGCGCTGCTGCATGCGGAACTTCCTTTTCTGTACAGCCGGAATTTCGGGAAACTTACGGATGTCGTCGTGACGCAAACGCGTATGATTTCCCGGTTGCTGAACTTCGTCTCACGCTATGCCACCTCCGCCGTGGATGTCCTGTTTTCGGTTATTGTGGTCGTGCTGATATCCTGGGAACTTTCTCTTTTTGTACTGGCCTTCTCTGCGGTCATTTATTTCCTGATCCGATCGGTTTTCCTCTCAGCACGGCGCTGGGGGCATACTGTCGCGGCCTGCCAGGCTGAAATTCAGGAAACCGTAAATCATAGCCTCAGCGGTTACCGCGTCATGAAAAGCTTCGTCTGCGAAGACGGCATCGGGCGGCACATGGACAAGACCCTGTCCAGGTATAGTCGAACCGAATTGAAGCTGGCTGTAGCCGAAGGTTCACTCAATTCGATCTTTGAGCCAATGGTGATAGTCCTGGCGCTGATGATCTACCTCATTTTCGATTTCAACCTCACAATCTTTTTTGCCTTTATCGTCGCGGCAGCCAGAATGTATCAGTCCCTGAGAACGATTCAGAACATGCACTACAAAATTCTCAGACACATGGCGGCTCTGGATGTCTTTGAAGAAAACATCAGCGAATTAAAATCCAATCAATATCCCGACGAGAATGCAGGACGCACTTTTGAAAGTGTGGGCGATGGAATTTCCTTTCAGGAAGTCACTTACCGCTACGCATCGGGAGGGCAGGAGCATTGCATTGGCCCATTGAATTTCGATATTCCATCCGGTGCCATGATCGGTTTGGTCGGCGGATCGGGAGCCGGAAAATCGACAACCGCGGATTTACTCGTGGGGCTTCTGCGGCCGAACAGCGGCGAGATAAGGGTCGGGAACGATCAACTGGCCACCCTCAGTATGACCAGCTATCGTAAAAAGATGGGTTACGTATCGCAGGACCCTTTCATTCTCAACGATTCCATCGCCCGGAATGTGGACTTCCGCAGCGAAGGCCTGAGCATGGAGCGTATTCAAAAGGCCTGCCGTTTGGCGCATGCGGATGCGTTTATTCAGCGCCTTCCGGAAGGATATGAAACCGTACTGGGCGAACATGGCGCCGGTCTGTCGGGGGGAGAACGTCAACGCATTGCGCTGGCCAGGGCGCTCGTGGTAGAACCCGAGATCCTTATACTGGATGAAGCGACCAGTGCTTTGGATATGACCTCTGAAAAAAAGATCCAGGAAGCCATCGTAGAACTTAAAGGCAAGGTCACCACGATCGTAATCGCGCATCGTTTGACAACCGTTCGCAAGGCCGACCGGATTCTCGTCTTTGATGCAGGGAAAGTTGTGGAGCAGGGGACCTATGATGAACTTATGGCCCAACAGGGTTATTTCTTTAGGCTGGCGCAAAGCGGCCCGGCTTCACCAGATACTGATGCGGAATGATGCAAAGGCTATTCGAAAGAAGTGATCCGCAGCAGACCACGCACTTCATTACTATTTCGAACTGACGCGAACATGGTTCGATACATATACATTTTCAGTTCGGGGCACAGTGGATCCACGCTTCTGGATTTGCTTATAGGAAACATGTCCGGCACCGTCTCGCTGGGTGAAGTGAAATGGCTGCCTCTGTTCCTCAAAACGCATGAACACTGCACCTGCGGGAAACCACCGCAAACATGCCCCTTCTGGAATCCCATTTTAGACGAACTGGGGCTGGCGGGGGATACAGCGGCCGATCAAACCATAAATGCCTTCCGCCTCTCCCTCGAAGCCGAGCGAAACAACCAACTCCAGAAGCTCAGCTTTTATGCCCGGCTGGCTTCCGCGGTCATTCACCCACAGGGCTGCGCCGGATTTGGCAGCGATGCAATCCTCAAAAATATGATCCGGCTCTATGATGCCGTCCTGAAAACGGCACCCGCCGAGGCCGTTGTCGATTCATCGAAGTCCATTATGACAGCGCAATGGTTGAGGACCCGGCTCCCGCGCAATGCACGGGTGATTCATCTAATTCGGGATGGGCGCGCCGTCATGGCCTCCGCCATGCGTAAAGAGGTGCCGGCAGAGCGTGCTGCCAAAACATGGCTCCACGACAACCGGATGGCGGGATCCATATTTAGATCCGGCCCTTCCATGAACCTGAAAGCACTGCGGTATGAAGATCTTTGCCGCGACCCGGAAAGTACCATGCGTGAACTCGCAGACTTTCTGGAAAAACCCTACACAGAGGATATACTGCACTTAAGAGGCCGGGAGCGGCACCTTATCGGTGGAAACAGGATGCGGTTCAGCGGTGAAGATAAAATCGTAAATGTAGAGACATGGAAAAGCAGGCTGACCGAAAAGGATTTAGCTGTCTTTGAGCGAACAGCAGGCCCCCTGAATCGAAAACTGGGCTATTCCGGGACATAGTTTCATAGGGGTCCTTCAAACGCTTCAATAATCTGCCTGCAACGGTTTTGCCAGGTATATTCCCGAATTACCAGCACGCGTGCCGCCCGGGCTAATTCCGGATTCGGATGGTCTAGCGCTCCGCTCAGCTTATCCACTAAATCCTCGAAGGAGTCCGGATCCGCAAGTCGCGCATGCACACCGTCCTCTATGACCTCCAGAATAGTCGGGAATGCCTGCCCGACTATCTCACGCTCAGCCAGCATATATTCGAATAATTTCAATGGGCTGCAGTAATGAATGGTTTTGACCTTCCATGACCAGACCATGAGCAGAATATCGGCGGCCGCAAGATAGTGCGCGATACGGTAATGAGGAACACGCCCCTCAAAACGGATATTCTCAATTTGTGTCTTTTCCGCTTTCGCCGCTAACGCTTTCGCTGTTTCCTCAGGTCCACCCACCACAACAAACAAGGCATCCCTGCGCATATCCGCAAGACGCAGAATTGTGTCAGCCCCCCGATCGGCATATAAACTGCCGGCGTAAAGCACAACAGGTCGCTCAGCGGCAAGTTCGAGTTCTTTGCGGGCCGACATCTGATCCAGACCGGCCGGGATAAAGGTCGGATTGACGGCATCATGCAGCGCCAGCACTTTACTGGACGGCACACCCGCCGCGGTCCACCAATTTGCAAGGGCCTGCGATATGGCAATCATAACGGGCATTTGATCCGAGCACGCCAGGGCGACGATTCGACGGCGCCACCACCAATCAAAAAACGGGAGCTTATCGAAGCAGTCTGTATGGTGCGCCTCAAATATCACCGGGCAGGCGGCCTTCTTTAAAAGGGGCAAGGGAAGCGGGTTTCGAACAAAAATGAAATCATAGCGGGTCTCTTGGCTTAGCTTGAGGGCTGCATCCGCGGCGCCCAGAGATCGAAACCGCCCACATAGAGACCGCCCTTTGTAGATTTTGATCAGAAATGGCAGTTCGGTGAGATTGAGCTGCTCCTTCACTATCTGTTCACCCTCTGCCTGGGTGCAGCGCGATGTGTTCAACGCTAATGTCACTGCGTGGCCCAGTTCCGTGAACGCGGTAACCATCTGTAGCGTTTGAGTAAGATTGGCCTGCCGCGCCTCTACCCGGCCTGTATGAAAATATAGAATCTTCATATCCCATGACTCTCAGTGCAATTCATCGCCGTGGTAATAATGCGATAGGCTTCCGAATCCCAGTCGGTCGGGAATAACAGTTCAGCCTCCCGACATGCGGCTCTGATTCGATCCGCCAATGGGTCGTCGCTAAAAAGGGCGGCCAGCATGCGGGAAAGTGTTTCGGGTTGATCTGGATTGAACAGGTTCTCTCCGTCAGGGAAAAGCTCCCGGTGTTCGGGGATGTCACTGACGAGACAGGGTTTTTTGCATGCCAGCGCTTCCAGAAGCGCATTGGAAACACCCTCGCTGTACGAAGGCAGAATAAAGCAGTCAGCCTGTGCCGTCAGGCCAGGGGCATCATTGCTCCATCCCGCAAACTTGACCCTTTCCGCTAAGTTCAATGACTGAACCAACTCCTCCAGTCCGCTGCGCTCAGGTCCGTCTCCAACAATCAGCAGGTGCCATGCATTGGCGATATCGCCCGTCATAGCGCGCAGCACCAGGGCGATATTTTTATTTTTATCAAGCCGTCCGCAGACGACAGCAAGGGGTGCCTTTTTAACCTCCGGTATAGATGTGTGGGAAGACGCGGCTAACGGAACTTCAGGCAGATCATTGTACAGGACCAAAGACCGCTTTCGTATGTGGGGTCCATAGGCTTCACAGTAGCGATCAAGCAGGGTCTGATTCACGAATACAAGCGTGGAGGCGGCTTCAATAACCTTTTTCGAAGCTTTGTTTACCAGCCACTGGAGAGGAGCCGTCACCCCTTTTATCCTGTTTTCGACCATCTCATTCGACCGGATGAATACAATGAACGGCTTGTCAGACCGTTTGACTGCACGGATTAGAGGAAAGGCCGCGCTTACCGTAAAAGATACAAAGCCGGCATAGGGTTTCGATCGGGAGAGCCGGTTGCAGGCATTGATCGCGGCGGCATGGTACCTGAACCAGAAATAGAGCTTCCGGTGATTGGGGCTGTCATGCCATTCAAACAAACGGTGGAAGTGCAGTTGACGGCTTTTTATCGGAGGCGGGGACACGCCGACCCAATCCACGTCATGACCGTACTCGGCCAGCAGCTCCATAGTACGGTGCATGCGTGAACCCATGCCCGTGGGCTTAAACCATGCATATGCGGTCAGGATATTCACGGAGTCTAAAATAGTGCCTGCGATGCATGACCGCAAGAACAAGTCCGAACCCTTTAAGGACTAACAAGGTATTCCCGGATGCGGGAAACACCCCGTCGTTTTTCCGGACAAAGCCACTGGCATCAATAGCGGCTCGCGCCGCGGGCCCGGTAATGATAATCGGAAGACTGCGCCATATAGCCTCCGAACGCATTTTGACTTTGGCAATACAGGCTGCCGTGCCGCTGGGTCGATTCAGGATCAGGTTTACGTTGCCCTTGTTCATCAGGTTGATTGCGTTGAGACTTTCATTTTGGGCAATGGTTTTAAATAACTGAGCGAGTCTGTTGGCCGGCCACGGGTATGTCGTTTGCATACATTTTCCGCAACTACTCAGGGTTCAGGGTTCAGGAAATCCAAAAGCGGAGGCTCCATAGGTTTCGCCATCTTCCCGCACGGACACATTGGGCCAGCGACGCTCGGACTCCGGCAATTGCTTTTCAAGAGTACGTTCCATATCGTTGAGCATCCGGATGCACTCCTGATATCGAACGCGATACTCCTCGTGCGTCGTCTGAGTTTCATATCCTTTGAGGTGGGCCATGTACAGGTGATGCACAGTCTCCGCCGCCTCTCCCCGGCTTCTGTTGACTCCCTCGATCGTGTTGCGAACGTGCCGATCATCGTACTTCTCCTCCGCTGGCCACCGGTGGGTAAGTGCGCCTATCTCAATGGGCAGACGACAAAGTTTCTGATCGACGACCCAGTCTTCTAAGCGTCGATACGTTTCCATCTCTTCCTCCCGAACCCTGAACCCTGCCTACCTGAGTAGTTACCATTTTCCTCCAAAAGAAAAGCGGACCACGCTCTACCTATCCTCATGACGGACAGCACCGTGGGCCTACTCATCGCTTTATAGCGCTGCAGTGCCGCACATTAAGCGCGATGCGTGGATATGTGCTACAGCTTCAGTGGATTGAAATGGCCTTGTTCGGGCTTTGTGGTTGTGGGAAAAACAGACGGGTTTGGTACGCTTGCATTCTGCTTTGACCAGCCGCTGCTCAAATCCCGGTCGCGATCAACCGCGGTCTGCAGCGCAAGATCGTGACGCAACGACCTGTGATCGCACGAAGTTTTCGGCGCAGATCATCCATTGCAGACAAAAGTTTGCGAGTCAACCCCACGCGACGGTCAGCAGGGGCTTGGACCGGCACACAAAAAAGCGCACGAGGCGCGTATACCTCGTGCGCTTTTGCAATCCTGTGGGACTGGGGCTATTTCGTGCTCTTCAGCGCGGCGTGCGCAGCGGCGAGTCGTGCGATCGGCACGCGGTAGGGGCTGCAGGACACGTAGTTCAGACCGACGTGGTGGCAGAACTCCACGGACTTGGGGTCGCCACCGTGTTCGCCGCAGATGCCCAGTTTTATTTTGGGGCGTGACTGCTTGCCCAGCTTGACGAGGCGGCGAGGATCCTGAGCGACCTGGGCAAGCCGATGCTTCGCATCTACTATTGCGTTGACCCGACTCACTTCACCGCGCAACCGCCGGACGGATTGACTCGCGAAGCGCTGTGTGAGCGCTTTGACATTCCACCGAACCGAATCGTTATCAGTAACTTCATGCGAGACACTCTGGGATCGGATCTCTCTCGCCCCAAGGAACAGAAAGCCACGGAGCTTCTGCTTGAACTCCTCGCCGCGTGCTTCGAGGCCGGGCACCCGATCCACGTTCTGCTCGCGGGACCTCGCAGGCACTGGATTCGCGAACGCCTGCGCGACCGCGGCGTCCCGTTCACTTTCGTCGGCGAAGAGACTACGCATGATGACATGCCGCTTAATGTACTCGCTGCCAAGACGATGAACTTGCTCTACCACGCCTCCGACCTGCACCTGATTAGCAGTCGGTGGGAGGGCGGACCGCGCTCGGCGCTCGAATCCGCAGCGACGCAGACGCCAATCCTCTGCACGCGCGTCGGCGCCGCACTCGACATCCTCGATGAGACCTGCTTCTTCGACAGTTTCGAAGACGGCCTCGCAAAGCTTCATGCATTCTGTGAGCGTCCGGGCGACCTGGCGCAAACCTGCGCAGCGCACCTGGCCCGCATCCGCGAGCTCCACACGCCAAGTGCAGCGATCGGTCCGCTGCGCAAATTGCTGTCCGAACTCGACCGAGTACCGCCCGTTCAAGCGCGACGCGCGCCGGCCACCCGTGCCGGGGCGTCCCCCGCAGCGCTCGGGCAGTTCGTGAATCGCGCGCGCCGCGCCCTGGTTGCCCATCGCCCGGGATTCGGGCTCACGTTCTCACTATGGCACGAGTTCCATCGACCTCCGTGGGGCGGCGGGAATCAGTTCATGAACGCACTACGAAAAGAACTGACCCGCCTCGGTGCGCGCGTGCTCACGAATCGCCTCGCCGGGCCGTCCTCGGTCGTGATCTGCAACTCGGCGAACTTCAACGCGGATCGGCTCGAAAAACTATTGGACAAGCACCAGCCCAAGCTGATCCATCGCGTGGATGGCCCGGTTGCGTTCTACCGCGACGCCGACTTCGAAGCAGACCACAAAATCCACGCTTTCAACCAGAAGTACGCCGACGCCACCGTCTACCAGTCACCGTACTGCATGCAGAAACATCACGAGATCGGATATGATGCCGTTCGACCGGTGATTCTGATCAACGGCGTCGACAACGTGATTTTCAACCAGAACGGACGAAAGCCCACACGGACCGGAGACAAGATTCGTCTGATTACCTCTGCGTGGTCCCCAAACCCCTTGAAGGGCGGACCCCTGCTGAAGTGGCTCGATCAACACCTGGACTGGGATCGCTTCGACTACACCTTTGTCGGACGGACCCAGGAGACGTTCGAGAATATCCGGCACGTCCCCGCCGTGTCGTCACGACGTCTCGCGGCCCTGCTTCGACAACACGACATCTTCATATCGGCCAGCATGAACGAGCCCTGTTCCAACGCACTCCTGGAAGCCATGGCATGCGGTTGCCCCGCGCTCTACCGTGACACAGGCGGCAATGCGACGCTGGTCGGGTTCGCCGGGCTTCCCTTTACCGACGAATCGGATATACTCGGCCAACTCGACCGTATGGCCGACCGGGTCGGCGTCTACCGACGGATGATCTACGTTCGAACTTTTCAGGAAGTCACCATGCAGTACGTTGATCTTGCCCGTCGTCTACTGGAGGAATCGACATGAAACAGACGTTGCTCGACCGCCTCAACCTTGTCCGGATCAAACTGACGACGCATGCCGGCGAACGCCGGCGCTGGTCGCAAATCCAGCGAGACGGTCAACCCCATATCTTCTATGGACACGATACGATTCCGGGTGTGGATGAGATTGCGGGCGGAGGCTTGATCAAACTTCAGGATCTCGCCGAACGGTTTCCCAACACGCCATGCGGCGCAAATATCCTCTACCTGGTTAGCAGTGCCCTGCCCTACTTTCCGGTGCGCATGGCGACCTGGGCCAAGGAGGCGGGCGCGAAGATCGTGATTAACCAAAACGGCGTGCACTACCCGGGCTGGTACGGGAAAGGCTGGCACGAAGCCAACGCGCCGATGCGCGAACTCCTTCAACTCGCGGATCACGTGGTATACCAGAGTGAATTCTGCAAACTGTCCGCCGAGGAGTTCCTCTGCACGCCGACCTGTGGCTGGCAGATCTGGCACAATCCGGTCCCCACCGATCGTTTCCTCCCCTCAGATGACCGGCCACCTCTCTCGGACGGCCTGCGCGTCCTGTGCGCCGGAAGTTTTTGGAGTCGCTATCGCCTCGACTGTGCCCTGCAGGCCACGCGATCCATCCTGCGTGGCCGGGGAAAGATCCACCTCACGATCGCGGGGCGCCTGTGCTGGCACCGCGATGAGTCCGTGGCGCGCGGTGAATTGGACGCCATGATCAACGACCTTGAACTGGAGGGCCATATCACCATCATCGGTCCCTATACCCAACAAGCCGCGGCCTCCGTCCTGTCGAACTCCCATCTACTCCTGCACACGAAGGTCAACGACCCATCTCCGCGACTTGTGGTAGAAGCCATGTCGTGCGGCCTGCCGGTGGTCTATTCGGATACCGGTGGGGTCCCCGAACTGGTCGGACGTGACGCAGGGCTCGCCGTCCCCGGAATCATCGACTTTGCGGTGGACACCCCTCCGGACCCGATTCTTCTCGCACACGCGATGCGCAATATCATGGAGGACTATGAGGGATACTCGACCCGCGCACGCGCACGCGCTATGGAGCTCTTTGACGTGCGAGAGTGGCTGCAGCGACACGCCGTGCTCTTCTCAGAACTGGCAAACGAAGCCCGATGACCTCTCACCCCGATCTGCCGGAAGGGCTCACCGGCAAAAGGCTGATTTTCAGTGTGGCCACCGGCCGCTGTGGCACGGCGTACCTGGCCGAACTTTTCAAATTCTTACCGCACATCGACAGTCACCACGAGCCGGCTCCAGAGTTCGCGGACGTGATGCGTAGCGCGCTACGTTCGCCGGCCGAAGCAACGCAGTTCCTCCTCTCACGCAAGCTGACCGGTGTGGCAGCCTCCCCCATGCCGACCTACGTCGAAACCAGCCACCTCTTTTGCAAGGGATTCCTCGAGCCGATGCTGAACCTTGGCCTGCGGCCGGACATCGTCGCGCTCTCGCGGCCCGCGCGCGAGGTCGCGCTGAGTATGGTCGGACTGGGCACCATCCCCGGGCGCTCAGACAAGGGGCTGCGCTTCTACCTGTCTCCGGATGACCCGAACGTGCTGCCCATCCGTGGCGGCGGGGAGTTGAATGACTACCAGGTCTGTTACTGGTACTGCCTGGAAATGGCCAGGCGTACGGATGTCTACGAAACCCTCTGTCGCGAACAGGGTTGCCGTTACGTGCGCGTGACGCTTGCCGGGATTTCGCGCCTGCGTGGATTTCGATTTCTGATCAAACAATTGGAGCTGCCTGGGCCGTCCCTGCGCGGATGGTTGCAGTACCTGGTGTACCATCGCAATCGCGTCAACGAATCCCGGCCCGGCAAGAAGTCGGTCGGGCCGCCGCCAGACCTCTACGCCTTGGAAAAGGACGTTCAGAAACGGGTTCGCGATGCGCGCGGGGAGACCGAGCTGGAGACTGCGCAAGATGACTGAAACGGGCATCATCTACATCGCCACCGGCCCGCGGCATCTCCAGGAAGCCATCGACTCGGCGCAATCGGTGATGCGCGTGATGCCGGAGACCCCGCTGACGCTCTTCACAGACGATGTGTCCGCGGCGCAAGACCCGCCCCGTCCCTTTCACAGCGCGGTCCTCCTGCGCGACGTGACGCGATCCTGCCTCGACAAGATGCACGCCCTGCGCGAAACCCCCTACGAGCGCACGATCATGCTCGATACCGACACCTACGTATGCGAAAGCATCGCCGATGTTTTTGAAGCGCTGCTCCGCTTCGATGTGACCGTCGCCTATGCACCCAATCGGTATCCGTATCCCGTGGCGGACTGTCCCGATGCCTTTCCTGAGCCGAACACGGGCGTCATTGGCTACCGTCGCAGCGATGCGGTATGGGACTTTCTCGAGGATTGGCCGCGCACCTATGCCGACCAGATGACTCGCCCCGAGACTCCGCGCCACGATCAGCATGCGTTTCGCGAGGCGCTCTATCGCTCGGAGCTGCGCTTCCTGATCCTGCCGATGGAATACAATCTGCGCACACTGGCGCCGGGATTCCTCGGAAATGGCGCACGCGTCAAGGTCATCCACGGAAGCGTCGGCGATGTCGCGGGTTCGGCCGCACGACTCAACCGCAGCACCCGCTACCGCGCCGTCGTACACAGCCCGCTGCGACGCTTTTCCGGAGATCTGGTCACCATGCGCCCGGCCCTCGGGGCGATCGCGGATCGCGTCTTCGAGCACCTCCCCAAAGGACTGCAGGCAAAGCTTACGCGCCTGCGGCACGGCAACGCCGAAGAGGCGTGATCCGATCCATGCAAGTCTCCATCATCATGCCGATGCGCAACGCGCACGAGACCGTGCGCGATGCGGTCAACAGCATCCTCGCGCAGACGCACCAGCAGTGGGAACTGCTGGTCATTGACGATCGCTCTGACGACGACAGCGCCGCCATCGTCGCGGCCTACGAGGACACGCGCATTCGCCTGCTCCGACCGGAAGCACGGATGCACTTCGCCGGTGCCCTGAATCACGGCATCGGGGCGGCGACGGGCGACCTGGTCGCCCGTATGGATGCCGACGACGTGAGCCTGCCCGGCCGCCTCGCCGAGCAAGTCGCCTTTATGGACGCGAACCCCGACGTGGCGCTCTGTGGAACCTGGGCCCGCACCTTCGGACTCGGCAGACCGTCGCAACTGCGGCCACCCGTCAGCCATGCGGCCATCCAGGCGGCGGTCTACTTCGACTGCCCGTTTGTCCACCCTGGCGTCATGTGGAGGAGCGCAACGCTTGACCCGAATAGCATGCGTTACGATGGGAGTTTCTGCCCTGCTGAAGACTACGACCTCTGGGACCGCCTGGTGCCCCAGGTGCGATGCGCAAACATCCCCGCCGTCTTGCTCGCATATCGCGTTCGAGCCGGAAGCATGACAACGGGCGACGGTTCGGAAATGGACACCCAGGCCACGCGAATTCATCAGCGCCAGTTGGAGCGCCTGGGCCTACGGCCGACCGGCGACGATGCGCTGTGGCACCGCCGCGTGGGCCGGGGACCGGGATACCGATGTAAGACACGCGAAGAATTCGAAGCGGCGACAACCCATCTGCGCCGCCTCATCACGGTGCGCAAGAATGTCTCCGGGGAGTCAGGACCAGCGTTTGACCAGCAACTCGCGGATGCGTGGTACCGCCTCTGCTTTCACAATCTTGCGTTGGGTCGCGACATTCTCGCAGCCTACAGCAATTCGAGAATCGCGCCGCAGGTCGAGACATCACGGGGCCGGCGCCTTGCCCTCGCCGCCGCGTTCGTAAAACACGCTACCGTCGGCGCGGCTGCTCCGGCGGTGTCTCCGGAGTAAACCTGAAGCGTCTACCGTGATCAGCGTCATTATACCCACCACCCGCCCCGGCCGGGTTGGCCAGACGGTTGCGTCGTTGATCGCCGGAAACGCAGGCGTCGAGCAGGAGATCGTGATCGTTACACCATACTCGGATGAGCTTGATCCCGAGACCCGCGCCGTGATTGTCGTTGTCGAGACCGATACGGTCTACCCGCCCGGGCGTATGCGCAACCTGGGCGTCGCGGCAGCCCAAGGTGAGACGATCTGTTTCGTCGACGACGACTGCGTCGTTCCCGACGGCTGGTCGGCCGCGCTCACGGCGGCACTGGATGATGCCGACGATGTGGGTGCGGTCGGTTGCCGCGTCGTCGGACCTCCCGGCTTCTGGTCCCGTTGCGCGGACTTTTCCCTATTCGCGCCATACCAGTTCGTCACGCGAGGCCGACGGGATCTCGGCTCCGCGGCCCTGGCGGTGCGGCGCAGGGCATTTGATGAAGCGGGCGGGTTCGACGAAGATCTGCGCGCATCGGAGGATTGGGAGTTCTGTTTCCGCTTGCACGCCTGCGGCTGGGCCACACTCTTCGAGCCGGCCGTCACCGTGCGCCATCATCACGGTCGCGACCGCTACCGAAGCATCATGCGCTCAGCGTGGGACTTCGGCTTTCGCTCGGGTCTCATCGTTCAGACACGTCACCGCGACCAAATGTCTGCGCTGGCGAAACTCTCCATCTTGCTCCGACACCCCGGCTTCTACTGGGTTCTTATTCTGCCCTACGCATTCATCGTCTCATTGGCGCTGATCCCCGAGTTTATGCGCGCCAATCCAAGGTATATTTTGTACCTTCCGTTCGTGATCGACGCCCGCGTTAGCTATCACGCCGGCGTCTGGTCGCGATTGGCTGCGGACGAAAAGAAATCCCGGGACGCGGCAGGAGAGCGAAAATGAGCATCAAACACAAGGCGTGGGCCATTGGGTTAGGACGCACAGGAACCAATTCCTTTTGCAAGGCACTGGAGATTCTGGGCTACCAGAATGTCCGGCACAATCCGCCCTTCGAGGAACTCAAAGATCTGGACGGGGCAGCCGATAACGGATGCACCATTTTCTACAAGTATCTCGACGTCCGCTTTCCCGGATCAAAGTTCATCCTTCTCATGCGCGACCTGGAAGCGTGGCTCGCATCGATCGAGTACATGCATACCGACCTGATCGACGAACAAGCAGAAGACGTCGTCATGATGCGTCGTATGATGCTTTACGAGAGCGTCTATTTCGACCGGGAGAAATTTACCGCTGCGTACCACCGCCACCACGACGATGTGAATCGCTACTTTCGGGACCGACCGGACGACCTTCTGGAGCTGAACCTCACGACGGGAGACGGCTGGGACGAGCTGTGCCCATTTCTCGATCTTCCCGTTCCGGAGGACCCGTTTCCGCACGCGAATCAACGACGCTCCGATCTGGTAAGCCGCGTCAAATCCACGGCGCGCAACTTGACCCGACAGTTCAAGGGCGGTCGGCAACGCTGAACGGCTGATCGCCATGCGGTCATCGACACCAACGATTACCTGGGTCGGAGAGACCGGACGCCTCGCGTGGTACAGCAAGTATGCTCTCGCGCGTGCCGCCGCGGGGCGCGGGATCCCGCTCAAGCAGATCGCCACCGATGACGCCCCCGATTTTGGCATGCCGCCCGACATCGATTCGTCTCTGCGCGGTTGCCACGGTCTCATCGTCGTGGAATGGGAGGGGCGACGCTGCACTCTGATCGTCGACGTTGCGGAAGGCTTTTTCTTTGTCTCCCCGGCGATGCAGCACGTCGACCTCTACCTGTGCAGCGCGTATCATCCCTCGATGTTCCATGATCGGCAGTTTCCCGAGCCCTATTCATGGCAGAACACGGAATCCGTCGATACGCTCAGGAGTCGCTTCGAGAGCACGCTCGAAAGTTGCGGAGCGTGGTTCAGTAAAGTCCAGCCCTATATTCCCATGCCTATGTCCCTCGACTTTCCACGGCATAGGCGGAATTTCGGATCGTGGCTCAAGTCACGACTTCTTGCGCGGAGCATGCGCCGGGGATCGCGTACGATTACGCTCGGTGATGCCGAACACAGGCGCTTCGACCTTCGGTACCGTTTGGTCGAATCGTATCGCTCCCTGCCGATCCGATACGACATCGTGGTCCGGGACACCTTCTGGGCCTCACCCGCACACCGGGCCCAGCTCCACGACGTGGTCGAGGCACTCACGGACGATCGGCGCGTCGAACGGGAACTGAACGAGGTGACCGATGACTACGACCGTGCATGGCTGCGCGACCAGCTTTCACCGGAATCGTGGCGGCGCGCGGAGCCGTTACTTCAATCACGCGCGACCTTCGAAGAGCCTTTCGAGCAGATGCTTGCATCGTCCAGGCTAAATGTTCACGCCGTCGGAAAGCACTGGGGCTGGCGCGAGATCTGTTTTCTCTCCATGGTATGCGGCACGCCCATCCTTATGGACCGCCCGAAGTTCATGCCCTACTGCGGCCTGGACGATTTTGAGATCTGGTTCACGGAGGGCGAATGGCGCGAGATCCCGGATCTCCTCGCCTCGATTACCGATTCGCGATGGGCGGAGATTCGTCTCAAGAACCAGACCGCGTTCGACCGGCATCTTGCCCCCGATGCGCTCGGCAGGCACATTATCGCTGCGGCGATGAGCCACATGGGAGCGACGGACGACGAGCTGGCAGAGCTTAACATATGAAAATCAGTGTGATCACGCCGAACTACAACGGCGCTCGCTTCCTGGAGCAGTGCCTTCAGAGCGTTGGGGCCCAACGGTCCGAAGATCTCGACATCGAGCATATCGTGATCGACGGGGGAAGCTCGGACGAGTCGCACGCGATCGTCGAGCGGCACCGCGATCAGATTAGCGAATTCGTCAGCGAACCGGATAGTGGCCCGGCCGACGCGATCAACAAGGGTTTGTCGCGCGCTTCGGGCGAGATTCTGTGTTGGCTGAACGCGGATGACCTGCTGGCACCTGGAGCGCTCACGCGCGTCGCGCGGACCATGCAGTCGCATCCCGACCGCGCACTTTCCTTCGGTCACTGCCCCATCATCGACGAGCAGGAACGAGAGATCCGGCGCGGAATCACCCGCTTCAAGGAGTGCTTCTTCCCAATCTCCGGGCGCTTCACGATCCAATGCATCAACTATATCTCGCAGCCGGCCACGTTCTTCCGAAGGGCCGCCTACGACGTGGCCGGGCCGCTTCGCGAAGACCTGACCGCCGCCTGGGATTACGACTTGTGGCTGCGATTGTGGCGATACGGGGGTGCCGTACGCATCGAAGCACCTGCGCTTGCATCATTCCGCTGGCACAAACAATCGATCAGCGGACAACAGTTTTGCACGCAATTCAGGGAAGAGTGGGACGTCGCCCGGGCCGATTCCGGGGCGTTCAGCCCGCAGGCGTTTCTGCATACCGGCGTCTGGTGGGGCATCGTCGGTTCGTACTCGGCAATGCAGTGGCTGCGGAGGAATGGGGAGTGAACGCGTGAGATGCACCTCGCAATCAACACACTCTTCCTGATCCCCGGCGAAGTCGGCGGTTCGGAAACCTATTTCCGCGAAACGGTACGTGCCATCGCAAAGCATCATTCCGATATCCGCCTCACCCTCTTTACGAATCTCGAGAACGATGCCTCGATGCGAGAACTCCTCTCCGATTACACCGAAACCCGTTTCGAGCGCCTGAACTTCAGGGCAACCAACCGCTACGCCCGGATTATCCGCGAACAGACCGAGCTGCCGCGACGCGTCACGAAATCGGGATGCGACATCTTGTGGTCACCCGGATACACGGCGGCGGTGATGGCGCCATGCCCCCAGGTACTCACCATTCATGACATGCAGTACAAGCGATTTCCCGAGGACCTCACCTGGCTGGCACGCCTCACGACACACCTCCTCGTGCAGGCCGGGGTACGGCGTTGCAAAGTCATCCTGACACCCTCGAAGTTTGCCCGCCAGGAGGTAGCGCAGTTCACCGGCGCGAATCCGGACAGGTTGCGCGTCACCCCCGAAGCGGCCGACCCGGCGTTCGCGGCAACACCGCCAGCAGGGCCGGGAAGCTCAACTCGCCTCGCTGCTCTGCTGAACGGAGCGGGGCCCTATGTCCTGACGATCGGACACAGCTATCCCCACAAGAACCTGCACGCCCTCGTCGAGGCATTCGATGCGATCTGCGAGTCGCGCGAACACCGCCTGGTCATCGTCGGCAAAGCGCGACTGGGCGAGCCCCGGCTGCAAGAGGCGTTGCGAAACGCGAAGCATACCGACCGCGTCGTCCGGCTTTCGGACGTAGCGTTCGAGGACCTCGTTCTGCTCTACCAGGGCGCGGCGCTTTTCGCGTTTCCGTCCCTCTATGAAGGATTCGGGTTACCCGTGCTCGAAGCCATGACCGCGGGGACGCCCGTGATCGCGGCGCGAGAAGCATCCATCCCCGAAGTCGGCGGCGACTCGATCACCTACTTTGACCCAAACACCCCGGGAGATCTCGAGCGGATGCTCAACACGGTACTCGATATGGCCCCCGCACAACTCGACGCGATCGTCTCCGCTGCCCGCGAGCGCGCACGCGGCTTCAGCTGGCAGAAAACCGCCGCCGCAACGGTTGACGCGCTGCGTTCGATTGCATTGGACCCGTAGTTACTGCAGCGCGATGATCCGCTCGGCGAGATCTCGGCGACGACGATCCAGGTCGACTGGTTTTCCCGCGCGAATCTCGGTGCGCAACGCCTGCAGCAACTCACGCGCCGCCTGCGCCGCATCCTGCTTCTCATCGTCGCCGCTGCTCGCGATGATCAGTCGCTGCAGAGTCACCAGGTACGCGAAGTCGGCGATCCCCTCCGACGCGTTAAGCAATGCCGACGTGTAGACGAAGCCTCCTGGATTTTCTACGGAGATTGGCGCATTCGGCGCCGACGCCTCCATCGGCGTAAACGGATTATGCCACTCACGTCCCGGATATCCGCCGCGTGCGACCTTCCATCCATCCACAAAGCACCAGTGCCACTCGAAGCGCCCTGTCGCGTCGTACGCCCAGGGGTAGAAGCCCCAGTCCCGGCGGCTCATCCCAATATTGTAAAACCAAGTACGACGCCCCAGCACGCGTGCCCTGCCGAAGATACGCGGAGCGCCCTTGTGGCCGTGGATGGATACGATGTCAGCCTGCTCCACCACGCGACTGTAGTCGACGCCGTCATTATAGTCCGACATTAGCGTCACAAACCGGTTCAGCTTCAGCTCACCGAGCCACTTTCCATAGATCATCGTGTCGGCCAGATTACGGTTCCAAGGGTTCGGGACCTCTCGCGGCTCATCCACAATCTCCATGGCATATGGAATCTTGTAGGCCTCTAGAAACGCCTTGTACTGGCCAAGCGCGTGACGCCAAAGCCCCTTGAACTCTGGTTGGCGAAGTTCCACCCCCGGATCGTGGTCCACGGCCGCTCCACTGATCTGGGGGAGCTTGCGCGCGAGGCCGCGCGCGAGGCCAAGTTGGCTGACCACGAACGTCTGCTGCGGCAACTGCCCGAGCCCTTCCTCCATCGCGATCTGGAAAGGCTCCGGATCGAACCGCATCTGCGCCTTGCCGGCGCGTATATCCAATCCCGTCAGCTCAATCGGAGCCGGGATACTGGACGCCGTGAATCCCAGGCCACGCATCCACTTCATCTGTGCGCGCATCGCGATGCGTGCGTCTGCGGGCGAGGGACGCGGATATTGACGGCCTGCGTAGTACATGCCCAACGCGAGCGGCAGCTTCGGCTCGAGACGAAACGGGAAGACTTCGATTTCCAGCGGAACCGCGGGAGGATTGGGTGTAACCGCGGCCCCGGAAGTCGCGACGCGATCCTGGTCGAACGATACGATTCCGCTGTAGACCCCTGCGACCGCATCATCCGGGATCTTCACCCAGAGCCAGAAACACTGCGTCACGCCGGCCTCACCCCAAAGCGAATGCGTCGGCAACAGCGCCATCTCCGACGTGTGCCGCTCGCCGTATCGCCAGTTTGTGACGTGCCCCCGCATGGCTTCGATTGGAATACGCCGGCCGCCCGCGCCTCGCAAATCACCCAGGCGCAACGAGCAACGGCCGAGATCCACGTGCGGCAGCAGGGCCAATCTCACGAATACATTCTGCCCGCGCGCGCCAGAGCCCCGCAAGCGCGGCGCAACGCGCTCCGCTTCGTTCGGCCGCGCACGCGGCCCCATCTTGCTGTCGGCGAGGGGCACGTACAGCGTAAAGTCCGACGAGCCCGCCCAAGCCGGACGCGCCTGGGGTTCGGGCGGCGTGGTGGCGTGTTCGAAGGCACGCACCCGGCGCTGCACCAGGCGAGCGCTCATTCTGTTGAAGTCGGCCTCGGACTTATCCGAAACGACGATGATTGACGAGACGAAGAAGTTGCGCGTATCCAGCTTCAGCAATCCATCGGTGACTTTGATCTTCCGCTTGAACACCGGGTACATCGGTTGGATGTAATCAAGCCACAGCGCGTGCGGGCGCGCCGAGTACTGCGTCCACATAAACCGATGCAGGTAGGTCTCGCCGTCAAATACCTCGGGCGCAGGATCATCTTCATAGATGACCTCGTCGTTCAGCTTCAGAAGATAGCGCGTGTCCGGGTTCCGATGACTGATGATCGGCCCACCGCACAGCCACACCTGGTAGCCGCCCTTGGCGATGGTCGCACTGAACTGCATCAGGCCGCTGCCGGTCGGGCGGACGAAGGTGCCGCTGAGCGGATCCGGCCATCCGCGCCCGCCATCCTCGAGCGCCACCCTCCCGGTGAATCCGTAGCGGCCCTCGTAACGATCAGCGTGTGAGACCGGCGAAAATCCGCGAGCCGCTGTCCCGGGCGCCCCGAAGTCGTAGGCCGCCACCACGGCACCGGGAAGCTCTACGGCTATCTTCGGCATCGCGGCGTCCTCCTGCAGCAAGCGGATGTTGTCGATCCAGAAGACGGCGCCGCGGTCCTTGCGCGTCTGGAAAAAGAGCTTGGCGACACGCAGCCGGTTCTTATCGATCTTGTCCTCGGGACGCAGCTCACTCCATATCATGCCCTGTTTTCCGTTGCGCCTGGCGTGGTGAATGGGGAATAGGAGCGTCTGAATCCCCTTGCGCGTGCGCGTACCTACGGTGTAGCGACCGTAATAATCTTCGGTGGCGTCGTCCCACAGCTCGAACTGTATCGAGTGCGCGTGATCTTCGGGATTGTAGAGATCGACGGCGAGATAATCGAAGTCGGCCCAGTCCCTGATCTCCTCCGCACCGAAGACGAGTTCGGAGTAGTCTCGACCCTTGGGGGCGATGACCCGTGCAGCGCTCTCCCCGTGGGTCACGGCGTGCTCGGAAGAAATCGTGACCACGACGCGCTCACCGCCTGGATTCAGGACCTCACTCCCAGCTTCACGATTTTCGAAACTATAGAGAAGCCGCTGCTGCGTGCGGCCGGGCTGACGGTCGCGTTCGGGCCCGGCCCATTCACCGGAATCATAAGGTTCGGCGGCCAACGCTTCCCAACCGGCCGGCATGACCGCACGCGGATTCATCCGAAAACCCTCGTCCTCGGCACGAATCGACGCCGCGACCAGCGCCATGGCAAACACAAGACCATGCGCCCTGGCGTAATTCGACGTCGCCTCACCCGGGCTGTTTCGCCGTCGAAGGGGGTGAGGGCTCAAACCGTCCACTGCGGCCTCTTTCGCCAGGTGCGTCATTCGACCAGACTACGAACGCTCTCCGAGAATCTTTGCTTCATAGGACTCCATGGGAAGAATCCAGCCGCACGCCGGCGGGACTCCTGAACGGACGCAGGCCATATCCCACACAGCGCCAAACGGCATGGTTTTGAACTCTTCCATCAACGCGAGACGCTGCGCATTCTTGCCCGCACTCTCGAGACTGATCAGGGATGCCGTCGGATCCAGTAACGCATAGAGAATCGCTTTGCGCGTCGCGCGCGTGCCGATCACGTAGGCCCCCACGCGGTTGATACTGGCATCGAAGAAGTCGAGTGCGATGATGGTGCGATCCCACGCGTGCCCGCGCGCGATCTCAAGGAACACGTTGCGTACGTCGTCGCTGAAGACCACGACGTGGTCACTGTCCCAGCGAATCGGGCGGCTCGTATGCAGCAAGAGCTTCTTGTGGAAGCTTAGATGCGCTGAAATCTTGTCGTGGATGGTCTCCGTCGGGTGAAAGTGCCCCATGTCCAGGCACAGCACCGTATCGCGCGACAACGCATAGTTGCTGTAGAACTCCGCCGATCCGACGACGTACTCTTCGCTGCCGATCCCGAAAAGCTTGCTCTCGACCGCATCGATGCACAGCGCGGTGTCGATCCCGTGTCGTTCATCGAGCATCTCATCGTAGGCTTCGACAAGCCGCTGGCGCGCGGCCCAGCGGTCCGCGGGATAGTCCTTACAGCCATCGGGTATCCAGTGGTTCAGGACACAGGGGCTCTTCAGTTCCCGACCGATCTGCTCGGCGATGCGGCGGCACGTGATTCCGTGACGAATCCAGAAGTCGCGGATCGCCGGATCGGAATGCGATAGCGTATAGCCGTCGTCCGCTTTCGGGTGCGCAAAGAAGGTCGTATTAAAATCCAGACCGATTCCCAGCTCTTTCGCCCAGGCTATCCACTTGGCGAAGTGCTTCGGGGCGTACTCGTCGCGGTCGACCGTATCGCCCTCCAACTCGGCATAGTTGGCGTGGATGTTCACGCGTTGCACGCCGGGCAGCAACTCGATCGCCTTGGCCAGATCCGCGCGAACTTCATCGCCGCTGCGGGCTTTACCGGGGTAATTGCCGGTCGCCATGATCCCGGCTCCGGAAATGTCCGCACTCAGGCTCTCCAAGCCCCCGACATCATCGGTCTGCCAGCAATGCAGCGAAATGGGAATCGCCAGCGCTTGATCGATCGCGGCATCTGCATCGACGCCGAACTCGGAGTATCGAGCCTTGGCCGGTCCATACGCGTCCATAACCGTTTCTTTTGTGGGTGCGGGAATAAAAGTCATTCTGAGGTCTCCTCGTTGCGTTAATTCTACCGGGTTGAGAGCCTCCAACTATCAGACTTTCGGCCGTGAATTGCAACCGTGGAGCAGCACCCCTCGCCCCGGGCACGCGTCACAGACGAAAGCGTCATTAACGACCGAAAAAAGTTGATGGAAACCCGGTCGGGTGTCTGAATGGCTGCGTGATCGACCTGCATCGCACGACGAAACGCCTCTTCGACGTCACGGGTCTGCGCTTTCTCAAGGAGTATTTCTCCGCGCGTGGACGAAACGCCGTATTCATATGGATTCCGAAGAACGCCGGCACGAGTATCTTCAACATGCTGAACGCGCCGCAATTCAAAACGGCCTACCACGCCAAGTACCGCTTCGCCCAACGCGGGACGGTCACGTTCACACATATGGACTACGCAGAACTGGTCAGCCAGGGCCACGTATCGCGGCGCTTTGATAGATCTGCCTTCAAGTTTGCATTCTCTCGCAATCCCTATGCCCGGGCGGTGTCTCTCTATTTCTACCTGAGAGCTGCAAAGTGTCCCGGCGCCGGCCAGGAATCCTTCCTGGCTTTCTGCCGTGAACTCGGCGAGCGCGGCTGCGATCCAATCGGGCTCTTCAACGTCAACGGAACCAGTCAGTGCAATCCGCAGGTGCGCTGGATCGAGCACACGCGACTCGACTTTCTCGGCAGCGTTGAGACGCTCGAGGCAGACCTGAAACGCCTCTTCGAAGAACTCAAACTCCCACACACGGCCCCGCTGCACCTCAACCAAATCGAACGCAACGACTACTCGGAGTACTATTGCCCCGAGTCCGCCGAGATCGTCCGGGCGTTCTACCGCGAAGACTTTGAGGCTTTCGGATACGAAACCACCGCGCCGACGCGGAACTGCTCCTGATCGGCCTTCCGGCGATAGCCGTGCAAGAGACGGCCGATGGATTCCGAAACTCCTTGTTCGTCGGCGTGATTTAGGTATGCTCGGCGTTCATCCGCAACCGCCCGCGAGGCGCAGGAGTAGACATGAGATCTGGACACATACTTGGCTATAGGATCCTGGTGTTTTCCGTCACTATCGTGGCGACTCTCCTTGGCGCTGAATGCATCCTCCGGGGACTGATCCGTCTCGACGCGGTAGCGTACACCCCCGCCCGCTGAGCGACGGTGTGGTACATCAGTACGCCGAGAACCTGGATCTGGTCTACGAACTTAAACCCTCCGCTGAGAGCCGTGACAAACCCTACAAGATCAACCGCTTTGGCATGCGCGATCAGGAATACGCCCTCCAGAAGCCGGCCAACACGATCCGAATCGCCGTGATCGGAGATTCCGTTGCCTTCGGTCACCAGATCCCCGTCGAAGACACGTTTGAACATCTCCTGGAGGATAAGCTGAACGCAACGAGCGATGTTCACTTCGAAGTCTTGAACTTCTCCGTCGTCGGCTACAACTCCCGCCAGGAGGAAATCGTACTAAAGGACAAGGTGCTGCCTTTCGAGCCGGACTACCTTCTGATCGGAGTCTGCCTGAACGACGAGACCCAATCCGACGGCCTGGGCGAACTGGCCCGCCAGATGCACCCGAAGGCATGGGGAAGCCGGCTGCACAGCCGCTTGGTCTCCACCATGCTTAACCGCTGGGAGCGGAGCAGCGCCAGGAGACGCAAGGACTTTACGCAGATCAACCACCTGTTCGCCACGGCGAAGCAACTCGGGGAGCGACAAGGCTTCGAGCCCATCGTACTGAATTTCCCCTACCACTTTACGTCCCTTGAGGAGTACAAACCAAAGTGGCGCGCACAGCAGGAAACCATCGAGACGTATGCCCGCGACAACGGGGTAGCAAGCATCGACTTCATGCTGCTATGGAAAGACCATGATGCCGTCACGAGACAGAACTTCTATCTCAAAGATGACAGGAAACATTTCTCCAGGGAAGGCATGCAACAGATTGCCGATGTCCTGTACGAGCGCTTCTCCGGGTCGCGAGAAGACTAAGACTCCGACCTCGAGCGCGTCCCGGATCGAGGCTCGCGTGTCGCAAGGGGTTCTGTAATCTTGCGAATCAATGTATGGGCCTCCGTGTCATTTCGAATTAGATTGGATCCGTCGCCCACGTTCTAATGGCCCCTCTATCGATGTCAAGGTTTAGCGTGACGTAAAGTGACGGACAAACGCACCTTGGACGATGCGCTGCATGTCGTACCCGCCGGCGGCAGACTCCTGCTTGACTTGAAAGTTGAGTCCGCGGGGTTCCTCGCCGCGTTGCGCAAGGACACGCCGTGACCCATCTCTCCGAGCCACCTCACGTCCTCGCGCGAATCGCGGCAGTCATCCTCGCCGCGTCAATGCTTCCCGCTTGCGCGGCGGACGTGCCCGCCCCGCAGCGGGCGAGCGACCTCGTATTCGTCTACATCCATGGATTCGGAGGGGCCAAGAAAAGACCGCGCTTCTGCGCGAATCTTCAGGCGTTCCTGGATGATGAGAAGCTCTCTAACCGAATTATCAATTACGAGTGGGACTCCGTCCGGATCGAGGTCTTGAAAGCCGGGGCGTCCTGGCAGGAAGCCGAGGTTCGCGCCGATGAGGAGTCTGTCGGGTTCACCTCCACCGTTCTCGACCGGCTGGAGCGAGAACAGACGCCCTATGTCCTGGTCGGCTTCAGCATCGGATCGAGGGTGCTCCTGCGAGCGCTTGATCATTCGAACGGCAAGCTCGACCACCTGCGCGGCGTGTACTTCCTCGGGGCCGCCATGACCCGGGACACCACGCTGGATAAGGCGCGCCTCCCGCCCGACTTGAAGATTTCCAACTATCACTCGCCGCGATGGGATATCGTGCACCAGACTTCCTTCAGCTTCATGAACCGCATGGCCGCCGGAGGCTTGCATGGCTTCGATGACACCGGCCTCTTCGAAAACTACGCGGTCTCATGCACCCACACCCATAAGGGTGTCGGCGTACACATCGATTACTCACAACTGGCCGTGGCGATTGCCTACATGTCTCTCTACAAGGAGGGCCTCGTGCTGGACGGCCGATCCGGCATCAACATGGCGACACCCGTCGGGGATGGAGAGCTCTGGTGGAACAAAGTCTGGCGCGTACCGTGCCGCATCGACGGCACCATCCGAACCGTCGAGATCGAGCAAAACAATGTGGTTGCCGAATACTTCCGCGCGCTGCTGATTGAACCTGGCGGTGGTCGAAAACGGATCGCGCGCGGAAGCAACATGCACGCGGTCTTGAACGCAATAGACGCGATTCCGCCGGGCGAGGCGACCCAGGAGAACAAGCAGAGCAAGTAGATGTCGCGCCCCTGGCCCCCCCCATAGCGAACCACGAGAGGAGATATGATGAAAACATCCATACCTTCGAGCGGCGAACAGGGCACCACACGCCTAACATCCCGCATCTCGAGGCGCCGTCCCCAAGAGGGCCGGCGTTACAAACCATGTGGGCTTTTGTAATGGCGGTGGAATGCCCGTTGTTCTAGGTTGATCCACGCGTCAAGTAGAAGGGTTGATAAACGACTGGCCCGGGCGCGACGGGTTGCACCGGGGCGCAGATAACGAGGAGGCGAACGATGTCGGAATGGTGGCAGGAACTAAGCCAGGTGAACCGCGGGTTCTATTGCGCCGCGGCGTTCTGCAGTGTCTTTTTCACGTGGCAGATGATCTCGGCGATGATCGGCCTCGGTGATAGCGATGTCGACCTCGACACCGATGTGGACGTCGATACGGGCGGAATCGGTGATGCCGAAGTGGATCACACGTATGACGACTTCGAGCACGGCGCCGAAACCGATGCCACGGCAACCGTAGCGGCTTTCAAAGTGCTGAGCGTGCGCTCGCTGATCGCATTCTTTACCCTCTTCACCTGGGGCGGTGCGCTCTACCTGAACAATGGTGTCGAGATGGGCCGCGCGATGACCCTCTCGACCCTCTGGGGCCTTGCCGGAATGGGCAGCGTCGCGGGCATCCTCTACCTCTTACGAAAACTTACGCATACCGGAACCCAGCAGATCGCTTCGTGCGTCGGGTCTCTCGGCTCGATCTATCTCGATATCCCCGAGAACGGAAGCGGCGAAGTGCGCGTGTTGGTGAGTGGTATCTTATCGAATGTTAAGGCGAAGACGTCTGACGGTAGCGCTCTGAAAGCCGGATCGTCGGTTAAAGTAATGCGGGTTTTGGACGATCTCACGATTGAGGTCACTCCCGTGCCGAAATAGTTAGAAAAGGAGAAGAACAATGGAGGCATTAGCAACACAAATGAGCACAGCACAATTTCCAATCATACTCGCGGCGGCCGGCCAGATCCCGGTCGGGTTAATTCTATCGCTGCTGTTTGGTGCGATCATCATCGTGCTTCTATTCAGCTTTATGACGCGCTACCGGCGCTGTCCGTCGAACAGGATCCTGGTGATCTACGGAAAGACGAACCAGGGAGTGGCCAAGTGCATCCACGGCGGCGCCGCATTCGTGTGGCCGTTGTTCCAGGCATACGATTACCTCGACCTGGAGCCTTTCGTGGTTCCGATCGACCTCAAGAATGCACTCTCGTTTGAGAATATCCGCGTCACGGTCCCCACCACGGTTACCGCCGCTATCTCCACGCAAAAAGGCGTGATGGAGAACGCGGCGATTCGCCTGCTGGGGTTGCCGGCCAAAGATATCGAAGGACAGGCGCAGGACATCATCCTCGGCCAGATGCGTGCAGTGATCGCGACGATGAAGATCGAGGAGATTAACCAGGACCGACAGGCGTTCCTGAAAAAGGTGAACGAGGCGGTCTCGGGCGAACTCGAAAAGATTGGTTTGTCCCTGATCAACGTCAACATTCGCGATATCGAAGACGAATCCGGTTACATCGTGGCCCTCGGGCGCCGCGCCGCGGCCGAGGCGATCAACCAGGCCAATGTCGACGTCGCCGAGCAGGAAAAAACGGGACAGACCGGTGTTGCCGAGCGAAGCCGTGACCAGCGCGTGGCCGTAGCCGCCGCGAACGCGGACGCGGAGATCGGCGAAGCCCGCGCAGACCGCGACCGCCGGCAGCAGTCCGCGATCCTCGATGCCGAAGCCGTATCGGGTGAAACCAAGGCCGACTCCGACAAGGCGGGCTTCCGCGCCAACCAGAAAGTGGCCGAGGAGGAGGCGAGAAACCGGGGTCAATCCGCCGAGCGTGCGGCTGACGGCGCGATTCGCGTTGCACAGGAAGTCGCCCAGAAGCTAGCCGAGGAAGCTCGTTCCGAGCGCGAGACCGCGAGATTGAAAGCCGAGATCGTGGTACCCGCCGACGCGGACCGCGAGCGGGTCATGATCGCGGCCGATGCCAACCGGGAGCAGTCGATTCGCGTCGCGCAGGGCGAGGCCGAAGCGATCCTGGCCAAGATGAGCGCCGAGGCCAAAGGCGTGCAAGCGATCCTCACCGGCAAAGCCGAAGGTTACAACAAGCTGGTTGAAGCCTGCTCGTCAGGCGAGCAAGCGGCTTCGCTCCTGCTGATCGAAAAACTGCTGGAGGTCGCTCGTGTGCAGGCCCAGGCCATTCAGGATCTGCCGATCGACAAGATCTTCGTCTGGGATAGCGGCGGCGATAACCAGGGCATGTCCGGGCTGGGTCAACGCCTGATGGGCGCGCTGCCTCCGATGCACGAACTGGCAGCACAACTTGGGCTCGATCTGCCGGACTTCCTTGGCAAAACCTCGAGTGGGCCGCAGCCCGAGGACAAGAAACCAGCCGGCGAGTAACGCCGGCGCACGGTGACGCACGGCATCGCCGTGCCGTCGCCGCCCAAGCCTATGAAAGACTCTTTCACGCATGCAGACAAGGCCACGTATCTCGCCAACGTGCTCAGCGTGGCGAAGGCTGACGGCAAGGATGCGCGCGAAGAAGCGCTCGTGTTCCAGGCGATTGCTGAACGAATTGGTGCGGAGCAACGCCACTTCATGGCCGCGCGGAGCCTGCTCGGCCAGGGTACCTACAGCCTCGGCTACGTTCACTCCCGCCAGCGCCGGCTGGACAACGTCCACGACATGGTCATGATCGCGCTGGCGGACGGGACCATCGATGCAGCGGAAAGCAAACCGATCGAGAGTTTCGCGGCACAGCTCCAGGTCAGCCAGGCCGACATGGACGCGCTGGTGGAAGGCGCTCGGAAGGACCTTGACCGTGTGCTGACCCGCGCCGGGGAATCCACGTCCAGGCATCCCTTCGATTCGCCGGGCGCAATAGAGGCCTCCCCGGCGCCGCCGCCCTTGCCTCCGCTCGAGCCGGAGACGCCGCCCGAACCTCCTGCTCTGGAAACTCCCTCAAGGCCGGATCCTGACGAGGTTGAGAAGGAAGAGCCGCCAGAAGAGATCACCGCGATCATGGCTGAAGCAGCCGGCGTCGAGGCATGCATCCGCGCGCATGACGCCAGCGACGAGTCGGACTCGTACTGCTTCGGCGCGGGCAGCGATTCCATCAACACCTGGGGTTGCCGGCTTGCGAAGATGGACTGGGAGATCGACGCCGAGTGGTTCGAACTCGGCGCGTGGCGTGACGATTCCACCTTCGAATTCGACCGCGACGCGATCCTCGAGAAGCTTCATGCCAACCTGGAAGCCGCACGCATCTGCCCGCACCTCAGAGAGCCCTACATTGAGGCCGCCATCAAGGCATTGCCCGCGATCGCCAGCATCTGGGGACGCTGGACGCACCGCCGGGCCACCGTGGGCACACCCGGAGCCAGACCCGTCACCGTCAACGAATACGTGCACGGCGTGTCGGTGTCCGTCCGGCGCGTGGTGCGGGGCGTTGACCCGATCGGCAGACGCGAAGCCATTAAGCTCATCGTCCGCGCTTCCAAGCGAAGCGACACGCCCGCGCCCGTGATTGAACTCCTGGCCTTTGAGAAGTAGTGGTCAGTGAGAAGCTTGCCCCGCCGCAGGCGGGGTGATTAGTGGGTAGCGCGCACAGCCCCAACTTATCACTACCCGGTTCTCACTGCTCACTTCTGACCACCCACGCGGACAACGCCACCGACATCACCCCGCCCGAACTCAGCTTCACCGTTCAGCGCGTGGGCCTGTACCACCTCTGGTCACGCATATGAATTGAGGGCCGCCACTTCGCGGCCGGACCGTGGTTCACGGTTCAGAAAACGGGCGAGTGGAAGAACCTTGGAATCCTGTTCCTAAGCAACGGCAAGCAGAGCATTCCGGCGACGGTAGAAATTAGACTGGAACTAGTAGAAGGAGAAGAGAATGAAACCGCGTAGAGATTCAATGCATATGAAAAGAGCCCAACCTCATCGTAAACCTGGCCGATTCATCTTCCGGGGTCTACGTCACCGGACGTCGATCGTGGCGATCTGCCTGGCGGCCATCGCCATCACATCCGGCGCCCACGCAGACCCTTGCGGGATGGTACCTCCTATCGCATTGACCAGCGGGACTCCCGAACTGATGCGTGTCGGTGATCAACTCACCTACGTCTTCTTCAAGGACGGCGTTGAAGACATCGCGCTGCGGCCGGGCTTCAAGGGAAAGCTCAACGACTTCGGCATGCTGATCCCGTTCCCCACCCCACCCGATATTCGCAAGGTGCCCGACCCGATTTTCGCTCATATCGAGAAAGCGATCGAACCGCCGGAAATCGTGATCGATATGCGGCCACGGCCGATGATGGCGAGACGCATGCTCAAATCGGCAATGGCCGACATGTCAGAAGCCGAAGAGCTCTCGCTCGGGACCGTCACCGTCCTGAAGGAGGAAGCCGTCGGCATGTACCAGGTCGCCGTCCTCGCAGCGACGGATCCGCGGGCCCTGCAGCGCTGGATGTCGCAACACGGCTACGTCTATCCCACCGGCATGGATGACGTCTGCAGAGAATACATTGAAGAGGACTGGTGCTTCGTGGCCGTCAAGGCCAACGTCGGCAGCCAGGCGGCGGTCGAGCCCAAGCCGGGGATGCGCAAAGCCGATGCGAGCACGCCGGGCGCTGGATTCGAAGGGGCCGTTCAGGCCATGGGCTTCAGGTTCCGTGTCAAGGAGCCGGTCGTGCCGATGCGGCTCTCGGCATTCAACGAAGGCGAACTCTTCAACATTGTATACTTCTTCAGCGATCAGGCGGTCCGAATCAAAGAGTTGCCCGAAAAGTTCGTGAAAGGCCGCATCGCCGGCGCGCAGCTCTACAAGCATATGACCGAGCCGTTGCCCGTAAAGGTACTCGGTGGCACGATCGAGCAGGCCGAGAAAGCGGGCTACTTCAAACGCCCCGAATACGATCGCGACCCCTCACCCCACAACGGGCATGCCCTGGACCTGATGAGCTCAGATCTCCTTGCTCTGCGCACCGGGAAGCTGACCCATCCGTTCGAGGAGCGTGAGAAAGAACTTCTCCTGCTCGGCGAGCGCCTTGGTCTGCGCGGCGAGAATGTCGACGAACTCATCGGTGAGGTCATCGACGAGGAACGCGCCAGTGCGTTCGAAGCCATCGGCAAAGATTTTGCTGGATTGAGCCTGACCGTAATTGAGGGCGACTTCCCGCGCGATGTGATCGCCAAGCAGAACCTGACCTTCGAAAAGTACGCGGCGCACGACCTGAAACGTGGCGATCTGGAGAGAAAGCAGAGCTCATGGTTCCATCGAGTGTTCAAAGGCTTCGGCTTGTCACAACTCTCCTCCCGGATCTCGGGCACCATTGTGGGCTGTGTCTGCCTCATGGGCCTCGTCGTTTACTCCCGTCACTCACGCCTCTTCCTGATTCTTGCGATCGCAAGCTTCGGCACGGTTGTATCCGCCAGGGACCTCGGCGACATCAGTAAACTGCTGGATGCGTTGGGCGATCCGAAGACGTCGCAAGATGCAGCGGCGACGTTGATCGCGCGCGGTGACACGGTCGTCCCTCAACTGGTTGGCGAAGCGGTCGAAGGAACCGACTACACCCGCCGTGGCTGGGCGATCGTCTGCCTGGCCGACATCGGGACCAAGACGGCGGTCAAGCCTTTGCAGCAGATCGTCGACGACAAGACCGCGCCCAACCTGGTCAAGATGTGGGCCGGCGCGGCACTGATGCGCATTCGCGGCGCCGAAGCCATCAAGGACCTGCTCAGGCAGGAGGCGGCCGATCCGTCCAAGCGCGAGGCGGTCGCCGCGCTCTTGCTCGGAATGCGCGCGAGCGCAGTGCGTCCGCTGACCGAACTCGCCCTGCGCGGAGAGACCAACGCCGACAGGCAGCGTGCCACCGCGTGGCTGGGTACGCTCGAGCAGCGCCTGCGCGGGGGCATCGTGCGCAAGGTTCTCGCGGCAGAGCTGAAATATTCCACCGAGCGCCTCGCAAAGGGTTTCCCCTGGGAGGGCGGTGCCCTCTATCTCCCGCGTTACCGGTGGGCGGCGCCCGAGGCCATCAGCATGACGCGCAACCTCACCTGCTGGCTCCTTGCCGCAGAGATCGCCGGCAAGGACGAGATCGCCAAACAGCTACTCAACAACCTGCGCGACCTCTCGTGGCGCACCGGCATGGGCTTCCAGCAACAGGCCTCCGGCTTCGACTGGACCCGCAAATTGGTTGAGCAGACCGGACTCGACCCCAACGCCATTTCCAAGGACACGGAAAAGGAGACCCTGATCCTGATCCTCGAAGTAATGGAGCGCCGCGGGGTGGGATCGAAGTAGCGGGCGCCACAGATGATTTGGACAGGATCAAGGCGAAAAAGGGGCAGATGCGCCTCGACCTCTACCGGGCGTAACCCGGCCTCCTCAAAGTGCACATGATGTTGCGCCTACAGTCCCGAATCGCCCGCGGCGAGCGGTCCACACTTTATAAAGTGTGGACCCCGGCTGGCGCCACCGTATGGGTCAAGTTTGACTACGCTGGTGGGCCCTGGCGCGCGGGTCGTGAACACCGGCCTTCTCAGGGAAGATCCACTCCCATCATATAGAAGCGGCGTGGCGGCCCGTTGCTGTCGATGAACAGACCTGGGCCGCCGGTGCCCGGAATCTCGATATAGAACGGATGATTCGTAAACGGAACGAGCATCAGATCGTCCGTGTACTGGAGCGTATAGACCCTTCCGCTCTGCGACTGATAATGAATTTCTACCGGGCTCATGATCGTAATTCGCTCGATTTTGAAGAAGGAATCAGGATCCCCGGGATCCGTCTGCGCGACGTATTCATCCCCGTTCGAGAAGCCATCGCCATCACCATCCAGCGCGGCGTCGCTCGCATCATAGGGATCGAGCGAATAGAGCAACTCCCAGAAGTCGGGAACTAGATCGTTATCGTCGTCCGGGTCGTGGAAGTCCGGAGAGCCGTCGCCGTCAAAGTCGGCGATGGTGGTATCTTCGGCGGCAACATTGTTACCCGGAGATGCGTCCGTAGAGGCAGTCGACACGGACGCAGCATTCGTGACCACGCCAACCAGCGAGGTGCTGACATTAACGACGACAACAATACTCGTACTTGCACCCGAGGCGAGCGTGCCGATCGTACATGTCACGACGCCGCCGGTCGAAGAGCAACCCGGATCACTCCCCGTGGGATTGAACGTCATCCCGGCCGGCAAAGGGTCCTCGACGGCCACCGATGTCGCTTGCCCCGGCCCCAAATTCGTCACCGCCAAAGTGTAGATCACGACGTTGTTGCTCACAACCGGGTCCACGAGATCTGTTTTCTCGAGGGCGAGATCGACTGCGAGAACCGTGATCCCGGCAAAATCGGAATCATTTGTGGAATTTGAGTCGGCCTGATCGAGCGCACTGACGGCAGCGGTGTTGGTAATCGATGTACCGCCTGTCCCGCCATCGACCGCGACGGTGATGCTGAGATTTGTGACGGCCCCCGCGGCAAGGCCGCCAATCGTCCACTGGCCGTTTGTGTGATTGTATGAACCGCCCGCACTGGAAGCGAAAGTCAACCCGACCGGAAGTACGTCGCTCACAATCAACCCCGTCGCGCTGTCCGGCCCGGCGTTGGTCGCCACTATCGTGAAAACAATCGTGTCGCCCTCGTCCACCGTAGACTGGTCTACGGTCTTTGTGACGACAATGTCCACGAGCGTCACCACCACCACCGCGCTGTCCGAATCATTACCCGCGCTCGAGTCCGCCTGGTCCACAGCATTCACCGTGGCGATGTTCGTAATACCCGACCCGCCGGTACCACCGTCGATGGTCACGGTCACGACCAGACTCGTCACGGAACTCGCGCTTAAGCCGCCGATCGTCCAAAGTCCGTTGGTCTCGTTATACGTTCCGCCTGTCGCCGAGACAAACGTGACTCCCGCCGGCAACAAGTCCGCCACGACCAGCCCCGTTGCGTTGTCCGGCCCGGCGTTCGTGGCCGCGATTGTATACACGATCGTGTCGCTCTCGTCCGCGAACGAGCTGTCGGCTGTTTTTGTCACGCCGATATCCACGAGTGTGATCGCAACCGCGGCCTGATCGGAATCGTTACCGGCACTGGAATCAGCCTGGTCCAGCGCGCTGACGGCAGCGAGGTTTGTAATCGCGGTGCCTCCTGTTCCACCGTCAACCGTGGCAGCTACGACCAGGCTGGTCACAGCGCCCGCGCTCAAACTGCCGATTGCCCAGAGGCCGTTGGTCTCATTATACGTTCCGCCAGCGCTGGACACATAGGTCACGCCCACCGGCAGCAGATCGGTCACGGCCAGGCCCGTCGCATCGTCCGGTCCCGCATTGGTTGCGGCAATCGTGAACACGACCGTGTCGCCTTCATCGACGGTCGCCTGGTCGGAGGTCTTGGTGACTCTGATATCAACTAGAGTAACGGCGACCACGGCGTCGTCGGAGTCGTTTCCAGCGCTTGCGTCGGCCTGATCAACGGCGCTGACTTCGGCGACATTTGTGATCACGGCACCACCGATCCCACCATCCACGGTCACGGTCACGGTCAAACTCGTCGCAGAACTCTCGGCGAGGCCGCCGATCGTCCACAGTCCATTGGTCTCATTATACGTTCCGCCACCGCTTGAGACATAGGTCACCCCCGCCGGCAGGAGATCCGTCACGACCAGGCCCGTCGCGCCGTCCGGTCCCGCATTGGTGACGGTAATTATGTAGATGATCGTATCACCCTCATCCACCACGGTTTGATCAACCGATTTTGCAACCGCGATATCGACCAGGGTTACGGCGATGACGACGGTATCGCTGTCATTGCCACCGTTCGAGTCCGCCTGATCGAGTGCACTCACAGTCGCTACGTTGGTGATCGACGTGCCACCCGTCCCGCCGTCTATGGTTGCCGTGACCACCAGGCTAGTCGTCGAACCGGCGGCGAGATTGCCGATCGCCCATAAGCCATTCGTCTCGTTGTAGGTCGCGCTATCGGAGGAGATGAACGACACGCCGGCCGGCACGGCATCGGTGACAACGAGCCCACTCGCCGCATCTGGACCTGCGTTCGTAACCGTGATTGTGTAGACGACGGTGTCGCCCTCGTTCACGACCAGCTTATCGACGGTTTTTGCAATCCCGATGTCGACCAGCGTCACGGCGACGACGGCCGTGTCTGAATCGTTGCCAGAATTCGAATCGGCCTGGTCGAGCGCACTGACGGCAGCGAGGTTCGTGATCGCGGTGCCTCCTGTTCCACCGTCAACCGTGGCAGTTACGACCAGGCTGGTCACAGCGTCCGCGTTCAAACTGCCGATCGCCCAGAGGCCGTTGGTCTCATTATACGTTCCGCCACCGCTCGAGACATAGGTCACCCCGGCCGGCAGCAGGTCTGTCACGACCAGGCCCGTCGCGTCATCCGGTCCCGCATTGGTTGCGGCAATCGTATAGATAACGGTGTCGCCTTCGTTCGCGACGGCTGTATTCACCGACTTGGCGATTTCGACATCTACGAGATCGACACCGGGAACGGAAATGACGGCGATGTCTTCATTATTCGACACATTGGCATCCACCTGGTCAATCGCGCTCAGCGCGGCGAAATTCGTAATCGCTTTTCCGGCGCTTCCCGAATCGACGGTGACCGTGATTTCCAGGATCGCGCCTTCGCCCACCGCAAGTGATCCGACCACCCAGAGCCCCGAGGACGAATTGTAGCCGGGGTTATTCGCGAAGACGAAGGTGACGCCTCCCGGCACGGCATCGGTTACCTCGACGCCGCCCGCCGTGTCCGTACCGACGTTGGTCGCCAACACCGTATACATAATCGTAGCGCCCGGATTCGGTGTCGCGTTATCGACCGATTTGGATATCGAAACGTCGATTAGCGATACCTGAATCGTCGCGGTGTCGGCATCGTTGGTCGATGACAGGTCCGATTGATCCGTGGCGCTGATGGCGGCGCGATTCGTGATTGCGAGTCCGCCGCTGCCGGAATCGACCGTCACGGTGATCGTCAGCGTGTCTCCGGACCCGGCATCAACGTCGCCCACGCTCCAGAGGCCTGACCCCGGGTTGTATCCCGGACTACTCGCGCCCTGGAACGTCACCCCGGCTGGAACGGCATCCGTGACGACAACCCCGGAAGCATTACCGGGGCCGAGATTAGTGACGATCAGCGTATAGTTAATCGTGTCGCCGGCACCAGGAGTTGCGTCGTCAACCAGTTTAGTGATCCCAACGTCGATGCCGGACACGAGTATAGTCGCGATATCACTGTCATTCCCGGGCGTTTGATCCGATTGGTCCACGGCGAGCACGGATGCCTGGTTGGTTATGCTTTGGCCGAGCGTCGCCGCATTCACCGTAACGGTAATCGTCAACGACGTCCCGCTCCCGGAAGCCAGCGCCCCGACATTCCATAGCCCGTTGGAGGGAGCGTAGTCCGCGCTGTTGTCGGAAACGTACGTCACGCCGACCGGCACGCTATCGGTGATGATAACGCCGCTGGCGGCGCTCGGCCCGCGGTTACTAACGGCGATCGTATATACGATCGCGTCATCTTCGCCCGGCGTGGCATTGTCGACGCTCTTCGTGACGTTGATATCCACGAGCGGCACGGTGAATGTGGCGGTCGCCGTATTGTTGGCGGTTACCGGGTCGGGTGGATTCGCGGACGACACTGTGGCTGTATTCGTAATCGTGTTTCCGGCGGTCCCGCCGTCCACGCTTACGCTAATGACCAGCGAGGTCGATGCCCCCACGGCGAGGCTGCCAATGACCCATTCCCCTGATGCCTGGCTATAATTTGTACTGCTGGAAGAAATGTAGGTCACTCCAGCCGGTACGGCGTCGGTTGCCACCACACCGCTTGCGAGGTTTGGCCCCAGATTGGTCACGACAATCGTGTAGTCGACCGACGCCCCTTCGAGGGGCGTCAACTGGCTCGCGGTCTTGCCGATCGCAATGTCGGCCGCGTTCGACGACACACAGCATTCGCCACCGTCAGCGGTAATGATCACCGAAAGGTCGCGCGCATCGCCCGTCTCTCCGGCCGCATCGTCAGAGATGTTGACGGTCCACGTGCCGTTTGGATTCTCGCCGTCGAATGCGCTCAAGGCCTGCAGCGGCGTGAAAACTCCCGTGTACGGTGGACCGAGCGGAGGCGCCCCGCTCTTTGCGATGCTCTGGATCGAGTTGACTCCGTTGTCATCGTCCAGAACGGTGTTACAGAAATGATTCCCGCTCGATCCCGCCGCATCCGGCCCCGGTTTCTGCATGAGGGTGACGACCGTTCCTTCTGGCGACTCCAGCGTAATAGTGAGATCGCCGACCCAGGTATGGTTGATTCCATTACCGGTCGCATTCGGACTGCTGCTGCAACTGCTGCCGCCGATATTGAAATCGAGATCCGAGATCAAGCCGAAGAGATTGCTGACAGTGATCAGGATATCCACGCCGTTCGCATTGGCGTCCGGAATCGAGACGGGCGATCCGGCATAGTTAAACTCCTGGGTCGTGGCGCCGCGGCCCGGCATATCCAGCAGAAAGTCGACCGTCCCGAGGTCGAGGGCGCCGTCCTGCAGTGCGAGCCGGGCCGTCACGGTTCCGCCGCATGTACCTGTTGGTGTAAAAGCAAAACCGCGCGCCACGGCGGCCCCGCCAGCGGTCAGAACCCCGTACGATTGTGGGGTGCCGGGAAACGTTACACCGCCGTGCGTCTCGAGCGTAGCGACAAGATTTGATGTATTCGGTCCGCTGGTACTGCGCACGGAGAAATCCACGGTAACGGTCTCGCCGGGATCGATCAGGCCGTTGGTCGGAAAACACCCCTCTACAAGCAGCGTCGCCCCATCGGCCACGATCACGGTTGCGTCGTCGTCCAGGATCGTTAGCGTTGCATTGCTGGGGGCCGCGAGGGATGCATTTCCAGTCGGTTCACTAAGGAACAGGCTAATCGTTTCAGAGCCCTCGATATCCGAGTCGTCCGTGATCGGCACCGTAAATACCTGGTTCGATGAATCGCTTGCTGCCCATGAAAGGGTCCCCGTGCTGGTGGTGTAGTCCGTTCCGGCGCTCGCCGTTCCGTTGCTTGTCGAAAATCGAACCGAGACCGCGCCTGAGGCCCCCCCGACGCGTGCCACGCTCACCGTGGCACTGGCGGTCGACTCCAGCACCGAGTATCCGGTCGTCGTAAACTCGAACGCGCCCGGCACGAATGGATCCACCTGCAAGGATATGCCCCGGTCCTGGGCGACTCCACTGCTTGCGTTGCTGAAGGTGAGCGTATCCGAATAGGTCGCGGCCGTGAGGCCGGTGGCCGAATTCGCGACGCAGACGTCGATATTCGTCGTCCCCCCGCCAGTCAACACGCCGCTCCGCGGCGAGACGTCAAGCCACGTCGCCGCATAGACGGAGGTCCAGGTCAGACTCGAACCTCCAGTGTTGGATAGCGAATAGACCCGGCACGCCGGGGCGAAGGGCCCGCCCTCCTCTCCCGTGGACGAGAATCCGCCGAACGGTGTCACCGCCAGATCGTCTGAGAACTCAACCGTGAAGTTCGCGTCCGACACGTCGAAGAAGATGTTCCCGGACCCTTGCACCTTGATCCGCGCCTGGGTATTGGAGATGGCCGGCAGGACCACGCCATGCGAGCCATCGTTGGGTACGGCGGATGCAAGGGCGATATCGAAGGACATTCCGCCGTTGGTCGAGAGCATGATATCGACGTTCGTGGCGTTCACTGCGCCACCAGCGGTGCCCCCCACGCTCCACGTGACGGTCCGCGCACCGGACCAGTTCACGGCGGTGTTCGGAGCCGTCACCGTGAACGGACCGGTAGTTGCATCAACCGTCACCAGCATGTCGTCCATATCGAATCCGCCGCCACCGGAACGGTTGTCACGAACCGTAATCCTGAAATTCAGCGAGCGGCTTGTGGTTGGAAGCTTCTCGCCGGTCGACAGCGTGTTGTTGAGCAGATCCTGTAGCCGCGGAAATGTTCGAACGGGATCACTTGTCGGATCCCATGTCCGGAAAATGGGACTTGCCCCGTTATCCGCGTCGCCCACTTGTTGTGCGGCCCCGAGATCGCGTTCTTCCCACGCATACGTCAACGTGTCTCCGTTGGGATCGCTGCCGGATGCCGTCAACTCAAACGGCGTACTCCGCGGTATCGTGTAGTCGGCGCCCGCGCCGGCCGTCGGGACCGTGTTACCGGTCACGCTATTGGACGCGCAACCGGAACCGCCGCCAGACGATACAAACGAAGTGATCTGATCGAGGCTCGCGAAGTGAAAGTAGGGATCGCTGTGGGCCTGCAGGTTGTCGGTGCCGCAGATTCCAGCATACGCCATGATGGTCGATCCACTGCCGGGTTCGTAGGCCGTCGATCCGGTACGATTTTCGCCGCTGCAGTTTCCCTGCGAGCCGTTGAAGGTATGGCTACCGTTAAACTGATGCCCCATCTCGTGCGCCACGAAGTCCACGTCGAAAGAGTCCCCGACCGGGCTCGGCAATCCGGTCACGCCCTCCGCTTTGCGGCTGTTGTTACAGACAACTCCCAATCCAGCAATTCCTCCGCCGCCAGTGCTGAACACGTGCCCGATATCGTAGTTCGCACTTCCAATTACCGAGTCCAGGTTCGACTGGTTTTCCCCGAGCATGGCAATGCCGTTGTTGTTGGTGTAGGGGTCCGTGCCGGAGCCCGTGTACACGATCAAGTTGTTGTTCGCTACCAACTGCATGCTGACCGCCACCTCGAGCTCGTAGATCCCGACGACCCGATTCACCGTCGTGACGATTGCCGCAAGCCCTGCAGCGACCGTTCCGCCGTGGAAGGCGGTGTATTCACCCGTGGCCGCACACGCGAGACGAAAGGTGCGCAATGTGTCTCCGTTGTCGGTCCGAGCCGCGACGGGTGCGCGCCCCGCAACGTCCTGGCCCTCGTCGACTAAACACTGAAATTGTTTACCGAGAGCGCGATAGTTTCGCTTGTAGTAACAGGCATACGTGGTCGTATCACCGTGCGAGTAGGGATCGATGTAGCAGGCGCCACGGGGCGAAAGCACCTGCGCGTGAAAGCCCTGCGGGGTGAAGTCCATTCTGATCGACGCCTGTGGGTCATCGATTCCACGCCCCGCGTACGTCTTGATCTCCGGGAACTTCCGCGCAAGGTCGGGATGCATGAGCGCCGTCTCGGTAATCCGGTATCGCGCGAACCCGCCTTGGGGCGTGGGGAGTTCAATCACGAACGCCGGGGATTTCCTGACCGCGACAGGGGGGCCGGGCACCTTCAACAGCGTTCGCCGCAATGCCTGGGCGTCGAGTCTGTAGGGCACGAAATGCTCCGGACGAACCCAGGGGCGAAGCCGCTCCTTGCGAACGGGCACGCGATCCAGTCGCACCCACTCCCCGCGAGCGGACCTCTCCATAGCAGCGCACACATCTGGGCCGACGACGCCCAACAATGCAACAACAACCGCAATGACTCGTGCCGTGAAATCTTCGATTCTCATACCCAAACCCGCAGCGGTGACCCCAGAGCACCTCTACTATAGATGAAGAGCAGGACTCGTGCCATCAGTCTGTGAATCAGGGAGCCCGGGCCGATACGATTCTGCCCGCGAAAACCGTAACTCTCCCCGGAGTAACCGCTTCATCCCGCCTTGCCATTCGGTGTCCGTTCCAGCACCATCGCCCAGTCGATTCTCAAGATGTCATCCCTCTCATTAATCCTGATCTATTGCCTGCTCATCGTCCTCGCGTCGATGTTTGGAGGCTGGATTCCGTCCCGCGTGCGCCTGACTCACCTGCGCATGCAGATTATTATGAGCCTCGTGGCGGGTCTGATGCTCGGGGTCGCGCTGCTGCACCTGCTTCCCGAGGCCGCTCGTCGATTGCCGTCGCATCAGTCGGCCGCCGGCTGGACGCTGATCGGACTCCTGGCCACCTTCTTCCTGATTCGCACGTTCCACTTTCACGTTCATGGCCCGGCAGAGCGCGCCGACGATACGGAGCATGATCATCATCACGACGATTCGCATGACCACGCGCATGGACACCAGCTGAGCTGGCTCGGCCTGGCGATTGGATTGAGCGTGCATACGCTGATGGACGGCGTTGCCCTGGGCGCGTCGGTCAAGGCTGAGCCTGCTGCAGGCACGCTGACCGTTTCGCTCGCGATCTTCCTGGCGATTCTACTCCACAAGCCGCTGGATGCTCTGTCGATCACGTCGCTCATGGCCGCGCGCGGCTGGCCAACCGGCAAGCAACTCATGGTGAACTGCGGGTTCGCTATGATGTGTCCACTCGGGGCCCTGCTGGTCTGGGTCGGCCTGGGTCACTTTGAGGCGTGGCAGGACTACCTGCTGGGAGGCGCACTGGCCTTCTCGGCGGGCGTCTTCCTCTGCATCTCACTTGGCGACCTTCTTCCGGAGGTCCACTTTCACCGGCACGATCGCCTCGTCCTATCGACGGCCCTGCTGGCAGGCGTCCTGATCGCCGTCGGACTCGAGCGCTTGCCCGGTCATTCGCACGGCCCGCGTGGTGCACCACTCGAACATCCGCACGCCCAGTTCCACTGAAGAACCAACGGAAAATCGAAATCATTGAACACACGCACGTACATCCCCCTTCTCGCGGCTATCCTGATCACGTCGAACGCTGCTGCCGAGCTTGCCCCGCGGAGCGCCGCGGAACCGGTCGCGCGCGCGCCATCGGCACCTCCGCTGCACCACGGCCTCGTGCAAAAGAAGCTGGGCTTCTACGCCGTGTACCTTCCACCGGACTACACGCATGCGGAAGCGCGCGACAAACGCTATCCCGTCTGCGTCATTCTGCATGGCCACGGATCCACCGAAACGGGACATGGCAGCCTATCGGACCCCCTCGGTCGCGACGGCGTCATCTACATCGCGCCGCGAGCGGCGTACCCGCACGAAGGCGTCTTTATGCGCCGCGGCGAACCGGGATGGACCGCCTGGCCCACCTACCCGGAAGCCTGGGGTGACTTTACCGGCGCGGACTATCCCCTCGAGCACCTTGGCGACATCGACCTGGAGCGACTTCACTCGGACTGGATCGCCGACTGCATTCGGGACGTTACGAAGCGCTATCGGACCGACGACCGCAAGGTTGTCGTCGTTGGGCATTCGCAGGGCGCCGCCTGGGCGCACAAGGTGGCGGTGCATCATCCATCTCTGGTGCGTTCCTATTTCGCGTACGCCGGCCACTATCCTGAGGAATTTCGAACGGAGGCTGTCGCGGAATCCATGAAGCAGCACAAGATCGCACCCGTGATCCTGCATCACGCCGCCGACACGCTCGTCGAGAAGGAGGCCACGCAGGTCTTCCTCGATTTTCTCGAGAAGCATGAAGTGCCGCATACGGGCTCAATCCTCCCGGGCGGGACGCACGCCCTGGACATCGATATCATCGAGCGCATGCGCGCGTATGTGGATGAACAGTGCCGGTAGAAGCGGCGTCTCGCCGCCTCTACCCTTGTTCCAGCAAAGTCACTCAAGAAACTCACGCAGTTTCAACTCACCGTCCAGTCTTCGATCTGCAGTCCGGAGACACGTCCGAACTCGTTGCGGAACTACGAACTGGTCCTCGAGCGAATCGTAAGGTTTGTAGTTCCGGCTTCAGCCGGTCCGCTCTTAGCCCGGATATCTCGTGAGCTTCGGTGGAGATTGAAACATCCACGCAGGGCTCGCCTCTCAAGCGCCGCTCTGCGTCCGCCGGAGACGGCGAGAAGCCACCTGCGCCACGAAGCTCTCCCGCCGCTTCGGATCCCGCAAGAAGGTCTCTTCCACCACCGGCAGATCCGGGCAGGCGGCCATCAGCTCACGCGCGAAGAGTCCTGCCCCCGCCCCCGGTGGCGCACCCTCTCCCCAGTCGATGGCGACCCGCTGCATGCCGCAACTTGGCGATTTACTCTTGAGCACGTATCCATCGAGATCCAGCCGCACGAGCTCCTGCACCCGCATCCGGGCGTACTGGATCATCTCATCCGTCCAGTCGTGTCCCGTCTCGCTACCGATCATTCGCGGCTGGGCAGGGCCGCCCACGAGGCGCACGGCTTCGCGCGGCGTGCCCATCCCGATTTCGACCTCGGGACACACCGAAACCCACTCGAAGTGGTCTGAGAGTACATCCGTGCAACAGGCGTCCCGCTTGTGGCCGCCGTCGTATCGCACGGAGTTACCCAGCAGGCAGCTCGAGATTCCGACTCGAGAGCGATGCGTTTCCGGCTGGCGCGTCATTCACGCGGCCGCGATTTCGGATGGACTGTGCATAGCGTCTTCCGATGGTTCAACGGAGCGGACCGTGCCCGGTCCTGAAATCGACACAGCTTAAGGCTTCTCCGGGACCTAAATCAAATCCCTTCGTCGGGCCCCATTGTCGATCGCCCCTTCGTCGCAGGAGATCCAACCGGCGGCCAGGCCCCGGCCGGCTTCCGAAATCCGCGATAGAGTCGCACGGTCCACACCACGACATAGGCCAGGTAGAGACCCATGGCCGTCAGAAAGATCCTTTCGTCAAGCTGCGCAGGATCGAACAGATTAGCCTCAAGCACGACGAGCTCCACGAAGATGAAGAACACCATGATGGCCGCGCCGAACTCCGACATCGACCGGTCCATTTTCGCTTTCGTCTGCGGCATCCTGGACTCCGTGAGCCAATAGTCCTTGTTGGGAAGATTCACCCAGCGCGACGGAATTCTCGTTACGAGCACAGGCGTAAACCACATCAGGAGAAAGAGCATTGTCTTCAGCACAAGAAAGAAGCCGAGGCTGACCTCCTTCGACATCCAGCCGTCCGGCTGACCTCCGATCCCAAAGTGTGTCGCCACGTGCTCGGGCGACATCGAATAGCCGACGATACTGATGCCCATCGCCACGATGTACGTCGCTATGAAAAGAAGTCTCATATCTAATCGGATTTCGAGCTCTAGACCGCGTACGGATCGTCATCCGCCAGAAACCGGATGAGTGCGTCACGATCTTCGCTCGCCTGAATCCAGCTACGTACCTGGCGGGCCATCTCGTAGTCCTTCTCGCCAAAGCGGGAACGGTATACGCTGTCAAGACAGTCGCTCATCTGCTCCTTCCGCACGTCGGCCTGCCAGTGCGTCGAGAATACGCGATGAATCTCGTCATGAAGATTCTTATCCTTCAGCGCGTTCCACTCATGCTTGTCGAGCCAAACACCGCCGCACGACCCGCAGTGGTCCACATAGAAGTCCAGGCCGTGACCCACGCGATACTTCAGGAGAAAGCGCGAACAGTCTGGACAGACCTTTGCATCGTGGACGTCCTCGATATCGAATTTCACCTCGGAGTACGCCTTCTCCGGCAAGGTCTCCCCGTGGGCGGAGAGCCACGCTTCGTAATCTTTGCGCGACAGCCACTGGCCGCCACACGCATCGCACGCGAGCACGGACAGTCCATCACCAGTCGCCACTCTAGTCATTCCTTGTCTCTTGCAGACCGGGCACTTCGTCATTTCAACCTCCTTTGATTGTGGACATCGTAAAGAAGTCGGGGTCGGCGGGATATTACAATCGGCAGCCGGTCGTGGAATGGGTCCGGGTGGCGTCGGATCAAGTGCGAGCCGCGCCAGCGACTCCCTGGAGTGCGGCGACCTGGCGCCGCTCTGCGTATTGCGCGGGTGCCACCACGAACGCTTCAGCGTCATGCCTAAGCGATGGCGTGTATTTCCTCCGGCGCGATCCACGCGAGCCGTGCCAGAGCGGCGCCGGGTCGCCGCACTCCAAAGCGTTGCACGCTATTTCTTCGGCAGCTTGGCCACGAAACTCTTTGCCGTAGCCACGTGTTCTTCCAGTTCAGTAAGCTCTTGCTCGTATGCCATCGTATCAGATAGTTCTCGCCCCGGCATAGGGGGACAACCCATTTCAAGGCGACACACCAACAACCAATAACCGTCAGTGCCGTCCTTGCCAGTGTTCGTGCATCTCATCCAGCTTCACCCGTTGCTCGGGCGTGAGGTGCTCGTGCAAATTGGTTACAGCTCCGGAGACAATCTTCTTGAAGCGCGGTTTAACCTCGCGATGCAGGTCATGCGCCTGCTGGACGGCATTGCCCACGATTTGCTGTGCGGCCGCTCGCTGCTCCTCGTTCAGGTCAAGTGTGCGGCCGAGTCGCCGCACGGCGTGCTTCTGAATGATTCCTGGATCGCCATGTAACCTCGACCGGATCATCTTTCCGGTCATGGCCATGCCACCGACACCTCCGATGACAACCCCGCTGAAAAAGATCAGCAGAAGACCTAGCCACGTTCGCATGTTCTTCATATCAGAACCCCGACATCATGGACGTCAGACCAATCATGTCCGACGACCAAATTGACGGGAGCAAATCTCCATACGCGTATTGTGAGTAACCGAACACGATCGCCATGGTGGCCGCGGCCGCGGCGAAACGGGCGAACATCCACAGCCCTCCATCACCGGCGGGAAAATCAACGACTTGGGACTGCCGATGCTGGTCGTGTACGGCCGCCATCACGCGGCTCGAGAAGTCCTCGGGCAGCACCGGACTCTCCCGGCGAAGATAGGCCTCCTTGAGCGCCTTTTCCGTCTGTTTTGCGCGGTCACTCACGATAGCATGTCCTCGACAATCTTGCGCAACTTCTGGCGCGCGCGATGAGATCTAACCTTCGCGTTCGAGACGCTGATATCCAGGAAGCGTGCCACGTCCTTCATCGGTTGATCCTCGAAGTAAACCAGTTCGATCAGCGCTCTCCCTTCAGGATCCATCCTGCGTAGCGCGAGGTCAAGTACTTCCGCCGCCTCTTCGTGCACCAGGGCCTTCTCGAACTCGTCGCGTGAAAGCGACGAAGCCGCCTGCTCGAGCCAATCGGACTGCGCCGGGCTCAACTCGGACCCCGTCATCTCCCGGATCCGACCCTTCTTGCGCCAGTGATCAACGCAACGACGGACCGCGATCGTGCTGAGCCATCGGCGAAAAGGTTCACGTGGATGATAGGCCTTTAACGATTGAAACGCGGAGACGAAGATGTCCTGCGCCACGCTCTCCACGTCCGGGCCGGCAACGCGCCGGGCCACGATTCCGAACACGAGTTCCTGGTAGGCGGTCACAAGCTCCTCGAACGAATCGACGTCACCATCCCGCACGCGCTGAATGACAGCCCAGTCATCGGTGATATCCTCGGATGCATTCATTCCAGCAGACAGGCCGGACGCGGATGCGTTCCACGCCGGCCCAATGCTGCATCGTAACGGAGCGGGATCCATCCTTCAACGTATCGATGATCTCGACCATGGCGCCCAAGCGCTGCTCGTGCCGGGCGATCGCTTTCTTCTTCATCGTCTCCAGCTTGGCGATCTGTTCGTCCGTGAGGACGTCTCGCACCTCACCGACGGCCGTCGAGAGCGTCAAAGCAGCCGTCTGGATCTGGTCTGCAATCTCCTCGCTGGCAGCACGCACCGCCGCCTCATCATACTCTTGCTCGAGAATCTGCTTCACGATTCTCACCTTGAGCGGCACTACGGCGGCCTCTATACGGTACATCGTCCATGGGGACCGCAAGGTTACAAATGCATACAAGAAATCGCATCTGCTCGTGGAATGGGTACCGGGGGACGCATGCACGGGCCGGGCGGGGTCCGCGCTGGCCCCAGTCGAAAGAAAGTTGAGCCCGAAATGGGGCTTGAACGGCGATCCAGGCGGCCGGGACAGGGCGATCGAAGCTCGCTTTTATCCCAAAACACTTGGCTTTTCGGATGTTATAGGCGAGTCTAAGCGTGAAGTCTTGGCTACCGGCCCCACGGCGAGCGCGATTCGGGCGCGGAAGTCTTGTATAATGCGTAATCATGGAACACATCATGCTCGCGGAGCAGGTTCAGGGCAACCGATGGGACGATCCAAATTCTCTATTTTGACAAGGGGTTTCGTGCTGCTGATGGCAGCGGCACAGTTGGCCTATGCCGATGCGGAATCTACGGACGTGCTGGGATTCGACACTCCCACCGGAAACCTTTCTTTCCGGGCACGGTGGAACCCGGACGCCGGGCTGAGCCTGCGAATCGCGCAGGGTGATCGAGAAGCCGCCATTCTCGTGCGACTTGAGCGAACTCGCGGGACCATAACCCCCGTCCCGGCATCCGCTTTCCCCCGCGCCCTGCAAGCCGGAAGTCGCTTTCATCTGAACGCTCTGCCGACGGAATCGATCGAGGACGCAGAGGTGGTTCTGAAGATCCGCAACGAAATGTGGGCCATCTATCTGCAGGGCCGGCCGGTCGCGGCGTTTCCATCTCCTTTCGTCCCACCCGGCAGCCTCTCGATGCCTGCCGACCAGTTCCCGACATCGGGAGAGACCGACGCGCGGTACCAGAAAATCGAAGACTTTGTCTTTCACGACGACTTCCTGGTCCCCGAGGGCGACGAGAATCAGCTCGACGCATGGGAGATCGAGTCGGGTACGTGGCGACTTCACACCGTCCTCGATCACATCACGGTGCAGGACAAACTGGAGGGGGGAACGGGCCTCAAGGCGGAGCACAGCCCGAACTTCTACAGCCTGCACGGGTCCGGAACCAACGCCGTGATCACGACCGGCCACACCTTCTACGACGCCTTCACCTACGAAGCATCCATGCAAATTATGCCCATCGAGGCCGGGCTGGTGTTCCTGCATCGTGGCTCGAACGACTACTTTGCATTCACGGCCGAACCCCTTCGCGGCGGAGGCGAAAGCCGGCTGCGGCTGAAGAAGGCCTCTCCCGACGACGAAGGAACCCCCACCGTGTTGGCGGTGGCCGACACCGATGTCGGCCGTGAGCAATGGGTAAAGCTAGGCGTGAAGACCTACTTCAACCGCATCGAGTGCTACCTGGACAACGTCAAGGTCTTCGATATTCGGCACGAGTTACCCGACGGCGGGCTGCTGGGACTGTATGCCCACGGTGACGCCGGAACTCGCTTCGACGATGTTGACGCCGCGAGCAATCACGGCCTGGACCTCGGCGACATCCACGAACTGCGCTACCACACCATCGCCGAAGAGGGGCGCATCTTTCCACGCGGGCCCTTATCCGGGCTATTTATCCCGCGGCGCGAGTGGGACGCGCTGAAGGTCGGGTCCAGCAGCTCCGAGCAATGGATCGTCGTCGGTTCGCCGGCCGACGCCGCGCATATCTTCTCGGCTCACTTCCAGCCCCATCAAGCCGAGAGCCATATCGGGCTTCTTGCGGGGTATACGGCTGCGGACAAGCCCTACTACCGCTTCACGCGCCGCCAGGAACCGGACCGCGTTGTCTACAAGCTGGAGCGCGTGAACCACTCGGAGCCCGAAGTGATCACGGAATTCACGCAGCCCGGCGGGCAATCGCGCGTCCGCGACATGTGGCGCTCCCTGATGATCGACGCCGGCAATCCGCGAGAGATGCGCATGTACGACAACGACACCCTCGTCCTGATCCACCATCCCACCGAGGAGCCGCGCGGCGCATCGGGTATCTACGTCGGCCCCAATAGCGCCGCCCAGGTCCGGGATGTGCGATACGACTTTCACCGGGACGACCTTCACCACAACCAATATGAGAAGAACCGCATTTTCGCGGACGACAAGTTCATGCGTCACTGGTCATCGCCCGAAGGTGAATGGTTCACCCATACGAATAAGACCATGTGGCATAAGGGCGACTTCTTCGGACGCTTCAAACTCCAAATGCCCCTGGTTGACGGCTCGGAAATACATCTCGGTGTCAAAGAAGGTGAGACGAACGGTGCCATTCGCATAATCGCTGATGCCGACGCCATACGCCTGGCGGTGCGCGATCCGAAAGACGGCGGGTTCCGCGTCGTCGCTGATACGACGACCACAAACCTGGTCGCGCCGGACGGGAAGGTGAAGCTCTACTCGATTCATCACGAGGGCTACTGGACATGGATCAGCAGCGGCGACAACGTCCTGATCTCCCACGCCCTGCCGCACGTCCTGGAGGGACGGCGCGTGCGCATCGCCGGGTTCACCGTCCAGCAACTGGTGCATACACTGGCGGAGCGGTACCAGGTGAAAGACTACCTGTTCACGGAGTCGCTCCACGATTGGACGGTCAACGGTGGGCGGTGGGAGATCGTCAATCGCTTCCAGTGCGACCCGCGTTGGTCGCACATGAACGGGCAATCCCGAGACGGCGTCGCGTCGCTCTGGTCGAAGTACCAGTTTAGCGGCGATTTTTGCGTGGAGATGTACGCCGGGACTCGCCACGGCTGGTACGCGCGCCCCGGCGATCTGAACCTGACCGTACACAGTGCGTCGGGTGCCCCCAGCCAGGGATACACGGTCACCTGCAGCGGATGGGATTTCGATCACTCGCAGCTCTATACCCGGCTGTACCGCAACGGGAAGACCTTCACCGAATCCGACAAGTACCTCGTGCCGCGCGTTCGCGAAGGAAGCACACGGCACGGTTTGACCCCCCTGGTCGCCGACGGACGCCCCGTGCACGGAGCCTGGTACTACGTGAAGCTTCGCCGCGTCGGTGAGCGCCTCGAGTACTACTTCGATAACGAGCTCGTTTTCGCCGTGGACGACCATGAACCGCTCCAGTCCGGGTCGCTCGGGATCTGGACCTACCTCAATTCCATGGTCATCGCGCGCGTCAAGATTGCGGCTGAAGATATTCGCCCCGCAACGCGATCCTTCCGCGCTGTCTCGCTCGACGAAAAGGCCGAGGCCGTTGCGGAGACACTCACACGGGACGACGGCGGTCTGGTCATCAGCGGCGCGAGCGCGGACCTGATGCAGCCTGCGTATTGGACGTCAACGACCGATGCGGGAAGAGCACTGCTCGATTGGCACACGACCGCCGATGGTGAGCCGTATTTCGTGTTACGAAACACTCTGGGCGGCGGCAGCATGGCGGCGGTTGGTCAGGCTCCCCCCGTAGCGTTAAAGGATCTGGCCGGGCTGGAGTTCGACGTCAAACGCACGCCCGGCGCCCAGTTCAATTTCCATCTTGACGTCGGAACGCTATCCCCTTCGAACAGGTTCGTGGTGGCGCGGCGGTACTTTCACCACCTCTCAGGATCGGAGAACCCGGACAAGACGTTCGCGGCGGCCGGCAGCTCGCCGGTTGACCCGGTCAGCATGTCCGGGGACCGATGGCACCAGAATGAAGACTGGCAGCGCGTCAAGGTCTGGCTTCCAGAGCTTGAACTTCGTCAGGACGAGCGCGCAGGCCTCGTGGTTCAAATCGCCGGATTCGGGAATCTACAACCCAGCTTCGTCGCGCAGGGCCTCCACGGAAACGGGCCCAGCGCCGCCTATGCCGTCAAGGGCCTGCGCGAAGTTCGCTACGTGCCGCCCGCGTTCGAGATCGCGAAGTCCGGGACCGCAACCGCCCCGTTCAAAACCACTCCCGAGGCGGGCGGGCCGTCGCATGAGTTCAAGACGCTTGAGAAGTTGAACACGTGGACCGTGGCCCAGACATATCCCGCCCTGCAACATCACCGTTTGGAGTACGCGTCCTCGAACGGCCTGCACCGCGTCCCGATCGCGTGGATTCACCTGCCGGAGTCGCTGGCCGTTTCGGCCGCATGGTCCACCAATCGGACGGGCACCATCCTGATCCAACACGATGGGGATTATCCCGATCCGCGTTTCATCATGGGAACGTTGGCCCTCGCCAAAGTTCCGGTCCCGCTGGTCCGTGGGCCGGGGTTCAGCCGCATGGCCACAATCCCGCGAGGCTCGCCATTCACGGACGCAGAGTCCCCCATTCTCGAAGGGACATTCAAAGCGGGGCAGCGTCCGTACGCAATCAAACTCCAATGGAGTGAACGCCCCCTACCCGAGCGCCCGGAGTTGACCGAACTAGCCAACGAGTCGTTGCTATTCATCAACTTCGAAGCCGACACACCACCGCAAGGTCTGGCCATAACGCCCCCGCGAATCACGCTCCAGCACGACGACCCTCTGCAGGGACGAGCGTTGCGAGTTCGCAACTTTGGCGCCGCGCACCGGCTGGCGGCCGGCATCAACCGCAAGATCAACCTGGCCCGGTTTCCCATCTTCCAGTTTCGTTACCGCGCACCGCGCCTGGGGCGCGTATCTCTCGCGCTCGGCACGTACGTGGTGCACCTGAGCGAGGACAAAACCGGTCAGGTCGTAGGAGACTCGCTGACCCTCGACGATCAGTGGCACACCTGGCACGGCCCCGTCAGTCGCGCCGCCCTGGATCCGAAGTTCGATCACGAGCACTACCTGATGCCGAGTGTTAATTTCGGCTCCAAGCACGCGGTCGACCAGTCCGGACTCTATACCCGGTGGGAGATCGACGATCTCGTCTTTGGTCCAGCCGTGCGCGAGGCCGCCCAACTTGCCATGACCCCGAACTACTCCGATCCTGACGGGATCGCCTCGGTCTCCATCGCCGTTCTGCCCGGCGCGACCCCGGCGGCGGACCTCGACGCCTCGGCCATCGCCGCCCTTCCCTGGCGTGCAATTCCCAATGCCGACCAGGCCACCCCCGACCTCGCCGGTCTTGAAGACGGCCGGCATCACATCCTCTTTAGAGCGGCCGACACCAAGGGAACATCGTCGTCGGTTACCGATATTCCATTCCTGCTGGATCGCGAGCCACCGCGTCGTAACTATCGCTTCGACGAGGCCAGCAAGGCCTACTCCAATGATGGCCAGATCGCGATTCACTTCTTCCAGGGCTCTGGAGCTCCGCTGGACTACTCCACCGTGAAGGCGCGTTGGAACGAGGACGTTCTCAGCTTTCCCCTGGAGCGTTCAACCTTTGCCCATTCGCCGGACAAGGACACGCTCGGGATCTCCTGGGCCTACTGCTTCCGACAACCATTGCGAGCATCGACGGATGGCGTGACCAACTGGATGGTTCTCTCCGATATTCGCGACGGCGCAGGGAACCCGGTCGAGGACCTGCGCGTACCGTTTGCCTCCGACTACTCGAAAGACAAGATGCCTCCAACACTTCTCTCGATCGCGTATCCCTCCAACATCCTCTGGAGCGCCGGGTACGAAAACACGGCGATTCTCAAATCGACTTTCGAACCGGGCATCAAGGGCGCGACCGTCTCGCTCATTCGCACCAATGGGCCGATCCCCTTCGCCCGTTTCTCGGCCGCGGAAGCCATGACCAACGCGTGGGTGACGCAGGCATTCGCCAAACCCAACATATGGCGAGCGGGGGAGCATCCCTTGATCGCGATGCGCCTGCGCAGGCCATCCGTGGCAGAAGACGACGAGACGAATATCGAGATGACGTTCACGATGGGAAAGGACCTCAACTACACCGTTCACCTGTCCGGTCCGACGCCGCGCAAAGGGGCCCTGGCACTCGATCACCCCGTCACATGGAAGGCGGGGCAGTGGCAACCCGTCATCGTCGATCTGAAGAAGCTGCTCGAGTCACAGGCAGAAGAAGATGAGTTCGAAGAATTGATGAACAACATCGTCGCCGCTAAAGAAAAAGACGAGGCGGAGCCGATCGAACTCCTGCTCAAACGGCCCATCACCAGCCTATCTCTACACCAGGCCAGTACGAATAAGATCTCCCCATTGGACATCGAGTCATTCTTCGTGATGCGAGAATGGAAGGAGACCGACGAAGTGACCCTGGACGCGTATGACGCGAGCGGTGTGGCGGGCGTCAGATGGTGGGTCGCGAACGAAACCGATTCGCTGAGCGTTGCTCCGGCGCAGGCGCAGGTTGCACCCGCGAAAGGCAGCTGGATCAGCGTCGAGGTGCGTGACAAGGCCGGTAACGCTTCGCCGCCGTTTCGTCTGCCGCTGCCGGGCGGCACCGTCCCCGGCCTCCGTCCGGACGCGAGTGAGACCGCGTCGATTAAGGCCGCGCCGGACAAGCAGGGCGGCTGAGGCCGCTCCAGCACGTTGAGGACCGTCGAGACATGATCGCAAAGATACGAATGCCCAAGCTAAGCGCTAATATCGAGGAGGCCACGATAACGGCCTGGCTGAAGAACGAGGGCGACAAGGTCCGCAAAGAGGAACCCATCGCCGAGGTCACTACCGACAAGACCGCCTTCGAGTTCGAATCGCCGAAGGCAGGGACCCTTCGCAGAATCGTTGCCCCTGTGAAAAGCAACGTCCCCGTGCACTACGTGATTGCGCTCATCGGGAGCGCATCGGATCCACTGCCCGATGTCGACCCGGAGAACAAGACGCTCATGACAGAGCATCGTGCGCGCGCCGAGACATCGCGCAAGACCCAACCCAAAAAGCGCTCGAGCGGACCACGCGCGCGGGTCCGCGCTACGCCGGCAGCGCGACGACTCGCCCGCGAACTCGGGATCGATCTCACGGATGTCGCGGCTGCCGGCGATAGCGAGATCGTCAGTGAAGAAATGGTTCGCACAGCGGCCAAGCCATGACCCTCGCGGGCCGGACAGCGCTCGTCACCGGCGGATCACGCGGTATCGGCCGCGCCATAGCCATGGCACTTGCCCGAGCCGGGGCAGCCGTCGGTATCAACTACGTGAACGATGCCGACGCGGCGGCCGACACCGTGCGCGAGATTGACGAGGCGGGTGGGAGCGCGGTTGCCGTCCGAACCGATGTGCGCGACACCGAGGCAGTCGCGAAAATGGTTGCCGAGGTCCGAGCTGCACTCGGTCCTGTCGGAATCCTCGTGAACAACGCCGGCGTCCTTCGCGACAAGCCGATCACGTTTATGAGCGACCAGGAGTGGGACGACGTGGTGGACATCAATCTTCGCGGCGCGTTTACCTGCATCAAGGCCGTCGGCCGGGACATGATGCGCGCACGCTACGGCCGCATTATCAATATCAGTTCTGCAGCGGGCATCACGGGAGACGCAATGCGCGCCAGCTACGTGGCAGCAAAGGCCGGCATGATCGGCCTGACCAAGGCCGCCGCGCGCGAGTTTGCGACGTCTGGCGTTACCGCGAATGCGATCGCTCCCGGGGTGATCGAAACCGATATGATCAAAGCGCTTAGCGACGCTAAGCGCGCCGCCCTGCTCGAGCGAGTACCACTCGGACACTTCGGCGAACCCGACGATGTCGCCCGGGCCGCGATCTTTCTCGCCTCGGATCGATCGGGTTACATTACCGGCCAGGTCTTGTCGGTCGATGGCGGCATGGTGATGTAATGGATCAGGCTTAGTAGATTAGGTAGTTCAAGAGGAGATCATTCGTGTCTGTTGTCGTAACCGGAATGGGAATCGTCTCGCCGATCGGCAATGGCGTCGATGCGTTCTGGACCGCCCTGCTCGAAGGGCAGTGCGGAATTCGAGAGATCACGCGCTTCGATACTGAAGGGTTTCCCTTTACGCGTGGTGGCGAGATCTCCTCTTTTGAACTTCCGGCCCACATCGCGGCCGCGGGCCGTCATGCGAACCTGGCAACACAGTTCCTACTGACCGCTGCAGACGAGGCCGTCGCCGACGCGCAGCTCGCCACCGCGAACGTCGACCTCGCCAGGGTCGCTGTCATCGCCGCCTCCAACTTCGGCGGCATCACCTCGGCGGAGCATCTGCTCGGCGAGTCCAGCGAAGCATCGGGCCTGGAGGACTTCAGCGAGTACGGCTTTCTGCGCAGCGCCGACCACGTCGCCAACACGTGGTGCTTCACCGGCCCGCGCAGCGTTCTGTCGCTCTCGTGTAGCTCCGGCACAGCCGCGATGGGACTGGCCGCCGACTGGATTCGGGCCGGGCGGGCCGAGATGGTTCTCACCGGCGGCTACGACGTGCTCTCCCGTTTCGCGTGGAGCGGTCTGAGCGCCCTGCGCGCCATGTCCCACGACGCGGTGCGCCCGTTCGACGCCCGGCGAGACGGCACCATTTTCAGCGAAGGAGCCGGCGTTCTGATCGTGGAGAGCGAAGACCATGCCCACCAGCGTGGCGCGCCGATATACGCGGAACTCAGCGGGTACGCGCTGAACAACAACGCCTATCATCTCACCGCACCGTCCAAGGATAGCAAAGGCACGACCGACGTCATGCGCATGGCACTCGCGGACGCCGGCATGGCAGCCGACGCGATCGACCACGTCAATGCGCATGGAACGGCGACGCCCCATAACGACGTCGCCGAATCGACCGCAATTCATGAAGTCTTCGGTGCGCGCGCTTCGTCCCTGCCCGTCACCGCCAACAAGTCCGCCACGGGCCACATGATGGGAGCCGCGGGAAGTGCCGAGGCGATCGCCTCCATCATGACTATCCGTAGCGGCCTGATCCCGCCGACCCTCAACGCGGATCAACCGGATCCGGCTTGCGACATCGATCTCGTTCGTGATCAACCGCGTGAGCACACCACGCGTTGCGTGCTTTCCAATTCGGCCGGGATCGGTGGGACCAATGCCGCGCTCGTACTTCGTGAGGCCAGAAGTCGATGAGCACACGTGACGTCGTCATCACCGGAATCGGCCCCGTCTCCGCGATCGGCACGGGCCGCGTGGCCACGCGGCAGGCTCTCGAGAGCGCGACATCGGGCATCCACGACATCACCTTGTTCGACGTCGAAGGCATGCCGACGCGGCGCGCCGCGGAGATTCGCGACTTCGATCTCGAGCAGATCCTGCAGACGCGTCAGACCTATCTCGACCGCGCCTCGCAGTTTGCCCTGGGCGCCACCCAACTCGCCCTCGACGACGCGGGCCTGTCCCGGGAGGACGTAGCGAACGCGGCACTCTTCTACGGTTCCGCTTTCGGATGCATGGACACCATGGCGCTGTTCTTCGAGGACCTTGTGGCCAAGGGCCCCCGGCTGGTGAAACCGTTTCTCTTCCCACATACCTACTCCAACACGCCGATCAGCCTGATCGCCATAGAGTTCGGCATTTGCGGTTACCATGCCAACTACGCGTCGGGAAACGTGGCATCCGGCTGCGCCATCATCGACGCATACGACCGGATCCGGACCGGACGCTGCGACCTGGCCCTGGCGGGGGGCGTCGACGCTCTCAGCCTGGCGGCCTATGAAGGGCTTAGCGAACTCGGAGAGCTGTCGCCGGGCGACGGTGGAGACGAGTGTTGCGCCCCCTTCTCGGCTCACCGCAACGGCACGGTGCTCGGCGAAGGCGCGGTAACCTTGGTCCTGGAGTCGCGCGACCACGCGCGCGCGCGCGGAGCCGCGATCCTCGGCGAGATCACCGGCGCCTCGCTGGCCGCCGGCGTCGAGTCGAGCGGATATGCCGCGACCGTGCATCATTCCCTTGCCGCCGCGACCACGCGAACGCCGCATGCGATCTGCGCCGGGGGCAACGGAAGCGTGGAGCAAGACCTCTGGTTGGGCGCCGGGATCGGTGCATTCCTCGACGAGCAGCCTAACCCCATTCCGGTCACGAGCCTGGTACCGATATTCGGCAACACGGGCGGATGCGCCTCGGCCCTTCAAAGTGCCGCTGCAATCCTGATTATGGAATCAGGCGTGCTTCCAGCTACACTCCATGCGGATAACCCGGACCCGGCGGCCAGGGTTGCGCCGATTACGGACTCCACACGCGGGGCGCCGTTGGAAAACATGCTCGTGACGACGGCCGATCCCGGCGGTACAGTCGCCACCCTGTCTCTGTGTAAAAGTGACACCTAATGTGAAGAAAAGTCTCAAACAGTACCAAACGATGCTGGTGATCAGGCGCTTTGAAGAACGCGTCGAAGAGCTCTTTAGCAAAGGCCTGATCGCAGGAACCGCGCATCCCGCGATCGGGCAGGAAGCCACGGCCGTGGGTGTATGCGACTCTCTGCGAAAGGGAGACTACGTGACCAGCACGCATCGGGGTCACGGGCACTTCATCGCTTGCGGCGGCGATCCGTCACGCATCATGGCCGAATTGTTCGGCAAGGAAACCGGTTACTCCCGCGGACGCGGTGGCAGCCAGGTCATGGCTGATTTCAAACTTGGATTTCTCGGTGCCAACGGCATCACCGGCGGCAGCATCGCGCTGGCCACGGGCGCAGCCCTCTCCCTCAAGCAGAAGGGCACGCAAGGGCTCGTCGTGTGTTTCTTCGGAGATGGTGCAGCCAACCAGGGCAGCTTTCACGAGTCGTTGAACATGGCAGCGATCTGGAAAGTGCCGGTCCTCTTCGTCTGCGAGAACAACCGCTACGCCATGTCGATGAACGTGGAGGACTCGATGGCGATCACCGACATCGCGCGGCGCGCGGACAGCTATGGCATTCCCGGCACGGCGGTCGACGGCAACGACCTCCGCGCGGTGCTGGACGTTACGCGCAAGGCTTGTCGCCGCGCACGCGACGGCGAAGGCCCGACCCTGATCGAATGCAAGACGTATCGACGTTCCGGGCATTCCCGCGGCGACCCGCGAAAGTACCGTTCCCGTGAAGAAGAACAGGCGTGGGCCCGCCGTGACCCCATCGCGGCACTGGCCAAAACCCTTCGCCGCGAAGGCATCCTGTCGTCGGAAGTTGATCAGGAGATCAAGGCCAACGTGCGGCGCATCGTCAGCGCCGCCGTAAAATTCGCCAAGCAGAGCCCGGACCCCGACCCCGCCACGTTACTCGATGGGGTCACCGTATGAGAACCATCAGCTACAGCGATGCCCTGCGCGAGGCTTTGACCGAGGAACTACGCCGCGACGGTAACGTCTTCGTGATGGGCGAAGACATCGGCCCCTATGGCGGGGCTTTCGGCGTGACGCGCGGCATGCTCGACACCTTCGGCCCGCAGCGCGTTATCGACACCCCGATCTCCGAGGCAGGATTTGTGGGAATCGCCGTCGGCGCATCGCTGATGGGGTCGCGCCCGGTGGTTGAGATCATGTTCATGGACTTCATCCCCCTGGCGATGGATCCGATCGTTAACCAGGCCGCGAAACTGAGGTACGTGTACGGTCCGCAGGCCAAATGCCCGATTGTGATTCGTGCCGCAGCCGGTGGCGGTCGTCGTTACGGACCGACGCATTCCCAGACGTTCGAATCGTGGTTCATGCATACGCCGGGACTCACGGTGGTCGCTCCCGCGACCCCCGCCGACGCCAAGGGCCTTCTGAAGTCCGCGATCCGGGACGACAACCCTGTCATTTTCATCGAACAGAAGTCGCTTTACTCCACACGCGGGCCCGTCCCCAAGACGTCACGCACGACGATCCCCATCGGGAAGGCCCGGATCGCCGTCGAGGGTGAAGACATCACCATCATCGGATGGGGCCGTGGGGCCATCGAGGCCGAGGCCGCCGCTGCGCAACTCGAGGAGGACGGCATCCGGGCCGAAGTTCTCGACCTGCGAACGCTCAAGCCGCTCGACATGCAGACGATCGCCGAGTCTGTGCGCAAGACGGGTCGCGTAATCATCACAGACGAATCGCCGCGCGTCTGCAGCGTCAGCTCCGAGATCGGATGCCGCATCTTCGAAGACGTATTCGACTACCTTGACGCTCCGATCAAGCGCGTCACGACACCCGACGTTCCCATCCCGGCCAGCCCGATCCTCGAAGATGCAGCGCTGCCGGGCCGCGCGGACATCGTTCGAGCCGCCAGGGAGTTAACAGGATAATGCGCGGGTGCGTGTAACGGATAGTTCTGAATGATAGCTATGCCCCCTCTAATCTCCATCATCGCGCTGACGCATAACAAGCTGGAGGTGACTGCACGTTGCCTCCAGACGTTGCTGCAGACGGATTATCCCAGCTGGGAAATGATCATCATCGACAATGGTTCAACCGATGGCACGTCGGAGTGGCTCGAAGAGTTCTCGAGCCGGGCGGAATCCAGCGGGGTCAAGGTGACGGTCCACCACAACGACTCCAACATCGGCTGCTCGACCGCGCGCAACCAGGGCATCGAACGGGCGCATGGGTCCCACATCGTGTTCATCGACAATGACGTGGCCCTGTGCACGCGATCCTGGCTGCAGGACTTGATGGACGCGCTCGACGCCGAACCCGCGCGCGGCATGGTCGGGCCCAAACTAATCTACCCCTACCCACCGCATCACATCCAGTGCGCCGGCGTCGGCATCTCAAGGTCCGGCCGCGTGCAGTTTCGCGGCCGTGGCGAGGCCCGCGATGCCCCGGCCTTCAACCAGACCGTAGAGGTGCAATGCCTGATCAGCGCCTGCGTCATGTTCAAACGCGCCGTGCTCGATGAGTGCCGCGGGTTCGACGAGGCCTTCAATCCCGTCGAGTTCGAAGATTTTGATCTGGTGTATCGCGCGCGCTCGCGCGGCCACACGGCTCACTACCTCCCAACCGTGGAGATGTATCACTTTGAAAGCGTCACGACGGCCAATACGGATTCTCTACCGAATACGTACCTGATCATCAAACACGGCATGCTGTTCAAGCAGCGCTGGCGCCATCTCTTTGAGAACGAAGAAGGACCTCCCGATGAGGAGACGCAGTGGCGCGAGATCTGCACGCCGGCGTTTGACAGCGTGACCGAACTGCCCATTGTGTGAAAGGAGAATGGATCCATGACAGACGACACAGAATCGCGCCTCAAGGCCATGATCGTAGAGCGCCTCTTCATGAGAATACAGCCGGAAGAACTGGAATCCGATAAGTCGCTGGTGGAAGACTACGACGTGGACTCGGTTAGTCTTCTCGAGTTGGTCGTCGGTCTTGAAGAGGAATTCGGAATCGTCGTCGCCGACGATGACTTCAGCGTGCAGCACTTCGAGAGCGTCGCCCGCTTGGCGGCGTTCGTGAGGAGTAAACGGAACTCGGCATAACGTTGTGGCCCCCACGGACGAACACCAGGTTCTCTTCGCCGGCGGAGTTTATGAACTGCACGGCATGCTCTATCCGCACCAGGAGAAGGGAGCGCCTGGCATTGTCATCTGTCACCCGTTATTCGAGGAGCGCAAATCCGCACATCGCGCCCTGGTTGAAGCGGCGCGCGCGTTCTGTTCCGCCGGATTCAGCGTGCTTCGCTTCGACTATCGAGGCTGCGGAAACAGTCACGGGACATTTCGCGACTTCGGGCTCGACGACTGGGCGAAAGATATCCGCGCCGCCGCCGGCTTCCTGGCGACACAGGGCGGGTGCCCCAGGATCGGACTGATGGGCCTGCGCCTCGGAGCGTCACTGGCATTCTCAGCCGCATCGTCGGCCGGCGCCACGTTCGTCGTCGGCTGGGAACCCGTCATCGACGGGACCTCTTACTTTCAACAGGAGCTGCGCAAGAAGCTCATGAAGCAAATGATGACCTACGGGGAAAACCAGGACTCGCGCGCCGCATTGGCCGACGCGGCGGATCGCGGAGAGGATATCGATTTCGACGGCTACGCATTATCTCCTCGCTTGTACCGCGAACTGACGGCACTCGATCTGCGCAAGACCGCGCACCACGCCGGGCTGCCGGTCCTGCTCTCGGCCGTGACCCATAACGCCAAACCGTCGGCGATCCTCGCGGAATGGACGGATCTCCTGCGCGAGTCATCCGACAACGTGGATGTGCACGGTTTCCGGCTTCCCCCATTCTGGAATCTCGTCGGGCTTACCGATTGCTCAGAACTCATCGCGGAGACGATCACGTGGCTGCAGAAACAGAAAAACCCGTCGACTTCCTGACCGGTCGCCAAACGCTCCGCGGGACGCTGCACAAGCCGGACCCGGGGAACGACAGGCGAATCGGGATCATCTTTCTGCACGGCTGGTCAGGCAGCCGGATTGGTCCTCACCGGATGTTCGTGCATGCCGCCCGGCGTTTAGTACAGCACGGGTACACCTGCCTGCGATTCGATTTTCGCGGGCGCGGTGACAGCGACGGCGAGACCTCCTCAGCGTCGATCGCATCCATGATCGAGGACGCCTGCGCCGCCACAAGCCACCTGCTTGGGGAGGAATCGCTGGACGCCGTTCTCCATCTCGGCATCTGCTCCGGCGGCAAAGTTGCGATCGGCGCTGCCGCCGCCGACCCGCGAGTGCGAGGACTTGTGCTCTGGTCGGGGGAGGCGCTGGGCCCGCTGCGAAGCGGTTCCGGGAATCGCCGCAAGTCGGGACACAACCTTCGGCAATACGGCGCCAAACTCCTGCGCGCGGCGACGTGGCGCAAACTCCTGAGCGGCGGCGTGCGCACCGACATGGTGCGCAAGGCCCTTACGCAGCACGAATCTCCGGACCACCAGGAAATTCAAAACGAAGCCGTGATCCTCGATAACTTCCGCACCTTCGAAGGCGCCGTCCAATTTATCTACGGTACGCACGACCCCGACACGCGCAATGCCGCCGAGATGTACGCGTCGTACTGCCGCCGCAACGGCATCCCTGCCGAGTTCCATGCCATCGATGGCGCCAATCACAGCTTCTACGCTCTGGAGTGGGAGGCCGAGGTCCTCGACCTCACAGAGTCCTGGCTGCAGAGCATGTTTTCCGGTTCCCGGCAAAGTTGAATTCCAGATGTCTACCTCGCCCGTGAAAGTTTTATTCGTCAACCACACCTCGTGTGTCGGCGGAGCTGAACACAGCCTCGTGGAGTTGATCCACGGAATCGACCGCTCCCGGTTTACTCCCGCGGCGGTCGTTCCCGGGCCAGGGGAACTTGCCGATGCGCTGCAGGGAGCCGACGTCGAAGTACGCTTCGCCGCCGTGAGCATGATTAAGCGCCCTTCCGGTCCCCTCGACATGGTCTCCACGCTACGCCGGGTGAAGCGCGTGATCCCGGAGCTCCAATCGTGTATCGAGCAGAGCGGTGCTGCGATCGTTCATGCGAATAGTACAACCGCGCAGATCTACGCCGGACCGGCCGCGGCAAGGGCCCGCATTTCAAGCGTCTGGCACTGCCGTGATCTCGTCGATATCGGGGTAGCCGGCTACTGGCTTGCTCGCAAGCGACCGCACGTCATCTGCGTATCCAGGGCGGTCGCACGTAAACTCCCGCGCCCGATCCGGGAGAGATCGTCGGTTCACGTCATCCTAAACGGCATCTCGACGCAGCGATTCGAGACCTGCGGCCGGCGCGAGGCCGTGCGCGCCGAACTCGGGCTCGGCACGGGTGATCAGGTCGTCACGATGATTGCCCCACTCGTGCCGTGGAAGGCCCACATGCGGTTCTTAGAGATGGCCGCGCAGGTCGCAGACGCGGTGCCGGACACGCAATTTCTGGTCGTCGGCGACGACCGCTTCGGACATCACCCGGCGTACGATGGCGAACTACGCGAGACGGTGCGGGGAATGAGCATCGCGGACAAGGTTCACTTCACGGGGCACCGCGATGATGTCGCGGCAATTCTGGAAGCGTCCGACATTTTTGTACACCCCGCCCGCCGCGAGCCGTTCGGACGGGTCGTCGTGGAGGCCATGGCCATGGCGCTTCCGGTTGTCGCCGTCGATGATGCCGGGCCATCCGAGATTGTCCGGCACGATGAGGATGGACTTTTGACCGATGGCTCCGAAGCGGGGCTCTCCGCGGCCGTGATCCGGTTGCTCCAGGATCCCGAGACGGCTGCCCGGCTTGGCACGGCCGCACGCGATCGCGCACGTGCTGACTTCGATGTCCGCCGCACCGTGGACGAGGTGCAGCAGATCTACGAATCACTCGCAGGAGCGCGCAACTAGCGAATCCACCTTATGCCCGGCAAGAAAATAGCGATCGACGGAATGCTCTTGCGCCAGCCCTATTGCGGCGTCGAGCACTCGATTCTCAACCTGGTTCGTGCCCTGGCGGAGTCGGGCTCGGAGTCCTATGACACCTATGTTCCTGCCGACTTCGCCGACGCGGCGGCGCCGGGCGGCACGGTGAATACAATCCGCTGCACCGTGCCAACGCCACTGCGGGCGATGCGGATTCTCTGGGAGCAACTTTCACTTCCGCGCCTGGTCGCACGATCGGGCGCCGCGTGTCTGCACGCCCCGGGCTATATCGCGCCCGTGCGCTGCAGCATCCCCGTCGTGCTGACGATCTACGATATCATCGCGTTGATTCACCCCGAATGGTGCAAACCGTTGAATCATTTGCACTACGCCCGGTTCCTCCCGCCCTCGGCGCGGGTGGCGGCGCGGATCGTCGTGCCTTCCGAAACCACACGCCGCGATGTACGCGAGCGCCTGCAGGTGCCGGATGAGAAGATTTGCACGATCCCGCTGGGTGTCGAGTCACGCTACGGGGTCATTGAGGATCCCGGCGAAAAGGAACTTGTGCGCAAACGCCTGGGCCTGCCTCCCACCTTCATTCTCTATGTCGGCCAGATTGAACCCAAAAAGAACCTGCTCGGCCTGCTGGACGCTTTCCGCCTGATCGCGGCCGAATCTTCCCTCCCTCACCATCTTGTCATCGCTGGATCACGCGGATGGAAGGTCGCGGAACTCGAGCGCCGAATTCGCGCGTATGGACTCGCGGAGAGAGTCCATCTGCTCGGATACACGCCTCAAGAAGACCTGCCCGCATTATACAACCTCGCTGACCTATTCGCTTTTCCATCCCTGTACGAAGGGTTCGGGTTGCCTCCCCTCGAAGCCATGGCGTGCGGAACTCCCGTTGTCGCGTCGAACGCCGGCAGCCTTCCCGAAGTCGTCGGCGCGGCCGCGATCCTCGCCGACCCGTATGACTCGTCGGCGATTGCACACGCGATACAGGCCGGTCTCAATCCCGGCCGCGAGCGAACGGCTCGAATCGAGATGGGGCTGAGGCATGCATCACGGTTCACCTGGCGCGCACACGCCGAAGCCATGGACCAAGTCTACCGGGACGTGTGCGGAGAGTCGCGATGAGAGTGGCTTACATTCTCGCAGATTATGTCTCGGCTACCGAGCGCTTCGTCGCGCGGGAGATTGATGGACTCCGCAAGCACGACGTATCCGTTCATATCTTTGCATTACGTCGCGGAGCCTCGTCTGGAGGAACCATCGGCACTGCAAGCTTCAGGCGGCCCCCCTGGCATCCGGCCCTGCTCACGGCGGTCCTGTACTGGCTCGTCCGTCGACCCGGGCTCTTTATACGAATCTGCACGGATACACTCACAACCTACGCCGCGCACCCCCGCGAATGTGCAGTCGTGCTTCGCAATATTCCTGTCGCGGCCGACTTTGCCCGCCTGGCCGCAGCAGACCGAGTCGAACACATCCACGCCCACTTTGCCTATGTTCCGGCCGACATCGCATGCATCATGTCGCGTCTCTTGAACCTGCCCTTTAGCGTTTCGGCGCACGCCTGGGATATCTACGCACAACCCCACTCGTTGATCGCGAAGCGCCTGCGCGGGGCCTCAGCGATTATTGCGTGCACCGAAGCGGGACGCCAGGCCGTGCAGCGCGCCCTGCCGGCGTCCTCCGCGGCGAGCCTTCACATGGTGCGACACGGGCTCTGCACATCCGAATTCGATCCGGATGCACGTCCGGATCGCGTCGTGCTCGGAATCGGCCGCCTGATCGAGAAGAAGGGCTTTGATATTCTCCTTGCCGCGTGCGCGGCGCTGCGCAAGCGCGGCGTCGAGTTCGAAGCCGCGATCATCGGTGACGGTCTCCTGAGGGAGAAACTTGAAACGATGGCGTCCGTGCTTCAACTGCGCGACGTCGTGACCTTCACCGGCGAGATTCCCTGGCGCGCCGTGCGAGGCTACCTGAAGCGTGCCTCCGTCCTCGTCGCGCCTTCCGTGCGCGCTCCGAACGGCGACCGCGACGGGTTGCCCAACGTAATCCTCGAAGCCATGGCCTCGGGACGCCCCGTCATCTCGACGCGCGAAAACGCCGCCGCGGAGATCATCACCGATGGCGAGAACGGCTACCTGATCGACCGGGCCGATGTGCAGGCACTAGCCGACCACCTTCAGCGCCTGCTGGACGACGATTCGCTGCGCCAGGCCATGGGGAAGGCCGCGCGCCGCACAATCAACGAGCGCTTCGATATCGATAAGACCGCACTGGAGATGATACAGGTCTTCAAGCGCTCGAAGTATTCATGATGGACCCATCCACCACAACGGCCGGCAGCACGGGGTCGCGCATCGTACGCGCGAGCGTTCTGATCGGTGTCGCCCACCTCATTTTCAAGATGCTCGGCATCCCGCAATGGATGGCGATGACGCGGCTGATCGAGCCCGGCACGCTCGAAATCGTGTACATCGTCGCCTTTGAGAGCTGCATCTTCAGCCTGTTCCTGATCGGCGAGGAGGTGATCGGACCGGCCTTTCTTCCGGTCTTCATGAAGGAGCTCAGCGATGGCGGAGAGAACTCCGCGTGGCGCTTCGCCAACGCGATGCTCACGATTCAACTCGTCGTGCTGGGCGTCGTGGTGTCCGTGCTCTACCTCATCCCCGGTCCCATCATCGGACTCGTCACCGCATGGGATGATTCGCGCGGGGCCGACAACTTCGCACTGGCAGAGCGTTCGCTCTCCCTGCTCGCCCCGGCGCTGATCTGCTTCTCCGCGGGATCGACAACCTACATGATTCTGAACGGCTACAAGCGATTCTTCTGTGCCGCGCTGGGCGACGCGGCGTGGAAGTTCTGCGTCCTGGTCTTCGTGGCGGTCGGGGTTGGGATACTCGGGTTCGGGACCAAAGCGCTGATCGCCGGCATCGTCATCGGGAGTGTCGCCAAGCTCTTGACGCATGTCGTCGGTATGCCGGATAAGATTAGGAATTTCAGGATCTCGACGCACTGGAATAGCCCTGCGCTTCGAGCCATGTTTCTGCTTATGCTTCCGCTAATCGGCGGCATTGTATTTGCGCGTGTCCGGGATGTTTTCACAAATGTATGGGTCCTGAGTCATATCGACACCGAAGGTCTCATGACCGCCAACGCGGTGGGCCGCAAACTGGTCGAATCGATTGTATGGCTGGTGCCGTACACGATCTCGATCGCCATCTTCCCCTACTTCTGCGACCTCGCCGCGCGAAACGACAGTGAGCAATTCGGACGACTGCTCTCGTCTTCGGTGCGCATGCTCCTTTCCCTCTTCATCCCGCTCGCCTTCGCGTGCGCCGTGGTGGCGCAGCCGGTGACGACCATCCTCTTTCTTAGCGATAAGTTCGACATGACGATGGTGGCATGGGCCTCGGCCTCGATGGCGTGCTACGTCTTCGTTCTGCCGGGCCAGGCCATCGAACAACTCCTGATCCAGGCCTTCTTTGCGCAGCGCCGCATGGTGGCTATCGTGGTGCTTGGCGTTCTATTTTCTTCGATGTCGATGGGCATCTGCTACGTCGGCATTGTTCTGTATGGCGCTCGTGGCGCGACCGCACTCGCGGTAATCGCACTCAGCGTGGCCGTCCGCCGGATCTTGAAGGCCACCGCCATGATCATCGTGCTGCGCAAGAACGTGCCGTGTTTTCCCCCGATGGAAACGCTCTCCTTCCTTCTGCGCACCACCCTGACCGGCGTGGGGGCCGCGCTGTTGAGCTACGTGCTCATGGCACTATTCGAGAGCCATGTCTCGAGTAGCAGTGTGCGCCTCATTCTCCTCCTCAAGCTTGCGGTCGGCGGGGTCGGAGCCCTGGCCGCATTCCTCATTCTGATCCGGATCCTGCACGTCACGGAACCATTCGAAATGCTGCACTGGTGTCTTGATCGTATTCGGAAGAAGCGGAGCGGTGCGTGAGCGCGCCAATTCGGATTGCTCACGTCATCGAGGCCACCACCGGCGGCACACGGCGCCATGTTGTCGATTTGGCGACACATCTTGACCGGAACCGCTTCGACATCTCGCTGCTCTGCGCCACCCGTCGCGATCCCGGATTTCAGAATGACATCAAGCGCATGCGTGAGGCAGGCGTAACCGTCAATGACGTGGAGATGCGGCGGTCGATTTCCCCTTTGCATGACATGGCGGCATACCGGGCGCTTCGCGACGAGTTCACGGGCGGGGCGTTCGACATCGTGCACACGCACAGCTCCAAGGCCGGCGCACTCGGACGCCTCGCGGCGAACCGGGCCGGTATCGGCAGCATCGTTCATACGCCACATGTCTTTCCGTTCCAAATGGAGCAACCCGCGCTCGTGCGAGCATTGTATACCGCGATCGAACGGCGACTCGCCGCACGCTGCCATGCAATAATCTGCGTCTCGCATGCCGAGCGGAGGGTGGCACGGTCACTCAAGCTCTGCGCAGACAAAAAGCTTCGGCATATTCCCAACGGGATTGAGCTGACAACCAAATCCGTCGACTCGTCGGCAACACTCCGGGGCGAGCTCGGCATTCCCGTGGACCGAAAGCTGATCGGACTAGTCGGCCGCGTGTCCCATCAGAAAGGCGCGGACACCTTGCTCGCGGCAGCGCCCGCAATCCGGGCCGCGCACCCCGATGCCGAGTTCGTGATCGTCGGCGATGGCCCCGATATGCCCGCGCTGAGACAGCAAATCGAAACCGCGAATCTCGGCGCGGTGTGTTATCTCGCAGGTGCCCGCGAGGACACGCAGCGCTTCTATCTGCTCTTCGACGTCCTCGCGCTGCCCTCACGCTGGGAGGGCTTGCCGTATACACTGCTCGAGGCCATGGCCGCCGGTGTACCGGTCGTAGCATCTTCTGTCGGGGGCAATTCGGAGGTCCTGGACAGCGGTGTAAACGGCCTCCTGGTTCCGCCGCAGGATCCGACTCGACTCAGCGAAGCGATCGTGCAAATTCTCAACGATTCAAACTTGGCCCTGTCCCTCGGGAGCGCAGCGCGCGAAACCGTCCGCTCGGATTACTCGCTGGATGCGATGATGCGACGAACCACCGAGCTGTACGAGGAGCTGCTCGCGCGGGCCAGTTGAGCCTTTTCGGTCTCACGAGCTATGCTACACTCGCACGAACTCACCATCGGTACAGCCATTATGACTCGAACCCATCGCAAGATCGCGGCGCGCCGGAACTCGGCTCGCGAGGATCGCGTTCCGCGTCTCGACGCGGTCACGCGATCCCCGCGAGCTGGGAGCGCGTGGTCCACGCTCGCGAGGCCGATCGTCACGGGCCTGGCGGCTGTCCTGATCAGCACCTCCCATGCAGTCGGCGCACACCCGCTCTGCTTTGAGGCCGAGGACGCGCTCGCGACCGTCGAGCCCATGATTGAGGTGAACTCCACGAACTCGCCGCTCAAGGGCACACACCTCGATCCCAAGGGAGCGTCGGGTTCGACGTTTCTCGAAGTTCCGCAGGGCGAGGGTAACCCGCCCAAGGTCCCCGGCGGTCAATCGTCGTACACGTTCTCGCTCGACGAATCCGGGACCTACTACTTGTGGTGCCGTGTCTGGTGGTTGGACGAGTGCGGCAACTCCTCCACGATGGTCCTGAATGGCGGACACCCCTTCACCTTCGGGCAGGACGCGGTCTACAAGACCTGGCACTGGGTGAAGGCGCCCCGCCGCATCAAGGATCTGAAGATGGATGCCGGTCCTCAAACGCTGATCATCCAGAACCGCGAAGACGGCGTGCGCATCGATCAGATTCTCCTGACGCTGGATAAGCGCTACGTCCCCGTAGGCGTCGAGAAGAGCCGTGCATTGCCCCGGTCATCGCAGAACGACAAGCCAGATGGCAAATAGGCCCGACATCTCCGCGGACGGCTGGCTCCCAAGGGTCATCGACGCGGGGCTGTTACTCGTTCTCGTCGCGGCACCCACCCAGTTCAGTTTCGAGGTCGCCGACAAGGTGTATCTCTCGATCGTGGACCCCCTGATCTGGGGCGTCGCGGCCCTGTGGGGAATCCAGGTGCTGCGCGCGCGCGCTATCACTCAAATCCGCCCTCCTCCGCTGGTCCTGCTGCTCTTCATCGCGATGGGAGTGCTGTCGGTGCTCCGCTCGACCCAAGTCATGGCATCCGTGAAGGACCTCTTCCAACTCACGGAGTATTTCATCGCGGTGTACCTGCTCTTCTTCCACCATCTGGACCGCCCGCAGCGACTACGGCGCTTCATCACGACCTTTCTCGCGGTGTCGGCGATCGTTGTCTTCACCGGACTATTGCAGTACGCAGCCGAGCCCATAGAAGACTTTCGGGTCCGCGGAACGTTCGGCAATCGAAACGTTTTCGGGGGGTTCCTCGCGCTGATCCTTCCTCTCTTCTTTGGGATCATGTTACATGCACCCGGCAAGTGGATGCGGGCGTGCTGCCTCACGGTGATCGTTTTCGGACTGGGGATTACCCTTTCGGGCGGATCGTTCATCGCAATTGTCCTGGCATTCGCCGTGCTGGCGTTGATACGCCACATGGCGGCGTTCATCACCTGTTGCATCGTGTTGTGCTCCGTGATCGTCTTTCTGCTTCCGGAGCTTCCGCGTGCGAACTACGACCTGCTCTTCGAATCGATCGCCCTCTATCCCGACGGCGCCGAGGTCGGCAACCGCTATACCGAATGGCAGGCGGCGGCCGTTATGACCGAGGAGAATCCGCTGCTCGGTGTTGGCATCGGAAATTACCAGGCCAACATCGGGCAATACTACGGTTCGCTGCCCAGCCCCGCGGTGAAGCTCGAGGACGACTCGCAGAACATGTACCTCGTCGTTGCATCCACGATGGGACTGCCTGGCCTGGCCCTGCTGCTGGCCGTGTTGATCAGCCACGCCGGATCCGCCGCTGCACTTTATTGGCGCAGCACTGATGACCGGCGGCGCGGGCTCAGCCTCGGATTGTTGGGTTCGATTATCGCTTTCTCTCTCAACGGCGTCTGGACTCCGCTGCTCGTACGCGGAATCGGGGTTCCTCTTGCATTCGTGTTCGTACTGATCGCCGTGCTCGGCCGGGTTCCTGCAGCCGAGGCAGAGCAGCCGAATTGAGGAGTAGATCTCGATGTCCCGCGAACATCGCAACCTGGTGAAGATCCGCCTGCGACTCGGAGTCGCCACCGTCGCTGCAACTGGACTTCTGACATCGTGCAGTTCCAGGCATCCGGTCGAATCTCCACCAGACCCCGTTCAGTACCGGCACATCGTGCGTACATCGCCGCGGCCCCTGCAGATCCATGTCCTGCGCGTCGACCTCACCCATCCCGGCGTCGAAGTGGTGAGCATCATCGCGGACGATCCAGACGGTGGCGGCCGGGCGCACTCGGTGATGACGGACCCTCTCGAGCTGGCAAGCCGACCCGGGATCGTCGCGGCGATCAACGCGAACGCCTTTGGAGTCCTTGACGGATCCGAAGACGAGTACGAGACGACGTACGTGGCCGGCCGGCCGACGCGAATCGTGGGATGGGCCGAGACTGGCGGCCAGCGCTTCAGTCGTCCGCAGAAGGGCTACTTCAGCTTCTGGGTCGATGACACCGGAGTCAAAATCTATAACCTCGGCAAGCCGAAGCCGGCGAAGCATGCCCTCGCGGGCTTCGGACGGCTGATGCAGGACGGCGAAATCACAGAGCAGCGCTCGGGCCCCCTGCACCCGCGCTCGGCCGTCGGATACGACGCAGCGCGGAGCGCCCTGGTTCTCGTCGTGGTAGACGGACGCCAGAACGGTTACAGCGAAGGGATGACCCAAATCGAACTGGCCAACCTGATGCAAGAACTCGGATGCGCCACCGCCCTGAATCTGGACGGCGGTGGCAGTAGCATCCTCCTGCTGGCGGATGACTCCGGAGCCCTCGAGGTCAAGAATCAGCCCTCCGACGGGTCCCGGCGGCCGATTCCAGTGATGCTGGGAATCCGATTGAAGAAGTAGGTGCCGGCGCCTCCGGTTACAAGAGGAATCCTACTTTCCTTTCAATATCGTGGGCCAATTCTCGTGCCCTTGCTTGATATTGGCCGCTTGCTTCTTTTCCCACTTCTTTTGGATCTTCAAGCTGTAATTCAGGTACAGCTTATTCTCGACGATCTTCCGGGCAAGCCGCGTGATTTATGAGTTTATGAGTTGACGGAGCGACGCATCGGAGCACAATGCACCCATGCGTCGCATCATTTTTTCCAGTGCCGGCCTCGGGCTGTTGGTCATGCTAATCGCCTTGATCAATGCATGTACTCACGACGGCGGGTCGGCGTCCGGCTCTTTCCTGCTGGAGCCTCGCAACGTCACGCTCGGGCCCGACGATACGAGTGTCATTCTGCGCGCCGTGGGCGGAACTCTCCCGATCGTGTGGCGCGTCACGGATCCAACGCGCGGCCAGGTTACCGGTCAAGGTGATACGGCGACCTATACCAGCGGGGGTACCAACGCGGGCCAACTGGGCGTCAGCACGGGCGAACTGGGCGTCAACACGGTCGAGGCGATAGATAGCCGGTTCTTCGTGGCCACGGCCACGATCATCAAGACCGATGATGAAGATATTCCGCTGTCCGTCTCGCCCGACACCGTGACCCTCTCATCTGATGGAGAGAAGGTCGTCTTCGCAGCCATCGGTAGCAGCGGGCCGTTTCGATGGGGAGTCGGGGACGACACGCGGGGCAAAATTTCCATACGAAATTCGGACGAAGCGATCTACACGCGTCTGATGGCCGGCAACAATGCGGTCACCGTGATCGACAAACGAGGATTCGCAGCCGTTGCAAGCATTACGCAACCGGATCTGCCGGCGCTGGCCATCTCTCCCTCCAGCGCCACGACCACCACGAACGGCACGCTGGTCTTTACTGCGGCCGGCGGAACCGAGGCCTACACCTGGTCCATCGCAACCGGTACCGGCATCGTCTCGCCCGCGACGGGTTCGAGCACGGTCTACACCAGCATCGACGGCGACACCGACGTCGTCGCCCTGAGCGACGGCCTGACCACCGTCTTCGCGACCGTGGGCAAGCCGTAAGACGGTGCGCCGCGTCCTGGTCTTCACCTACTGCCCCGGCGTGACCGCCAACAGTTTCGGGGGCGATGGACTCTACGACGCCGTGCGGCGCGGTGCCGACCTGCGGTTATATCTCACCACGCCCACTTACTTCGTCTTCGGGTCTGCCCGAGCCGTCGCCAAGCGCTCCAGTTCAGCGGCCTTGCGTACGCGCTCGGCGCCTCCCTCGATTCGGCGACGATATACGTCGGGCCTCCACGCTCGACGACATCGTCCCAGAGGACCAAGGTCAACAACCCTTGCTCGGGGCTGTCGAGAAAATGCAGAAAGAAATCGCCGTCCTTATGCCAGCCCTGGGCGTCGGGGCCCGGCGGAGTCCACAGCGCGTCGGCGCCAAGGCGGTAGTTGACGGCACGGTCGTTCAGTCTCAAGGCGAACGCAAGATCGCTGAGTGGCTCACGGCGCACAGCATCGCATCTGGATGCGCTGCTCAAGTCAAAATTACGCCTCTTCGGCTTCCATCCCATCGCAGACGAGCGTAGCGAAGTCAGCTCAACTTGACTTCGGAGACGCGCAGCTACGTCCCCATCACCGCGTGATACGGCCCCGCATCGAATCCGGGCATCGATTTCTCGAGCAAGGCGAGGGTCTCTTGCGTGTAGTATTCATGACCCGGCTCGGGAAACCCGAAAATCGAGCGGACACGCGGGGTGGTACGAACGAAGAACGGAAGCATGTGCTCGCGCTCGCCGTACATGAAAGGGTTGCTGAAGCGCGTCCATCGGTCGTTGTCGCGGCGGCAACATGACAACGTCCAGAAGGCCCGCCGCACACGCTTGTTCTCAAACGGCTGGGCGGCATGGATCAGGTAGGAAGAGGAAAACATCGCCGAACCGCGCGGGGCCACGGCTGGAACAGGTTCCTCCAGCCCCGCCACCTCGCGCAGATCCTTGAACGTGAAGCCGACCACGTTGTCGCCGGCGTAGCCATTGGCCAAGGCGGCCTGTGCGACTTTATGCGAACCCGGGATGACGAGCATCGGCGCCCCATCCGGTTCGACATCGTGCAGGTAAGCCCCCGAATTCACGTAATCGAATCGGCCAATCTCGCCAAACGGCGGCAGGAGGGAGTTCGTCCCGTGATCGATATGGTAGCCCTCCCAGGGGTGTTCACTATGCCGTTTGTCGGTCGGGCCGCTACGCAAGAAGAGATGTGCGTTGCAGTAGGATGCCTTGTCGCCGAGGCATTGCTCGAACATATCGAGATAATCGTCGTTCTCGATCAACCGGTCCAGCGCGTCCTTTCCGGTGGGAAACTGCGGCCGCCCGGTCTCTGGAGCCTGGTTGGTCGTAAATCCATCCGACACGTCCCTGGACGCGGCGGTGTCGAAGTCGGCGAGCCACTCGGCATATGGTTTGCCGTAGAAAATGTGGTCCATGGCGACCAGGGCTGCGTCCATCTCCTCGGCAGAGAAGACGTCCGGAACGATGATGTAACCATCGCGGTGGTACTGTTCGAGTTGTGACGGGGTCAGGCTCATAGGGCAATCCTCATTCCATTTGCGCGGCGTAGTGTTGAGCCATGGCGACTCGGCGTACGGCCCCAGCGTTTTCGAAGGCGCCGTGAACGACGCGTTTGTGGTGAATGCTATCGCGATACTGCTCTTTCTGCGCCGGAGTCAGCGCCCCGCGGTCGTCGCCTGGGCCGAAGCCCGTGGTCTGTGCCGGCTGCATCACGACGACACCCCGAGCAGGCCGCGACTGATCTGGAAAGCCGTATTCCCAAGCGCGACGGCCTTTGCGGTGTACTCGCGGCCCGCCGTCCGAACGAGCAGGCCCAGCACCTCTTCCGGCCACGTGTCGTCCGGTGGCTCCAGCTTGAGATCCAGATCCACACCGAAGCGTTCGCACACGTCGCCGGCGCCGGAGACCTGCAGCACCGGAACCAGCGGATGTCCCTGCACCGGATGCTCTCCCACATGCGCCAGCAAGAGTTCCATCCCGGTCGCGCCCAGCCCGGTGATGATCTCGGTGCACTCCTCCGCGGGCGCAGCCATGACATAGAACCCGGGTTCGCGCGCGCGCTGACCATTCGCAAGACAGGCCACCGGCAACAATCCTTCCAGCACTTCCGTCGCGTACGCGCCTTCGTCGAGCAAATGATCGTACTCCGGCACGACCACGGTCCCACCGGCCGTGATGACCCAGCGCGTCAGTACCGCAAGCGCGGATGCGGCACTCGCGGCGATCGGGCCATGGCTCAGGAGGCCGACACGCAACGCCCCCACGCCAACGTCCTCGTATACAGGAGCCTCCATGCCGGAGATGCTCTCGCTAAACCATGCTTCCACGCGGTCCAGAACGCGGTCTATCCCGCCGTCCATCTGCACGCTGGCCCATCCGAAGCGCTCGGTATCGACCCCTTGTTCTGCGAACGCGTCGCGCATGAAATCGTTGTGCGTCTTCTCGCAACCGTGCTCCAGCAGGAGCGCCGTCTTGACCAGTGGATGGGTTGCGTAACCCATCATCGTTCGAGCGAGGATATTTTCGATCGATGTGCCGGATGATCCGCAACCCTCGGTGTGGGGCAGCGCGGCGAACCGTGAAATCCCCTGCGCACGTCCCAGGCCCTTCGCGTTTAGTCGCTCGGCGCACAGGCGCGCGATCTGCCCGGAGCAAAGGCTGGTCGGCAGAATCAGCCCCGTTCGGTCGGTGACCGTTTGTTCCCCGCAGCGCATCGCCCTGAACGTAAGGTCCGGAATGTTGCCCGCCGCCGCAACGGGCAGCGGGGCTCCATGCGGGGCATCGCAGGCAAGAAGCTTGGCAAGCCGGCTGCCGTCGCACTGCTGCCAGTTGCGCCAGATCGAGACCTGGGAATGCCCCGCGTGCTCGCCGCGTGTGCGGGCTCCGGCAGCAACGTCGAGGGTTTTCGCGAAGAGCTCGTGGCCAAGGGTATCCAAGGGCACGCCGTCCAGGTAAGCGCCGGCATTCACGTCCATGTCTGCACTCAAGAGTTCATAGCGCCGCGTCGTGGTAACGATCTTGACGGTGGGGACAAAGGGGAAGTTCGTGATGGATCCGTTGCCGGTGACGAAATAGATCAGGTTACATCCCGATGCAACCTCTCCTGCGATGCTCTCTAGATCGTTGCCGGGGCTATCCATGAAATAGAAACCTGGGGTCGACATGCGCTGGGCGTAGTCGATGACCGAGTCCAGGCGCACATCCGGGTGAGACTTTGCCGCGGCGCCAATGGATTTGAGCACGATGTTATACAGCCCACGGAGCTTGTTGCCGCCCGAGGGGTTCCCTTCAGCGGAAGTCCCGTGCCACGCCACGCGCTCCTTGAACCGCTCGATCATGTGCAGAAACTGCTGCGCCGTATGCAGGTCACGCACGTTCTGTAGAATGTAGGACTCGGCGCCGATCAGTTCATCGGTCTCCGCCAGCACGGCGGACCCGCCACAGCGGATCAACTCCCTCGCCGCCCACGCCGCCAACGGATTCCCCGAGATGCCCGAAAAGGCATCCGATCCGCCGCACTGCAAAGCGATCTTCAGCCCGCTGGCGGGCTGGTCACTTCGTTTTGCGGCGTTGACCGGCGCCAGCCAGCGGCGAACAACTCGCTCACCGGAGTTCAACTGTGATTCGAAATCGCCATCCAGGGAGAGAAACGCATGCCGCACGTCGTCTAGCGGGTACCGCTCCGCAGCCATGAAGTCCAGCAGCGCACGATTGTTGATCGGTTCACTGCCGTAGTCCACGGCGAGAATGGCGCCGACGTTCGGATGAACGACAAAGCCGGCGAGCGTGCGCAACAGCAGCTTTTCGTTATTGGGAGTCTCTCGCGTGCCGCCCTCCGTGTGTGCGACGGCCACGATACCGTCGACGTCACTGCATTCCGTAGTGGCGTCGCGCATGCGCTCCGCCAAACGGTGTGCGTAGCCTGCGGTACGCGAACTCGTCGCTAATACGACGATGAAGTTACGTGTCCCCACACCCCTCGCGCCTCGACCATATCCCTGAAAAACCGGCCCGTCCGTGCGGGGCGCTACCTGCTGCCCGGGCTGAAACCGATCCGGATCGATCTGGTACGGCACGATCCGATCGGCGAAATTTGGTTCGGACGGCAGTGCGAAATCGATCCGTCGCCTGGCGAGGGTCTCGAGCACACTCTGATTGCAGACGTAATCGCCCGGTGCGATGGCTTTCAAGGCCACGCCGAAGGGAAGCTCCCACGAGAGCAACGCTTGATCGGCCGCGATCTCGCGGACCGCAAACCGGTGACCCTCGAGAACGGCGTGTGAGAGCGTGAACTCCGAACCATCCGCACCGACGACCACCGTATCCACCTCCAGCCGACGCGTTGCGATAGCCACGTTGTCGCCCGGCAAGGGAAGGCGACCCACGTCTTCGAAGTTAATGGTGAAGCTCATGGGGTCGAAGATTGGGAACCAGGAATGCGGGAGTTGGGAATGCTGACAGATTCCGGCAGGTCGTCAAGAAGGGATCCACACTGTACTTTTGCGTTGTTGCAGTTGCCTCATGATCTCGCTTCGGGACGGGTGGGTCTCTAGAAAGTTCGCCCCTTGACAATTGCACATAATACGTGCTACACATTCTGCGTGCAAAGAGAAGTCATATGACCAGAAACGTTACTCTCAGAATGGACGAGGAGCTCTTGCGCCAGTTGCGGCATAGGGCCGTCGATCAGCACCTGTCTCTGTCGGCGTGGGTGATCCAGAAACTGGAGCAGGTCGTTGAGGGGGAAGATTCATACGAAAATAGTCGGGATCGCGCCCTGGCGCGGCTAGCGCAGGGCTACCATCTCGGCGGCCGGCCGTTGGGACGAGACGAAGTGCATGCCCGCTGATCTCTTTATCGATTCTAACATTCTGGTCTATGCGCACGACCGCGATGCCGGCACGAAGCACGAGAAAGCGAAGCAACGCCTTGAGGAGGCGTGGCAGGGCGCCGAGCCGGCCAGCATCAGCGTCCAGGTTCTGCAAGAATTCTTCATCAACCTCGCTCGCCTCGGAGTTCCGGTGGCCGAAGCACGTAGTGCAGCGAGAGACTATGCTTCATGGCGCGTCGTTGAGAATACGGTATCTCTCATGGAAAGCGGCATCGACGAGATGGCACGGTGGCAGACCTCGTTCTGGGACGGTCTGATCATCGCCGCCGCACGCCATGCCGGCGCCACTACACTTTGGACAGAAGATTTGAACGAGGGCCAGGACTACGGCGGTCTGCGCGTTGTGAATCCTTTGCGCTAGGAACGGACCCTTGACGCTCCGGCGTTAGCCGGCGTCTGGGTCAGCATCCACGAGGATGTGGACTATGTTTTGTTTGTGGTTTATCATCCAAAGATAAGCTTCTTTTATATATTGCGGTTCTTGTCGATGCGTTATACCGTGCTGGTACTCGAGAGAAGCAATCGGTTAAAACGAGGAGACTTATCATGGCCAAAACAAAATCTAAAGCTGAAACAAAAGCAAGTGCGGCTGCACCCAAAAGACGTGGAAGACCACCGGGCAAAGCAACCCACAAAAAGAAGACGGTGCGCCGTAAACGGGCGGCGCGCTCGTCGGTCAACATCTCTCGCGTGACGGCCGAACTCACCAGGGCGGGTGTACCGGCGGCGTCCATCTCCGCATTGCTTTCAGACATCAAAAAGCAAGGCAAACGAGAGGATCTGACAAAACAACGCGAGAAACTCCAACTGCAGGTCGATAAGCTAACGGCGAAGGTCTCGAAAATTGACGCGCAGATCGCCGCGCTGGACGGAAAGAAGTCCGGCCCGAAGAGAGTCGCAAACGTCGCCGCGCCGGGTAAGCGCAGAAAAAGGCGCGGCAGACCCGCAGGGGTCAAAGCGGACGCGGTGCTCGATGTCCTGAAGAAGGCCGCCGGCAAATCCCTCCTGCGCGCCGACGTGGCGGCCGCTTTGGGCGTCGACTCCTCGAAAGTCGGCCCGACGCTTGCCTCGCTACTTGCGGACGGAAAGATCAAGCGCAAAGGCGAGCGCCGCGGGACCCGCTATTCGATGTAGAAGAAGAGAATCGCGGGTTCCATCCGGGCGCTCCAACATCGCGTCCCAGAATAGAATCCCATGAGCGCAGACCCCGCAAGAAAACGCGCGCAGTACACCTGGACTGATTATCGATCGTGGCCGGACACCGACCGCTGGCAGTTGATCAACGGCGAGGCCTACGCCACGACGCCCGCACCGACCACGCGGCATCAGAAGCTGGCGAGTCGGTTCACGCATCACTTCGAAAACCACTTTGACGGGAAGCCTTGTGACGTCTATCCGGCACCCACGGACGTCAAGCTCACGGATGAAGACGTGGTACAGCCGGATATCGTGATCGTCTGGGATCCGAACCAGATCACCGAGACACACATCGAGGGTCCGCCGACCCTTGTGGTGGAGATACTCTCCCCATCGACCGAACTTCTGGATCGGGGACGCAAGTTGGACCTGTACGCACGCAGTGGCGTACAGGAGGTGTGGCTCGTGCGTCCCTATCCGTCTCTGCTCGAGATCTTCGTGCTAAAGGACAGCGCCTATCTTCGCGCCCACGCCTTTACTCGCGATCAGCCCTTCGAGAGTCCAACGTTTCCCGACCTGGAGCTGGATCTCGAGACACTGTTTGAATTCCCGATTCCTCCCGAGGAACGAATCGATGTGGTCAAGGAGGGCCGCCCGCCCTACGTGGCCACGGCGTAGCCGCCATCGATCGCGAATCCGGAACTCCGCGCTACCAGGCGTACTGCGGAACCGGGAGCCACTCGCCGTCTTTGAGCGCCGCCGTGTGGGCGACGATTCCCGGCACCGTCATATCGTCTGCCCTTTCAAGTCCGCGGTTTGAAAATCATCCCCACACACTCACCACTCCGGAAACGATCGAGCGCAGTGAGTGATGTCTTCGGCTAGAACCAGTCGTCTTCGGGACTCCAGTTCGGGGAAGCAACCCCTTCGTCGAGAGCGTCGAGCGTCTGCATGTCCTGCCGGCTAATTTCAAAATCGAAGAGCTTGGCGTTCTCGCGGATCCGGTCGGCGCTGGCGGATTTTGGAATCACCGCGATCTGCTGTTGCAGTTGATAACGCAGCATGATTTGTGCAGTGGACTTTTCGTATTTCTCCGCCAGCTGCAGGAGATCGGGGTCTTGCAGCCGTTGCCCCCTGTCCAGGGGCGAGTAGGCCTCCACCTGGATGCCTTTTTCACGGCAGTAATCGACGAGCTCAGGATGCGTGCGAAATGGGTGTCGCTCGATCTGGTTCACCGCAGGGATTTCGTCGGTCTGCTTAAAGAACTGCTCCTCGAATCGGCGACAGGTGAAATTGCTCACGCCGATGGATCGAATCATGCCCTCATCGCGCATGGCCTGCATCACCTCCCAGGATTCCTCCGTGCGCTCGCGCATCGGCCAATGGATCAGGTACAGGTCGAGGTAGTCGAGCTCAAGTTTGCGCAGGCTCTCCTCCGCAGCCCTGCGCGTGGTCTCGCGTCCAAAGTCATCCGTCCACAGCTTGGTGGTGATGAAGAGCTCTCCGCGGTCAACCCCGCAGGCCTGCATGGCCTTGCCAACCGCTTCTTCGTTCCCGTAGATTCTTGCCGTGTCGATATGGCGGTAGCCACAGTCAATCGCGGCATGTATCGCCGCAATGCATTCCGACTCGTCGCTCAGCGCGAAAACGCCGAGTCCCATGAGGGGCATCGCATGTCCACTGTTCAGCGTAACGGTTGACTGGATATTCACTTAGAAGTCCCGCAAGAATTCGCGTACACGTGCATGGAGGCGCTTCTTACCATTACGCCTGCGTCCTGTCGAGTAATCGGACCTGGGTGAAACGGGATGCGCAAGGAATTCCTCGCACCGCAGACTCCACCCCGCTATAGTGCGCGGTTCCTAGGATATGGCTACCCGGACACAGATGACTGAGGCGAAGACGTCTCCTGCCGGCGGCGCGGAGGCGGCTCTGTCGCGTGCCCCGGCCCTGGAGCTGTACCGTACCATGCTCGTCATCCGGCGCACCGAGGAGCGCCTGGCCAAGTCGCACCAGCGCGGCCTGATTCACGGCGCCTGCCATACCTACATCGGCGAAGAGGCGATTGCGTCGGGGGTCTGTGCCAACCTGACGACTGACGACGTGATCTTCAGTACGCACCGTGGACACGGCCACGCCCTCGCAAAGGGTCTCGACCCGGGCAAACTGATCGCCGAACTCTACGGGCGCGAGACCGGCGTCTCGGGCGGGCGCGGCGGAAGCATGCACCTCTTCGCCCCGGAAATCGGACTCATGGGAACCAGCGGCATTGTCGGTCCCTGCATCCTGCAGGCGTGCGGAGGAGCCTACAGCGCGCTGCTTAAGCAAAACGGTTGTGTCTCCGTTGCATTTTTCGGCGATGGCGCGGTGAACAACGGTGCCTTTCACGAAGGCATCAACCTGGCCGCGATCTGGAAACTGCCGGCTATCTTCGTCTGCGAGAACAACCAGTTTGCGACGGAAGTAGCGTTCGAGTACGCCTGTGCGGGAGGATCGGTCGCGCGCAAGGCAGACGGATATGGCATCCCAGGCATCGAGGTGGATGGCAACGACGTCGTTGCCGTGCATCAGCATGCGCAGGCGGCCATCGCGCGCGCCAGGGCTGGTGACGGCCCTACCCTGCTCGAATGCAAGACCTACCGCACACGTGCACATGCCGAAGGCATGAGCGATGCGGGCTACCGCTCTCAGGAGGAACTCGACGCGTGGAAAAAGCGCGATCCCATTACGGCATTCGCCCTGAGACTCGTCAGCGACTTCGACGTTTCGGAAGATGAACTTACTGCCATACGCGAAGACGTCACGGCATCCGTCGAAGCGGCGCATGAGCGGGCCGAACAGAGCGGCTATCCGAATCCGGCACAGGCCATACGGCACGTTTACGACGAGAGCAACGACGACCGGGCGGCGACCGGCGGGATCAAGGTGCTGAATAGTCCCGCCGATGCCGACGCCGGCGAAACGCGCGAACTCACGTACATGCAGGCGACCCTTGAAGCGCTCAGCGAGGCGATGGCCGAGGATCCGGGCATATTCGTCATGGGAGAGGGCATTGGTGCGCGCGGTGGAAACTTTGCGAGCACGACCGGCCTTTATGATCTTTACGGAGCCGTGCGACTCCGCGATACCCCCATCTGCGAACGGGGATTTGTCGGCCTGGCCGGCGGAGCCGCCATGACCGGCACGCGCCCGGTGGTTGATTTCATGTTCGCGGATTTCATCATGGACGCTCTCGGCGAGATCATTAACCAGATCGCGAAGATGCAGTACATGAGCGGCGGCCGGCTGAAGATGCCCATCCTTCTGCGGGGATGCACTGGAATCGGCCACAGCGCGGCCACGCACCATTCCGGCAGCTACTACCACATGTATTCGCAGGTCCCGGGGCTCCGCGTCGTCATACCCACGACACCCTTTGACGCCAAGGGGCTGCTCAAGCGAGCCCTGCGCTGCAACGATCCCGTTATGTTCCTGGAACCGCGCGAGATACTCACCGGCAAGGGTCCCGTCCCGATAGACGACTACGAGATCGAGTTCGGCAAGGCATCGATCGCGCGTCCCGGGGAAGACGCCACCGTCGTTGCCATCGGCCACATGGTGCACCTCGCCGTCGCGGCTGCGCAGCGGCTCGAGGATGACGAAGGCCTACTGATTGAAGTCGTCGACCCGCGAACCGTGTCGCCGCTCGACACGCAGACCATTCTCGACTCGGTTAGCCGCACCGGTCGCCTTCTGATCGTCGATGAAACCCCGGCGGCCTGCGGTCTCGGCGCAGAGATATCGGCCCGTATCGGGGAGGCCGGATTCGACGAACTCGATGCGCCGATCAAGCGACTCAATGGAGCCTTCGCCCCAACCCCCTACAGTCCCACGCTCGAAGCCGCGGTCGTGCCGAATGTCGATGGCGTCGTGTGTGCGATAAGGGAATTGCTGGCCGAGTGAGGAGTGGCGAGTGGAGATAGCCAATAACCAACAACCGATCACCGACAACCAATAACCAACCATGCCAATTGAAGTTATAGTTCCCCGCCAGGGCTGGTCGATGGAGGAAGGCATTTTCGTCGAATGGCTCAAGCAGGAGGGCGAGCGAGTCGAAGAAGGCGACATGCTGTTTGTGCTCGAGACCGACAAGGCACAGCAGGAGGTCGAGTCCTTCGACAGTGGACTGCTGTACGTTCCCGCCGACGCCCCGCAAGCCGGCGATACCGTCACGCTGGGACAGCGCCTGGGCTACCTGCTCGCCGACGGCGAGGATCCGCCCGCCGTCTCCGAGAGCGCGAGGCCAACCCCCACCCCCTCTACGAAGAGCGAACCCACGGAGGCGTTTGTTCCACAAGCGGCTCAGCATGCTCCCGTCACGCGCAGCACCGGCAAAACCATTAGCCCGCGCGCGGCGCGCCTGGCCGCTGAGTTGGACATCGACTGGCGCGCTATCGCCGGCACCGGCCGCAGCGGGCGCATCCGGGAGACTGACATTCTGAGTGCGGCGGAGCGAAATCTCAAAGGGACCTAGCGCAAATTTTCGCTGGTATAATCGGCGATGCGAGATCAAGCTGATCAACAGTGAGTGTAGAAGAATATAAGCTGACTCCACGGCAACACGCGTTCTTCGACACCTTCGGCTACCTTGCCTTTCCGGGCCTGCTCGCCGATCGTATCGATGAGATCATCAGCGCGTTCGAAGATCTCTGGGCTCAGCATGGCGGCGGGCACCAGGGGCAGCAGCATGACCACGAACGCCGGTCCTGCATCGTCCAGTTTATCGACAGCAGCGAAATCCTTTGTACGCTCCTGGATGATCCCCGGATTCTTGGCATTTGCACGAGCCTGATGGGCGCCGATTTCAACTACAACGGGAGCGACGGCAATCTCTATGCGGGCGACACGGGATGGCATTCCGACGGACGACACGAGGACATGCTCCACATCAAGCTGGCCTTTTACCTCGATCCGATCACGCGCGATGCGGGCTGCCTGCGGGTCATACCGGGCAGTCACCGTCTCGGCGACGACTACGAGCGAGCCATCAACGAACAGGTGACGAAGAGTGCAGCGACATGGGGTCTCGACGGATGTGACGTTCCCGCCATGGCCCTGGAAACGCAGCCGGGCGACCTGGTCTGCTTCAATCACAATACGAAGCATGCCGCTTTTGGGGGTTCGGGACGGCGGCGGATGTTTACGATGAACTGTTGTCAGCGCTATCCTGAGGATCGTCTAGTTGATCTGCGAAAGAATCTATCAGCATCCGCGCGATTCTGGGTCGAGCGTGCATACGGCGAACCCATTGTCCGCACAGCCAGCCCCGAACGGATGACGCACCTCGAACAATGCCTCGCCAACGACGGGCATCTCGCAGAACTCAGCCGCAAGGCGCGGCAGGAAATGCCCGAACCATCACGTGGATAACTTGTGACCAACCCATCAACACATCATGCCCGGTCGTAAAATTGTAACCCCCCTCCTCTCGGTGGTCGTGCTCGCGTCGGGCGTTGCCGGATGGCTGGCCTTCAGTCGTCCCTCGTTCAACCCCGATGCCGTCGGCAAGGCCGAGGCGGGAATGTGGCAGTCGTACTATGGCGGGAGTCGGCCGCAACTGGCCCTGCAACTGGTCCAGCTCCTTCGCAAGCAATACGGGTTGACGGCTATCGAAGCCAAGCTTGTCGGCGAGCAGCTTGCCGGCGCGGCGATGACGTTCAGTTCCATTCGGGACGACTACGATGCGCAGATACTGCCACCGCTGACGGGGGCCTACAGCGCTCTCAAGGAGGCCCGGGGATTGGCTTTCGATCCGGCAGCAGTCGCGCAAGCCGAACTCGCGTGGTGGGTCGCGAGACGCACCGACGGCGAAGACTCCGTTGAGAACGTCGGCGCGATGATCGCTGAACTCTATGCAACGATGTACGATGGAAAGCACCCGGCCTTCGCCCAGGCAGGCCTGCTGCGCGCACGCGCGGCGCACCTGAGGGACGTCGGCGCCGCCGACGCGGACTGGACCGAGGTCGAGTCCCTGTTGATTCAGTCTTACACCGTTCTCGCCAAAGGAATGGCCAATTAAGGACGGCGGGTTTGCAACCCGCTCACGACGAACCATCCCTTCGGTGGACGGGTTGAAAACCCGCGTTCCGCCTGAGCTGAGGTGTCCCCAGATTTTGGGCCCACGAATCACGCGAATCCACACGAATGGATATCGTAGATCGCGACGGTGGATCTACTCCGAGGCCTTGGACGACTGGAACTGCTCCACGAACTCTTTGTATCCTTCCTTCTGCAGATCCTTGCTCGGAATGAAGCGCAGGGAGGCGGAGTTGATGCAGTAGCGAAGTCCGGTTGGAGCAGGGCCATCGTTGAACAGGTGACCAAGATGTGAGTCGCCGAGTTTCGAACGCACCTCGGTGCGTACCATGCCATGCTTGCGATCCTTCTTCTCCACGACATGCGTATCCACCAGGGGTCTTGTGAATGACGGCCAACCCGTGCCGGACTTGAACTTATCGGCGGAACTGAAGAGCGGCTCTCCGGAGACGACGTCCACATAAATGCCGGGCGTCTTGTTGTCCCAATACGGGTTTCTGAAGGGCCGCTCCGTTCCATCCTGCTGCGTGACCTGGAACTGAATCGGTGTCAGGCGCTCGCGCAGCGTAGCAGCGGCGGGCTTCGCATACTTTTCCTCACCCGCGGGCGTGCGCTCCATCGACTGCGCGCGCTCCGGCCCCTTCGGCTTGTAGTGCTGGCCGTCTCCCCAGATGCGGGTGAGATAACCGGCCCGCCCGGAGCCACGGCGATAGGCTTTGTAATGCGTTGGGCTGGTCTTGTAGTAGTTCTGATGATAGTCCTCGGCGGCATAGAAGGCCGAAGCCTTCTCAATCGGCGTCGCGATCTCTTTCTGAAAACGCCCGGAGGCCGCGAGCCGTTTGCGTGATGCCTCTGCCAACGCCTTCTCCTCGTCTGAATGATAGAAAATCGCGGGGCGGTACTGCTTACCGCGATCCCCGAACTGCCCGCCGACGTCGGTGGGATCGATGCTGCGCCAAAAGACCTCGAGCAGATCGTTGTACGTCACCTTGCCCGGATCGTAGTGGACCTGCACGGACTCGGAGTGCCCCGTGCGACCGTGCGCGACGTCCTTGTAAGCTGGATTCTCCTCGCTGCCCCCGGTGTATCCGGAGATGACGTCGCCCACGCCGTCCAGTTTCTCGAACGGAGGCTCCATGCACCAGAAACAGCCTCCGGCGAAGGTGGCTACGGCGGTCGCCTCGACGGGTGCTGCGGCTTGTTCACTTGCTGCGGGAACAGCTTTGTCCGCGGAGACAGCATACGCGATCAGCCAGACCATCAGGCTGGCGACTAGCAGGGATACGTACTTCAGCATCTTGGAGCTCCTTTTATGATTACCGAGTCGAATCTCGGTCATCTTCGCAGGTTCGGCGTTTCGATCGCGTGACCGTATGGCTGACCCTAGCGCCCGGTATCGTGCGAGTGCAAGTAGACGATGTTCGTCTTCATGATCGTCGCGCCCGTCACCTCAGAACCCTTCCAGCAGCGGCGGGGTTGTTGCAAACGCCTGGTGCTTCGGTACCGCGGCAAACTCCAGTTCGATCATGGTGACTCCTGCGATTTTGTCCGGACTGGTTCGCGGCATGTTCTTCAGGATAATGCGCGCGCCGTCCTGCTCGAAGTCGATCTTCTCGCCACCGACGTGAAACCGCGCGCTCTTGAGCTTCGTTTTGAATCCGCCGATCCCCATCTCGCGTCCGGGCCAGCAACGGACCCAGAAATAGATACGCTTGCCCGTGCGTGAGAAGGCGCCCGATGCGCTGGCGCCAAAATTACTGGGGGCCGGATCCACCTTGCCATAGACCGCCTGCCCGTTCTTCGCGAGCCACTTGCCAACGTTCTTCAGGGGCGCGACAGCTTCCTCGGGCACGGAGCCATCCGGGGCCGGCCCGATATTCAGCAAAAGGTTTCCGCATCCGCCGGAAGCCGTGCAGAGCATTTTTAGAATATCGCGATCGGTCCAACGGTCCTGCGCCGCGGCGGGCATATAGCCCCATGACGTATCGTTGAAGGTCATGCAAGCTTCCCAACCCCGGCCCGACTCCGCCGGGCTGACGGATCCTTCTGGCGTGGAGAAGTCTTCGTCCAGCCGCGAACGGTCGTTGATCATGATGTGCGGCTGAAGGCCGCGTGCCGTCTGGTTCATCGCAAGCGATTCCCAGCCTTCGTAACTCTTGAAAGGCAGGGCGACATCGTACCACAGGATATCGATCTTGCCGTAGTTGCTCATCAACTCGCGCACGCAGCCCGTCGTGAAATCGAGGAAGCGTCGACGGGCCTCGGGGTCGTAGGCGCAGCGGCCGCCGTCGGGATGATGCCAGTCCATCAGGGAGTAATAGAAACCGATCTTGAGGCCGAACTCACGGCAGGCGTCGACGTACTCGCGCACGAGGTCGCGGCCGCAGGCGGTTTTGACCGAGTTGTAATTGGTCTGCTGTGTGTCCCAGAGGCAGAAGCCCTCGTGGTGCTTGGTGGTCATGACCATATACTTCATGCCGGCATCACGGGCGAGTTTGGCCCACTCGCGAGCCGCGTTCGGTTTTGGTTTGAACTTCTGCGCCAGTTTCTCGTATTCCTTGACCGGAATACACTCGATCGCCTGCACCCACTCGTTGCGCTCGAGCAAGGCGTAAAGCCCCCAGTGCACGAACATGCCGTAACGTGCTTCGCGCCACCATCTCATGCGTTTCTCGCGCGTCCGCGCGACCGACTTCTCGTATTCTGCTTTGCGCTTCAGGGTCATGTTCGTCTCCCGTGTTGTGTAAAGAGGAGGAGTTTCGCAACGGATGAATCGGATGTCAACGATTGACACTCGCGGTTGCCGGGTTGATCGCAAGCACCCAGTGGTATGTTGCATCCGTGGCAACGCATCTGCAGACTTCAGAAAAGTGTGACCGCCACGCACCGCCTGACGGTCTACCCGGGAACGGACGACGGCGAACTCTTCGACCTGCAGAACGATCCGGATGACTGTTTCAACCTCTGGTACGCGCCCGAGTCGGCCGAATTGAAGGCGAACCTCATCGTCCAGCTTCTCCACGAATACGGCCGCCACACGCCGTTTCACCCCATTCCGCCCGGGAGCGCCTAGGAGCAAATCCAGCGAACCTTGTTTCCGAAGCAACTTTGTCGCAAGCTTCGTCGTAAGCTTTGTCGATTTCCGGCGTGGCTTGGTGA
>JAQBYD010000051.1 GCA_027623315.1 Verrucomicrobiota bacterium | reverse complement strand
AACTGGTGACGCTGGCTTACCACATGAAACGGTTGTGGAACCTGAAGTTGGCGGCCGGTTGATCCCAGAGGGAGTCCTATGCCCGCGTTCGATTGTGACGATCCATCGCCCTCGACATCCTCGGCTCCTCACACAGCCAAATTCACCCCTCACCCGTTTTGCGCAGCAAAAATAATAGGAGACCGGCGGTTTATGACGCGACTTAAACTGATGGCTAGTCGGCGCGAGAGGTCCCCAGCAGGCTCTTCAATACTTTTTTGACCTGCTCCTTCTGCGGAGCGTCGAGTCCGGCCTTATCCATCAATTTGTCGGTCTCCCCTCCGTCCACGGCCTGATCGATCGTCTGCTTCGCGATGGAGCCGCCATTTTGTTGCATCAAGCTTGCGAAGGCGTGGAAGAGCGCGGCGCTGAAATCGCCCAGTCGCGGCTTGGAGAGCGGGCCGGCAACCGAGAGAGGGAGTTCGAGACGTTCGATGCGGCTCATGGCGTCGGGCAGTCGGCGTGCCAGGCTGTCGAGAGGCTCGAACTCGTGCGCAACGATTCGGATGGACGAGACGTTCGGGTCGAATTCACCATCTCGACATACAAGGTTCACATCGAGTGACGCCGCGGCGCACTGAAAGTCAGCTTTTCGCATCTCGTTCGTAAAGGGCGTGATGTCAACGCGACTGATCGTTCCCTTAAGGTCGAAGCTGACCTTCATCGGGTCGTCCGGGATCGGTGCCAGGCGACCCCGAAGGTCGGCTACGGATAGTTCACGATCTCCGGCGAGGGACCCCCTGAGTCTTAATGTTCCCCAGTCGCCCGTTTCGGTGGGCCGTGTGCCGATGTCCTCGAGCGTGAGTCGGTTCTCGAGTTCGATTTCGAGGGGGCCGTCCGCGAAGGTGTGATCAATATATCGTATGCGGGTGTTGATCACGCCGGATCGGATCAGCACCGGCGGCATGCGCGCCGCTGCCTCGGGCCTATCCGTCCCGGGCGCGGGATCCGGGCGCGGTGTGGATGAGCGGGGTGGCCGGTTTCCGCCTGGGTTCCTGGTCTTTACCCCCCGAAACAGCTCCACGACGTTGACCGCTCCGTTGACGTGACGCACCACGGTCAGTTCGGCGGAATTGACGCGAACCTCCGAAACGTCTGCTCCGTTGCCCATGAGCAAGTTCTTAATCCCAACGTCCAGGAGCAGAGAATCCATCGTGAATAAGGAGGGCTCCTGGTAGTCCGCCGGATTGCCGAGTTTGACGCCTGACAGGTTCATCGATCCTGCGAGCAAGTTAATGCTGGCGCCGTCGATCGCCACGCCGACCTTAAGCTGCTCTTCGAGCGCAGGAACCACCTGTGTCTCGAGGACGGTGCCGAGATGGTTCTTCAGGATAGCCTGCAGGGCGACAAGCGCCACGACGAGCAGGATTACGACGATAACAGCGGTGCGGGTAAGATTCTTCATGTGGAGCGACTTCGAGGAGAGTCTAGGAGCCCGTCGGACTTAGCGCCATCAGTTTAAGTTGCGTCACAATTCGCCGGTCTCCTATTGGTTTTGCTGCGCAAAACGGGTGAGGGGGTGTCGTGCGATGCGATTGGGTGTGTCAGGCCGGAGTATTGATACGTGATCGGACCCAATCGTACTCGCGCGCGATACTCTCCGAGACACCGGCATCACGAAGTTCATCGGGGAGCACGTCGAAGGTGTAGGTCTCGATCTCCAGGTGCTCCACCCCGGCCTCACGGGCGGCGTCAAAGAACTCGGAGTCCACGCTGTCGTGCGTCGTGGCAAGCTCGCCCGATCCATCCCAGTAGAGCGGCACGTGGAAGTGAATTCGCCACATCTCGCCCGCGTCTGAGTCCTTCGAGGCGAGGGCATGCGGCAGGTCCGGGAAGCTGGATATGCCGGCGTCGCTTCGCAAGCACTTGACCTGGTGCAGATACACCGGTTCGTCAAAGGGTTCGAGCTGCGCCCTGGCCTGGGCACGAGGCGTGATCTCGAGCGCGGCGCTGATTTGAATCTTGGAGACGCGGATGCCGTGCGTTTGAAATGCCCGAAGGCTCTGCGTGGGGTTCTCAAACTGCAGTGCCATGTGGCAGGTATCCAGGCAGATTCCGAGGTGGCGGCGCAGAATCCCGGCGGCCGTCTCATCGCCACATCCAAATCGATCATCGAGCTGGGCAACGCCTTGCGTGAATAGCGGGCCGTTAAAGAAGGCGATGGCTTCGTCCGAGGTCTCCAGGTAGCAGTCCGGCTCCGGTTCCAGACAAAGCTCGATTCGCGGCCCGGCCTGGTTGTGAATCTGGTGAAGATGACCTGCAACCGAAACCAGGTTCTCGATCATGCTGGCTTCGTCGTGCGCATCGGCAATCCATGATTTGTATGAGCCGGGAACCGTGCTGATGGTTCCGGCAACATCGTCGGGGAGTAGCTGTGCGAGGATGTCGGCAAGGCGACAGGTGTAGTCGACCCGGGCTGACTCCCGCCAGTCCGGCGCGTACACCTTCTGCTTTACCGGCGTGCCGTGAAAGGGACCATAGGGAAACCCGTTGATCGTGAAGACGTAGAGATCCTCGTCCGCGAGCAGGGCCTTGAACTCCGTAAGATGATTTCCGTGCAGAAGTTCAGCCGCAGCCTGCGCGCCAAGGCGCATGCCGAGCCCGAATGGCCTGCCGTGACAGACCCGGTCGCGGACCTCCAGCGCGTGCGTGCGTATGCTTGCGAGATTCGCACTCCACGTTTCGCCCGGATGAATATTGAGGCAGTACGTGAGATGCTGGTCAGGCTGGCCGGGTAGTCTCATGACGGAGAGTTTACGCAGTAGACTTCAGAAGACAAGCGGCCGATCGATGGCTAGTCTCACGTGATGGGACAGGCGTCCAATGATAGCGCTGGATTCGAAGCGGGTTCAGCCGGCACTGATCGCGAAGACGTTGCGGTGACGGACTCATCCGGTTATGAAGACGTCGCTGCGATGATTGAGCGCGAGATGCGGCCGGAGTGCAATACGATCATCGTCGCGGATGACGAAGAGATCATACGTCAGCGAATCGTCACCAGCGTGATGCGTCTTGACCCCACCATCCTACCCTATGAGGCTTCCAACGGGCATGAGGTCCTCTCGCAGCTGGCCAGTATCCGTCAAAAGCATGGTGTGGATCCGATTCTGATCATTCTAGATCTGACGATGCCCAAGATGGATGGTTGGGAGACCATCGAGCATCTCAAGCAGGAGTATGAAGCCCAGGGGCGTGGTGCAGGAATTCCGATCATTGTGATCTCCGCGGGGACTGGCATCAAGCGCACCTCGATCTTCGGCAAAAAGAGTGTACACCGGAGGAATCTGGGCTACCATCCGCTGATCACGGTTGCGAAGAATAAATGTGTTCGTGCATCCAACTTCGACGCGGCAGGCGATGCTGGAGTCTTGGGCTGGCTCGAACTGCTCGTGTCGGATCGGGCTCCGTTCGACGACCGCCGGGGATCGTAGACATTGTCGAGTGACGGCTTAGAGGGCGGACCGCGGGAAGAGGGCTCCGATGACGGCTCGCTGGCTGAGCTGCTCGAGATCGAAGCCCAGGAGCCGGGCGTTCCGCCCCATTCGCTTTTTTCGCGTGGTGTCGGGTTTCAGTTCGCCTTCGCGATCTTCCTGATTTCGGTGCTGCCCGCTCTAACCGTCGTCGTCCTGGTCTTGAGAGATCAGGCCCTCGCCGAGGGTGGGCCGGTTTTTCTCGGCGCTGCCATTCTTGCGGTTCTCGCTCTGATGTCTCTTGGATACGTCGTTCTCGGGCGCCACGTCTTCATGATTCGGCGATTGCGTTGCCAGATGAAAGAAGTCGCCGAGACGCAGATGCCGGCGGGGGTACACGTATCGGACAATCTCGATGACATCGCCGCCATCGAGAAATACCTGAATCTGCTCCTGTTTCAGACCAAGTGGAAGATCACGATGTTGGAGCGTCAGCGCCAGTCGTTGATCGACGCCGAGCGTCAGCGCGTCATGATTGAGAGCCTGGGGACGGCCTGTCATCATCTCGGGCAGCCGATTACAGCGATCACGGTCTATCTTGAGCTGATGAAGAAGGAAGAAGCCAGCGAAGAGCGTCGAATGATGATCGAAGAGTGCCTCGGGGCCGTGGAGAGCTTGAGGGGGATCATTGGGAAGCTTCGCACCGTCAGCGAGTATCGGACTCGCTCATACATGGCGAGTCCTGACGATCTCGTTGATCGGCCAGATGCGCGCATACTTGAGGTTTTGGAGTCGGACAGCGCCGGGTAGCGCTTATTGACTTGACCTTTTCCTCACTTTGGCCGTAAACGCTCATACCTTCGGATTCGCTCCGAAATTTCCTGGAATCCCACCAGATTCCGGCGGATCCGCGAAAGTCCATGGATCCGGTCAATATGGCGAAGAGCTCTCATGCCTCGATCAGGGTGTTGCTGATCGAGGCCGGTTACCAGGTTTGCCGGATCGGAATACCGGCCCTGACCAGATCCCGCTTGATGTCGGGAATTGTGAATTCACCGGTGTGAATCATACCCGCAAGGATAGCGGCGTCCGCGCCGGCCTGCGTGAAGACCTCGGCGAGGTGCCGCGAGTTGCCGGCGCCGCCTGATGCAACCACCGGTACGCCGACGTTGCGGGCAATCAGGCCGGTCAGTTCGAGTTCGAATCCCTGGCGGGTTCCATCGGCATCCACCGAGTTCACGACGATTTCGCCCGCGCCAAGTTCTTCAGCTCGACGCGCCCACTCGAGGGCATCCATGCCGGTCCGTTCACGGAAGCCGCGAATCGTGATCTCGTAGCCGCTCGGAAACGCGGGGTCGTCCGTCTTGACGGGATCCATCCCGAGCACAACGCACTGTGATCCAAAGGCCCTGGCCCCCTCTGCTATAATGTCCGGATTCCTGACGGCCAGCGAATTGAGGGAGACCTTCTCTGCTCCCGCCAGGAGCACGCGCGACATGTCGTCCAGCGTGGCGATGCCGCCGCCAACAGCGAACGGAATATGTACGGTTTGGGCGACCTCCTGGACCATCTCGATGTCGATCGGGCGTCGCTCGGCGGACGCTGTAATGTCGTAGAATACGAGCTCGTCGCAGCCCTGCTCGTAGTACTGGGCCGCCAGTTCTACCGCGTCGCCCAGGACAACGTTATCCTGAAACTTTACGCCCTTGGTGACCTTCTTGTCGCGAACGTCGAGGCAAGGGATAACTCTCTTGGTCAGCATGATGATCCGTTCCAACGCGTGAAGTTCTCAAGCACACGCAGGCCGACGCGTCCGGATTTCTCGACGTGAAACTGGGTCGCCACGAGATTATCGCGGCCAACGACCGATGAAAACGTTACGTCAGCATAGTCTGTCTGCGCGACGCAGTGCGACGCATCGCTCACATCGGGATAGTAGCTGTGTACGAAATAGAACTCGGAGTGGTCCTGGATGCCGTCGAGCAGCGGGTGTGGGCGAGCGACATTCACCTGGTTCCAGCCCATTTGCGGGACTTTCGTTGACGGGTCGCTTGGGGTGAAGCGCTTGACCGATCCAGGCATCAGGCCCAGGCACTCGACGCCGCCGTCCTCCTCGGAGGCGTCGAAGAGCACCTGCGTGCCAACGCAGATTCCAAGAAACGGTTTCCCGCTGCCTGCGGCATCCCGGATGACCGTATGCAGACCGAGATCCTTGAGCGATTGCATGGCCGCGCCGGCAGCTCCCACGCCGGGGAAGACGACTCGCTCGGCGCCAAGGATCGTGTGCGGGTCGTGCGTCACCACCGCGTCGACGCCCAACGCCGCAAAGGCCCATTTCACGCTGGTTAGATTTCCGGCCTTATAATCAATAACGGCAATCATTTTGGCTGATTCTCCTCACGACGACATTCGCTACGGGCAGGGACCTGGAACAGCCTGCTATGCCGAGCATGCACACCGCAAGTCGAAACGACAATGCGGCCTCGTGAAACGCTTGACCGTCTCTTCGTGGCGAGACTAGACTTCCGGCTTTTGGGGAGAGGACTATGAAACTCAGATTGGCATTTATAGGATTCGGGGTGGTTGGGCGTGGGCTGGCCGAGATCGTCGTCAAAGAGCGCGAGTGGATCAAGCAGAGCCAAGGCGTAGATCTCGTGGCCGTGGCGGTATCGGATCTTCGGCGCGGCGCGATCTATGATCCGGCAGGAATCGACCTCGCCGCGTGCCTTGCTGCCGCGGAGAACAACGAAACGTTCGACAACATCGACGCCGTCGAGCGTGGATGGGATGCGATGAAGACGATTCGCGAGACCAATGCGGACGCCGTGATCGAAGTGACTCCCACCGACATTCAGACCGGCGAACCCGCCGTTTCGCATGCAAAGGCTGCCTTCGCCGTTGGAAAGCACGTGGTCACGACCAACAAGGGGCCGGTCGTGCTTGCCCTGCAGGAACTATCGGAGTTAGCCGCCGCTAATGACGTCCAGTTCAGGTACGAGGGGACGGTGATGAGCGGAACGCCCGTGCTGAACCTCGGAAGCCGCTTTCTCGCCGGGAATCGAATCACCAGGATCCGGGGAATATTGAACGGAACCACGAACTTCATTCTCAGCGAGATGGAGGGGGGCATGAGCTACGAGGATGCGCTGACCAGGGCCCAGGAGTTGGGATATGCCGAAACGAAGCCCGACGCCGATGTTGAAGGGCACGACGCCCTGGGCAAAGTGGTTATCCTGGCGCATGTCTTGATGGATGCCCGGCTGAATGTTGACGACATACCGTGCACGGGCATTACCGGAATCACGGCCGCCGATATCGAAGATGCCCGCGCCAACGGGGAACGGTGGCGACTGATCGGGGAGATCCGTCGTGACGGAGATTCCGTCAGCGGAAGCGTGGCACCGGTCAAGGTGCCTTTCGACAACCCGCTGGCGTCCGTGACGGGCGCGACCAACGCGATCACCTTCACGACTGAACTCCTGGGCGATGTAACCGTCGAGGGGCCGGGGGCCGGGAAGAAGGAGACCGGCTTCGCGCTGCTGGCCGATCTGCTCGAGATAGCCCGTCGCTAGGAGGCTGGCGGACCCCTTGAGCGTCAATAATCGGAGGGCGGCTAAGTCCGACAGACTCCTAGGCTCAGATTAAGCGAACATAGGCGCGTGATGAGCGACCGAGCGGACGGCGCGCTGGGTGGAGCGCGGTTGCGTGCGAGCTCTTCTGCGAATCGACGATCGCGTAAGGAAGACTGCATTTCTCGGGAGATTCGAACCGCCATATCACGCCGTCTCGCACACATCGCATGAAGTCACGTACACGAGTACAGATTCCTCCATGCGATGTGCACGATACGACGCAATCTGACAATCCGAATTCCCGGCTCTCCTGCGTCGAGCACCGAAATGCAGCCTTCAGTTGCCCTGCGGCGCCGGCATCGGTTAATCAGGGCGCACGGGCGGGAAACGGCGCCGCAGAACAGATACTCGGATGTAGCGCATCTCCAAATCGTAGAACTTTCAAGACACTACCGATAGGCCCGCATTTCTCGTAAAGTTTGGACCGGCCATATCGCATCTCGGAGCGTACATCCCGAGGGTTTTCGGACACAGCGCCAACCGGCAGGTTGTCGTTCGCTTGCGCTCTGGAACGCGGCGCCAGTGGCTTCGTCTGCCAGCTGTGCGTCGCCGCCGCGCGGCCCCCGAAGGCTGCATTTCGGTGCCCGACGCAGGAGGGTCGGAAATTTGAGTCGCCAGATTGGGTCGAAAAGTGCCGACCCCAGGGGTGAGTAGTACTCCTGTACATGAACTCCTGGGATCGGTGCTTTGCGGCCTGATCTGGTGATTCGAATTACCGAGAAATGCAGTCTTCATTCTCGGCACCGTCTCGACTTCCGGCGACGCTCAGCGCTTGCCTCCATCGCGGTGGAAATTCGACAGCTCCGGACTCACTTCAACCATCGACTCCGCAGGCCTCAGACCAGGACAATCGCCCGGCAATCAGAGTGTCGCTTGGCGGGTTCGCTTAATCTGGGACTAGGGGCCGTCGACCTGCCTACTCGACTCGCAGCCGCAGCCCGGGCGATTCACCGGCCTTACACGCTTCGACCGTCCCGATGCAGGCTGCATGCGCGTAACCAGAGGCCGACAGCGCCTCCAGCGCTTCATCGGCACGCGTTGCCGGCACGCCCGCCAGAAGACCACCGGATGTCTGCGGGTCAAAGAGCCAGGCAGGAATCTGGCCGGCAGGGCTCAGAATCCTGGCTGCGATGGTGGCGTTGTCGTCGTGAAGGGTGCTGCGTACGCCGCGGGCAAGGACTTGTACCAGGCCGTCGTAGAGAGGAATCGATGAAATCTGGAGCGTCGCCCGGCATGAACTCGCCGTCAACATCTCGACTAGATGCCCTGCCAGCCCGAAGCCCGTCACATCCGTGCAGGCCGCCACTCCAAGTTCCGCCAAGACTGATGCTGCATCGCGGTTCGAGACGAGCATTCCCTCGACCACGGCCCGGTACCATTCCGCGGCGCACTGCCCAAGCGTAACCGCTCGCATGAGTGCGCCCGTTCCGAGAGGCTTGGTCACGATGAGGTTGTCCCCATCCTTCAAAGCGCTCTTGCGAAACAATGTTGTCTCGTCTGCATGTCCCGTCACCGTGAATCCGAGCTGAAAGTCTACGCTCTCTGAACTGTGCCCTCCTGCCAGGACCACATCGTGCTGCCGAAACGTCTCCACGGCTCCTGACAACGACTGGTAAAGTTGCTCTTCTCGGACCCGGGAACCCGCGTACGGAATCGTCACCGTCGCAAGAGCCGAGAGTGGAGTCGCATGCATCGCGTAGACATCGCTCAGTGCGTTCAGCGCAGCGATTCTTCCGAAGAGATAGGGGTCCGCCAGGAACTCCCGAAAGAAGTCCACCGTCTGAACCGCGACCCGACCTTCAGGCAGGCGCTGGACGGCGGCATCCTCCCCGGTGGATACACCGGCGAGGATCGAGGGATGCGCCGGAATCTCCAGCCTTTTCAGTACACGATACAGAATCTCGTGTCCCAACTTCGCTCCGCATCCCCCGCATCGCATTGAATCGGCGTCCGGATCGTCATCGGGGTCAAGGTACAGATCGTGGAACTGCCGCATCCATTTACGGTCAATAAAGTTCTTCCACGCCAGGACCCATTTCCCCCTGCCGGCCGCCGATCCGTAACTCATCACGGCGGTTCCATCGGATGCGTTCAACAGGAAAAGATACAGCTTCTGGGGCCGATACGGACGCAACTCATCTCCCGAGACCGCCGCTTTGAGATTGTCCCAGAGCACGGGGCCCTCGCGGACCGAGAAAACCCCAGCCTTCGGAAGATCCGGGCTGGATTCGAGCGTGACGCAATCCCCGGCGGCGAAGACGTTCGGATCCGAAAGGGTTTGCAGCGTATCGTGTGCTCGAATGAATCCCCGCGTCGTCGTCTCGAAACCAGATGCCTGAATCAACTCGAGCGGCGCTGCCGGCGTCGCCCAGACGCAGATATCGTATGGCACCGCTTGCCCGCTCTCAAGTTGCAGAACGCGGCCATCCCCTCCGGACACTCTAGCGCCATGTCGAACCGCGATTCCCTGTTCCGCCAGGATTTGGGCACAGAGGTCCGACACTCCGGGCGCCGCCCCGGACAGGACGCGGTCACCGCTTACGAGAATTTCGTACGACAGGTTCGCATGATGACCGTACCGTTTTCTCAGGGCCATCGTGATCTCGAATCCGCTGGCTCCGCCTCCGACGCAGACCAGGCGCGACGGCTGGCCGGACTGCGCGATTCGGTCATCCAGTGCATCCGCACGGGTCGTCAACGTGTGCAGCGGCTTCAAGAGCAACGAGTGCGCTCTCGCTCCCGGCTCGATCGGCACATGAGGCTGGGAGCCTATATTGACCGCGAGCAAGTCGTAGCGAAGCGGTGGTCGTCCCTCAAGCTCGACCACTTTGGCCACGGTATTCACCTTCGTCGCGCGCGCGTGAATCAACCGCACGCCGGCCTTGGCACACAACCGGCCGACATCGATCATGACGTCGTCGATGCGGTAGAGCCCCGCCAGGCACCCGGGCAGCATGCCCGAGTACGGCATCATCAGCGTATCGCTGATCAGCAGGAGTTCAGTTCCGGAAATCGGATCCATGGCCCACCACCGAATGACCTGCAAGTTGGCATTGCCTGCACCGAGCAGAACGATCGTCCGCTCGATGGGGGCGTTCGGGCTCTTCACAAACCACCCCCTTTCAGGCGGCGCCGGTCGCCCTCGCGTGCGGTCACGCCGTCGCGGTCGAAACGCTCAGCCAGCGGCACCGTCACGCGGCGCGTGCTGCCGAGCAACTTGCGGAAGTCGCTCATCGTGGCCGTGCCGTGCTCTTGCAAGTGGGCGATTACGGCGTCACGCGCTGAACGATATCCTTCGGTCGACATCACGAGCTCCGGACAAATCTGAATAGCCTCGTCCGCCTCGATCAGAAAACGCAGCGCCTTTTCGGCGGCAGGCGTGGTCACCAGGTCCTTGCGCGACGGGGGCTCATGGGGCTTTTCCGAAAGCGCTGCACGCAATCGCTCCCCGACGGAGCGAAGTGCATCCGGAAGTTCCGGCCGATGATCGGCCCGCCGGAGCACGCTTCCCTGTCGCCGATACTCCGCCCGGCAGAGCTCGTCGATCACGAGTTCATGAACGTCGGGGTCCGAGACCATGCGGGCCAGGCGGCTCCGCAGATCCGTTAAGGCGAGACCGACGAGCTCCGGATGTTCGCGATGTTCGGCTTCGACCAGGGATCTGGCCTCCCCGACCAGTTGGTTCCATCGCGTCACGGCAAACGCGAAGTCACCTCGTGTCACGGCGCTCCCGGACCGCACAAGTTCGGCAAGCGCATCCTCGATCTGTGACGCGCCGACGTTGGACTTGCGCAGGAGGTGACCCGATTTGACCGCCCCATCCCGGTCGAGCCTACTACTCACCCATACGGCGAGATCGCCAGGTGACGCCGCGCGAGCCTCGAGAAACTTGACTCGAGAAGGTGCTCGTAGTCGCGCCCGGCTCGCGTCTGGATCCAGGACGATTCCGCCAGCTAGCGTAAGTCGTTCGGACCAATCGCGGACGACGAATCGGTCCCCTGCGAAAACAAATGCCGGCGATTCCAGTCGTAACTGCGCGAGCGTCCGCTCCCCCGGGAGCAACTCGCGGACGCCGAGCATCCGAACCTGTACCGGAACGTTCATACTTCCGTGATGAAGGCGAGCCCTCGAGTCGTCGCGAAGTGGCCGCACGTCGATCTTACCTACTTCCAGCAGGCGCGGTGACATTAGAAGCTCCACGTCCACGGTTACACTGTGCGTACCAAGTCCGGGCACCGTGATCACATCACCCCGCCGCACCCCGGCCCCGGACTCGACGTCCGGAAGATTCAAGGCCGTACGGGTAGCGGGCACGGCAACCTCGAGATCCTCGTTGTGCGACTGGAGTCCACGCACTCGCGTCGCCACCCCCCCCGGCTCGACGACCACGCGTTGCCCCTTTCTCAGCACGCCTCCCGACAGGGTTCCTGTGACCACCGTACCGACACCGTGGAGCGAAAAGACGCGATCGACGGCCAACCTGGGCTTGGCGACATCCGGGGAAGGGGCCAATTGGCCGACCCGGTTCGCCAACTCATCTTTCAGCTCCTTCAGTCCTTCCCCCGATACGACCGACGTCGGGATCACTGGAGCACCGTCGAATAATGTCCCGGCCGTCATCTTCGTGATGGATGCGATCAGATCAGACCGCCGCGAATCTGGAATCAAGTCGCTCTTCGTCAGCGCAATGATTCCAGTCCGGACGCCGAGGTAGGTCAGAATCTCCACGTGCTCCTCGGTCTGCGGCATCCATTCGTCGTCCGCCGCCACCACAAGCAGCGCCGCATCGATCGCTCCGACCCCGGCGACCATGTTCTTGACGAAGTCCTCGTGACCGGGGACGTCGATCAGCCCGATCTCGAAGTCATCCTCGCCGCACGACAGGCTTAGATGCGCGAAACCGAGGTCGATCGTCAACCCCCGCGCGCGCTCCTCGGGCAAACGGTCCGGATGCGTTCCGGTGAGGGCCTCCACGAGGGCGCTCTTTCCATGATCCACATGTCCTGCCGTGGCCAGTATGTAATGCCGTGTCGCCATGGCGCCGGTTCAACACATCTGCCCGACTGCGAGGATAGCGGCGGTCAGAGCTTCATCCTCCGCCGGAAGAACCGTTCGCAGATCGATCCGCACACGATTTCCCGATATCGTGGCGACCACGGGAGGCGACCCTGTGCGAAGTTGAACCGACAACTCCGCCGCGCTGCGCGTGGCTGATCGAAGCTCCAGCACGATGGAGTCCATCGTGGCGCGTGGTAGCGTCCCACCACCGACGCGGGTTGTCCCGGACCTTACGGAGATGTCCAGGGTCGATTTCTCAGCCGCCTCTCGGATCGCATCGGCTCTACACTGCAGCGCATCCACCGGCACCGAGAGCATGCTGATTACCGGGACGGCCGTATCTTCCTCTCCGGCCAGGTACGCATCGACGCACGCCTGCATCGATGCCAGGGCAAGTTTATCGCAGCGCAGCGCGCGGTAGAGCGGATGCTTCTTCAGGGCCGAGACCACGCGGCCCTTTCCCGCGATGACGCCGGCCTGTGCGCCTCCCATCAGCTTATCCCCACTGAAGCAGACCAGATCTACGCCCGCCTGCAGGCTTTCCGAGGGCATGGGCTCATGTTCAATCCCGAGAGCCCGGTCCGTGTGGATCAATGCCCCGCTTCCAAGATCTTCAACCACGGGAATGCGCTTTTTCCTGGCCGCCGTGACGAGTTCGCGGATGGGCGGTGCTTCGACGAAACCCTCCATGAAAAAATTACTGCGGTGCACGCGCAGCACGAGCCCCGTGGAGGCCCCCATCGCACGCACGTAGTCCTGGACCGTCGTTCGGTTGGTGGTACCCACCTCCCGCAGGCGCGCACCGCTGGCCTCGAGGATCTCCGGAATTCGGAAGCCGCCCCCGATCTGAATCAACTCACCACGCGAAATCACAACATCCGGCCGGTCATCTGTGCAGTAGTGCTTCACAATCAATACCAACGCGGCGGCGCAGTTGTTCACGACCGTCGCCGAGTCACTTCCGCAGAGCACCGCGAGGTTGTGCTCCAGATAGACGGCTCGACCGCCTCTCTTTCCGCTCTCCAGATTCAGTTCAAGATTACTGTAGCGCCCGCCAATCTCCGCCAGCGCCGAGACGGATTCCGGACCAAGCGGGGCCCTGCCAAGGTTGGTGTGGATCACGGTGCCGGTTCCGTTGATGACGCGTTGGATGCGAGATTGCATCAGCCGGCTTAACCTCTGTCGAACCTGGTCCATGATCAACTCTCGACCGGGGACCGCTTGCTTCCGACGAATGGAAGCCAACTCGCGCCGGATCACATTAACCACGACACGGCGAGGGAGGTTGATGTCCCCGAGTTCATTCAGGACCGCGTCCACCGCGGGAATTGCACGCTTGGCAGATGGATCGGGGAACTTCATATGCGAACGGAACCCGAGAGATGGGGCACGAAGAGATTGGCGGAGAGGGAAGGAATCGAACCTACCCCCCGGCGCAAGCGCCAGGACAACGGTTTTGAAGACCGCAGGGGCCACCAGGCACCCATCACTCTCCGTGCAGCAAGATCGAACGGGTAGCACGCCGCGGAGGCGGCGGGCCGGCGGAATTCGCCGCTCGCCGGCGTAGCGTAGCTTGCGGGACGGATCGGTTGCTGCAGTGGGTTACAGCCGCCGGCGAACGTCTTTGAGAACGGCCTTGAAGTCCGGGAATTCCCCCGTCTGCTTCTTGGAATAAACGAGTTCGTCATCGACGCTAACCTCAAAGACCCCGCCCCCTGCCGGAACGAGTTCGAGCGAGCTGATATCCTGCTTCAATTCTAAGAGCGTATCCGCCAGACCGACGGCTTTAGGCTCATAGTTTCAAAGCGAACAGTATTCTATACGAATCTTAATGCTCATAACTATCGAGGAGTGTACACAACGGATCTGCACAAAACAACGTCGGAGAGTCGCGCGGCGCGCGATGCTTGCTCAGTTCTTGATGCGCTTGAACGTGAATTCTGTCTTCACATCGACAGGCTTGCCGTCGATCTCGAGCAACGGATAGACCAGAAGATTGGGGCGCCCGGACGTTGGCGATGGATTCAGCACGAGGTCTCGCCCGACGCTGATCTCAAGACGATTGGCAGGGTGAGTGCCGAAATAGTACGGCACCAATTCCTTATGCTTCGAGGCCTCACTGACATCCACCGGCACCCAGCGAGCGCCCACGTGCATCTCCGCCCAGCAGTGGTATCCCGCAATGGCTCCGGAGTCACGGTCGTGTGGAATTGTAAAGCCAATCTCGAATCGCGCCGGTATTCCGATCGAGCGGCATAACGCGATCAAGTAGGAATGGAAGTCTGTACAGTTGCCGGTCTTGACGTCGCATGCACGAACTGCATCGCCGCACCCCCACCCTTCTCCACTTTTGTCGTACTGCATCGTCTCCAACACATGTTCATAGAGGGCCAACGTGGCATGCGCGGCAGAGCCAGAATCGCCGGCGAAAGATTGCGCGATGTCTCGAAAACGATTATTCACCGGGACCCACTTCTGCGCGCCGAGGTAGATGTCCGTGTTTTCACCTTCGATGAGATACGTCGGCTTCTCGCGACGAGTTACGGTATAGTGAATCTCAATCCTCTTGCCGCTCGCAGTACTATCCAGAACGCCATAGAGCACCTTGTTTCGATATACGACATCGCGAATCTCCAGCATTCGTAGAGCGGGCATGGATTTCACGCTAGCCTTGACTTCCTGGAACAGATCCGACTTCGCCATCGGAACCCATAGGTGCGCCTCACCAGGGATGTCGGGGAGCGTCGCGGCATACGTGAACTCGTAGATGTCGGTCCCCGTGACGACGCCATCGGGCGCGTCCTTGGCGCTGGGTCGAGACGGCGCCAACGGTTGAGCCAGTGCGACCGTATGGATCAGCACAAGCGCAATGAGTTGAACCGGTACTACATGCAGATTCAGCATTTTGCTACCCCCTTCTCCATTCAGGCTACGCCTCCAAAGTGCGCCGGTGCAAGGCAATACCTCACACACGAAAGATGGCGCCCATCTTGCGTCCCAGAAGAATACTCGCGCCGAGAATCGTGACGGCGAGAAAGACCATGGCCCAGACTCCGAGAGCCGCCGCGATGTAGCGACCGGTCCCCAGCAGTTGGAACAATTCGTAGATCGTTTTTGTGATCGGGTAAAAATCCGCCTGCTGTGCGAGCATCAGGCTATCCGAAACCTCCAACATGCTAAACGCAAAGACCAGCAGTCCACCCGCGATCACGTTCGCCGTAATCAGGGGCATCGTAATGCGCCGCAAGGTCGTCATGGGAGTGCTCCCCATATTTGCCGCCGCCTCTTCAAGCGTAACCGAGGTCTGTTGAAGGCCCGCGACGGCCGATCGCACCATGTACGGCAGGCGACGCACCGCATACGCCACGACAAGAAAGAGCGTTGGGTTTGTCCTGACGTCCACCAGGGACGTCAAGAACTCGGATTCGCGCACGATACCAGTGTTGCTCATGCGCGCACTGATCGATAGATAGCCGAATGCCATGACCAGGCCCGGCACCGCCAGTGGAATCATCGCCACGGCGTCAAGTAGCCCACGCCACCGAATGTCGGATCGAACCACGACGAACGCGATCGCTACTCCGAGGATCAGATTGACCACTAGGGCAAGTGATGAGAAGAGAAGACTGTTCCGGATGCTGCCGACCGTCATATCGTGTCCGAGCGCGTCTACGTAATTCACGGTCGTGAAGATCTCCGGAACGACCGTCTGATACCAACTCCCGGGCTCACTTGCGCTGAGAAGCACAACACCGACGTGCGGAGTGAGTGCGAGACAGACGACCACAGCGAACGGCAGGGCCACGAGCAGGCCCGGTAGCCCGCAAACCCTGCGTGAAGCCGTGGCAACGGAAGCCTTGCCCTGCATCGCGTACACCTTTTTGCCGAAGAGCAACTTGGCTGCCGCATAGAGTGATACGCTCACGAGAAGCATGACGAGTACCAGTGCATAGGGAAACGGGTTTGACCCGATCTCCTTGAGCGCATCATAGACCTGCACCGAAGCGCAGCGTCCGAAATTCATGATCAACGGGGTACCGAGTTCGGTGAAGCTCCATATGAAGACAATCGTGGAACCGGCGAAGATACCGGGCATCGCCAGCGGTAGCGTGACCCGGAGGAACTTCCGTAGTCCGGAGCATCCCAGGTTCTCCGCCGCTTCCTCCATGGCAGGGTCGATGTTGGCAAGCGCAGCCGTGGTGTTGAGAAACATGATCGGATACAGCGCCAGCGCCTGGAGCAAAATCACGCCCAAGTAGCGTCCCTTCCCGAGCCAATCCACCGGTCCGAGGCCCAGCAGGGCATTCAGAGCGCCGTATTGCCCGAGCAGTTGCTGAAATCCGATGGCCCCGACAAAGGGCGGCAAGATCATCGGGACGAGGAGGAGGGCGGTGAGGATGGACTTTCCCGGAAAGTCGAAACGATTCGCGAGCCAGGCCAATGGCAGGGAGACCAAGGATGCCAGCACGGTGGTCCCAATCGCCAGCATGATGCTGTTGCGCAATCCCTCCACGTAAATCGGGTTCCGAAATACCGCGCATAGGTACTTCAGAGTGAATTCACCGTCATAGAAGCCCCCGGCAATCACGCTGAACAGAGGCCACACGAAGGCGACTCCCAGCAGGACGCTTACGATGGCGAATACCCACCGTGCCATAGCCCGACTCATCATCCCGCCTCGGCCCTCCCCGAGTTCTCCCGCGCGATGCGCTCGGCTTCGCGATAGGCCTCCCGGAAGTGAATCGTCCAATCGCGCATGACGGTGAGTTCATCATGCGCTTCGAAAATGGTGGTGATGGATCGCCACGTCATGCGCTCGGGGTGATCGGGCAGGCGCCGGAGGGCCTGCATGGCCTCCGGCTGCAACTCGGGCCCGCCGCCGACTATGATAGCTCGCCAGGCCGCGCGAAGCTCGACGCCTGCGTCGAGGCACATGGCGCGAATGAGCTTACGATGCACGCCGAAATGACGAGCCGTCCATCGTGGCCGGTAGACAAACTGATCGGAGAGAACGTACGGATTCACATCCGGCCGCCCCAGATCGTCCACCGTCAAGCCGGCTGTCGTCTCGTACATACGGGTCAACCCCGGGGCACTCGATGGGTAGAAATCCCTGCGCACGGGCAGCCTGCGCAATGCGAACCGATGAGGACCGCCCGGGGTTCCAGGTGCCTGATTCCAAAGCGCCTGTCCCTCCCTGCTAAGCACGAACTCGACGAATCGCACTGCGACTTCGCGATTCGGAGCGCCGCGCAAAAGACTGATCGGGTCCGCGCTGACACTGGACCCGCCACGCGGGGTGACGTACTTCATCCGGGGACGTCCGTCCGGGGCGCGAGATGTCTCGGCCTGGTAGCGGCCGTAGAAATCGATGGCCAGTCCGGCCGCCGCATCACCCATACTCACATCGATGGGCACCTTGCTTGCCGAATCCGTGAAGTAGCGGGCATTCGCCGCAATCATCTGTATAAGGTGAATCCCGTGCTCCCATCCTTCCTCGACGGCCGCCTGGTACTCCGGCGGCACCCCGCGCGGCATCTCTCCAGGCGGCAGGCGGGCCTCGCGCAGTACCTGCTCAAACTGGTCGACCGCAGCCCGGTTAAATCCCGCGGCTCTCACGGACTCGCGACACTGTTGATGAACGATCATCTCGAATGCCTTGGCGATGCTTCCACTCTTGGTGGGGTCCGCAACGCCGAGCTGACCGACGTATCGAGCGTCGGCAAGATCCTGCCAATGCGCCGGAGGCTTCTCGATTCCAAGATCCAGAATGCGATCCACGTTGTAGCAGATGCCGAAGGTACTCAACGCGACGCCGAAGAAGTGGGTGCTACGCCACGTCTCGCCGCCTCGACGCTCCGGAAGCAACTCGTTACCTTCCGCGTCCGCGAAAAGACCGTCCGGCGGTGCGGTCCACGGCGGCACCGATAATCCCTGCCGCGCGGCCTTATCGTGGTCGTAGACGCCTCCGCCGAAGAAAAGATCAATACCGCTCCCGAAAGCCCCGGCATCGTCGACGTCCCTAAATGATCCATGCAAGCGACGCTTCAACTCCCACGCCGCTGCTGCCGCGGGCCCCTCCGCCTCACCCGGCGGCAGATCCGCACGGACGTTGTGGTCGAGGATCATCGCTCCTCCGTTGTCCGGCCACGCACGGTCCTCTCGACGCCACCATGCCTTGAAACTCGAGACATAGGCGGCGCCCAGGTATCGCATGATCTCGGTGGTGCCGCCGATGACCCGCCAGTCCACCTTGACCGGAGTCGCGTAGTGCTCGTGATGCCATTTTGAGAAGGCGCGTCCGAATTCGTACCGGATGGCTTCGTTATGGGGAGAGATGATGACCAGGACGGGATCATCGGAACTCCATGCCGACACCGGCTCTTCGCGCCTCAGGACGAACGGCAGGGCGACGACCAGCCCCGCCACGAGTAGAATAACGACGTTTCGCATACGCGTGCGATGTCCTCGCGCCTAGTCCGTCAAGAAGACGACATCTTCCATTGGGATCCAGATTTGAACAGGCTCAGCTCTATCGCGCACTACGATGCGCGGATTCAGTTCAAACGCTTTCCACGTGACTTCCTGTTGCGATGCCACGGTCACTTCGTGCTGCGCCACTTCACCGAGATAGACCGAATCGTGCACCGTGCCTTGAAATACGTTCACACGTTCGGACGGCGGTTCGTCAAAACGAATCGTTTCCGGTCGCACGGAAATGGTCACTGCGTCTCCTGCCCTGACGATTGAATCGTTCGCAAAGCGTCCCCGTATGGGCCCGATCAATGTTTCGCATACCGCGAACCCGCCGTCACCTTCACGAATCGTGCCGCTGATGAAGTTCGTCTCGCCGATGAAACTCGCGACGAAGCGGCTCTGCGGATGCGAATAGACGTCGCGCGGCGTGCCCACCTGCTGAAGCGTTCCCGCATTCAAGATCGCAAGCCGATCGGCGATCGAAAGGGCTTCTTTCTGATCGTGCGTCACATAGACCGCGGTGAGGCCCGCCTCCTTACATATTCGACGGATCTCCGTGCGCATCTCGAGGCGTAACTTGGCGTCCAGATTCGAAAGGGGCTCATCCAGAAGGAGGCACTGGGGTCGAACGACAAGCGCGCGCGCGAGGGCCACGCGTTGTTGCTGACCACCGGATAGCTCGTTGGGACGCGAATCCATCTTCTCGATCATGTGCACGGTCTCCAGCGCACGATTCACGCGGTCCCGTATCTCGGCCCGGGAGATCTTGCGCATCTCCAGTCCGAACGCGACATTCTGCTGGACCGTCAGGTGCGGCCAGAGCGCGTAGCTCTGGAAGACCATTCCCGTATCGCGTTGATGCGCAGGCACCTGCGTCACGTCACGACCACCGATACTTATCGATCCGGAATCCGGATGGTAGAATCCCGCGATGCAACGCAGGAGCGTCGTTTTTCCGCACCCGCTTGGCCCCAGGAGGAAGAAGAGCTCACCAGGCTCAATATCCAGCGTCACCTGATCGACGGCACGCGTGGCGCCGAAGGTCTTGGTCAACCGGTCACAGCGAAGCGGGACAGTCATGGCCTCGTAGGTTGCATCTGCGCTTAGCCGGGTGCTTGCCGGCGGTCAGGGATTCATCTCAATGGCGACCCGGACAGGAAAGTGGTCGGAATAGCCCGTGACGTACACATTCTTGCCGCTTTTACGATCCCTGATCTGCCTGAACGGCTTGGGGTAACCCTCTTCATCAACAAGTTCCGGACATCGCACGACAGAATACGACCCTTCTTTGACCATCCAGCCAACCGAATTCTGATTGGTATTCGTGGGTGGCAGAAGCGCGCGCGACACGCTGATTCCGTCGAATGAGTTCCATGTTCTGCCACGCCGGTAGTAGATCGTGCCCTGCTCGTTCTCCTCCAGCGTAGCATGTAGATTAAACAACGTTCTGCCACTGCGATCCTGCATGACCTGACCGAGGTCCGCGCTACTCATGAGGACATCCGTGATCACCGGGGCCGCGTAGTCATCATTAAAGTCTCCCACGACAAGAATCGCCGCGCCGCGGTCCCGACTGACGATCTCGTCGACCGCCTTGCGTACGGCCTTCGCCTGTCGCGATCGCAACAGATCAGCGGCTTTCTTGTTACCCCAATGCGACTTCCAGTGATTCGCAATCACGGAGAACGTCTTCCCGCCCACCTTGAAGTCAGCAATCAGAATGTCACGCTGAGCCTCAACCGGCGTAATCCAGCGCGGATTAGCAGGTTCTACGGTGGACATTATGGCGACATCTATACCTCGATGGTCCTGGCCATCGCGATGAATAATATAGTCGAAATTGAGGTCGTGTTTCGTCCTGAGCGCATGCTGAAGCTCCTTGAGCACACGCAGATTTTCGATCTCCTGGAGACACAGGATGTTCGGTTTCAACTTTCCGACAATCTCCGCCAGATGGCGGACCTTCATCCGGTACCTGTACTCCGTCCATTTCTTCCATCCATCCGAGGTGTACGAGTCGTCGCCTGTATTGTCTGGATCGTCCTCGTTGTCGAAGAGGTTCTCGACGTTCCACTGCATGATCACCAGTTCCTGCTGTTCTGCAAGCGACGGAAGCACGCCGACCGCGGCGAGGAGACAGATCCACGCCATGAACCGTATCGGTGCAAAGCGTCTAACCAGGTAAGCTCTGTTGTTCATTGATCGACTCCGGGACGAAGGCTCTACCGTTCCACGGTCAGGTGTCGATTGGGTGCCAGGTTGTTTTTATTTCCTGGGTATCCGCGATCATGTAGGGACTCTGTGCATCCGGCGAATACCAGTCCCGCAGATGTCGGCAGACCGTGCGCTTTACATTACCCGCGGCATTGAATCGCGTCTCCTGCCGTTCTTTGGAGTCGGATCCGCAGTAAACGATCGCGTTCACGTCCATATGTGTCGAGAAAGGCTCCAGGAGTTCGTCACGCCGACCCGTCAATATATTGACGACGCCCGCCGGTAGATCCGAGCCGTGCAGAACTTCCGCAAAGGTAATCGCGGTGAGCGGGGTGGACTGGGACGCGAGAAGCGTGCACGTGTTTCCGCCCACGATCACGGGCGCTAGACATGAAACCAGGCCCAGCAGCCCGCCCTCCCCGGGCGCCAGTACAGCGACGACGCCGGTAGGCTCGCACATGGAAAAGTTAAAATGAGATGACGAGACCGGATTAACGGAACTAAACATCTGCTGAAACTTGTCCGCCCAGCCGGCATAATAGACCAGTCGATCGATTGACGCCTCGGTATTTCGAGACGCCGCCCTAAGCGTGAATCCCTGCAGTTCCAACTCCTGCACGAACTGCGACGCTCGACCTTGCAGCATCTCGGCCATGCGGTAGAGGATCTGGCCCCTGAGGAACGCGCTGGCAGCACCCCACTTCTCTGCTGCCGAACGGGCCGCGACAACCGCTTCGCGGAAATCCTTTCGGCTTCCTCTGCAGATGTTGGCAACGGCGGCACCGCGCGAGGTCTTCAGGATATCGTAACGCCCTGACTCGGTTCGCGGAAACTTTCCGCCGATATACAATTTGTAGGTCTTGAGTATCACGGCACGAGCTCCGTTGCCGGATGTCGTTTTCGTCTTCCCTGTCGCCGGTCGAGGCGCTGCGCCGCGACGCCCGTGCTCGCGTCTGCTCGCGCTCTTGGATCTTGTCGATGACTCAGGCATATCGCTCCGCAGTAAAGCCACAGTGGATCAACTAAGGTTGACGTACGGCAGCAGACCGTGCAGGCCCCCTTCGCGCCCGACGCCGCTCTCCTTGTATCCGCCAAAAGGCGAACTCGGATCAAACATATTGAAGGTGTTTGCCCACACGACGCCAGCCCGCAGCTTGCCGGTAATCTTGAATATCTTGGCTCCCTTGTCCGTCCAAACTCCGCCGGACAAGCCGTAGGGCGTATTGTTCGCCTTTTCGATCACCTCTTCGACCGTTCGGAAAGTTTGCACCGCAAGCACGGGGCCGAAGATCTCCTCCTGGACGATCCGATGAGACTGCGAGGCCTTCGTGAAGAGCGTGGGCCGGCACCAGTACCCCTTGGCGGGCAGCGGGCATGATGACTGGTAGATCTCGGCTCCCTCATCCTGTCCGATCTGAATATATTCCCGGATCTTCTCCAGTTGCGGCTTGGAGTTGATCGCCCCGATGTCCGTGTTCTTATCCAACGGATCCCCAACGATCAGGGTCTCCATGCGATCCTTCAGGCGCCGCACCACATCGTCCGCGACCGACTCCTGAACGAAAAGTCGTGATCCTGCACAGCAGACATGCCCCTGGTTGAAGAAGATGCCATTGACGATCCCTTCCACGGCCTGGTCGATCGCGGCGTCCTCGAACACGATGTTGGCCGCCTTGCCGCCGAGTTCGAGTGTGAACTTCTTCTTCGAGCCCGCGATTGCCTTTTGGATGATCTTGCCGACCTCCGTGGAACCCGTGAAGGCGATCTTGTCGACGTCCGGATGATTCACGAGTGCTGCGCCCGTCTCCCCGGCGCCGGTGATGATATTCACAACGCCTGGCGGCAGATCGGCTTCCTGAATTACTTCGGCAAGCTTTAGCGCAGTCAGGGGCGTAGTCTCCGCGGGCTTAAGTACAACCGTATTGCCCGTGGCAAGAGCCGGGGCGATCTTCCACGCGGCCATGAGGAGCGGAAAGTTCCAGGGGATGATCTGGCCCGCAACACCAACTGGCTTCGGATCCCGGCACGGGAATGCATACGGCAGCTTATCCGCCCAGCCTGCGTAGTAGAAGAAGTGTCCCGCGGCGAGAGGAATGTCGACATCGCGTGACTCCCGAATGGGCTTACCGCCATCCATCGACTCCACCACGGCGAACTCCCGCGCGCGCTCCTGGATAATGCGGGCGATGCGGAAAATATACTTCCCCCGCTCGGAGGGCTTCATCTTCGACCATGTCCCATCGAACGCGCGACGTGCAGCTTTCACCGCACGCCCGACATCCGCAGTGGACGCGTCGGCCACGTCGGCAATCTTCTTCTCGGTCGACGGGCTTATCGTCGCGAAATACCGTCCACTCCGCGGCTCCGAAAATTTTCCATCGATAAAGAGCCCGTAACGGCTCTCCAGGCGGACATGGTCCGTGCTCTCGGGCGCGGCCGAGTAAGTCCAGTCCGTGGCGAATTTGAGCTTGCGGACGGGACGCGGTGATCGCGACTTCCGTGGTGTCGTGGTTCCTGTTTTTCGTCGCGTCTTACCCATCCGGCTAGTCCTTCGAAAAATAATCAAGCGATTGGTAACGTCCAGTCTGCTCCTTAACGATCTGCATCAGGACATCATTCGCCAGACGACTCGCACCAAAGCGATACCATCGCGGTGTCATCCACTGCTGCCCCAATGTTTCGCGAAGCATGACCAGATAGTGCAGTGCGAGTTTTGCCCTGGAGATGCCGCCCGCCGGTTTCATTCCAACCATGCGCCCCGTCTCGTAATAGAAATCCCTGATCGCCTGCAGCATCACCAGGGCAACCTGGAGTGTCGCGGCCGGCTCGATCTTGCCGGTGGAGGTCTTGATGAAATCGGCCCCGGCATGCATCGCGAGCACGCTCGCGCGCCGCACGTTGTCCAGTGTGCTCAGCTCGCCGGTCTCCAGGATCACTTTCAGGTGGGCCGCTCCACAGGCCTGCTTCACCTCGGCAATCTCGTCGAAGACGTACGTGTACTCCCCCCGGTGAAATTCACCGCGCGAGATAACCATGTCCACCTCGTCGGCGCCTTCGCTGACCGCGAACTTCGTATCGGTGATTTTGACCTTTTTGGAGGCCTGACCACTCGGAAATGCCGTCGCGACGGAGGCGACCTTGATGCCGGAGCCCTCAAGCTCCTTGTGGGCCACGCGAACCAACGTCGGGTAGACGCACACCGCCGCGACGTGCGGAATGCGCGGCAGGGCGTCGTGCAGGTGCTGCGCCTTGTAGCAGAGCTGGCGGACCTTACCCGGCGTATCCTGTCCTTCTAAAGTCGTCAGGTCGATCATGCTGAGCACATGCTTCAACCCCGCGACCTTGGACTCCTTCTTGATACTCCGCGTCTGAAAACGACTACAGCGTTCCTCGATTCCGACCGCGTCAACACAGGGGACGCGCGACAGGTCCGGTACCCCGGCAGACGGCGTCGCGGTCATAGATAACGTCTGAAGAGAAGACATGGAGAGATTCCGTTGAATGCGGTCGAGGGAACAAGGTCAACTGTAACTGACGCCAAGAAAGCCGTCAAGACGGGGCGACCGGCGCCCGTTCTGCCTCTTTACAATGCGAACCGCTTATATCCGTAGTTGTCCCACGGTCGAAGTCCGGGTTTCTTCGGCTCCGACATACCCCGTACATAGTCCCATATTTCGTGGTCCCGAGCTGGTCGCGGCGCGCTATTGAAGCTCAGGATCTCCCGCTTCCACCCGCCCTCCTCCGCGATCCATACCCAACGCCCTACGTAATACTGCTCGCGGGTCCGTGCATCCGATTGCGGTCGTATGAAGACCGCGACGTTCTCGAGCGCACTGTCATCATCCTCATCATCAACGACCGGCCGGATGCGGAGAGGACGGCTATCGGCCCGCGGAATCTCTGGCTGGGGCTCCCGTCTACGCCTGGACACGAACACCACGTGGCGGCGCGCTTCGGCGACATGCGGGTTATCACCGATTCTTTGGATCTCGTTATCAATCTCCGACGCGGATGCCCCCGTAAGACCCGCTTCGAGTTTCTTGAGTCCGCTCTCGCACGCATCAGCGACTCCGAGGACCTCAAGATCCCGCTTATTCAGGAGATCGATCAATCTCCGGTAGTAGGAACGTTGGAGTTCCGCGATCGATTCGGGGGTCTGCTCCGATATCTCCTGGGGCACATGCCGCTCGATCAGGAAGCGCTCAAGCTCGGCGCGGACGGCGGCTACCAGCTCACGACTGCCATCCTCCATACTCTTAATCTGAAGGCCATGCAGGTCCCTCTTGTAAATGTTGTCGATGCCCGGCCGGGATTCTTCGTAGCTGGTGATTACAACGTTGAGCTGGGCAACGAAGTTCGATTTAAGGTCGGCTACCCCAGCCGCCTTCGATGGATGTTGCCAGAGGATGATCGAGTACAGGATCAGGCACGCCATCAGGGCTCGTCCCGGCCGAGGTGGCTTCAGCAAGATTACGGTTTCACTCGAGCGACTCATGTGGCTATGATAGCAACCTTTCACACATCATGGCCAAGAAAGAAAAAACAGCAATTACGCCTACCCGGGAAGAGGATTACCCCGAATGGTACCAGCAGATCGTCCGTGCGGCCGATCTCGCCGAGCCCAGCCCCGTCCGCGGATGCATGGTGATTAAGCCCTGGGGCTACGCGACCTGGGAGAATATCCGCGAGGTCCTGGACCGGATGTTCAAGGAAACCGGCCACGTGAACGCCTATTTCCCTCTTCTCATCCCTCTCAGCTTTCTCGAGAAAGAAGCCGAGCACGTGGACGGATTCGCCAAGGAATGCGCGGTGGTAACCCATCATCGCCTGATTGCAGGACCCGACGGCCGACTGATTCCGGACGGCGAGCTTGATGAACCCCTCGTTGTGCGGCCGACGTCCGAAACCATTATCGGGGCCAGCTATGCGAAGTGGGTCCAGAGCTACCGTGATCTGCCTATTTTGATCAACCAGTGGGCCAACGTCGTGCGTTGGGAGATGCGCCCGCGCCTGTTTCTGCGCACGACCGAGTTCCTCTGGCAGGAAGGACACACGGCTCACGAAACCCGCGCCGAGGCATGGGATGAAACCCTCCAGATGCTCGAAGTCTACAAGACCTTCGCGGAGGAATACATGGCGATCCCGGTCATCACCGGGGAGAAATCCGCCGGCGAGCGATTTCCGGGCGCTGTAAACACATTCTGCATTGAAGCCATGATGCAGGACCGCAAGGCCCTGCAGGCCGGCACCAGTCATTTCCTGGGTCAGAACTTCGCCAAGGCCTCCAAGATTATGTACCTGGGGCGAGATGGCAAACAGGAGCACGCCTGGACGACATCCTGGGGAGTCTCGACGCGCCTGATCGGGGGCATGATTATGACGCATGGCGATGATAACGGAATGATCATGCCGCCCCGGCTAGCTCCCAGCCATTGCGCGATTCTTCCGATCATTCGTAACGAAGACGACCGCGCGACCGCCCTAGAGTATTGCAATCAACTCAAAGCCCAACTCCAGCAGCAGACCTACCATGGCGCCCCGGTGCGGGTCGAACTCGACGACCGGGACATCAACGCCGGGGAGAAGGGCTGGCAGTGGGTTAAGAAAGGCATTCCGGTGACCGTCGAAGTCGGTCCGCGCGAAGTCTCAGAGGGCAGCGTGTTCGTTGCACGCCGGGACAAGAGCCGGAAAGAACGATTCTCGCAGACCCGGGATCAATTCTGCGGCGAGATCGCCGGGCTGCTCGACCAGATTCAATCGGACCTCCTCACGCGAGCGCGCGAGTTTCGTGAGCGTCATACACGATCGATCGAGGACCTGGCCGATTTCCGGTCGTTTTTCACTCCCGAGAGCGCAGAGAAACCCGGGATCCACGGCGGGTTTGCCATATCCGCCTGGTGCGGCCAAAGCGAATGCGAATCGCGCATAAATTCCGAATTGGGTGTATCGATCCGATGTATTCCGATGGATAGCACTGACTCCGACGCCCCGTGCGTGTTCTGTGGAACCGCCGGATCGAAACCCGTTGTTTTCGCGAAAGCTTACTAACGACACCGGCGCCGTGGATTGCGCACGCCGATAACTGCACCGCAGGATTATGAAAGACGATCCGATCCAATTTACCGAAGCGCATGTTCAGGACATCCTGGCGCGAATGCAGCAACGGCGCATCCTGGTGGTCGGAGATCTCATGCTGGATCGCTTCGTGTGCGGCAAAGTCTCGCGCATCTCACCGGAAGCACCCGTGCCTGTGGTGCACGTGACTCACGAATCGGCATTTCCCGGCGGAGCCGCCAACGTCGCGCGAAACCTATCGGATTTCGGGATTCCGGTGTCGCTTGCAGGCATTGTCGGATCGGATGCGCCCGGACAGGAGTTGATGGAGGCACTGTCGGAAGCGGGTATCGGTACCGAGGGCATCGTCCAGGCACCCGAGATTCGCACGACCGTGAAGACCCGTGTTATCGCCCGTCAGCAACAGGTTGTGCGCGTTGACCGGGAGCACATCGAGGCCCTGTCAGCCGCTCACGAGGCCACGATCCTGGGACACTGCGACCGGCTTGCAGCCAGCGCGGACGGCGTGATCATCGAAGACTATGGAAAGGGCCTGATCAACCAACACATGGTGGATACGTTATCCCGCATTGCAGCCGGGCGCGAGATACCCCTGACGGCCGATCCCACGGCCAGCAATCCTATCGACTGGAGTGGGCTCAGCGCACTTAAGCCAAATCGCCATGAGGCAATCGCGGCTGCAGGCCTCGATGATCGGCCCGGTGGCTCCGCCATCGACGAGGCCGGCCTGGCCTTGCTAGACCGCTGGGATCTTGAGATGCTGCTGGTGACGCTCGGCGAGGAGGGTATGTGCCTGTTTCAGTCCGGGCAGCCGCCCTATCACACGCCCACCCGGGCGCGTGATGTTTATGACGTCTCAGGTGCCGGCGATACGGCAATCGCGTTCTTCACCACCGCCCTGGCGGCGGGTTGCAGTGGACCGGAAGCCGCCGAGATAGCCAATCACGCTGCCGGGATTGTGGTGGGAAAGCTCGGGACGGCGACGATCACGCCGGATGAACTCGCCCGAAGCCTGTCCGGGTAAGCTTGCGCGATGCCCTCTCCAAGAAAAAGAAAGGCCGGTCACGATGTCTCGTGACCGGCCCTCCTAAAGAAGAGAGGTAACGATTTGACTAGCTGCTGGTGCTTCCGGCTTTCTTGATCTTGGCCAGGCTATCCTGGATGGGACGCCTGAAGGTCGATGCCAGCCCCAGCAGTGCTGCTGCCAGCATGAAATAAGTGCGTGGCTCGGGGATCGTGTACTGCCAGTTATCGATTCCGAAGCTATCGATTCCGAAGCGCTGGGTTCCGCCGAAGCTGATGGCGCCCTCGATGTCCAGACCAACGCCGGTCACGGTGTTCGGGCCGATCGCGGTCTGAAAGTCACCGACCCCGCCTACCCATGCGCTCGCCGCCAGCGGAACCACGAAATGCACCCACGAACCGACCTGCGATTCCAGGTAGGTGAACGCGTGCGTCCAGGTTCCACCCGTGGAGGTGTAAAGCACCACGGCCGAACCGACTGCCGGAGCATGGTCATACGCGATGAAATCAAACTGGATCGATTCCGCGATCGAGTAGTCACCCGTGTACAGTTCCGTCGTGTTTGAAATTGATGGATCCTGCGGCAACGGTGGTCCGCCGTAGACAATGTTGATGCCCATGTAGCCACCCGGATTGCCGCCGGGAGAAGGACTGCCCGTTGACGGGTTGCTCAACGACGTCGTTCCGCCACCGTCGCCGGTGCCCCCGTCTGTGAACCATCCGTCTGTGCCGGAGTCAAAGGTACGTGGCGAGTTCAAGGTAATCCCGCCTTCAACCATACCCACCATTCCGAGCATTCCCAATACCGCTAGACATGTTGCTAGTTTCTTCATAGTCTGTGTCCTCTCCTATTCTCCTCCGACTCCTGTTTCCATTTCTACCCGGTAAAAATACGGCCCATCAACGGTTCCGGTCTCATCGAGGTACTCCGTCGAGACGTACCTGTTGGTCAACTCGTCGAACGTCCCCACGGTCACATCGGCTGTACGCCATACCGTGTACGGTTCGTCTGACGG
>JAQBYD010000115.1 GCA_027623315.1 Verrucomicrobiota bacterium | reverse complement strand
AGCTCTTTGCCCACGGTTTTCCCTTCCTGAGGGAAAATCGTAGCTAGGAGGCTGGCGGACCCCTTGAGCGTCAATAATCGGAGGGCGGCTAAGTCCGACAGACTCCTAGAACCCGTCTCGCGAACGCAAAAACTGAGCCCATCGTTTCGCAGCGCTGTGCCTGCGTTGAAGTATCCATGCAGGCATCCCTCGATTCCCGGGGCCTACTTGCGGCCGTTATTGCCCAAAACCGCCGAAATCGCTGAATGTGAGGATTTCATGGCCAAAGAAGGCACAAAAAGTGCCACAAAAGACGCGATGACGGTGCTTTGAGGAGCCTACGGAGCAGAATCCAGAAGGGTGGTCGAGAATGAAAAGCAATATTATCCTGTCCTGTGTCGCTGCGGTCGCGCTGAGCCTGGTCCTTTACTCGTATCGAACCGGAACCAAGATCGGCTTCGATACTCCGCTGGACGCAGCCAGAAACCTGGTCCGCATATCGGAGTTCAAGTTGCCCGCCTTCGACATGTCCTCAGAGCTCGATCCGGCAGATCCGCGGGTCTACGTCGGTCGCAACAACGTGTGGGCCGTGCTGATGATGACGTCTGAGGGCGACGAAGCCACAACTCTCGTTGCCATGGCGGATGGTTCGATTACCTTTACGCGCGAGATTGATGGCAAACCAGCGCAGAAATTGCTTGGAAACCAACACGAGACCGCGCTGCGTATGAACACGATCGCCGATAGCCTCTACGGGCTGTGCGGGAGTGCCCAGCCCAAGAACAAGCCGATTCCGGGTGAAACCATTTTCTGCATCATGAGTCGCTCGGGATTGGCGATCTACCGCGCTAATACCGACGCGCTCGCGAGCATCGATTCGGAGTTCGCCCCGCTCTATCACGCCGGTCGTGGAATCCTGACCGACTTGGCGAAGGCCAATCCAAGTCCGAACGGCCAGGATTTCGAGCAGATGACCGCGTCCGTTCGGTAATCAGCCCGCCGCATCCGCGCACTCGAAAGCATCCGCGCCCACGTGAGTGGCGTAGCCGTGTCGGTGTCGTCACGCCTTCACCACAACGTGGCTCACGCCATCCGCGTAATCCGCGGTCTCTCCTCTCTGGAAATTCGTGTAGATTCGCGTGATTCGTGGGCCAAAATCCGGGGAAGTTTGAGGCTAGCACCGCGTCAGCGCTACTAAACTGGCCTGGCATACGGCAATCCACGTAAACTGACTGCTGGTCCAACTAACCACAGGAGGAGGAAATCATGCCGATGCGATTCGCGCGGGCGAGGCGGCCCTGGGGCAGGGCGCCGATGCGGTTTACACGGGATCCAGTACCAAGCGCGTTAAAGCCATGTCGCGTGAATTTATCGCCGTGGACGCGATCGAGAGGGCAGGGCGGCTTGCTACTGCACTCTGAGCCGGTAGTACGCCTGCACGGTGGGGCTGACGACATGCTGCATCGTCTGCGTGCCGCCATCACCCGTCAGGGACTGAATCGGGCTCCAGTTCGTGTTGACGAGCGAACCCGTCAGGCACTCCAGGGAGTACTGCTTCTGATCGACCGAGAGGTAGCTGAAGGTGCGTGTTTGGCCGCTTTGGGTCAGGTCCATAATGCGTAAGACGTCGCTCGGGTCGGTCGGGTCCGTACCGGCCTGAAACTCCTCAATATTCGTGTGCCCGTCTCCGTCATCGTCGTCGCCCGGGGCCAGATCTCCCCCGTACAGCGCCTCCCATGCGTCATCCATGCCGTCCGTGTCGGCATCGGGGTCCGGAGTGGGATAGATTCCGTCGGGTATCTTCGTGCCGAGGTACTCCCAGATGTAACTCGATAGCGTATTGGGAGAGCCGAATGGTGAGACGTAGGCAGCGAATCCGCGATCCCCGCGTGGAATGGACGTATCGCCGCCGCCGGCGTTGTAGCCGCCCAGTTCGGCCTTCACCCACTCCTCGTTGGGCCATGGCCACAGATCGTGGCTCGTTACCGAGTCGTAGCCCGTCTCTCCCCAAATCGTGCCCGAGACACCGATCTTCTTCAAGACGTTCGCGCCCACGTCGCCACCGTCGCTGGCCTGGCCGGACAGGGCGGACCCCGCTTCAATGCGCGGGAGGTGCTTCAGGGAGTTCGCCTCCGGATTTACCAGCGTGACGTCGCTTGCGACCGTGTTTCCATTGTTATTGTTGTTCCAGAGCGCGTTCTTTCCCACGGAGTCGGATCCAATCCCCAGGTCGAAGCAATCCATGATGATGCTGTTCCCCACGTCGAAACCGCCCTGTTGGGACTCCGTGCCGCGTCCGGGCGGAATGAACTGGGCGGCGTTGGTCTGCCCCACCGACATTCCCATCGAAGCAGGCGTGACCAGTCCCCCGACCGTGATGTGGTTTGCGATTTCGGAGGCGCCGAATTTTGTGCCGGGCCCCGAGATGCATCCCCAGAACACGCTGTTGTCAATCAGGAGTTCTGAGGACACGCCCGTGTACCCGCTCATGGCGTTATTGAGAGCAATGCAGCCGCGCAACTTTACGTCCCGGGCTCCGTTGGGGGTGTAGAAGGCTCCGGCCACCTCGGTCGGAATCGGATCCCAGAACTGCGGCGCGTCACTATCAATCACCATCGAATTCTGGACCTGTACGTTGGTCGAGTAATAGATCGCGAACGGGGCAATGGGATCACTACCCGGTGCGTTCTTGTTGGCGTAGTCGTTGCGCGCGATAGCCCGGCGGAAGATTAGCTTCTTGGACTTGTAGGCCAGGTACTTGTAGCGCCCCTTGCCGAAGGCCACGGTGTCTTCCATGAGCACCTTCTTGGAGTAGAGCATAGCGAATGTCCACGTGTTCCCGTCCGGCATGTCCCCTTCGAAGGCGCACCGAACGAACTTGATGAACTCAGCTCCGAACAGCGTGGTCGATCCCACCCACTTGAGCCCCTCAAAGCGGATGTAGCGAAGGGGATCGGCGGCGTTATTCTGAGGAAAGTTCTGCATGTCCAGCGGCGCACTGGTCGTGAAGGTGACGCTTCCCGGGTTTTCGGCTTCGATCACGGTGTAGTCGTTCGCGGTTCCGAAGGGCGGATACATCCATTGCCAAATCTTATTCGCGCTTCCCGAATAGGTGCCGTCCTTGATGATCAGCGTGTCGCCTCCCTGCATCGCACCGGCGCCCGTGAATTGCCTGTTGCAGGCTGGAAAAATCGTAGCTTCCGCCCGGCCCCATGGTATAGGTGGCCGCGGGTGACCTTCCCGGCAACGAGAGCGACAGTGCCGCAACAAGCCCGGCCACGACGACGCGCGCCGGGGATCTCTCTGCTCGTGGTATGAATGGTATGCCGGTCAATTTCTCCCCAACCTTTCCAGACGGATTCATGCCCTAGGGAGCAGGATCAGTACCATCGCCGCGTAATTCCACGGAATTGCCCTTAAACCAACGAAAATCGCGCGCCGACGGCCGGACGCTTTGCCGATTGGCGGCCCAGCTCGCTTGATTGCGAAGAAACGGACGGGGCAGCCCCTGGTCCGAGGAGATCAGCAGCGCGGCCTTGCGGCCGGGAATTGCCACTCCTTGGCGGATTTGGGGAAGTTGGGGCCCGTCCCCGCTCCGCCCGTCCCCGCTCCGCCCCGAGAGAATCAAACATTACGCACGCGACCGGGTGAACGCGGGTTCGATGCTTACCGCGGGTGCCAACGAGCACAGATCAGAGTGTAAGAGTAAGTGCTGAAGTAAGTGTGAGATCCATCCGGTCACTTACTCCAACACTTACTCCTGTCCTTCCATCTGAGCATCACGCGCCATCGAGCCCAATTCGAAACAGGCACTGGAGGCTATTTCAGGCCGGCGCCTGAATAGCCTCAGTGCGATCGATAGTCGTCCACGAATCACCAGCCTTCATCGGTCTGCTCGACCTGGCTGAACTCGTGATTGCCGGGGACGGCGTGCCATGGCAAACATTCGTCTGGCCTGCGCCATTTCCCGGGCAGGATCCCGAGACGAAGAGGAAAGACGAAGTAAAGCTTGCGCACCACACTTTGTCTTTCCTCTTCGTCTTTCTACTTTGTCTGCCTTCTCCCCCGCTCACCTTAATCGATTAAGCAGTTCGAGTAAGCGTAACCGAGTAAGTGTGGCGGTTAAGTGTGCGCGTAAGTGTGGCGCTCAAGCGTGAACACCGATCACCGACAACCGAACACCGATTCCCCGCCTACCGGAGCAGGAACAGGGTGCCTGAGGGCGGTGGAATCACGTACCGCACGATCACGATGCCGGAACCGCCCTTGCCGCCAGGGACGCCGTTGGCGCCGCCATGACCGCCGTTGCCGGTATTTGCGGCACCGGGCGTGGCCTTGTCCGAATCTGACCCACTCCGGTGGTAGCCCTTTCCGCCAGCAGCATAGACGACTGGCGACACCGACCCCGATATGGTACTGGAAACGCCGGGGCCACCAGCACTGATTAAATCAGTCGCGTTGGCATCAACTCCCGGACCTCCTGCGCCGCCTCCGCCGCCGCCCGTCCAGTTGCTGCTGTGTCCATTGCCGCCTTTGTTACCTTGTCCAGGAGTCCCTGCGCCACCCACTCTACTCTCTCTGACCGAGCCGCCACCCGAGCCTCCCGCCGCACCACTCCCAGGACTGGCAGATCCCTGACCTCCGCCGATTGCCCTCAGCGCGCTAAATATAGAGTCCCGGCCACTTCCTAGACCAACCAATACGGGGTATGTTCCCGCAGCAAGTGTAACACTGCC
>JAQBYD010000050.1 GCA_027623315.1 Verrucomicrobiota bacterium | reverse complement strand
GTGTTCACCAAGCCACGCCGGAAATCGACAAAGCTTACGACGAAGCTTGCGACAAAGTTGCTTCGGAAACAAGGTTCGCTGGATTTGCTCCTAGCCCGGGTCCGGCGGCGTTACGCCTTCATCGACTCGCCGTATACGCCGGCGCGGTCGTACGCCTGGTCGAGCGCCTGGACGAGGTGCTGCACCGAGACCTTGGAGCGCAGACCCGCGCGAGAGATTGCGCTGTGCCACTGCATCATGCAGACATGATTGGCCGTTACGAGGGTGCAGTGGGCATGTTTCGCGTCGCTCAGAAAAGCGCTCTTCTCGTTAATGATGGTTTCAGCGTTCTCCGCATTCGTCACGTTATAGGTCCCACCCGATCCGCAGCAACGATCGGCCATCGGGGCGAGCGACCAGTCGTTACCGATGGCTTCGAAGACACGCTTCGGCGCATTCTTGACGTTTTGACCGTGGTACAGGTGACATGGGAAATCGTAATACAGGTGGTCCGTCGGCAGGGGGCGCCCCGTGCGAAGGTCCAATTCGTCGAGAAAAGAGGTCAGGTCGCGTGTTGCTGCCGTCAATGCGTGACCCAGCGCAAGGCCGCAACCAGCTGCGTTGGTGATCACGCAGTCCACGTCGAGCTGGTCGAATGCGGCCCGGTTCGCGTCGTCCAGCGCGTCTTTTCCCGCAAGCCCCGCATGCTCAAGCACCGCGCCGCAACAGCCCTGTTCATCGGGGATCACGATGCGCACGTTGTTGACGGCGAGCACACGTACGGTCGCAAAGTTGATCTCGCGGAAAACGCCTTCCATCAGGCAACCCGTGAACAATGCCACCGTCGGGCCATCCGGCTTCAGCTGTTGCATGATCAGCCCGGCGTAGTCAGCGGTAGATTGCGTGACCGAGGGTTGGCCCGGAAACAGAAACCGGTGCAGCGGGACCCCGCTACGCCGTAACGCGCGCACGGGTGCGTTGAGCAGGTTGAACCATGTTCGGTGTTGCACCGCGGATCCCGCGAGGCGCAGTAGTCTGTGCACCGGCTTTCCGTTCGCGACCCGGTCGCGACGAGCCTCGTAGAGCAGGTCGGCGTAAGGGACGTTAGCCGGACAGGCGCTCTGGCATGCCAGGCATCCGACGCAGTCGTCCGAGTAGAAATCGGTTTCGGCAGAAACATCGATTCGTTTCTCCGCGAGCGCGCGCCATATGGAGAGCCGTCCGCGCGGCGAGTTGCTCTCGTCCCCCGTGAGCCGGTACGTCGGACAATGCTCGAGACAGAGTCCGCAATGCACACAGTTCATCAGCTTGGGCGTCTCCCGGGCAAGCAGCTGTTCGAATGAATCGGTCATGCGCAGACTCCTTTACGGCAGGGCGGCGAGCTTGGCCTCGAATTCCGATTCCCATCGGCGGTCCGGCGTATCGCCGGCATAGGTTAGATCGTCACATGTGACGTGTCCGCCCAGCGCGGCATAGTCACGGTGCAGTTGCTGCAGCGCGCTGCCGAGCGCCGGGTCCCCCGATTCGGGCCGTTCCGGCTGATAGTGGAAATAGGCGTTTCCCAAAAAGATGTGCGCTCGTCCGCCGAAGGAGTCTACCAGGCGCAGGCAATCCGGAATGCAGCGGCTGTACACGGTTTTGGCCGCAGCGTAGGGGACCATGGGCGGGACCTGGTACTCGGAGGCGCTGAAGTGCAGGCCGGTTGCGGTGGCTGCATTCGAGAGAAAGTGATCGTACTGCTCCAGGCGCGACTCCGTGCATCCGAAGGAGAGTTGAATCGCCGCGCCGTCGCTGTCGATCGTCATATCAAAAAGATCGATGACCGCCGCCCATGGATTTCGCATGAAGTTGGCGGCAAACGACTGCAGCATCTGCGTGTCGCCACGGATCGAGCGGTACGCCGTGTATTCCGAAAGCGCGCGCAGGCGGAGCACGGCACGACGGACGCGACCGAAGCGCGAGCCCGAGCGGCAAAGGAATCTTGTGAAGTCAAACCCGGTCACGTTCTTGACGACGCGTCCCCCGAGTTGGATCTCTTTTCCGTTGTGCAGTTCGAAAACAAGGCCGAGAACGTTGTCGGCGATGGGGCCGTAGCGAAAGGAGCGCGGCGTCCAGGAGGTGGATTCTATCAGTTTGCTTACGGTCACGGACGAATCCAGGAAGAGCGGAAAGATCAAGGCATCGGGCCGGGCCTGCTCGTTCAGCTGTGCGACGGCGGTGTCTGCGGTCACGCATGCGGACATGTCCTTGGCGTCGTAGAAGGGCTCGAGGATCTTCATGATGCAGGCGGCGCGCAGCACCCCACGTAGGATCGATGCGGAAATAACTTCTCCGGGTTGAGTTGGTTATCCGGATTGAAGCACGCCAACAGCGCTTTCTGGAACGCGATTTCGCGTTCGCCGAAGACGAGTGGAATATACTTAAGCTTGTCGTTGCCGATACCGTGCTCCCCGCTGAGGGTGCCGCCGCGCTCGACGACCATCTCCATCAGAAACGTACCGATCTCCTCGACCTTCTTCTTCTCATCCGGGTGGCTCCCGTCAAACAAGAAATTCGGGTGCAGGTTTCCATCACCCGCATGGAATACACTGACCACCATTATGCCCCGTTTCTCGGCTTCAGCGATGAGCGCCTCCATGACATCGCCGAACTCCGAACGGGGAATGCATGCGTCCTGGACCATCGTGTCGGGTGTGACCTGGCCGAGCAGTCCGCCGGTATTCTTGCGGGCTCTCCAGAGGCGCAGGCGTTCCTCGGAGTCGCATGTCTTCTCCATGGTGATGGCCCCGTTGCGACGGAACACCTCCTCGATATCGTCCGCTATGCGGTCGACCAGTTCGGAAGGTCCGTCCACTTCCACCAGGAGCAGCCAGCAGGTCGGGTCGAACCCGCAGGCCATCGGGCTCGCTTCAAGCATACGGACCACGTGATTGTCCATGAGCTCGATCGCGACCGGAACGGAGGGGTGATGCACCAGGTCAACGATGGTCTCCGAGGCGGGGCGTACGCCCGCGTAGGTGCCCAGCAGCGTCCAGATCTTTTCGGGGAGCGGCTTCAGTCGCAGCCACACCTTGGTGATCACCCCGAGCAGTCCTTCGGAGCCGACAAAAAGCGATTTCCAGTCGCAACCGCAGGAGGGGCCGAGGCCGCCGGCCGGTCCGCCGAGCTGAGCGATCTCGCCGCTGGGCAGGATCACCTCGAGGCCGAGGACGTAGTTGGCGGTCACGCCGTACCGAAAACAGCGAATGCCGCCGGCGTTCTCGGCGACGTTTCCGCCAATCGTGGAGGCGGATCCGCTCGACGGATCCGGCGGGTAGAACAGGCCGTGCGGCGCGAGCGCCTGGTTCAGCGTATCGAGGACCACGCCGGGTTCGGCGACACAGTACATATCCTCGGCGTTGATCTCGAGAATTGAACGCAAGCGTGACACGTGGACGATGAGGCCGCCCTGCGCCGCGACGGGGCCGCCGGACAAACTCGTGCCGGCGGCCCGGATCGTGTAGGGGAAATCCTGGCCGAAGCAGCGCCGGACGACTTCCTTGACCTCGTCACTCGTTCGCGGAATCACCACGCAGTCCGGCCGGTAACGGTGGAAGCCGAGACCGTCGTTCTCGTATGCCATCAGCGATGCATCGTCGGTACGCACGGCCCCCTCTCCGCAGAGCTCACGGAGCGAGGCAACGAATTCTGGGTGCCATCTACTCATTGTTTAAGAAATTCTGTCCCCAACGCGATGCCTGCCAGGGCGATCGTCGAGAATCATCGTCCTTCATCATGATCCTGTCTATACCGTTCATCCCGTCCAAGCGTCTCCGCGGGGATCGCAAACCGTGACTTCGGACAGGATTAACGGGATCAACAGGATGGTTTGACGGGATAGGCCGGGGCTGGGAAGAGACGGGCTCTTAGAAGATTTTCTTGAAGAACTTCTGCATGTCGGCCCACGAGGTTTCGTCCGCCACCTTGTGGTAGGCCAGTGGGAGATCGAATTCTTTGCCGAACTTGTCCGCGTCGGGGTTGGTGAAGCTATGCACAGCGCCTTCGTATGCAATGAACGTCAGATCCGCGCCCGCCTCCGCCATTTCCTTCTTCAGGGCATCAATCTGCTCCTGCGGAGTGAATGAATCGTCAGCACCGTGGCACACCAGCAGGGCCGGCTTGACGCCGCCCTTTTTCGCCGGGGTCTGCGTGCCCAGCGAACCATGAAAGCTGACCACGCCGTCGAGGTCGACGCCAAAGCGGGCCATATGCAATACGACGCCGCCCCCGAAGCAATACCCGATCGCTGCCGTGCGTTCCGGATCGGTCGTCGGGTGCGCCTGCAACGGTTTCATCGCGGCGAGAAAGCGTGCTTTTGCCGAGTCCATGTCGCCCATCACGGCGCTGGAGAACGCGCCGGCGTCTTTCGGGTGTTCGGCGAGTTTGCCGTCGCCGTACATATCGACGGCCAGGGCGGTGTAGCCAAGTTCGGCGAGCATGCGCGCACGTTTGCGGGCGTATGGATTGTGTCCCCACCACTCGTGAACGACCAAGACGCCGGGGCGCTTGTCGTCGGTGGCGTCGTCGTAGGCCAGGAAACCTTTCATCTCAACGCCTCCGCCGCTGTAGGTAAGTTCCTCGGTTTGAATCTCTGCACTGGCGGAACTCGCGGCGAGAAGCAGGCAGCATCCCATGCGGTGTATGGTTTTCACGTCAGTTCTTCTCCTCTTCGTTCTTTGGGTCGTCGTTTTTCTTGTCGTCCTTCACACGCTCGTTTCCGAGCAGGTTGGTGACGCGGCTGATCAGTTTATTCTCTTTGGACTTATCGCGATTTCCAGCGCCAATATTCCCGGCCAAGGCATTGCGTGTGAAGACGGTAACTTCCATATCGCAGAACGGACTGCCGGGCCGGACCGCGATCACGGCGACGTCGACGTTGCGCTCGTACAGCGATTTGGATGCGTACGTCCACTCCCTGGTTAAGTGCAATGAGGCCAAGCTGCCCTCGGGTCTAAACTGGACCGGACCCCATCCCGGGAAGGGACGCTTGTTCTTCGACTGCCGCTTCTTGCCGCCCTGCTTGCTTTGGAGCTCGTTCTGAGTCTCCGCCCATTCGCCCATCAGCGAGACCATCTCCTGGAACGGAAGGCTGATCTTCGCGTTTGTGGCAGGGTAAGGGACTCCAACGCCGGAGCCCTTGGGGAGTCGGCAACCGCTTAACGCGAAAAGCGAAGCGCTGGCTGCGAGGATAATGCCAAGGCGGAAAGGTGTGGTTGATGCAGTGAGAGTCATCCCAGTTTGCTCGTCCAAGTGCGCGGTTACCATAGGGGAATGCGCGGTAACGGCAAGTGAATTATCGAGCTCGACGAGGCGCTGATGCGTAATGTCTGGTATAATGAGTCGCATGATCAGAAAGATCGCGGGGCGTATCACGTTAACGGTCGCACTCTGCGGCTCCGCTCCCGCGTCGGCACAGTGGTTTGCCAGCAGCGTCAACTCCGACGAGGTGTTCCGCCCCTGGCCCGTCCTGGCGTTGACGCCTTTCCTGTCCGGTCTCAATGAGCCGGTTCTCATCACGGACCCGCGCGACGGAACGGATCGCCTATTCATCGTTGAGCACGGCGGACGCATCCGCGTGGCGGTCGACGGCGTGGTGCAGCCCCAGGCCGTGCTCGATCTCTCGACAAACATCGTGACGAGCTTCGAGGAAGGACTGCTCAGCATGGCGTTTCCGCCTGGATTCTCGACGCAGCAGCATTTCTACGTCTCCTACAACCGCGCGGGCGACCGTGGCCTCGTCGTGTCGCGGTTTCAGATGAGCACGAATAGTCCCGATCGGGCGCAGGCAGGATCCGAAGAGATTCTATTCGTCGTCGAGAAGCCGAATGCGATCCACAGCGGCGGGCACCTTCTCTTTGGGCCGAACGACGGGTACCTGCGACGCACTCCAGGGGGATCTTTACATCGGCGACGTCGGTTGGAACGTCTGGGAAGAGATCAACTACCAACCGCACACCGTGACCGGTGGGGTGAACTACGGGTGGAATTGCCTCGAAGCGCTTAGCCCGGTCAGTACGAACGGATGCACGCTTGCGGCCCTGACCAGTCCCGTTCATGCCTATTCACACGGCGTCGGATGCTCCGTGACGGGCGGCGTGGTGTCGCGCAAGACGCCATGGTCAAATCTGTACGGCACCTATCTGTACGGGGACTGGTGTACGGGTCGAATCTGGGGTTTGCGTCCGTGCGGCGGCAGCTGGACGAATCGCCAGTTGTTGGTCAACCCCGGCAATATCGGATCCTTCGGAGAGGATCGATTTGGCAACGTGTACGTAGTCGAGAACACATCCGGAATCATCCGGCGGATTGACGAGGTGCAGACAGACCTCGATGCAGATGGCCAGGCCGACGCATGGGAAATCTTCTATGGGCTGTCGACCAACGACGTCGACGATGCGTCGGCGGACCTCGACGGTGACCGCGTCTCCAATGGGGACGAGTTCATCGCGGGCAGCGACCCCACGGATCCGGACGATTTCCCGGTCATTCGCATTGCGCGCGATTCGCCGGTGACACTGACCTGGCCTGCCGTTGTCGATCGCGAGTACGATGTCGAGGTCAGCGCCACCCTCGCCACCAACTCCTGGAGCGGTCTCTATACCAATATCCCCGGCGAGAACGCCGAGCTTCTGCGCACCGACACCAACGCGGCGACGCCGAGTTACTACCGCCTGCAGATCAGGATACCGTGACCTGGCTGATGACCTTGGGGCCTGGGCGAGCGTGACCTCGCGCAGGCTGACCGTGATCTGTGGAACCTTGTTCGCCGGCGTGCCGGACATACTGTGAATTGGCGAAGCCCTGTTTCGATCAAGCCTGACGGAGCTATCCGTGTGCGTAGTAGGAAAAGTGTGAGATATCCGGGTTAGATCCAGGACGATGTTGACGCCCTTCTGCTTCTTGTCTTCGACCGGACTGTGCGTGACGCCGGCCTGCCTGAAATACTGCACGACGTCGACTTGAAGCTTACGAAAGAGTGTAAGCGTTACTGCAGGACGACGGCCGTGCCGCGTCCGTAGGCCATGATCAGTGATTTCCCCTTCGAACCGATGTTGTCGAAATCGAGGGAGAAGGCGACGACCGCATTCGCGCCGAGCCGGCAGGCCTCGGCTTGGATTTCACTGAGCACTTCCCGCTCCATGTCGGCCATGACTTCTTCGTAAGAACCGGAGCGACCGCCGAAGACGTCGCGGAACGCGGTCAGCAGGTCGCGCACGACATTGATGCCGCGAACGTTTCGGGCGGTGACCAGGCCCTTGTACTCCATGATGGTCAGGCCTTCAATGACCGGTGATGTTAGAATCGGGATATCTGTCATGGGTCTTCCGGAATGGTATTACCATAGCATATTGCGCGTCATGGAGCGAGTGGCGGCGAGCCGCGAAGGGGCGCGCTGCACGCATCAAGACGGTTGCGCGCAGTCGCGTTGTCCGGATTAATGCGCAGAGCGGCTTCGAGCTTCGGGATGGCTTCCTCACACCGACCGAGATCGGCCAGGGCCGCACCCAGGCCGGCAAGCCCGCGTTCATAGTTTGGCGAGAGCTCAACGGACCGCTGCAACGGGGCAACCGCTTCGGCGATTTGTCCGCGCAGGTAAAGCGACACGCCCAGGTTGCCGTGCGCGCGATGGTTGAGCGGACGCTGCTCAGTCACCAGCCTCCACATGCCGGGTTCACTCGTATAGTCCAGGTTGCGCTTGAACGTTCGAGCGCCGAGTAACGCACCAGCCACAGCCAACGCAAGAAGTGCCATCCGTCGCGAGCGCCCGACAGCACCTCGACTCGCGAGGCCATGCACGAGCAGGACGAGGGCGGCGACCAGCCAGGCCAGGGGCAGATACATGCGGTGCTCGAAAGCCATGTCCCGTATCGGAAAGACACTCGAACTCGGGGCGAGGCACAGGATAGCAAGTCCGGGCAGCAGGGCGCCATGCCTGCCCTGTGCGAGCTTCGACAGAACCACTGCCGTAATCACGACGATAGCGATCACATACGGATAGACATCGGAGAAGGACTCACGCGGCCACGCGTAGTCAAGGCACAGATCGCGCGGCCAGACCGCGAGCCATAAGTAGTGCACGACGACCCGGCATTGCGTGACCGCGTACGCGAGTGGCGAAACCAGGTCCTCTCGTCCACCCGAAGATTCGATGCCGACGGTGATCATGCGATACGCCAGCCACGCCGCTGCGATCATGAAGCCGACGTACATCCACATTGAACGCCGGATAGCGCGCAGCGGAGAATGGCCGAAAAGGATGCAATCGGCCAGCAGCACCAGCAGCGGAGTCACGAGCCCGGACTCCTTTGACGACATGCCCGCGAGACACGCTACGATCGCAAAGCATTGCCATAGCCGTGCCTGCTCCCGGGATCGCCACGCACGCAGGGCGCCGTAAAGTGTCAGTAACGTCGCGAGCGCGTAGATCGACTCGCAGCGCTGGATGATATAGGTGACCGACGCCGTGCACAGCGGGTGCAGTGACCAGATCAAGGCCGCCGCGAATGCGAGCCGAGGTGCCACCGCGCCGTACTGCTCGCGCAGCGATGGGACGCCAAGGCCTTCGCGAACCACGCCCATCAGGGCAAGCGCGGCGCAGGCGTGCGCCACGATGTTCAGGAGGTGGTAGCTCCACACGCGGTATTCGCTGATCGCGTAGTTCGCGGCCAGCGACAGGTTGATCAGCGGGCGGCCGGCCAGTCCGGTGCTGAGCGGCGCAGAAAATGCGCTGCCGAGTTGCTTAATCGAATCGTTGGCGAGGATGTTCGGTCCGTCGTCGAGTATGAACGGCGCGCCCAGACTGATGAAGTAGATGGCACCGACGAGGGCAAAGATCAGGACGCGCTCGCCGGGCGAATTGGACGGGTTGGCATGTCCGTTCAGCATGACGGGGATAGTAGCCTGTGAGCCGTATGAACAGCAATGCTCGTCCGTGGCTACCGGGCACCTTCCGCGGCATCGCTGCGTGGATGTCCCGCTCGGCGCTCAATGTCGAGTTGCACGATGCCGACCATGACGAGCGTGCCGGCTGCGGATACCAACTGTTTCACGCTGATGTATTCATCGTCTAGCCAACTCCACGTCAAAACCACGACCGGGATCAAATAGGCCACCATGCCCGCGTAGAGCGGGCCGCGCTTGTGGATCAGCGAATAGAAGAAAGCCGTTGCCGTGCCACGACTGAAAATGGCGAGCAGCAGCAGCGCCACGACGGCGGTTTGCAGTGCGGGCGTGGGTTGCGGACGCTCCAGGGCGATGGCGAAGGGAAGTAGTACCACGCCCGCCAGCGCCAGTCCGATACAGGCCAGCGGCGTGGCCGGAAGATGGCCCATGCTCCGTTTGACCAGGCAGTTGGCCAGCGCGTATCCCGTGGGGACGCTGGCCGCGAGCAGGAGATGTCCGGGCGCGACCTTACGGTCGAGGCCGTCGATGAGATAGATGCTCATAAACGCGAGTCCGGCCACGACGCCCAGTAGCTGGGCTTTGGAGGGATACTGCCGTAGCATCGGAATCGAGATCAGGATCGTCAACAGGGGCACCAGGCAAACGATCGTACCGATGTATCCGTGACCGACTTTCGATATCAGGTAGGGCTGCAGCGCGAAGGGTAACGCGTACCCGACGAGCACGATCAGCATGATGACCGGGAGATCGCTTCTGCGCAGAGGACAGGCGAGGCGTTGTGATCTCCACACGATCGCCAGCACGGCCGCGCCCCCGATCGTGCCGGCCGCGCCGATCGTGAAGGGGCCAAATGCCAGGCTGGCCCGATCCATCAGGATGAAACTCGTACCCCAGATCAGGCAGATTAAGACGAAAATAACGTGATGCATCCGGGAAGTCTCGGGCCTCTCTTGAGGCGTGGCAAGTCGCAAGGGCGGGTTCTAGAGCTCGCAGTACTCGCCGTCGTCGGTGAGGTTCTTGCAGGGATAACGCCAGTCATCGCCGGGTCGGTTGTAGAGGGCGGCGGCCTCGCGTGGGCCCCATGTGCCGCCGGGATACCCGAAGACCTTAATGGTCGGGTTGGATTTCCAGGCGTCGAGAATAGGTTGTACGAATTCCCAGCACGCTTCTACCGCGTCGCCGCGTGCGTACAGCGTGGCGTCGCCGAGCATACAGTCGAGCAGCAGGCGTTCGTATGCCTCGGGCACGTAGACGTTCGAGAGATCGGAATAGTGGAAGTCCATGTTGACCGCCTGGGTCTGGAAGCCACTGCCCGGAAGCTTCATGTTGAACTTCACCAGGATCCCTTCGTCGGGCTGGATGCGCAGCACGAGCTGATTATCCTCCACGCACCGCTCGCTGGGTTGTCCGAACAGATGGTGCGGAGCCTGCTTGAAATGTATCACGGCTTCGGTGACTCGCGTCGGCAACCGCTTGCCTGAGCGAATGTAGAACGGCACACCGCCCCAGCGCCAGTTGTCGATGTGTAGTTTCACCGCGGCATAGGTCTCGGTTTTTGATTCCGCTGAAACTTTTTCCTCGTCACGGTAGCCGGGTAGTTGCTCGCCAGCGACTTTCGCCGCGGTGTACTGTCCCCGAACCACATGGGCGGCGACTTCATCGGCGTCGAGGGGACGAATCGAGTCGAACACCTTCAGGGTCTCATTGCGAACGGCGTCCGCTTCGAACGAGGACGGGGGCTCCATCGCGATCATCCCGACAACCTGCAGCAGGTGATTCTGCACCATGTCGCGGAGTGCTCCGGCCTGATCGTAGTAGCCGCCACGACTGCCCACCCCGATGCTTTCGGCCGCCGTGACTTCGATGCGATCGATGTAGTTGCGGTTCCACAAGGGCTCGAAGATGCCGTTCCCGAATCGAAAAACCAACAGGTTCTGGACCGTTTCCTTTCCAAGGTAGTGATCGATTCGGTAGATCTGGCTCTCCTTGAAGACGCGTTGCAGATCGCGATTGAGCGTGCGTGCCGACGCCAGGTCTGTGCCAAACGGTTTTTCGACAATCAGCCGGCTCCAGCCCGTGGCGTCGTCCTCGACCTGCAATCCGCAACTGCCCAGGTTCTCGACGATATTCGTGAACAGGCTCGGAGGGGTTGAGAGATAATAGAGGTAGTTGCCTTCCGTGTTCCACGTCTCGTCGATCGAGGTCAGGCGCTCCTTGAGGCTGTGAAAATCATCGGGCGCCTTGGTGTCGACCGGCTGGTAGAAGACGGATTCGAGAAAGCGATCGACCAGGGCGCAGTCCGCATCGGAGTGCGCGTTGACGGCCCTGGCCATGTTCGCCCGGAAGTCGTCGTCGGAGAGTTTGGTGCGCCCGGTGCCCACCACCGCGAACTGGTCTGGCATCAGCTCGCGCCGGTAGAGGTTATAGAGCGCCGGCATCAGCTTGCGGTGCGTCAGGTCTCCCGACGCTCCAAAGATCACGAGAACACAGTTTGCTGGCTTTCTCATCGTATCATTGCGCCCAAAGACCCGCATCTTGGTGCGAGCACGGAACTGGCGTCAAGGAGCATCCCGCTCACCCCCAGCCCATCAACTTGTACACGACCGTGGAGAGCATCTCGCGGAGGATCTCGGTTTCGGACTGAAGGTTCGCCCATAGTCCGTAACGCAGAAAAGTGCCGCGGCCAAGATCGGCTTCGGCGCCAACCGACTCCGCCGTGAGGCCGGTGATCATGGTGAAGCCCTGCTTGCGGAAGCACATCAGCGAACGGCGCAGGTGTGTTGGCGAGGTGACCACGAGGGTCGGCTTGTCGAGCGCCTCATCGCCCAACATCTCACGGATTTCCACGGCCTGTTCGTGCGTGTTGCGCCCGCGCGTCTCCATGCGCACGGATGAGGCGGGAACGCCGCGCATCACAAGTTCATCACGCATCCGTCCCACGCTGCTCGTCTCGGGGTCTCCGTCGGCGGGAAGAGAAACGATAAACGTGGCGTCGGGAGCGATGGCGTAGACCTGGGATGCGTGGTAGGTGCGGATCAGGCCGGAGGGGCTGGGGATCCCGCCGCCGCCGAGAACGACGACGCAGTCGGGGATCCCGACCTTCGGGTCATGCCCGGGTATAAAGCGAGCCCATGTCACGCGATAGACGGGCGAAAGCGCGGTGATGACCTGGGCCATAAACGCCGCCGCACAAAGCATAATGACTAGACGGAGGAGTCGTTTCATGGTTGCCGTTGATACGGTAGCGTTCGCACAGAGCCTTCGTCGCGACCCTCTCCCGGCGGAGAGGGAGCATCTGGTCGCTGCGTTCCCGCATGCAGGGCTCCTTCAGCGAGAAAGTGTTACCCGTGTCAGCACGCCTGTCGAGTACGGCTATTCCTCTCGGTGTGCGGGTGAGCTATACTGGGCCGGTTATGACGGTCGGAGCTCTGCGCCTTTCGGATGTCCTGACGCCGGCGGTCACGCTGGCCCGCCGCGGCATCCCCAAGGCTTAACCCCGCCGCTGCCGCGGGGTGGTAGGGCTAGAGCGGCAATCCGGCTCCCGGATACGGGAATATGGGCCAGAATGGGGCCGGAATCACGGGTTCACGCGCTGATAATATTTCGCGGTCATTGATGACTCTAGTGTTGTCGTGGCTTCGATTCTCAAGCATAATACGCCCGAATCACTTCCAATGCATAACGGATCTATCGGGTCCGTACATCCCCACCCACCCACCACTCCTCCACCCCCCTCCCCAAGACGCACTCTATCAAACTGACCGGACTGAGCTCTATCTCTTCGGTAAATCCGGTCGGTTCAACAACAACAACAACAACTAGTCACAAGAGTTCATAGTGACCGAAGAGTAGAAACAGGAGACGAAAGATGCCAGAAGGTAAGATCAAATGGTTCAGTACCGAAAAGGGGTACGGGTTCATCGAGCAGGACAGCGGTAGCGACGTTTTCGTACACGCGAACGACGTCGGCGGAGCCGTCCTTCAGGAGGGCGACAAAGTAGAGTTTGAAATTGGTGAGGGCAAGAAGGGGCCGTGCGCCAAGGATGTGAGAACCATCTAGAACATTTCCGGGGCCAGTCTGAGCGCGTTCAGCTCGGGCTGGCCCTGTCGTTCAACCGGGTGTCCGATGTCGAGTAGAGACTGCGACTAAGACGCCGAGTCTCCGAGGTCTTTGACCATAAGGTCATTGATGCGCTGTGCGAAGGCGGTGGGGTCTTGGATGCGTGAGCCTTCGGCGATTACGGCTTGCTCGTACAGCAGGCGCCCGAAGACTTCGATGCGCGGGTCATCCGAGTTGCGATCATACAGGGCCTGCAGGCTTGCAACGGCCGCATGCGACGCGTTCAACTCGAGGATGCGCTTGCTCTCGGGCATATCCCCGTCGCGACCCATCTTCCGCATCAGGCGCTCCATGTGCGCGCCCATATCGCCATCGTCGGACACGAGACACGATGCGCTGTCGGTCAAGCGGGTTGAGATGCGGACATCCTTGACCTCGTCAAGCTTGGCGTTCAAGGACTCGAGTAAACTTTTAAAGGTTTCCTGATTTTTCTCACGCGCTTTCTCGGCTGCGTCATCCGTGCTGACATCGCCCTTGTCGACCGCCTTGAGTGATTTACCCGCGTATTCGTTAAGGCCCTGCACCACCCACTCGTCGACGGGATCCGTCATGAAGATGACTTCCTGGCCCCTGGATTTGAAAACCTCGAGATACGGCGAGTGTTGTATGTCCTCCACTTTCTCGCCGGTCAGGTAGTAAATCTCGTCCTGGTCACTCGGCATGGCCTCCACGTAGTCCTTCAGCGTCACAAACGCATCGTTGCCGCTCTTGGTCGATCGGAAGAGCAGGAGATCCGCAATCTTCTCCTTGTTTGCGAAATCCGTGTGGATCCCCTCCTTGATGACCGGTCCAAATTCGCCATAGAAAGAGACATAATCGTCGTATTGTTTCTCTTTCATCTCGGCGATTGTATCGAGCGTCTTACCCGACAGGTTCTTGCGGATCTTCTCGAGTTGGGGGTTCTGCTGCAGGATCTCGCGCGACACGTTGAGTGGCAGATCCGATGCATCGACCACGCCCTTCACAAATCGCAGGTACTCCGGCATGAGTTCATCGCAGTCATCCATGATGAAGACACGCTTGATATAAAGGTGCAGGCCCGTCTTGGAATCGGGCATGAACATATCGAATGGCTTCTGGGACGGAAGGTACAGCAGTGCGCGGAATTCGATGACCCCCTCGGCGGCGTAGTGGATCGTCTTCGCCGGTTTCTGGAAATCGTGGGAGATATGTTTATAGAACTCTTGGTGCTGCTCTTCGGTGACCTCATCCTTCGGTCGAAGCCAGATCGCCTGCTGTGAGTTCAGGGTCTCTTCTTCGATGACCTTCTTCTTTTCCTTCTCTTTCTTTTCTTTCTTCTCTTTCTTTTCTTCCTTCTCTTCCTTCGCCTCGTCACCCTCGTCGTCGCTGTCGCTCTCTACTTCGACTTCGCGCTCCACATCCATCACGATCGGATGTTCGATAAAGTCCGAGAATTTTTTCACAAGCTGTCGCAGGCGCCACTCATCGACGAATTCTCTCTCTTCATCCTTCAGGTGGAGCACGACGTCGGTCCCGCGGTTCTCTTTCTCAACGTCTTCGAGCGAGTAGGAGCCGTGTCCGTCCGACGTCCACTTGACGCCTTGGCTCGGGTCGCCGGCCTGTCGCGAGATCACGGTCACGTCGTCGGCGACCATGAAAGAGGAGTAGAATCCAACGCCGAACTGCCCGATCAATTCGGGAAGGTTCGAGTCCTTGGCTTCTTTGAGCTTGTCCATGAACGCGCGCGTGCCGGAACGCGCGATGGTGCCGAGATTCTCGGTGATAGACTCGCGCGACATCCCGCAGCCGTTATCGGAGATGGTCAGCGTGCCGGCGGTTGCGTCGGTCGTCAGCTTGATCTTCCAGTCGGCATTGTCTTCGAGCAGGCTGGTGTTGGTGAGCGACTCGAAGCGGGCCTTGTCGACCGCGTCCGCCGCGTTGCTGATGAGTTCGCGCAGGAAGATCTCTTTATGCGAATAGAGCGAATGGACGATGATGTCCATCAGTTGCTTCATCTCGGTTTTGAATTCAAGCGTTTCCGTCGACATAACGCATTCTCCTAGTTAGCACTGGGTTCAGAAAAGGGATTGAGCGCGGTTGCGCTTCCCGGCGGTGGCCGGGGGTCCATTCACACTTACGGTATAAAACTCATCCGCGGCGTGATGGTCAAGATGGTTTCGGCGATAAGTTTCGCCGTGTTGTCCAAATCCGTCAGCGAGCAGGTCTCGACCTGGGTGTGCATGTAGCGGTTCGGGATCGAGACCAGTGCCGTAGCGACGCCGGCGCGCGTCACCTGCAAAGCCCCGGCGTCGGTTCCGGTGACCCCCGGATCCGTGCTGAATTGGTGCGGAATTCGCTTCTTCTTGGCGGTCTGCACGAGGCGCTTGCCGAGCACCGGATTGATATTGGGCCCCGTGTAGAGAATCGGGCCCTTGCCCAGCGAGGCCTCCCCGACGACGCGTTTATCGATTCCCGGCGTGTCCGATGCAAAACCGACGTCGATTGCGATTCCGACGTTTGGGTCGATACCGTAAGCGCTCGTCCTGGCGCCACGAAGCCCGATTTCCTCCTGCGAGGTCGCGACGCCGTATACCGCAACATTCAGCTTGCGGCGAGCCAGGCGCTTGAGCACCTCGGAAGCGACGAAGGCGCCGGTCTTGTTGTCGCATCCCTTGGAGCTAAAGAGGTTGTTCTTGAGAAGCATGAAGTTCGGCGCATAGGTCGCGTAGTCGCCGACTTTCACGTACTTCTCGGCGTCCTTGCGATTCTTGGCGCCGATATCGATCCAGACGTCCTTGATCACCACGGCTTTGCGGCGTTCCTCGGGCTCCGTAAGATGGATCGCCTTCTTCCCGATGACGCCGTCGATCGCATCCTTTTCGGTCAGAACCTTGACCTGCGAGCCGGGCAGCGTGACGCGATCGATTCCGCCGACGGCCGCCACGTGAAGATAACCGCCGTCGGAGATATGCGTGACGATGAAGCCGATCTCATCGAGGTGACCGGCGAGCATGATCTTGAACTCCGCGCCGGGGTTGAGCACGGCGATGGCGTTGCCGTGCACATCCTTGCGGATCTCGTCGGCATATTTGCGCGTGCGGCGAATCCAGTGGTCGCGAGATTCGTTCTCAAATCCCGACGGGCCGCACTTGCCCAGCAGGCTCTCCAGAAAATTGAATGATTCTTTTTCCATAAAGCGGCACTCGAACCGATTCTTGCTTTTGGCATGAATGTCTGCCAAAGTCCAACGCTTTCTCGCCGAGTATAAGGACATAGGATGGCTCAGACATTATTCGATAAGGTGTGGGATATGCACACGGTGGCGACGCTGGACTCCGGTCAGGACCAGCTCTTCATCGGGTTGCACCTGATCCACGAGGTCACTTCGCCACAGGCGTTCCAGATGCTGCGCGAGCGTGGGCTCTCTATTCTGTATCCTGAGCGCACGTTTGCGACGGTGGACCATATTGTGCCCACGGATAGCCAGGCGCGTCCGTTCAAGGATGCGCTGGCCGAGGAGATGATGCAGGCCATCGAGGACAACACGCGCGAGATGGGTGTGAAGTTCTTCGGCCTGGATAGTGACTCGCAGGGCATTGTGCACGTGATCGGTCCGGAGCTGGGCTTGACGCAGCCGGGGATGACGATCGCGTGTGGCGACTCTCACACCTCGACCCACGGAGCCTTTGGAGCGATCGCCTTCGGGATCGGCACCTCGCAGATTCGAGACGTGTTGGCGAGCCAGACGCTGGCGATGTCGCGGCCGAAAGTTCGACGGATCACCATCGACGGCGCCCTGAACGCCGGTGTCTATTCCAAGGATATTATCCTGCGTATCATCGCGGAGCTGGGCGTAAATGGTGGCATTGGCTATGCCTACGAATTTGCCGGCAGCGCGATCGAGGCGCTCGAGATGGAAGCACGCATGTCGATTTGCAATATGAGCATCGAGGGCGGCGCGCGTGTGGGATACATCAATCCCGATGACACCACGTTCGAGTACTTGCGCGGACGACCGTATGCGCCGAAGAACTTTGACGACGCGGTCCGAGTCTGGCGGGGCATCGCATCCGACGCCGGAGCGGAAGTCGCTGACCATGTCGCGTTGGATGCCGGCTCGATCGAACCGATGGTTACATGGGGCATCAACCCCGGCCACGCTGTCGGAGTCAGCGGCGAGATGCCGCGCGTGGCCGATCTCTCGGAGGACGAGCAGGAGGGCGCGCGACTGGCGTACCAGCACATGGGGCTCGGCGAAGGCGACCCGATCCGCGGAACATCAATTGACGTGGCGTTCATTGGATCGTGCACCAATAGCCGAATCAGCGATCTGCGTGAAGCGGCCAAGGTGGTGCGCGGGCACAGGGTTGCGCCCGGCGTGAGAGCCCTGGTCGTTCCCGGATCGAAGCAGGTGCTTCGCCAGGCGGTGGACGAGGGGCTGGACCAGGTCTTCCGCGATGCCGGTTTTGAATGGCGTGACGCCGGGTGCTCGATGTGCCTCGCGATGAACCCGGACAAACTGGAGGGACGCGAACGCTGCGCGTCGTCGTCGAACCGGAATTTTATCGGCCGGCAGGGATCTCCCACCGGGCGCACGTTGCTGATGAGCCCGGCCATGGTCGCGGCTGCCGCGCTCAAGGGCGAGGTGGCGGACGTGCGGGAGATGACATCATGAGCAAGGCGATACAGAAGATCACGGGGACCGGCGTTCCCGTGCGCGGCAACGATATCGACACCGACCGCGTGATTCCCGCACGATTCATGAAGTGCATCACGTTTGAAGGTTTGGGGCAGTATGCGTTCTACGACGTGCGCTTCGAAGCCGATGGAAGCCTGAAAGACCATCCCTTCAACGACGAGCGCTACGCCGGGGCGTCGATCCTGATCGTGAATAAGAACTTCGGGTGCGGATCATCGCGTGAGCATGCCCCGCAGGCCCTGCAGAAGTTCGGCGTGTCTGCGGTGGTGGGTGAAAGTTTCGCCGAAATTTTCTCGGGTAATTGCACCGTGATGGGTATTCCGGCTGTCACGGCTGACGCCGAGGCCATCGAATCCATCATGGCAGCGGTCGAAAGCGACCCCCGGGGCGAGATCACGATTGATCTGGATGCTCAAGCCGTCACCGTGGGCAGGTCCCGCATCGCGACGTCCATGCCGTCGCCCCAGCGACTGGCTTTGTTGAACGGGACATGGGATTCGACCTCCGTGCTCTTGGAGAATCGAGCGTTAATTGAAGCGACGGCACGAGCCATTCCGTATCCGAATAACTTCGCCTGACCGAAGCTCCGCGTACAGGCTGCAACCTGGATGAGCGAAGGACGGTAATGATCACTCGCGCAGCATCGGGCACCTTGCTTGCCATTGCCTTGTATCTTCTGATCCCCATGGTTCTGTACATGCGGCACGGTGGGTATGTCACCGAACCTCTTCGTGTCGGCCAGGGGGGTCTTCGCCTGGTCTTTGGAGTCCTCTCCCTGATCGGCTGGCAATATCTGCGTTGCGCGCGCGAGCAGTGGCGCCGTAAGACGGGGCAGCTCGTGCTCCTCGCGATCAGCTCCCTGGTTGCCTTTCTGGGCGCGGAACTGGCGCTGCGAAAATCGTTACGCGATTCGCAGGGCTTCAGTTCACTGGAAGATCTGCGCCAGTTCGCGCGAGGCGAAATTAAGCCGCATACGCGCGACGCCCTGTCCTATATCGTAAGGCTTAGTACGAACAAAAAGCTGATCTACGAGTTGCGCCCCGGTCTGGACCGCGATTTCGACGACACGCGAGTGGTGTGCAATAGCGTCGGAGCCCGCGAGCAACGCGAGTACGCGCCGGGACGCAAGTCCGATACGATCCGGATTGTTGGCATCGGTGATTCGGGGATGTTCGGGTGGGGCGTTGATCAAGGTGAGGATTATCTCGCTGTGCTCGAGGAGACGTTGGGCCGGCGGGATGACGGAAAGCGCTACGAGATCATAAATCTCGCGGTGCCCGGCTACAATACGCGGCAGGAAATCGAAATATTGAAAGACCGCGGCCTGCAATTTCGCCCAGATATCGTCATCATCGACTGGAGCTACAATGACTTCAGCGCACCTTTATTCTTGTACGAACGCAAAGCGTTCAACGAGTGGACCCGGTCCTACGTGCTGGCCTACCTTCTCAAGCGCCACTGGTACCGCAAGTGGATTCGGCCGGACGTGCGTAAGCGGAACCGGCTCGATCGCGACCTGTTCGATCCGATGTATTATGGAGAAGCGGGTGAGGAGGGCGTCCGGCGCGCGCTTGTGGAGTTGAAGGACCTCGCACGGGAACATGGGTTTCAGCCCATAATGTTCGGTGCCATCACGAACCTCGTGACCGGGTTCTGTGAGGAGATCGATCTACCCTACTACGATTTGTACACCGAGATTCCCCGCGGCATGTACCCGAAGGAGGACTACGCCATTCACTGGATTCATCCGCGCACCAAGGGGCATCAAGTCTTGGCCGAGCACCTGGAGCGGAATCTGGAGTCCAGGGGGTGGATTCCGGTCGCCGGATCGGTGAGAAGTGGGGAGTGAGGAGTGGGGAGTGGGGAGTGAGGAGTGGGGAGTGGGGAGTGAGATTAAGATAAGCCAGCTGATTCTACGTACCGGAACCCCACACACCCACATACTCACACACCCACGCACCGACTCGCATGGCCCTCATGCCGCGTGATCAGCTGCCTTCGCGGTGCCGGGGGTCCGAGCCTTGCGATTTGGCTGATCCTTCCACGGCCAGACATCCGACAGCAACAGGATCCAGATGGGGGCGTGTTGAAGCCACTGCACGCGAATGCTCCAGCGGTCGACCCAGCCCGCTGCATGAAAATCCTCCTGGTATTCGAGATAGAAGAGCATGTAGTAGAGGCACCAGAGCCCGCTGAGCGCTACGCCCCACGCGCGAATCCTCAATGTCGAGACGGCGAGCAGTCCGATCGCGTACCACGGGAACACGGCTGGTATGAACAGGAACCAGATTAGCAAGGTCCCCTGGATGGCCGTCACCAGGGCATGCGGATTGGACCCGACGCGCACCATGCGCCAGGCAGCCACGAGAGCTCCGATCGCGACGATGGCGCCGGCTGTCGGCCGGGGGTACGGCATCGTGGCCTCCAGGATGCCGAACGCGCCGTCGTTTCGGACCCAGTCCCTTCCGTACTCCAACAACCCGGCCGCGACGCGGTCCAACCCAACACCGAAGAACGGAAGGGTTGCGAGCACGCAGGTCGCCGTCGACAGGCCGACAAAGCAGAACAGGGATCGCATCCCGCCGCGGTCGAGCACGTAAACCGCCAGGACCGGAAAGAGCACCAGTGGATAGAGCTTGCTCAGCACCGCGCCGGCAAAAGCAAGCGAAGCCACGCCGAGCCAGGGCATGCCGCCGCGCTCGCCCCAGTTTCGCATGGCGATCAGGATCGCCATCACGAAAAGGCCGACGAGACTGTCCAGATGAGCTGAGTTCGCGACCTCCTTGATGATGATCGGATTCCATGCGTAGAAGACGCCGTTGATGACGGGAAGGCCGAATCGCCGCAATGCGGCCATGATCAGAAGCATCGTCGCGATGTCGGCGAGAAGGAAAACGATGCGTTGGCCCATCCAGTGCCACGGAACGATCGCAGCACCCAGCGCGAACGCGGCTTGCGCGGCCGGTGGATAGATCGTTGAAATCTCCGGGTAACCGATGCGTGACAGCACGAGTTGAGCGTCGTCGCGCTGCAGTTCGGACCGAAGGGGTTCGGGCGCGTCGCGCGCGACGTCTTCCGGCGAGTACCGAAACGGGTTGACGCCGCTCACGACGGCGTGTCCATCGAGCACATAGCGGTAGCAATCGTTTTCCTGGATCAAGTCCGAGGGCAGGGCGACGAGGCGTGCGATAATCCCGATGCCGACGATCCAGAAGAGGGGTCTTCCGAGCGGCAGCTGTCGGCGGATTGCCATCCATACCGCGGCTGCGAATCCGGCCCATCCGGCGGCATAGAAGGCAAGAAACTGCGGGATCGGCCGAAACGCATGATCTTCACCGTATACGAATTGTGGCCCCAGCAGGGTCATGCCCGCACCGAAGACGACCGGTCCGGTTCCCGCCAGCAGCCACAGAAATGTACGCGTCTTTGGGTTCACATCGTCAGGTTCACTGTATTCTTGTGAGGGGAAGGGCCAAGTCTATATATTGGTCCCCTCATGTCGCTGTCCACTCTTGACCCGCCGCTGGTCACCCTGACTACTGATTTCGGGGCGCGGGACACCTATGTGGGCGTGATGAAGGGCGTTATGCTGGGGATCGCACCGAATCTTCGCATCGTGGACCTCGCTCACGACATTCCTCCGCAGGACATTCAGACGGCGGCTTACCATGTGTCTGTTGCCGCACCGCACTTTCCAAAAGGGACGATTCATGTCGTCGTGGTGGATCCCGGTGTCGGGACCGAGCGCCGTGCGATTGTCGTGGAGACCATGCGGGCGCTCTACGTTGCGCCCGACAACGGAGTCCTGACCTGGATTCTCGAATCCGAGACGCCTCGGCGGGTCGTGGAACTTACAGACTCCGCCTACTGGCTTGATGATGTTTCGTCAACGTTTCACGGGCGCGACATCTTTGCGCCCGTGGCGGCCCACATTGCAGCAGGCGTACCGTTCGAGCAACTGGGGCAACCGGGCGCCGATCCGATGCGGTTGCCGGTTAGCCTTGTCACGCGCGATGAAGACGGGTCCATCGACGGGCAGGTCCAGCATATCGATCATTTCGGAAACGCGATCACCAACATTCCACGCACGACCGTCCTCGAGCAGCAGGGCGATCCGGCCGATTATCACGTGCGCGTGGCGGGCCGGGATATCGGCTCGATCGCGACGACCTACGCGGGGGGGGCCGAGGGCGATCCGTTGGCGCTCTTTGGAAGTGCCGGATTCCTTGAGATCGCGGTGCGCGCCGGGGACGCGGCGAGTCAGCTCGGACTTCATCGTGGCACGCATGTGAAGTTGATCTACCAGGGCGGGTGATCGCGACCGCATGACTCGCAGCTTATGATCACGTTCGTGACTTCCGCCCGGCCGTTTGAAGGTCCTGCATCCGATCGCCAGCGTAACGCACTGCAGAGCTGGGCAGCCCTGGGGGCAGGCTGCGAGACGGTGCTGGTAGGCGACGAAGCCGGCTGCGCAGAGATCGCCCGCGAGCTGAACTGCATCCATGAGCCTCAACTGGACTACACTCCGTTCGGGCGCCCGTTGGTGCCTTCCGTGATCGAGGCCGGCGAACGTCACGCGCGACACGAACTGATGTGCAACATCAATGCCGACATCATATTGACGGATGATTTCATCTCGGCCGTGCGGCAACTACTCGCTCTGCGGGCGCCATGGGTCATGGTTGGCCGGCGCTGGAATGTAGAAATAGAGGGATCATGGGACTTCTCCGCCGCCGACAGTACCGAACGCCTGAGAGAGCTCGCGCATCGCACGGGGCGGATGCAGGGACCGACCGCGATCGACTATTTCGTCTACACGCGAGGTCTGTGGGGAACGATTCCGCCGTTCGGAAAGGGCAGCGGCCGAGAGGACAACTGGATGATCCATCGCGCCCTGAGCCTCAATGTGGATCTCATCGATGCCACCGCAGCGGTGTGCGCCGTTCATCAGAATCATGATCCACCGCGTTTAGCGGGCAGTAAGTATACGGCCTCACCGGATTTTCCCGATCGTGCGGCAAACAATCAAGTTCTTGCGCGGAACCGGATCTCCGATGTCCTGGGGTCCGTCAATGACGCCACGCACCTCCTCGACGAGACGGGGCTACGCCGCAAGCCGGTCTCGCTGCAAGCGGCGCTGCGCCGATTCCTCGTTTGGGGACCCTATCGCCGGCCGCTTCTGCGTTGGCCCTGCCGAGCCCTTTACGCAGCTTACTCTTGGTGCAACCGGATTAAGAGCCGATTGAATCAGACCTGATCCTGATTATTGCTGGCGTGCTCGAGGGCACGGCGTTCCTCGCGTGTCAGGCTGCGCATGCCACGCTGGGATATTTTTTCAAGGATGCGATTGGTCTCTTTTTCAGAAGGAGCGTTACGCGAGGACTCCGGCACAACGATCTTGAACTTGCGCCGGCGAAACCGCTGCAGAAGATCGTCGATCATGCCATGGTCCTGCGGTGCTCTTCCGCGGGCATCGTTCTCCATGAATTTCTTGGTGTAAAGATACCCGGTTAGGAGCCCGAAGAGATGCGCGCTATGAGCGACGGAGCCCTGGGCGTCGGTGACCAGCATTAATATGGTCACGACGGTGTAGCCGATCACAAGCGTTCGGGCGGTCATCGTGATGGGGATGAAGAGGAAGAGAATGGTTACCTGTTGGCGCGGGTACATCGTGCCGAAGGCAGCGACGATCCCGAGGACGGCTCCCGATGCGCCGATGCAGGGCACATGCGGGCTCCCAAAGATCATCATTGCCCCGAGATCGATAACCAGCCACCCCAGTCCGGCCGCGACACCGGCGGCAAAATAGAATTGAATGAATCGGCGCGGCCCGAAGGCGCGCTCGATGTGCGGCCCGAAGAAGAACAGGCCGATCATGTTGGAGAGCAAATGCCAGAGCCCGCCATGCATGAACATGTACGTCCCGATCTGCCAGAGCATCCCGCTCTTGAAGAAATAGATGTTCAGTCCCAGTATGCCCCGCGTCAGTCCTGCGCCCCACATACGCTCAGCGATGGCCTGCACGAGAAAGGCGCCGATCGTGATGATCAGGAGTAACTTGACGGTTCTCGTCGGCGAGACCAGGGAGAAGAAGTTGGATCCGCCTCCGTGAGGGCTGTAGACACTGTAGCGGGGAAGGGGCATGACAGATTACGACGCGTTCTGGGCCTTTACGGCCTCCCAGTGATTGTCCAGATCTTCGAGGCTGCAATCCTTCAGAGCATGACCCGAATCGTGCACGCGGCGCTCCACTTCACGGAACCGGGTGCTGAACTTACGCGTGCTCTGTTCGAGGAGCTCCTCGGCTTCAAATCCGCGGAAGCGGCACAGGTTGACCACCGAGAAGAGAAGATCGCCCAGTTCCTCGCCGATTTCCTGCTCCTGGTCGCCATGCATGGCCTGCTTGAGCTCCTGCATCTCCTCGTCGAGTTTCGCGACGACGCCCGGCTCGTCAGGCCAGTCGAATCCCGCGCGCGACGCACGTGACTGGATCTTGCGGGCGCGTCGCAAGGCGGGCAGATGGCGCGGCACACCGTCCAGAACGCTCGCATCCGGCGCGGCTCCCGCCCCGATCTTCTCCTCGGCCTTGATCGCTTCCCAGTTGCGAACGACTTCATCAGACCCGGAGACATTCCTGTCGCCGAAGACATGCGGGTGTCTCCGCACGAGCTTCTCGTTGATCGCCGTGGCGACATCGTCGAAAGCAAACGCGCCGTCCTCCGAGCGGATTTGGGACTGGAATACGATTTGCAGGAGCAGGTCTCCCAATTCGTCGCAGTGTTGCTGCGTGTCATCGTCGTCGATCGCATCGACGACTTCGTAGCACTCCTCGATCATGAAAGGCTTCAGCGTCTGCAGGGTTTGTTCGTGGTCCCAGGGGCATCCGCCGGGGCCGCGCAGGCGGCGCATGATGTGGAGCAGGCGGTCTATGGGTCTCTCGGACACGTCAGTCTTTTCCCGTTAAGAGTCGGCGGCGTCGACCGGTTCTCTGTCGGGCGGAGTACGCCGGCGAGAAACCCGTCGATCAGCGCGGTCGTGAAATCAAGCTGTGACGAGGGCGAGCATGTCGTCGAGCAGACCCGGCTCCATGCTGTCGATCACAAAATCTGCGCCGCTGAAGTCCTGGAAACCGGTGTACGGATCCGGGGTCGCAACACAGCACATGCCATTGACCATGGCGGCCTGGCAGGCGTGACGACTTGACGCCATCGCGAGCGTACCCATGTAGGACACGCCCATGCGCTTCGCTAATCTACGCCATGCGTCCGCGTCAGGCAGCGGCACCCCGTCGTCGCTCGTCGAGTAGCAGTGCAGCTGAACATGCAGTGCGTCCAGTCCCAACCGGGAGATCAGATTTTGGGCGCCTTCCTCGTCGAGCGACGACAGGGCTCCCAGCGGGAGACCCTTATCTCGAGCGGCGCGCAGCAGGTCGAGAACACCGGGGGCCAGCTTCACACTACCGTCGGCGAGTGAAAGTCGGATGGCCTTGGAGACGTCCTGGATGACTTTGTCTTCAGAGACGCGCGTCTTGCCGAACGTCTCCAGAACGGTGTGGATGCTTTGCTCAACACCCCCGTGGATGCAGTGCTGTGAAAAGAGCGCGGGCGTAAGTTTGACGCCGCGGTCGGACAGTATGTTCTTCATGACATCGAAGATCACGGCGCGGCCGGCGATTGCGCTGTATTCGAGTTCAAATACGAGACCGATGTTCTTCGTTGCTGGCCCGTCGCGATCGACGGTCCGGTCAGAGGCGGTGCCCATATTGTGTTTCTCCAGTGGCTTCGAGGTCGGTCAGGAATTAAGAGAGAGGTTGCAGACTACAGCCATCGGCATTTTGTTGTCAACACAGCGAAGTGCCGTCATGTGGGTCGTGACGCGGGGGGGGTGGTGTCGGCGAGGCCGGGCGAGGCGTACGGGATTGACCCCGGCAACCCGTGGTGCTAGCGTCGCACGGAGTCGATCGAGAGGCCTCTTCGCGCCGCCGGTGCAACGGTCGGAGAGGGTCCGTCGCGTCCGGCGTCTCCGATGAAAGCATCAAATCTCCAACTCGGCGTGAATATTGATCATGTCGCCACGATTCGCGAGGCGCGCGGCACGGACTATCCGGACCCGGTTGAGGCGGCCGGGATTGTTGAACGGGCCGGGGCGCATGGAATTACGGTCCACCTGCGTGAGGATCGACGGCATATCCAGGATAAAGACGTATTCGCCCTCCGGGAGTCGATCGGTACGCGACTCAATCTCGAGATGGCGACGGCCCCCGAAATCGTCGATATCGCTCTGCGCCTGCGGCCCGACGAAGTGTGCCTGGTTCCCGAGCGGCGCGAGGAACTGACCACGGAGGGGGGGCTCGACGCGGCCGGGATGTCGCAGGACCTGGCCGGGCCCGTCCAGGTGTTGAAGCACGCGGGGGCCGTCGTGAGTCTCTTTATCGACCCGGATCCGTGGCAAGTCACGGCGACGGCTGAACTCGGGGCGACGTGCCTGGAATTCCACACCGGAACGTTCTGCGACGCGACAGGCGCCGCCGCTGACCTGGAACTGGATCGCCTGATCGCCGCCGCGCGCCAGGCCCATCAGCTTGGGCTCCAGGTGAACGCAGGGCACGGTATTCACATGCGCAACATCGGCGCCATCCTCGAGATGCCACACCTGGACACGCTGAACATTGGCCATAGCATCGTCGCGCGTGCGGTCATGGTCGGCATGCACACCGCCGTGAGCGAAATGCTGGGCGAGATGGCTGCCTATCGTGGAGGACGTGCGGAGTCCGCGTGACGCCATGAAGACTGTTTCCGCAGCGCAGATGCGAGAACTCGATCGGATGACGATCGAGATGGCGGGCGTCCCGGGCACGACCCTGATGGATCGCGCCGGCCGCGGTGTCGCCGATATCGTGCTGTCGGTGACGCGCATGTCCGGCGGCGGCGCGCCCAATACATATCTCTTCGCCGGGCGCGGCAACAACGGTGGCGACGTTTTCGCGGCCGCCCGACATCTCAAAGAGGAAGGCGCCGCGGTTCGGGTTTGGATGGCCGGCGCGGAGAGCGACGTGCGTGGCGACGCGTTCTGGCACCTCAGCAAGATGAAGGAAGCGGGGATCGAGTTGAATGCGGTGCCGACTAAGGATGACTGGGAGTCCCTGGACTTCGACCAGGACGGGGAGGTGCTGGTCGATGGCATTCTCGGCATCGGCACGCGGGGCCCTGCACGGGGTCCGGCCGTCGGCGCGATCCAGATGATCAACAACCTCTCCGACGGCCGGTTGGTTGTGGCGATCGATATTCCTTCCGGACTCGATGCCGACACCGGCGAGGCCATCGGAGACACGGTGCGCGCCGACGTGACGGTGACGATGGGATTGCCAAAGAAAGGTCTCGCGACCGCTGCCGCGATGGACTTTGTGGGCAGCCTGGAGGTAGTCGACATTGGGATTCCCGCCGAGTATGTCGCCGAAACTCCATCCGATCTCGAGTTGATCACGCATGGCGATCTGCGTCCGCTCTTCCAGAGACGCGGCGCGCACTCGCACAAGGGGACGTTTGGGCACCTTCTCATCGTCGCGGGCTCGGCCTCGTTATCGGGCGCCGCCGCGATGGCGGCGCGCGCCGCGGCGCGCGCCGGGGCCGGGCTGGTCACCCTGGCGGTCCCCGAATCCATATTTTCAGTCGTGGCGCCGGCGGTGCCTGAGGCGATGGTGCACGGCCTGGCCGAAACCGCGGACGGACGTCTCGCCGCAGACGCGCTGGACGGGTGGGGCCATGCGCTGGACGGGTTCACGGCCGTCCTGGCCGGACCCGGCATGACGGCCTCGGATTCCACGTTCGCATCGGTTGAGCTCCTTCTGGAGCGGACCTCGGTGCCGATGGTTCTGGACGCCGACGCACTGAACGTCTTGCCGGGTCGGGCCGAGATGCTTCGCGCGCACGGCGAGCGATTGATACTGACGCCGCATCCGGGTGAGATGGCCCGTCTGCTCGAGTGCGATACCGACGAGATCCAGGGTGATCGCATGGCCTCCGCCCTGCGCGCGGCCGAGGTGACGGGGGCGACCGTCGTGTTGAAAGGCGCCGGGAGCATCGTCGTGGCGCCGGGCCGAACTCCGTGGGTTAACGTCACGGGAAACCCGGGCATGGCTACCGGTGGCATGGGCGATGTGCTGGCCGGTGTGCTCGGCGGGTTGCTGGCCCAGGGGCAGAAGCCGTTCGATGCCGCGCGCGCGGCCGTGTACGTGCACGGGCACGCGGGCGACAGCGCGGCCTGGCGCACATCGCAAACCGGATTAATCGCGAGCGACGTGATCGAGGAATTGGCTTATGCCTTCCGCGCCGTTACGCCGCGTTGAGGAGTGCGGGCGATAAAGCGTAGACGAAACATCATCCTCTTCGGATTCATGGGTACCGGGAAAACCCACGTCGGCACGGAGTTGGCAGGGCGTCTCGGCATGGACTTTCTGGATGCCGATCGAGAGATCGAGCGCCGCGAAGGACGCCCTGTCCCCGAACTATTCAAGGACGAGGGCGAGCCGTATTTTCGTGCGTGCGAACGGGACCTCGCCGAAGCGCTGGCGGGCCGCGAGGGCTTGGTGATCTCCACCGGGGGAGGCATGGTGCTCAACCCCGAGTGCGTGGAATTGCTGAGCCGAAACGCGGACGCGATTTGCCTGACTGCCGGAGTGGACGAGATTCTCAAGCGCATCGGGTCGCAGACGCACCGCCCGCTACTCGCCGGGCCGGATCGGCGTGAGCGAGTCGAGAATCTGCTGCGCGAGCGCGACCCGCACTATCGTGCGATCCCCCTGCAGATCCAGACCGGCGGGCTCTCCGCATCCGAAGTCGTCGACCGCATTATCGGCATGCTCGACTAAGTGTCGGATGGATCTCGCACTTGCGGTTACGCGCTGATCTCTGTGCGTTGGCGCGCGCTGTAAGCATCGAACCCGTTTTCACCCGGTCACGTGACAACGCCACTCACGTGGATCGGCAGGGAAAGGTTCTGGTTCACACGAATATCAAGGGCAATGACTTCGGTTACTTCCTGAAGCGGGTCGAGCCCTATCGGCACGATCTGAGTGACCGTTTTTCAATGGCCGTCCGCGGCCATTGAAAATACGTGATGCGCTGGTTCGAATCCCGTATCAGACTCGAGTTGCTTCCAGGTGCTGTGCGATGAGCACCTTGATGAGCGACTGGCGCGGCACGCCGAGCCTCTTGGCCTCACGATCGAGGGATTGGATCATCCAGATCGGGAAGTCAACGTTGACACGCTTCTGTTCCTGTTCGGGCCGGCGTGCCTTGGCCGTGTCCAAGTACTTGACGATGCTTTCGCCCGAGTCGAACTTCTTGTCTAGATCTCTAGCTTTCATATATCTCAACCTCGTCTGGTCGGGAACGACGACAGGAAATGATGCGAATCCGCTCATCACGATAGGTGATGATTCCGGACCAGTGCTTGCCTTCGATTCTGCCGACAACGACGCATCGCGACTCGTCTGATGTTCGAGCTGGAATCTCGATCAGATCTGGATCTTCCCAGAGAAGCTGTGCTTCTACGAAGTTGATCCCGTGCTTGCTCTGGTTCGCATCGCTCTTCCGCTTGTCGAACTCGAATTCCACGGTATAGATAATATACCTATCCCATACCGGAAGTCAACCTCGATATTATCTGATTCGAACGTTACGCCTCTCGCGTTCCGATGGCGAGCTTGCGAGCCTTTGGAATCGCGAGCAGGCCGCTGGTT
>JAQBYD010000049.1 GCA_027623315.1 Verrucomicrobiota bacterium | reverse complement strand
GTGGGGCCGTACACGTCCCCACGCTCGCCCCAGCCTTCGCATGAAGCTACGGCCGGCAGGCAGGATCAGGACAACGACCTTGAAACGCCCTGCCGGTTATGGCTTACTCATCACCCATGACGGCGGTTCGCACGAGGGCAAGGAGTCTCCGCCAATCCCCTGCCCGAGGCTGGCCAGGCAGGCCACGTAGCAGATGCTTCCAGGCCGTATTCTCCAACTCTTACCGACCTCGGTTCGCGAGGCCTACCGCGGCTTGCGGGACCCCACACGACGCAAACGCGCGACCCGTGCGGCCGTAAGGCTTGGGAACTACAGACGCAGGGAATGGGCTGGCTGCGCACCATCTCGCGCCTGGGCGCCTACGCCACGATGCTGCTCCTGGGAGCCGATGTACTCGACGGCCACTACAGCGCCGTAGAATCGCTGTGCCGGCTGCTCCTGCTGGAACTCGCCGCGCAAATTAGGCAGACCGCCGTTATCGACCTTGCTCACGAAAATCTCCGCGAGATCGTATACCGCCACAGGGAAGATCGCCGGGCGCAGGAAATTCGCATTTCGAGGATGTGCGGCGCGCTTCGGTCAACGATGCGTCGGAGGACTACTACATGCATGTCGTCCGAAAACTTCTGGAGCGAGGGCCCGTGATCGGCGTCCTCGAACAGATGCGAGTGGATGCCGTTGTCCACCGAAATCGCGAACTGGGCGTTCCAACGATCGCCTGCCCACAGAATATGGACTCCCTGGCTATGTGCGCTGGCCTCGGCGATATCTCGCTGGATTCGATCGGATACGATTTTCGCATGTCCACCCGGCGTCGTCGTTGTCGCCGACGACCACGAGGGCTGGTGCGCGGGGATGGAGCAAGCCCGGGGACTGCGCGTTGATCCGGAGGCATACGGGGCCTGGCACGATGCCCAGGATCGCACGCTGGGGCAAGCGATAGCCCGCCTGGCCGATTCGTCCTGATGGTGCCGCTGGTCGAGACGACCGCCCCGCATACCGGCGCGACCACCCCGCGGTCTTACGTCTGCGCGCTTTCTCCAGCCGCGGTCTCAGCCAGCGTACGGGTTTCCGGGAGGTCGATCTGGCTGGCCATTTTCTCGAAGACATCCATGATGCCCGGGCGGAAGACGTTGCCGACGAGCAAGTCGATAACGTGCTCCTTGTACTCGGGGTACTCCTTCAGGAACCGCCCAAAGCTGAAACCGTCGGTGTAGAAGGCATAGACGATCTTGCGAAAGGCTTCCATGCCGCTATAAAGCTCTTCGCCGAATGCGCCGAGGCGGGCCGCGGTGAGATCGTTGTGCGCCAGGGCGTCGTGAATGGCGTCGGCTGCCATCTCGCCGGACTTCAGCGCGAGGAAAACTCCGGACGAATAGACCGGATCGAGGAACCCGAAGGCGTCGCCAACCAGCACGTAGCCGTCACCTGCAACCCGCGTCGAGCGCCAGGAGTAGTCCGTGCATGCGTGAATCTCGCCGGTTTGCTCGGCAGCGGCGACGCGCTCACGTATCGGCGCGCATTTCGCGATCTGCCGCTCGAGAATTTTCATCCGGTCACGCTCACCATCCTCGAAGAGCTCCTCCGGCGACGATACGACACCCACGCTAACCATGTCGTCCGCGAGCGGGATGTACCAGAACCAGCCGCTGCGTCCCTCGCTGTGAATGATCAATGTGGCGCCTTCAGCCTCCCCTTCATCGCGATGCGCGCCTTTGTAAAAGGTGTAGACCGAGGCCTTACGCAGTCGCGGATCCGGATTCCGGATCTTGAGCTTGCGCGAGAGCAATGCGTGCATCCCGCTGGCATCAACCGTGACACGTGCACGAATCTCCGCGGGCGGCCCGTCAGCGCCACGGGCGACGACACCGAGCACCTGCTCTCCTTTCATCAAGACGTCGCAGACCTCGGTCGCTTCGACCACTTCGCAACCGCTTCGCCGCGCGTTGTTCATCAGCATCAGGTCGAAGTCGGCGCGTGTGACCTGCCAGGTCTGCGCACTTTCGTGGGGATTGGTCTCGTGAAAATAGAACGGTTTGGATGGTTTGCCGGCCTCGTTAAAGAACTGGACACTGTATTTCTTGACGAAACCACTTTGCTTCATCTCGTCGATCAACCCCAGGCGCTCGAGCGGCCAATAGGTCTCGGGAATCAGGGATTCTCCGACGTGATAACGAGGGAACTTCTCCTTTTCGATCAGCAGGACATCGTGCCCCTGTTGAGCAAGCAGGGTCGCGGCGCAGCACCCGGCGGGGCCGGCGCCGATGACGATGATGTCGTAGTCGCCTTTCATGACATTCAACTGGACATCACACGGCGTCAGCGCTCCACGTTGACCGGCATGATTTCGAGCAGATCGACGGCGTGGCCGCCGTTGGATTGAATCGACGCCAGGCGCCCGAAGAAAGGCTTCGTCTCGTCGATCGCGAGTGCCTCCATGATTCTCTGATTCGGCGCGAACTCCAGAAACGAGTCGTAGTGGACTTCGGCGAGCATGTCGTCCGCGATCAGAATGCGCCCGAGCGGCGCGGAGTGCTTCAGGATCGCCTGCCGAGCCTGCTCCCCGCAAACGCTGAGATCGATCTGCATGATGCCGTATTCGACCACCCGCTCAGTCCCCGCGAGGCGCAGCTGGATCAGGCGGCCGTAGAAGGGGTCGTCGTGTGTCTCGCCAAGCACGACCACCTCGACGGGAGAGTCGTACCATCGCTCAAGCGCCACGGTCATGTGGCTGTGGTGAACAAGCAGTTCGCGATACGGTTCCGGGATCTCATGCTCCGCGCGCACCTGGACCGATCGTTCGTAGTCGTCGGGCAGCTCCGCGACCAAGCTCACGAGTTTCTCGAATTGGGCGATCTTCATGGGTAACTAAAGGTTGCGTCCGAATTCCGGAGTGACGATTCGGATCCGTCACGTATACCTTACGCGTTGGTGTTCGGGCTCATAGAATCGAGGGAGACACGCATCTACCTGCAGGAAGCCTTCATCCGTGAGGCGGATGCCTCCGTTCTCACGCGTCAGCATCCCTTCCCGCTCGAGCGCCTGGAACCCATCGGCAAAGCGATCGAAAATATCCACTCCAAACTTCTCGGAGAAGGGCGCGCCGTCGAGCTTGCCGAGCTTCATCTGCAAAATCATCTCGCGCACGAGCTGCTGGTGCGCGGTGGACGAATAGCCGCGATAGATCGGCAGTTCGCCGCGTTCACAGCTCTCAACGTAGGGGCCGAAGCTGTCCAGGTTCTGCATGTGCGCGCCCTGGACGTACCCGAACGAGGCGACGCCGGTTCCGATCATGTCGGCTCCGTGCCAGAGCGCATCGCGGTAAACAAACCCCGCGCGCTCGCCAGGCTTGGCCATCGTGTAAGCGCTGCTCTGTGCATAGCCCGCTTCGGCCAGTTGCTCGAACGCGTAGCGTACCCATCGTCTCTTGGTCGGCCAATCCGCAACGCCGGAGTCCTCCCCGTCGCTCAGGACCCCCTTGGAGTAGACCGTGTTGAAGGGTAACTCCATCTGGTAGATCGTCACGCTGCTCGGCGAGAGTTCGATGGCGCGACGAACGCTGTCCTTCCAGTTCGCTTCCGTCTCGCCCACCATCCCGGAGATGAGATCGATGTTCACCTGGCTGAAGTCGCGCGCGCGGATCCAGTCGTAGGCCGTGTAGACCTCCGGCGACAGGTGCGCGCGTCCGTTCTCCTTCAGGACCTCGTCCGAAAAGTTCTCCACCCCAAGACTAAGCCGCGTCACGCCGATATCACGGATCAGCTGGACTTTGTCCTCCGTGAGGGTGCCGGGTTCGCACTCGAATGTGAACTCTTCGACGTCGTCCCAGCTCCAATGTTTGCGCAGCAGCTCGCCGAAGGTCGTAATCTGTTGCTCGTTCAACGCGGAGGGCGTCCCGCCGCCGACATAAATAAAGTTCAGCGGGCGGCCGCCGAGCACGGGACATTGTCCAAGCAGTTCCCACTCTTTGCCGAGCGCATCCAGGTAGCGATCACGGTCGGTCTTGGTCTTGTCTGTATACACACGGAAGTAGCAGAACTTGCATCGCTTGCGGCAAAACGGGATATGCGCATAGAGCCCCACCGGCGCGGCGTTTGCCGGTGCCCCGTTCAGCCGCTCTGTGACCTGCTCAGCGTAATCCGGTGACCACGCAGAAAAGGGCGGGTAGTTCGCGACGAAATAGCTCCCGACTTCGGTCTTCTTGGTTGTCTCGGTGGTCACCTTGCCTGCTCCTTGCTCCTTTGGGCACTCCTCACCTATCCTAGCATCGACAGCTATGGATGTCTCCCCATTGATATGACCCTTTTCATTTCCAATTTGGCCGCCAGGCTGACGTTCGCCTTCGTCGTGCTGGCCGCCGGTGCGGCGGCGCTTGAGGTCGGGGTTCGCTCGTTTGGGCCAGTCGAGCACTCCATACTCTTCGAGCCCCTGGCCGCACATATTCGCGGAACCAGCGCGGGAAAGTTCCTGGATCTGATCGTTGATGATCCGGTTCTTTTCTGGCGCCTGGCGCCGGATCAGCGTTTGCCCAATGACGCGCATCCGTTCAAGGGAGTGATCTCGAACGCACAGGGATTGCGTGAGGATCACCTCATCCCGCGGCGAAAACCAAGTGACGAGATCCGAATTCTCTTCGTCGGCGATTCGTGCACCTTCGGACTGGGATCCGTCCACACCAATGATTTCGTCGAGATGGTTGAAGCCGCGCTGCGCGAGCGTTACCCCGGGATCCCGACGGAGTGCGTCAATGCCGGCGTACCCGGCTACACCATATACCAGGGATGGCAGTGGCTGCTGCGCGACGGGTTTGACTATGATCCCGACCTGGTGCTTTTCGCTTTCGGATGGAACGATGCGAAACCATGGGTTGGCCTCAGCGACCTGAAGTACTTCCAGCGCATGCAGGCAAGCGGTCCGCCGCCGGGTCTACGTTGGAGTCGTGTCGCGCGCCGTATCTGGCGTTCTCTACACCCGCTTGAATTGCCGGACGGCAAGCCCGAAGCGCGAGTTCCGCCCGACGAGTTCCGCTGGATCCTGGGCGAAGTGGACGCAGCCTGCCGGAAACGTGGCATCGACTTCATGCCGATCCTCTGGTGCTACTACGACAACCTGGCCATGTACGAGGATCCGGTCAACATCCGGCCGATCCAGAATGTGATGCATGACTTCGCGCGAGACCGGACGTTCGGTCCGGACAAGACGACGGGAAGCGTCGACCTTGTGGCTGCATTCCAGGAGGCGATCCTGACCACGCAACGCAGCCATCTCTATCTCGACCGGGGATGCCACATGCGCACGTCCGGCAATCGCGTCGTGGCCGATGCCGTGCTGGCGAAGATCGAGCCGTGGTACCGGGATCGGATTCGGGCTCGCCCTGAGTAGAGACTTCGTGCTCGAGCACGAGGCCCCTCCTACGCTCAGAAGCTACGGAGGGCAAGCGAGGACGAGCACGAGTCTTCACGAATGGAGACGAAGATGAAACCGCGGATAGCGCGGATGGCGCGGATTACTACTGAGGAGTCTGAACCAGATACTCTTGCGCGAGTCAGGACGATCTACGAGCCTTGCACCTCGCGGTAGCGAAAACAATCGGTGGTGTGGTCATTGACCATTCCGGTGGCTTGCATGAAAGCGTAGCAGATCGTCGAACCGACGAAACGAAAGCCTCGTTGCTTGAGATCCTTGCACATGGCATCCGATTGCGCGGTGTGGGCGGGGAGGTCCTTCATGCGTCGAAAGCGGTTCTGCTTCGTCTCGCCCCCAGTGAACTGCCAGATATAGGTGTCGAACCGGCCGAACTCCTCTTTCACCTTGAGAAACGCCTGGGCGTTGCTGATCGAGGCGGCCACCTTGAGCCGGTTGCGTACGATCCCGGGATCCCCCAGCAGCTCGCGCACCCTCTTCGGCGTGTAGCGCGCGATCTTGACCGGATCAAAGTTGTCGTACGCCTTGCGGTACGAAGACCGCTTCTTGAGAATCGTGCTCCAACTCAATCCGGCCTGCGCGCCTTCGAGAATCAGGAACTCAAAGAGCTTGCGGTCGCTGTGAAGGGGTACGCCCCACTCCTTGTCATGGTAAGCCACCATCCCACGTTCTTCACCCGCCCAGCGGCACCGCTTCACCTGGCATTCGTCTTTCTTGCTCATCGGGAATACTCCAGTACAAACAGTTCATCCACAGAACGCATCACGGGATTGCGCTACAGCAAGAAGTATGACAAACCCATGAAGAGACGTACAGCCGTTCCAGCGAGACCCCGTATTTCGCCTTTATTTAATTCGTGATTACGGCGAAGGGCCTGCCCTACATCACCGGTTGTGAGCGGGCGCGGGCCGGAATAGTTGGCTTGCCGCAAGTTCCCCGCTTCACCTACTCTTCATTTTCACCATCGGGAGGATAAAGCATGAGACTCGCCCTGGTCACAAGACCGTTAACTGACGACAAACTGCACTTGGCCGCCCAGATCGGGGTGACCGATATTGTTGCCGACTGGGCGGGCTACACGATGCTCGGGCGACTGCACGCGATCGGGTATATGCAGGGATTGATCGAAGCGGCGCGAGCCGCATCCTGATGACCGTCGACAACGGCGCACCCGAAGATCACGATCCCTATGAAGCGCTGCGCGTGCGGAACTTCCGCCTGTACGCCATCGGCTGGTTCGTCCTGCTGATCGGGACCCGGATCCAGAGTGTCGCAATCGGGTGGGACATATACGATCGAACCGGACAGGTTCTCGCGCTGGGCCTCGTGGGACTTATCCAGGCCGTTCCGGCGATCGGGTTGGCCATTCCGGCCGGATACCTGGCCGACCGCTTCAGGCGGCGCACGGTGGTGATGTGCAGCCTCGTCGGCGCGACCGTGACATCGACCGCGCTATGCCTGGTCGCATTCCACGAAGCACCGGTGCGCCTGATGTTCGTCATGCTTCTATTGGATGCGATCGCATTGTCCATGGGCCGGCCGGCTCGAAACGCCCTGATGCCGCAACTGGTCCCGTCGCGCGCGTTTCACAACGCCGTAACCTGGAACGCGTCCATGTTCCAGATCTCGAGTGTGATCGGGCCGGCCATCGGCGGCATCCTGATCGCGATCGAATCGTGGATGGCTTACGCGGTTTGCGCGGTGGCTTCGCTGGCCTTCATCATCATCCTGTTTCGAATAGACGAGGGCGCCCGGACCCGGACGACCGAACCTGCCAGCATGCGCTCTTTGCTCGCCGGGCTGGGATATATGCGCCGCAACCCGACGCTGCTCTCCATCGTCACGCTGGACATGTTCGCGGTTCTGCTTGGTGGAGCCGTGTATCTGCTTCCGGTATACGCGAAGGATATCCTGCATGTCGGTGCCACGGGGTTCGGTTGGCTAACCTCCGCTCCTGCCGTGGGCGCGCTCTGCATGGCGGTTACGGTGGCCCATCTTCGGCCCATGAAGAACGCCGGGCGCAACCTGCTCTACGCCGTCGCGGGGTTTGGCCTGGCAACCATCGTGTTCGGGATTTCGAAATGGTTCTGGTTGTCGTGGTTGATGTTGTTCATGACGGGCGCCCTGGACAACATCAGCGTGGTCGTACGACATACGATGGTCCAGATGCTGACACCGGATTCGATGCGCGGACGAGTGTCCGCGATCAACACGATATTCATCAGCTCCTCGAACGAGTTGGGCGGGCTGGAGTCGGGTCTCGTCGCGCACTGCTTCGGACCGGTCATCTCCGTAGTCAGTGGAGGCATCGGCACGATCCTGGTCGTCCTACTCATGGCCGCCGGGGCTCCATCGATCCGGCGCCTGGGATCCATTCAGGATGCGGGCGTCGACGAAGGGAATTGAGCGAGACGAGGGCCGGGCGATTCTTATTCGCCCAGTCTCTCCCGATCACTCGTGCCCCGTACGCTCCGCCGCTTTCCCCGCGCAGCGTCTTCGCCGCCAACTCAAAGTTGCCGAGTCAGCTTTGTCTATGCAGCCGGCATCACGCCGGTGCCGGCCGCATGGTCCAGGGTTTCAGAAAAACCTCTGCTCCGCCTGCGTCGATCTCCAAGATCGCCGCGACGGCCCACCGAATGTGGACGATAACGACGTACGCATCAAGATTCTGGTCTTCACTGGACCAAGTCGGTCAGACAGAGGGTGTGCTGGAAGAATCCTGACCGGTCAAGCTCCGCTGTTGCACCGAGCGCAGAGATGAGAATGGGTTCCATCGTAATTTCGTCTGGTGCTTTGAGCCGTCGAATCTTTTCGGCCACATCGTGCGTGACCTGGGTTCCTGCCCGTTCGGTTCCGGGCGATGACGTCGCGATTGTCATGGAGATAGCGGCGCAATGCACAATTCGAGTGTCTTCCGGTTGTGAAGAGCTTTCGAATGCACCACATGGCGGACCATGAAGCTCGCGACCGACCCGCAGAGGAAGAGCGCCACATCGGGATTGCGGATCCATCGATCCCAATGAAGTTTCAGTTGGGAAACAATCGCCGTCCTGCTCGCCCCCATCCACGGAAACTCGTCGAAGACCAGCACCCAGCGACCCGATTCGACGATCTCGCCTACTCCCTGGAAGACCTCTCGCCATGTCCTGGCGCCAAGACGCACACGCCCGGTCTGGCGCGCGAGGTCGTTGAGAAACTGATCGATCTGAACGCGTGTGCTTTCGCCCTCGATACCTTAGAAGTAGAGAACTCGTTTCTCGTCCGAAACAGCCTTACGAATCAACGTCGATTTTCCGATATGACGCCGACCGTAGATCACGATCAACTGCGCTTTCAATCGATCGCCCAGACGTTGACGAATCAAGTCGAGCTCATGTGTCCTTCCCACAAACATGATGCCGCATTGTGCCATTGTGCAAACTAAAGGCTGCATGCTCTGTTTGCACAACAACTGGAACCCGCCGCCAATCTCAAGGAGTCATCCCAGGGCAAGCAAGATCAGGCCGCCGGTCCCGAGCAGGCATCCGATTAGTGCACGACGGGTGATGTAATTGTAGCGGATGACATGACCGGGCGGATCGTCTTCCGTCGGCACCTCGTGCCAGCAGTTGATGATCCGGTTCCAGTCGCCCAGTCCAAGGAACACGCCGGCGGCATAGGTGTCATATAGTCCATACAGTTTCATCGGCAAAGCCCTGTTTCGATCAAGCCTGACGGGCTCTTCGCGCTCTCGCTACGAAAAAGTGTGAGATGTCCGGGCTAGAGAGAAAGGCGAGCTGGATTATCTCGGACCTGCAAGGGGATCTCGAGCCGCCCACCGGGCTTGACGGAGTCCCGGAGCCTGCCGAAGGACTCCGGTGGAGGCAGACGTTGGGTCAGACCGTTATTGCTCGACGCCCAGTTAAGACCTTATCATGCTGCTCATTTGACGAACAATAAAATCAACCCAGAAAGCAAGGTCGTACCGGTTATGCTCGAATTCTATTTTGCCGATCACTGTCCGTATTGCGTCAAGGTCCGCGAGTATTGCGAGAAGGCGGGCATCAGCTACATCACCCGGCCGGTTGTGGTGCGCACGCCGGACAACGAATATGGCAACGAGTTGATCGCGCGCGCAGGCAAAGCGCAGGTGCCATATATGATCGACGACTCGACGGGCGTCGAAATGTACGAGAGCGAAGACATCCTTGCGCATCTCAAGAAGCACCATGTCGGCAGGCAGCAAGGCTGAGAAACGACCGTAGGCCCTGCGCCACTTTTTCCATCTCCTCGACGCCTTTCCGACAGGTTGCCTCGTCAATGACGTCTTCCAGGATGATGAATCCTCGCTCCACTAACTCGTGGAGGAGCGAGTTATTCTGTCGCATCCATTCGCCAGCCGGTCGCAAACACGGCGCGGAGCACCGTGCTACGACAAGACGTAGAACGGTCCTCCGGGCCGTTTAGATTGCTGGAAAGTACAGGGCCGAGAGAGGCTCAAACACGGCGCGGAGCACCGTGCTACGGGAGGCGGGAACTCTCAGCTTGGACTCGATGAACATGCAATCAACAATGGTGTGGCGTGACCACAGACCACGATAATCCGGTGTTCCGAGGATTTGATCCTCTATCCCCGACGCGGTTGTATCGTCGGAATCTGCCGCACTGGCGGCAGGATGGAGCCACGTACTTCGTAACCTTTCGTCTGGGCGACTCGATTCCGCGCGATGTGTGTCTAGGATGGCAGGAGCAAGATCGTGTATGGCTGACGGCGAACGGTATCGAGGGGCTGTTGTCGGAGTCGCGTTGTCAGGCTCTCTACGAAAAGCTGCCCGAGAAGGCGCGTCGAGGGTTTGAGCAACGAGCGGGGCGTCGGATGCATGTGGAACTCGATCGTAGTCATGGTTCATGCCTTCTTCGACAACCCGCTGCAAGAGAGGTCATCACTCACGCATTGAAACACTTTGAGGGTGAGCGGTGGTGGACGGGCGACTTCGTCGTGATGCCGAATCATGTTCATGGACTCTTTCAACCGATCGAGAGTCAGAACCTGGAAGACACGCTCGGGTCAATCAAGGGATTCGTGTCGACGCGACTCACAAAGCTCGGTGTGAAGACCGGTGAGTTGTGGCAGTCGGAGAACTATGACCGGCTTGTCAGGGATCGAACTGAATTGCTTGTCTGGCGGCGCTATATCGAGCGAAATCCCGGCAAGGCGGGACTTGAAGCATCGGGGTACACGTACTATCGGTGCGATTGGCTCGACGACAAGTAGAACGGTCCTCCGGGCCGTTTAGATTGCTGGAAAGTACAGGGCCGAGAGAGGCTCAAACACGGCGCGGAGCACCGTGCTACGACGAGACGTAGAACGGTCCTCCGGGCCGTTTAGATTCTGAAAAGTGCAAAGCCGAGAGATGCGCAAACACGGCGCGGAGCACCGTGCTACGAGGAGTCCGTGTGATGCGTAGCGGCGTAGTCGTCGCTGATCAGGCCGTCTGCGAGATCGCGCCGTACCGCTTCCTCATCGCGTTCACTTGCGTCGCCCCAGCCGCCGCCGCCGGGTGTTTCCACGCAAAGCGTATCTCCCGCGCGCAGCGTGGTGCAGACTTTGGTGGGCAACTCCTCGACAGTTCCGTCGGCGTGCACCACGCGTCCATACGCGCCGCGTGCCGCGCCGCCGCCTTCGAGACCCCAGGGCAGCAGCTTGCGCCGGTCCGCGCCGATGGTGAGTGTCGCCTTGTCACCCTCGAAGAAGAAGTGACGCCGTATTCCACAGCCGCCGCGAAACGTGCCGGGACCACAGCTGTCCGGGATCAGCTCATAGCGGTCGATGCGAACCGGGTATTGACGCTCGATGACCTCGATCGGGGTGTTTTGTGTATTGGTCAGATGATTCTGGATTCCATCCGACCCATCCAGGTCGTGACACGCGCCATGGCCGCCACCCACGGTTTCGACCAGGTTGAAGTATTCTCCCGAGCGGGGGTCGATCCCGCCGAGATTGATGAGATTCATCTCACTGCTGCAGGCGGCGCAAACCCGGTCGGGAACCACCTGGTAGAATGCGCCCAGCAACGTATCGACCACGCGCTGATCGGTCAGGATGTTGGCATTGCCGATGGCCGCGGGAAAGTGAGCTTGTAAGAGGCTTCCTTCCGGCGCAGTAACCGTGATGGGACGGTGCGCGCCCGCACAGCTCGGCAAGTCCGGATCGATCAGGACCTTGGCGACGTAGTAGACGCACGCCTTCGCCGCCGTCAGCCGCGCGTTAAGTGGCCCCGCCACCTGCGGCGATGTGCCGGTGAAGTCCACGCCCAACGTATCGCCGGCGATGGTAACGGTTGCGTGTATGCGAACGGGTTCATCCACGAACCCGTCGTCGTCCAGGAAGTCCTCGTAGGTATACACGCCATCCGGCATCGCCGCGATGCCCGCGCGCATGCTCTTTTCGGCATGCTCCAAAATGGCGGTTGTATAGGTGCGCACCTCGTCGAGCCCGTGGCGCTCAATCAGGTCCCGGACACGGCCCTGCCCGGTGCGGGCCGCGGCCCATTGCGCCATCAGGTCACCCCGCAGCTCCCGCCGCGTGCGTACGTTCTGGTTTATCAGTTCGTAGATGGGTTGCACGAATTCGCCGCCGGCGAAGATTTTTGTCGGCGGAATCTGCAGGCCTTCCTGGTAGATCTCCGTCACGCCGAAGGGCATGCTGCCCGGTGCGAATCCGCCCATGTCGACGTGATGACAGGTCGTTGCCACGAGCGCCACCGTATCGTCCGCCAGGGTGACGGGTGAGACCATCGAGAGATCGGGCAGATGCCCGGGGCCCTCGGGGTAGGGCAGGTTGGTGATCACCGCATCGCCGGGCTTGAGTTCGGCGACCGGGAACCGTTCCAGCACCGCGCGGAAGATTGCCGGCATGATTCCGAGGTGCAGCGGCGTTCCGATCTCGGCCTGGGCCACAATCTCGCCGTCGGGCGTGGCCAGCGCCGTGGAGCAATCGAACCGGTCACGAATATTCGGCGAATAGCTGGACCGGATCATGGCGGCGCAGGCTTCCTCCGCGATGCCGCGCCAGCGGTTGCGCATGATTTCGAGGGTCACCGGGTTGATGCTAGTTTCCATGCGTGCCTCGCGTATCGATCAGGATCTGCCCGAGACGATCAACGACCAGGTTCTGGCCGGGCTCGATCACGACAGTGGTATCCGGTTGCTCGATAATGGCCGGGCCGTCAATTGCGGATCCCGTGCCGAGCGTTGCGCGGTTGTAGACTGGCGTATCGTGTTCGACGGCGTCGAAGATGACCGGCCGCGTTCCCACAGGTTGCGGTTTGGAGGTTCCGGGCCAGGCCGGCAGGGCGGTGTCCTGGAGTTCGACCGTGGCGGAGACCCATGCTGCGACGACCTCGATGGCATCGCCCGGAAAATCGTAGCCGTAGGCGTCGCGGTGTGCGGCGTGAAAGGCGTCCTCGATCGCCGCACGATCGAGCAGGGAATCGGATAGCGTGACCGTCAAGTCGTGTCCCTGCCCGAAATAGCGCAGGCGCAACCGGCGCGCGACGCGGTCGGTCGTCATGCCGGCCAGCGCCAGGCGCCGCCGCGGCTCGAGCAGCAGTCGCTCGAACACCGCGGGCAGTTCGTCCAGCAGTTCGGTGAGCAGGCCGAGTTGACTGTGCAGGTTCTCTTCGCGTAACTCGGATAACAGCAGTCCGTAGGCGGAGAAGACGCCCGGCATGACGGGAATGACAACTTCACCGATTCCCATTTCGCGCGCCAGTCCGCTGCCGTGTAAGGGCCCGGCTCCGCCGCACGGGCAGAGCACGAAGTCCGCGGGGTCGTGACCGCGTTCGACCGTGAGTTTGCGAATGGCGACCGTCATGTTGGCGTTCACAACATTCAACATGCCTTCCGCGGTAGCTTCGAGACTGAGTCTGAGCGGCGTGGCAATGCTGTCGATCGCATCGCGTGCCGCGGCGATGTCCAATTCGATGCCGCCGGCCATGGACGAGTGTGGGGCGAGCCGGCCGAGCACAAGGTTAGCGTCGGTCACGGTGGGCTCGTGTCCGCCGCGACCGTAGCAGGCCGGCCCGGGTTCCGCGCCGGCCGACCGCGGACCGACCCGCATCGCACCGCCCGCGTCGACCCAAGCGATGCTTCCACCGCCGGCGCCGATCGTTTCGATGTCCATCATCGGCAGCTGGATGGTCTGGTCCGAGAAGGTGCGTTCTTGCGTGAAGACGCCCGCGCCGTCGTGAATCACCGCGACGTCAAAACTCGTGCCGCCCATGTCGGCGGTGATGACGTTGGAGCAGGTGTGCTGCCGCGCCAGTGCCGCGCCGGCAACAGCGCCACCGGCCGGACCGGACAGCAGCAGTTCGACACTGCGTTGCGCGGCCACCACGGCGGCGGCGACGCCGCCATTGGACTTCATGACGAAGAGGGGGGCATGCACGTTGCAGTCCGTGAGCAGGGCCTCCAACTGACCGAGGTACCCCGTGACGGCGGGTTGGACATAACCGTTCAAGACGGCCGTGCTGAAGCGCTCGAACTCGCCTTGGCTGCAGGCGATCTCGTGCGAGAGGCAAACGCTGATCGCGGGGAAGGCGCTGCGCAGGCGCTCCCCCAGAATCTGCTCATGGCTGGGATTGACGTAGCTGTTGAGCAGGCCCACGACGATTGCATCGACCTCCATCGCGTGAAGTTCGCCCTCGATGCGATCAAGTTCCGCGTCCTCGAGTGGAATCAGGATGCTGCCGTCGTGGAGCGAACGTTCCGGGATCTCGAGGATGCGTGAGCGAGGGACGAGCCCATCCGGGCGCCTTGCGCGCAGGTTGTACAGTTCCGGCCGGTTCTGCCGACGGATCTGGAGGATGTCGCGAAAGCCGGCGGTGGTGATCATGGCCACGCGGGCCCCGGTGCGGGTCAGGACCGTGTTGGTAGCAACCGTACTGCCGTGGACCAGCAGAGATATGTCTTCGACGCCGAAATGGCCACGCTGCGCGATCTCCATGACGCCGTTGACGACGGCGTCAGCGGGCCTGCCCGGTGTGCTGTGGACCTTGTGGTGGACGAGATCGCCGGATGCCGAGTTGACCGCCACCACGTCGGTGAATGTACCGCCGGTATCGATACCGAGACGCCAACGATCGTCTTGTACGGTTGCAGAAGGACTCAAGGGAATCGGACTCCGGGCGCTATGCTTCGCCTACTGCTTCATTCGGTGCGGCCAGGAAACGGTCGACTTCGACATGGCAGAACTTATCGCGACACGTGGAATGAGCAGCGGGGACGATCGCCGGGGGCGCGTCTCGCGACGCGAATTCCTTGGGGCCGGCGCCGCCCTGGTTACGGTCGGCATCCCGGCGATCGTACGCGCAGGCAGTCAGCTTCCGTCCCGTTTGGTTCATCCTTCACTCGACACCGCGCCGTGGGGGATGGCCCTGATCTATGGCGAGGGCAAACTGGACCTGCTTGACCTCGACACCTCGACTCTCCTTCACACCTTCGAGGGACTGCGCGCGACCCACGCGGTCACCCCCGTCGAGTCTTTGAATCGCTTTGTCGTGCACGGCCACCGCACCGGATCGCGCGTCGGTGCCGTGATCGTGTTAGAGGTAGACCCCCGCAAGAAAACGTGGAAGCAGATTCTCGACGCCGACCTGCCGGGAGGACCGGCACTGCACTGGCAACCCAACCCCGACTACAGCGAAATCATGTTCAACACCATCGGCGATGGCGGACTGCACGTGCTCAACACGACGTCGCTTGAGCTAAGCAGCTTCACCGGGGGCGGCAACCATTCCAACATGGCTTTCTTCGAGGATCTCCTCGTGGCCACCGACAGTATCCGGGGCCCGACAACACTGCGCGTGGTGGACCGGAAGACGGGCGATGTGCTCTCTTCGACGCCGGTGGGCCGGTGGGGACACGGCGTGACCGTGAATCGCGAGCATGGCACGGCGTTCGTCTGGTCGGACGAAGGACTGCATGTCGTCAGCCTGGCCAGATCAACGATGGGCAAACATCTGAAAGTCCTCAAGCCGCAGAACGACCGTGAACGCTGCTGGTTCTGCTGGACGCCGCAGGGCGGGCGCTACAGTCACGACGTATCGTGGAACCCCGGTGACGAGTACCACCCCTACCTGTTGGTGGCCGACATGAAGAACCAACGATTTGAGCGTATCCCCACCGGGGACAAGGAGCTGCTGCCCAGCTATCTACAGATATCGCCCGGCGGACGCTGGGGCCTCTCGAGCATCCGCGGCGCGCAGGAGATCGCCGTCTTCGACACGGTACAGAACCAGTTCAAGGGCACCGTAAAAGCGGGTCGTGCCCATATCGAGTTTTTCGAGCGCGACATGGCGTTCTGCCGTGACCGCAGCCGCGCAGTGGTCACCAACAGCGCAGAAAACTCGATCAGCCTGCTCGATCTCGACGAGCGCAGCGAGCATCGCCGGATCACTCTGCCGCGGCGACCGACGTGGATGAAGGTTCTCTCGCCGGCCTAACGGACACCATTCCTGTCATCCTTGCACAGGACGCGTGTATCAACTCAGGAGCGTCCCGCGGGGACCGGATGCCTGTTTGGGCCAACCGCGCGGCCGGGTGTCGGTCACCAGTCGAACCTTCTTTGACGTCATTTGGTTGCCCCGTGCCTTAACCCCTTTCACGGCAATCTCGGACAGGTCGTACTCCTGCTCGAGAATCCTCAGTCTCTTGACCTTCTTGTATTTCACGTAGAGACGCTCAGGCTGCGCATCGGAAAAATAGAGCACTTGCGAATCCTTGGACGCACAGTGGTAGCGCCGGTTCAGGATAGAGCCGCCAAAGGTGAAGCGCTTGATGTAGGTGAACGATCCCTCCTCGTAGACCAGGGTCATGACGCGATCGCGGTCCGCCACCGCGATATAGAGAACGTTCGAATCAATGTACAGGCGATCCGGGGGATTGATGACCTTGTAGGCACCGCTGTCCCAGACGACGACGAGCTTGTCGTATGACAGGCAATTGATGACCTGGTCGTCGCCGGCTATCTCGGTGCCCAGGTACCCCTTGGCACGGTCATACTGAAGCGTTACATCCTCCACCGTGATCTCGCGGATCTCAACGGTGTCGAAGCGCGTGATGCGTGTGCGTCGTTCACAGGGCTCCGCATACGCCTTCAACAGTCGCTGCAGGTATCGCACGGCGTAGCCCGTCAGGTTCGCGAGCTGGCCATCGATCACCTCGATCTCGCGCAACATGTTCCCGATCTCCTCACGGTTGCGCTCGATATCAAACCGCGAGATCCGCTTGATCGGGATGCCGAGCAGCATCTCAACGTCTTTATCGGTCAGGTCACGGCGCATTCGGTCGCGCAGTGGCTTGAATCCGGCCCGCACGGCATCCTTGACCTCGGGATAGCTCTCGCACTCCTCGATGCGTTTGTAGATCCGGTTCTCGACAAAAAGCTGCACGAGTGTCTTGCGATGTACTTCATCCTCGAGCTGCCGCCGGTTCCATTCCAGCTCGCGCTTCAGGATCGATACAAGACGCCGCGTGTTGGCCCGCAACACCTGGTCGACGTTCATCTCGACCGGACGATTCGAGTCGATCACGATGACATGGCTGTTGACCGCCATTTCGCACTGGGTGAAGGCGTAGAGCGCCTGGATCGCGCGGTCTGCGTCCTGGCCGGAATGAAGTTGAATCTCGATCTCGATCTTCTCGGCCGTGAAGTCCTGGATAGACTGGATCTTGATCTTGCCTTTCTTCCCGGCGGCCTCGATCGACCCCACAAGCGAATCCGTGGTGCTGCCGAACGGGATCTCGCGCACCACGAGCGTCTGCTCGTCCTTCTTCTCGACGAGTGCGCGCAGGCGCACCCGGCCATGGCCCTTCTCGTACTCCGTCACATCCATCAGTCCGCCCTGGATAAAGTCGGGAAAGACCTGGAACGGCTCCTTCCGCAAAATGGCGACCTGCGCCTCGAGGAGTTCTCGGAAATTGTGCGGCAGGATCCGGGTGGAGAGCCCGACGGCGATCCCTTCAGCGCCCAGCATCAGCAGCAGCGGCAGGCGCGTCGGCAACGCGACCGGTTCCATGCGGCGACCGTCGTAGCTCGGGGCCATGCGCGTAAGATCATCGTTAAAGATCTCCTGGCGTGCCGCCTCGGTCAGTCGGCACTCGATATAGCGCGACGCAGCGGCGGGGTCGCCAGTGTGAATATTGCCGAAGTTCCCCTGCCCCTCTATCAGGTGCATCTTATTGGTCAGCGTGACGAGGGCATCGTTGATCGGCCCGTCCCCATGGGGATGATACTGCATGCAGTGACCGACGATATTCGCGACCTTGGTGAACTTGCCGTCGTCCTTTTCATGAAGTGACCAGAGAATACGACGTTGCACCGGCTTCAGGCCGTCGGCGAGATCAGGAATCGCCCGATCACGAATCACGTAGGCAGCGTACTGCATGAACTGCCCGTCGATCAGGGTGCGCAGCGGCTCCCCGCTATCGACCCGGGGACGATCCCCGTTGGAGCCGCCCGACCCGCCGTCGGCAGCGTCCTCGAGTTCTTCATCGTCGAACAGCAGCGGTTGATCGGTCATTAGACGAACGCCCTAGGCGTCCTCCACGACAAGTTGATTCATGATGTACGCGCGGCGTTCTGGCGTATTACGCCCCATGTAGAACTCAAGGATGTGGGGAATTTCCTCGCGACTCTCGACGAAGACCTGCTTCAGCATCATCTTTTCACCGATGAAACGCTTGAATTCGCCGGGTGAAATCTCGCCGAGGCCCTTGAAGCGTGTGATCTCCACACCGCGCCCAATCGCCGCCGAGGCCTCGTCACGCTCGGCCTCGCTGTAGCAGTATCGCGTCTCCTTCTTGTTGCGGACGCGAAACAGCGGAGTTTCGAGAATGTATATGTGCCCGTCGATCACGAGCTGCTCAAAGAAACGCAGAAAGAAGGTCAGCAACAGGTTGCGGATGTGCATCCCGTCGACGTCCGCGTCGGTCGCCATCACCACCTTGTTGTACCGCAACCTGCTCACGTCATCTTCCACCTGCAGGCTTCGCATCAGGTTATAGAGCTCGTCGTTCTTGTAGATCGCGTCGCGCTTGAGTTCGCAGACATTCATGGGCTTGCCCTTCAGGGTGAAGACCGCCTGGCGGACCGGATCACGGCAGCTCACAATCGAACCGGCCGCGGACACGCCTTCGGTGATGAAGAGCTCGGTGTCTTCGCCCCGTCCGGTCTTCTGATTGTAGTGATCCTTGCAGTCCTTCAGTTGCGGCACCCGGATGGAAACCGCCCTCGCCCGCTCGCGTGCCATTTTGCGCACCGACTGCAGCTCCTTGCGTAACCTCTGGGTTTCATCCACCTTCGCCGCCAGCGTCTCGGCCGCGCGCGGATTGCGGTGAAGAAGATCCAGCACCATGTCCTTCACATCGCTCACCATGGATCCGCGAATCTCGGCATTCCCGAGCTTGTTCTTGGTTTGCGACTCGAACATGGGCTCCTTCAACCGAATCGCCACCGCCGCGACAAACCCCTCGCGGACATCATCCCCCTCGTATCGCTTCTTGGTGAACTCGTTTACGGCCTTCAGGACTCCCTCGCGGAAGGCGCTGAGATGGGTTCCGCCGTCGCTGGTGTATTGGCCATTTACGAATGACAGGTAGGTTTCGTTGAGTCGTTGCGTGTGCGTAAAAGCGATCTCGAGCAACTTGGTGCGCTCGTGTAAAATGGGATAGACGCCGTCGGAGCCCACGTCTTCGCCAACCAGGTCGAGCAACCCGCCCTCGGACAGAAAGCGCGTGCCGTTAAAGTCTACGGCGAGACCCGAATTCAGGTAGGTCACCATGCGCAGCCGTTTCTCGACGTGCACCGACCGGTAGTCGACCTGGCCAAAGATTTCCTCGTCCGGAGTGAATTCGACACGCGTGCCGTCCGGGTCGCCCTTGGCGTTGCCCTTGCGTTCTTTGAGAAGCTTGCCCTGCTTGAATTTCCCCTCGGCGAACTTGCCGTTGCGCACGCTGCGCACCACAAAGTTGCTCGAGAGCGCATTGACGGCCTTGGTCCCGACGCCGTTTAGCCCGACGCTGAATTGAAAGACGTCGTCATTGTACTTAGCGCCGGTATTGATCCGGGATACGCAGTCGATCACCTTGCCCAGCGGAATGCCGCGCCCGAAGTCGCGCACCTGGACGACGCCCCCTTCTATGGAGATATCGATGCGATCGCCGTACCCCATGATGAATTCGTCGATGGCGTTATCGATGACTTCCTTGAGAAGCACGTAGATGCCGTCGTCATAGTGGTCGCCATCGCCGATCCGGCCGATATACATACCGGTGCGCTTACGGATGTGCTCGAGAGACGACAGGGTCTTGACCTTGCTCTCGTCATAGTTGTGTTTCGTCTTCGGTGCCATACCGCTTCCCTGTTGACCATGCCGTAAAAACTCGAGAACATCGCGCGAACCGCAGGCGCGGGTCGCCGGGGTCTGCATTCGCGGAGGCGTGCAGGAAAGATGTGGATACAATCGTTCGAAGGGCGTTCTGTCAAGAGAATCCGCCTTTCGATCCCGGGGGGCGCATCCAGCGGATGCGGTCTGTCCCGCGGATGTGGACACGATGCATCGCCTACTGGATGCAGGCGGCGGTCTGACGCGCACTGTCCTTCGCGGACCGGCTCTGGACCTGTTTCATTGCGGACGGCACGCATATCCCTTTCTTCGTGCTGCGAAACTACCTCAGGGTGACCGGGTTGGACCGCGCCATCGTGGTTACCGACGCCATCACACCGGCCGGCCTCGGTCCGGGCCGCTATACCGTCTCGCACTGGGATCTCCTCATCGGCGACGACATGGTCGCTCGGGCGCCCGACGGCAGCCATTTTATTGGATCGGCGATCACGATGCCCCAAACGCACCGTAACCTCGTCGACCACGTCGGCCTCACCGAGACCGAAGCCCTCCAACTCACCTCCACCAACCCCAAACGAAGGCTGGAGAACGCAAACCGCGCTTGAGACAAGGGCCCTGAACGGGACGATTACTCGACAGGACGATTTCGGGAAGCGTGTCGAGGGGACAAACCGCGCTTGAGACAGAGATCTTGGACAACAGGACGATTACTCGACAGGACGATTTCGGGAAGCGTGTCGAGGGGACAAACCGTGCTTGAGACAAGGGTCCTGGACAGGACGATTTTGGGGAGTGCTATGAGATCTGGTGTGCGCTCGGGGCAAATACCGTCTTAAATGTCACGATGTGCCCCTCCAGATTGATCCACTCCACAGCTTTCAATGGCGTGTGCTCAATTTTCCGTCTCAGGTGTGACTCGAATCCGTCGACGTAATCCTTGAGACATGTGATCTCGAACGCCACATCGTCGGTGAGCAAGGCAAAGCGCTCATGCCCGATCGATCGCCCGCTTGATCGGACTGAAACGGGGCTCACTACCGCGTCGATACCGCCCAAAAAATGACAGATGGCATCGAAGTAGATCGAGGCATCCAGGAACCCACCCCAATCCTGTAAAAGTGCCCCCATCAGTTCACGAAGCCGAGCACTTACTTCGTTCAACGGTGTCCACGAATCGTCCTCTATTGTGATATCGTGGCGATCCCCGACGGAAAGTGTCGTCGTGACAAAGTGATACTTCACCGACGGCGGCCGAAAATTGAGCAATTTGCCGAAGATGAGTCCAGACAACAGAAGGTAGTTGAGCGCCTGACCATGATGTCGACGGTTCAGGCTCTCAGTAGTCTTGAGCCCGTACATGAGCGCGTCATCAACAACGAGGTCCATGAAATACGGTTTCTCATAGTCCCCGAAGCTAAGCCGAAGAGGCACTTCTGTTCGAACGGGGAGACCGATGCGATCACAGGCTGAGGCGAGTTCTACCTGGTAAATCTTCTCATCGTGCAATCGCCCCAAGCGTCCATGCAAGTCGAACGCCAGCCCGGTGACCTGATAGTCTAGATCATGATTCTGGTCTCGTGTGAGCCTCCTAGGCTCGATGCCACACTCAATCGGCATAATGCCCTCAACAATAATCGTCCTGTCGAGTAATCGTCCTGTCCAAGCCTCTGGAATGACGATGGCCCCACCTAGCCTTGTGTCTTCCCCAAAGAACACATTCATACCGGGGCTGTCAACACTCCGGCTGGATCTTGTTGCTTTACATGATGCGGATGTATGCGATAACGCGCGGGATACATTCTCACCATTCAGGGGAGGCATGCGATGGCACTGGACTTGATACCGGAACCGAAGAAGCTGACGAGGGCCGCGGGGCAATTCGAGATGCCACGCGTGGTGGCGATGGGGATTGAGGATCACGCACTGCACAACGCCGCGCGCGTGGCGCAACAGTTCCTTCCGCGTTCGAGTGTCAACATCTCGACGCGCGGCGTGCGCGACGCGCTCGCACTCAGCTATGATCGTCGACTTAAGCCCGGGGGGTACCGGCTGCGTATCGCCAGGACCGGGGTCACCATCGGCGGGGTGGACGCAATCGCCGTGATGCATGGCGTGCAGACACTGCGCCAAATCGTCGAACAATGCGGATCAGACCTGCCCATCCTGACCATCAACGACTGGCCCGACTTCGAGGACCGCGGCGTGTATTACGATGTGTGTCGCGGGCGCGTGCCTAAACTGGAGCGTCTCTTCGAGCTCGCGGATCAGCTTGCGCGCTACAAAATCAACCACCTTCAGCTCTACATCGAGCACACCTTCGCTTTCCGCGGACATCCCAAGATCGGGACGGGTGCCTCGCCGTTGACGGCCGAGGACATCCTCGAACTCGACGCCTACTGCACCGATCTCGGCATCGAACTCGTCCCCTCGCTGGCGACCTTCGGACACATGGCCTCCATGCTCAAGTGGCCGGAGTACCACGACATGTCCGAGGACTGGGGCATCGGCAAGTACATCGCCCCCGGTTCGGATAAGCTCAACGGCGCCCACCTGCGGGGCTGGACGCTCTCCCCCGCCAACCCAAAGATCTATGATTTTCTCGACAGTCTCTTCGCTGAGTTCCTACCGCTCTTCCGCTCTAAACGCTTCAACATCTGCTGCGACGAGACATGGGATCTCGGCATGGGCCAGACCTATGAACTCTGCGAGAAGAAAGGCAAGGGCGTGGTCTACCTCGATCACATTAAGAAGGTGCGGAGGCTATCGAAGAAATACGGCAAGAACGCGATGTTCTGGGGAGACATCATTCGCCAGTACCCCGAACTGATCAAAGAGATCCCAAAGGATGTTACCGTGCTCGACTGGGGGTACGCATACGACCACCCCACCGCGCGCATCTCAGACTTCAAGAAGGCGGGACTCCCTTTCCACGCCTGTTCCGGAACGTCCGGATGGGTAACGCTCTTCAACCGCGTCCCGGAAGCCGTCGCCAACATCGCCAGCTTCGCTGCGGCCGGCTACAAGAACGGCGCCCAGGGCTTGCTCAACACCGATTGGGGTGACGGCGGCCACTATAACTTCATGGAATATTCCTGGCACGGATTCCTCTTCGGTGCCGAGCAGGGGTGGAACACGAGGGCCGACCAGAAGAGTTTTAACCGGCGATTCGCCCGGCTCTTCTTTGGTTGCGATGACAAGGCCTTCGTCGATGCGATCGTCGCGCTCGGAGATATCAGCGAGCTGGGCGGATACCGCTACCAGAGCGTATGGCGTCACGTTTTCTTCGCCACGATGGATGACGACGTACTGCGCCTCGCCGAACCGAGAGACTTCCTCGTGTCGAAGCACTTCAAGATTCGTGTGGCGCGCATGCGCTTTGACTCGAAGCTCGGCCGTGACACGGTCAAGCGCCTGCAGGGCGTCCGTAAGGAATTCGAGCGCATCGCGAAGAAGAACGACGCGGATCCACTCGGGGTCTTGTCCTACTGGATCTTCGCGGTCGACACGCTGATTCACGCGGCGCGCAAATTGAGCTACCTCGGACCGGGTGGACGCGACACCGCCGCGCGGCGCCAGGAACTGAAGCGGGAGATGACCGGGCTGATGCGACGCTTCGAAAGACTCTGGATGGCGCGCAATCGCCGCAGCGAGATCCGGATCACGCTGGGCTACTACAAGAAAGCGCTGCGGTCGCTCTAATCGCCGCCCGGAGCGGCGTGGGGACACGGGGGCCCATCCGGATAGATTCGCGACAAGTCGCGAACCCGCGGTTGACCCACGCGCATGGACTTGCCACACTGACCGCATGACGACGTCACGTTCAGCGATGGTCATGTTCGTCATCGCCGCGCTACTCGGAGCCGCCGGTCAGTTCCTGTACAAATCCGGAGCCGAACGGGCAACCGGGGGATGGCTCTCCTATATCCTCAACATCCGCATATTCAGCGGTGTCATCTGCTACGTGGCCGTGATGATTCTGTTCGTCGCCGCGTTCAAGCGCGGAGGTTCCCTCACCGTCCTGTACCCAATCTACGCGTCGACTTTTATCTGGGCGGCGTTGATCGCTCTCGCCGCCTATGGAACCCCGATTAAACCGCTCAATCTCGTTGGCATGGGGCTTCTCATCGGCGGCATGTACCTGATGGGCAAGTAAAGATGGATCCATCCGCATCCTCCCCGGACCGGCGCCCTATCCCGCAGCGCGAATGGAGCACGATGAAGCGCGTCGCATCGCGCCTGGCGAAAGCCGGAGTCTCACCGAATGCCATCTCGGTGAGCAGCTCGGTCTTTGCCGTCTGCGCGGGCATCTCGTTTGCCGGAACCTCCTGCCCGCACACCGCGCATCCGTCCCTCTGGTGGGTCATCGGCGCGGCACTGATCGTCATGCGGCTACTTGCAAACATGTTCGACGGGATGGTCGCGATCGAGCGGGACGTGGCCTCCCCGGTCGGTGAGCTCTACAACGAGGTACCCGATCGGTTTTCGGACGTGGCAATCCTGGTCGGCGCCGGGTACGGCGCAGGCGGATCCGTGACACTCGGGCTCTGGGCCGCGGTGCTTGCGGTGGGCGTTGCTTATGTCCGCGCGATGGGTGTGGCGGCCGGCGCAGGACAAACCTTCGAAGGACCGATGGCGAAACCGCACCGGATGTGGGTCGTGATCGTGGCAGCGATCGGTAGCGCCGTGTTCCCGCAATGTGCCTCTAGCGGTTCGGTCGGTTGCGGCATGGGGCTGATGGCCTGCGCGCTACTGCTGATCATCATTGGCTGTCTCGTGACAATCGTTCGGCGGCTTGGAAGGATTAGCCGGGAGTTGAGAAGATCATGAATAAGCGTGAACTGGACCTCCGAGTCATCCGATGTGATCCGCGAAGCGGATCCCTGGAGTGCGCCGACCCGGCGGCGCTCTTGATGATCCATGCAAGAGCGTTGATCTGCCGGTGCTCGCGCGAGCTGTGCGCCTACACATGACAGTGGGCCTCATGCAATCGACCGCAGAGCGACGCCAGACCGCCGCACTCCAAATCATCTGCGCGTGGATGCAACAGGGTCGCGATCACCTCGAAATGGAGAAGTAGATCGTGCTCACCGCATTCGACCCCGTCACAAAAGGTATCGTGATCTCTGTGGCCGCCGTGCTGGCTGCGACGCCGCTCGTATTCCTTGCGATGCAGGCAGCCGGCAAGCTGAACGAGAAATTGCGCAAGGAACTCTGGACGCGCTACCTCTCGTGGCTGGTGATTGCGCCCTTGTTGATGGTTCCGGTCTTGGCGGGGCGGGTGTGGACTATTCTCGGGGTCGGCGTATTGAGTCTCTTCTGCTATCGCGAATATGCGCGCGCGACCGGGCTCTTCCGTCACCACGCGCTCAGCGCAACCGTGGCGCTGGGAATCGCCTTGCTGACATTTGCGGCCCTCGATCACTGGTATGACTTCTTTGTGGCCGTGCCGTCGCTCATGGTGCTGATCCTCGCGATGGTCGCGGTCGGTGCCGATCAACCCAGCGGATACATCCAACGCGTCGCCCTGGCCGTATTTGGACTCCTACTGTTCGGCGTTTGCCTGTCCCATCTCGGGTACTTCGCAAACGACAAGGCCTATCGACCGATCGTGCTGATGATCATTCTGTGTACCGAGTTGAACGACATCTTCGCGTTTATCACTGGCAAGGCGTTCGGTCGACGACGCCTGGCACCCCAGACGAGCCCCAACAAGACCATTGGCGGATCCGTCGGCTCGCTCGTCCTGACCACCGCGCTCGTCGCCTGGCTGGCGGGTCCGATCTTCTCCGGGACGCCCCTGGACCACCCGGTGCACCGTATCGCCATGGGCCTGATCGTCTCGATCGGGGGTCAGTTCGGAGATCTCGTACTCTCCAGCATCAAGCGCGATCTTGGCGTCAAGGATCTCGCCGTGGTCATCCCCGGCCATGGCGGACTGCTCGATCGCTTCGACAGCCTGCTGCTCGTGGCCCCCGCCATGTTTCACTACGTCGGCTATTTCTGGGAACTGGGCCTCGACCAGCCCGCACGTCTCCTGTCGGGCGGGCTGTGAGCGAGTGGAGCTATCAACCCGCAGCGGACCAGGAACTCCCGCCTGGCCAGCGCCTGCGCAGCGTCAGACGCGAGACTGGGGTCACGGGAGCCATCGCGCACTACGGTTGGGGAACCTTCGTCCGCCTCTATCTGCGCGCTTACCATCGCCTGCACATTGAAGGTCGCGAGAATCTGCCGGTCGATGCGCCCTTCGTCGTGATCGCGAACCACTCGAGTCACCTCGACGCCCTCACGATCGCGACGGCCCTGCCGTGGCGCCTGCGCCGCAAAGCCTATCCGATCGCCGCAGGTGACACCTTCTTCGAGTCCCACACGACCGCATTCTTCTCCGCGATCATGCTGAATGCCCTGCCCATGTGGCGCAAGCGAACGGTTCGCCATGCACTCGACCAGCTTCGGCAGCGCATGCTCGAAGAGCCGTGCGGCTACATCCTGTTCCCCGAAGGGACCCGCAGCCGCACCGGGGAACTGGGAACCTTTCGCTCAGGCATCGGAATGCTCATCGCCGGCACCGCGGTCCCGGCGATCCCCTGCTGTCTCTCGGGGGCCCACGATGCGTGGCCCCCCACATCGCGCGTGCCGCGCCCGCGCCCGATCCAAATCCGGATCGGAAAGGCCCTCCGGTTTCCAGACACGCCCAACGAGCGCTCCGGATGGAACGACGTGGCGAAGCAACTCGAAGCAGCCGTCCGAGAACTACGCAACTGATCAAAGTTGACGATCTACAGCGCGAGCCCACGCGCATGCCTCGCATTGCGGGCGCTTGACGGAGCTCTGACCTGAAACTTCCCCAGATATTGAGCCCACGAATCACGCCTCTTCGCCCCTGCGGGGCTACGCCGAAGCACGGCGCGAACCTGCCCGCCCCGCACGGACGCGGCGGAGCCTTGCCGCACGTGGGGCAGGCGGGTCGACACGAATGAAGAGGGGAGCAACCGCGGTCTATCTCTGTTTGCATTCGTTGCGTACGATCTCGAGCAACCCGGACATTCGCTCAATGCGAAAGTCCGGGTCTACATCCGCGCGATCTTCACCGTTGGTCAGAAACACGGATGGACATCCCGCGTTTCGTGCGAGCTCGACGTCGTAGACGTAATCGCCCACACACAGGATCTCGGCGAGTTCGACATCAAGCGTCTCCGCCACGCGGAATACGGCATCCGGGTCTGGCTTCGGCCGAACGACGTCGTCCCGCGTCACGATAATCCGGAAGTCTTCGGTCGTGATCCGCGAGAAGTTCTCGAACGCGGGCATAGGACTCCCTCTGGGATCAACCGGCCGCCAACTTCAGGTTCCACAACCGTTTCATGTGGTAAGCCAGCGTCACCAACGCCCACTCACCGCTGACCTTCGCGGTACCGCGAAGAAGGAATTGCCTGAAGCCCATGACGTGTTTGATAATCCCGAATACGGGCTCCACGGTCTGTTTCCTTTACATATCGTGCGCTCATGCAACGCCGTTTATCGCTCCACTCCATCCGCTGAAAGCTCTTTTCCCACGGTTTTCCCTTCCTGAGGGAAAATCGTAGCTAGGAGGCTGGCGGACACCTTGAGCGTCGATAATCGGAGGGCGGCTAAGTCCGACAGACTCCTAGGCCGCATGTGTCGGATCGAGCACAAAATACCCCCTCCAATGTCGACGGGATGTTTACTTTTTCGGACATGCACGTATCATCATTCGTATGGAGTCGTGCACATGAAGCTATTGGCTGCCATCTGCTGCTGCCTCGCCGTCGTCGGGTGCGGGTCAAAATCCTCGGACTCGTCCAAAACCACGTCTGAGGAGGTGCTTGATGGAGTGACCGGGCGCACCGCGGTGGACGCGGGACTACGGGCCAAGCAGCAGATTGAGGACGTGAGCCAGAAGAAGAACGAAGACCTCAGCGAAGTTCTTGGCGAGTGATCCCTTATGCCCTCTTAGCCTTTGCCGCGTTGCTGGGGCTTCTGTTTCGCCAGACGAAGTACACCCACCTCGGCGTGCTCGTTAGCGCCGTCCTCTTCAGCGCCGACCGCTTTCCAGCGACCCACACGCTTTCTCTCGGACTGGCGGCCTACGTGTTGCCGGTCAACCTTGTGCTCTACGGAATGCTTCCCGAGAGCGCTCTGGCTACGCGCGACGGGATCGTGCGCTCCATCTGCGCGATCATCCAGTCCGTCGTGCTGGTTACCCTCGCCGGCACGGTATCCCCGGCAACCGGAAGCGCATGGTTCACCGGAAGTGCATTCGGGCTACCGATCCACCTGGCAGTCATCTGGCTGCTCGCCGTTCCACAGATCCTGATTCTCTATTCGGGTAATAGACTTTCGAGCTTTGCCCGGCTCTTTCCGCTGCTGGCAATGTGGGGTCTGGTCACCTCGGCGTCGCCCATCTACGAGGGAATCCCACGCCTACCCGCCGCACTTCCCTTCTTCGCTGCTACGGTCGCGGTTGCTTTCATCTACGCGGCGACCGAATACACCTGGAGATCGGCGCATCTGGACGAACTCACCGAACTTCCCTCTCGCCGCTCGCTCATGCACACCGCCTCGCCGGGCTCTCGGGAGATTACTGCATTGCGATGATCGACATCGATCACTTCAAAAGCGTAAATGATCAATTCGGTCACGACTGTGGAGACCAGGTTCTGCGTTTTGTGGCCTCGCGTTTGCGCGGAATCGGGCTCGGTCCGGTCTATCGCTATGGCGGCGAAGAATTCACCATCGTCACGACCTCCATGGATCTTCAAACATTCAAGGATGCTCTCGAGCAGGTTCGTGCGCTGGTCGAAGAGTCGAACTTCACCGTGCGTAGCGCACATCGTCCGCGCCGGAATCCGACGGACGATTCAAAAGAGAAGTCCGAGCGCCGCACGAAGCGGGTTCCCCTCACCGTAAGCATCGGTGCCGCACAAAGTTCATCCGACCGCCCCAACCCGGAAGAAGTCATCGCCACCGCCGATCGCGCTCTCTATCGCGCCAAGAAGACCGGACGAAACCGCATTTCGGTGATCCGGTAATCCCCCGTTCATACCCGAGTCCACATCCCACAATCGCTTCCTTCGTTACCGAAGGGGTCTTCGGCGACAGTGCAAAATCGCCTATACGCGGTTTTCAAAGAGCACGTGATACGGCTATGCGTCGGTGCTTTCGGTTCGTCCCCGCCCGTCACGCGTTGCGTGGGCACTTTCTTCCGCCCAGCAGCTTTCTGCCGGGACTGGCAGAAACGCACAAGCTTGCGAGCGTCGTAATCGCAGCGTCGGGAAATCGCCTCTCTGGAATCCCACACGCGCTGCAATGTCGAGTCGGTCATGATTGGTGCTCCTCATACAGTTCCATTGGCGTGACCAGCGCAGGGCGAATAGTGATTTCCCCGTGCGGACGTCGCTCACGACGCTTTGCGGGCAATCCTCTTGGGCGGCAAAGACACAACCGGGCGGTCGAGCTGATCCTGTTTCTTCATCAGATCATCAACGATCGCATCCAAGTCGTGGTTAAACTTCGCCGAATGACGCATTCGGGCTTCTCGCACTTCCTCAACGATCGGGTCTTTGAACATGGTCACTCCTCCATCAGTTCCTCGGGTGTGCAGATCACGGGCGCCTGATAGCCTGCCATCTCGAGGAAACGATCGACTTGCCTGCGCATGATCGCGTTGGCCAGATGTGCGCAGTTCCATGTGACAAGATAGTCGATTCCGTTGACCGCGCAAATCGCAATATGCAGCGAATCTTCAGGATACTCGTTCGGCATTGGGCCGGATTCCATTAATTCGCGGGCAAGCCCGCGCGCATCAGCATTGACTTCAACGGCCGGGATATCTGTTACACACCGCGCTCTGATCTGAGGAAGTGCCGTTATAGTGCCGCATTGGGATTGTGTGTGCGATGAGGAATACGGTGTGAATG
>JAQBYD010000114.1 GCA_027623315.1 Verrucomicrobiota bacterium | reverse complement strand
GCACGGCGGAGCTGTGCCCCCACACGGTGGTTCAGCTTGCCTTTCCGCCCTCATCACGTCAATCTACCCCCTCAACAGGCATCACGAAGACAACGTCCCCACCCGCCAGTAGCCAGCGTTGCGCTGGCTACTGGCTCGCGGGCACGACCTGCCTGGGGCTGGGCGCTAGTTTCGCAGAGGATCTTCTCAAGAGCATCGCGACGGCCGCCGGTGGGCGATTTCACTATATCGAGTCCCCTGAGCATGCACCGGAGGTGTTCCGGGAGGAACTCGGCGGACTCCTGGCCGTCGTGGCCCAGAACGTCGAGATTGAAATGAACTTCGCTGACGGCGTAACCGGTGTCGCCCAACTCACCGGCTATTCATGGAAACTCGATAGCGAGAAATGTCGGATCATCCTCGGGGATTTCGGGGCCGGGCAGGTGAAGCACGTGCTCCTGGCAGCGCAACTCCCAGCGCTCACCGATCTCAGCGACGTTCTGTTAGCGTCCCTGCGGATGAACTACGCCGCGATCGAGGACGACAGTGTCCAGATCAAGAGCCTGAAGCAGGACCTGATCGTTGGCGTCACGGACAAGGCATCGCCGGATGACGCCGGTGATCCCGACGTCCTGTTGCACATCGGGATCCAAGCGGCCGCACAGGCACGCAAGCAGGCGGTGGATCAGTTGGACCAGGGCGACATCGCCGGTGCCACGAAGGTTCTGGAGGATCGAAGGGATGAGCTTCGACGAATGGCGCCCAACGCATCGGCGCCTGAGCTGCTCACAAACGAGGCGTCCGAACTGGACCGGCGCGCCCGCGAGCTGAAGGAAGAGCAAGACATCGTGAGTTCCCGCAAGTTCATGGTCGCCGAAGGCACAGCTATGTCTCAATCAAACGTCAGCGGCACCCGGTCGGCGCGTCAGCGGCGCAGCAGACCGCGACCGCCCAAGGATAACGGCACCGGCAATGCATGAAGAAGCGGACAGGAGTGCTAAAGCTGGCCGCGTGTCTTGATTGCGCCCAGAGTCGACGACAGATGGCGAAAGCGTTCATATCGAAATCGAAGTATCTTGCCGGATTGCAGTGCGCGAAGCTCTTGTGGACGCACTACAATGCCAGGCAATTGCTCCCGGCTCCGGACGCATCGACGCAGGCCATCTTCGATCAGGGGCACGTCGTCGGGGAACTGGCGCAGAGCCTCTATCCGGGCGGCGTCGAGGTCACGATGGACCGCGGCATCGACCAAACCATCAAGGACACCCAGGCACTGCTCCAGGCCCGCAAACCCATCTTCGAGGGCAGCCTGAACTACGGCGGTGTTTATGCCAGGGCCGATGTCCTGAACCCCGTTGCCGGTGGCAAGTGGGACATCATCGAGGTCAAGAGCAGCACCAGCGTGAAAGACGTCAACGTCGCCGACCTGGCTGTCCAGCGATACTGCTACGAAGGCGCGGGCCTCAAGATCAGGCGTTGCTACCTGATGCACATCAACCGCGACTACGTCCGCAAAGGTGACATTGATGCCAGCAAGCTCCTGATCGCCGAGGACGTGACGGGCATCGTTGACGAAAGGATGCAGGAGGTGGCGTCCGAGATTACGGCTATGCAGCGCACCATTGCCAAGAAAGCCTGCCCTGCCGTCGACATCGGGCCGCATTGCAGTGATCCCTACGACTGCCCCATGACATCCCTGTGTTGGGCTCATGTTCAGAAGCATGAGCGCAATGTATTCACGTTGCCTCGCATCGGCGGCAAGGCATGGGACCTCTATAAGACCGGCGTTATCGCCAACAGTGAGATCCCGTCGGCGTTTTCCCTGGGCAGCAACCAGGCCATTCAGGTTGAAGCGGAGCGCACGGAGACGCGCCATGTCGAACCCGTCAACATAGCGGAGTTTCTGGGCGGCCTGAAGTTTCCGCTGTACTTGCTGGACTTCGAGACCTTCCAGGCCGCCATCCCGATGCTGGAGAACTCCAAGCCCTACCAGCAGTTGCCCTTCCAGTTCAGCCTGCACGTGGCCGCCGACATGAAAGCAAAGCCAAAGCACCACGCCTGGCTCTGGGACGGCGACGGCGATCCCCGCCAACTCATGCTGGCCGAACTGAAGCGCCTGATTGGACCCCGTGGTTCGATCGTGAGCTACAACGCCGTGTTCGAGAAAGGCATCATGAAGACGGCGGTCGAGTCCGTGAAGTCCATGAAGCCCTGGCTCAAGAAGATCAACAGCCGCGTCGTGGACCTTCTGGTGCCCTTCAGGAAGTTCTGGGTCTACGACCCCTCGCAACTCGGCAGCGCCTCGATGAAAGTCGTTCTTCCAGCACTGACGGGGAAGTCCTACAGCGACATGGAGATATCTGACGGCGGCATGGCCAGCCGGGAGTTTCTGCGAGTGATGTTCACCGATGTAGATCCGGAGGAGCGCCGACGCGTCCGGAGCGACCTGGAGGCATACTGTGGGCTCGATACTCTGGGTATGCTGGACATTCTGCAAGCCTTGTCGAGCATGGCTGGTCGCCGTCCGCGCTGATTCCGGCGACGATCATCGCCATCCGCGGCTTTCCGCGTACCGGATCAGCTCCGCATCGTCTTCGAATTCGTACACGCTCTGCAAATGCAGCCCCGCCAAATCCTCCTCGGAAAGCAGCGAGGCCATGGCCGATTCGTCGACGATCAGGCACGGCTTGCCGTTCTCGCCTACGGCCCTGTAGACCGATCCCCCCTCGGCCAAGAGTACACCATGCTTCCTGGTCAGTAGATCGGAGTTGGCGGCTATCCTCTTCATCGTCGGCCACATTTTCCCTTGCGACGCGGGTCGAGCCAATAGCCTGCACTCGTCGCCATGCGTTTCTTACCGAATCACGCTACCTGGATTCTCGATTTGGTACACGGCGCGCAAGAGCGCTCTGGTAGTTTCCACAGCTGACCGCAGAGGGTCACCGCTGTTGATCGGTATCCGGATGTTGCCCCAATCGCCGGAAGACGATATGTCCACGAACGCCCCAAATCTCTTGTCCTGTACAAGCGCGGTAATCTGATGTCGCCTATGCTCGTCATCGGCATCGCACACGACGCCCACGCCAAGATCTCCGTGCGTGATGACGCGAAAATAGTCTTGCAGATGCGCAGAATCATCGACTTCCCTCACTATTCTAGTGACGGGGAAGGATAGAGCGACACAGCCGTGCTCCTGCTTCCTTTCGGGGCCGCTGAACTGCTCCTGAACCGGCCGCAGCCATCGATAGTTTATCCTGTGTCCGCGCCATGCTTTGACCGTGTAAGTAGCCTGCTCACAGAGACGTAGCTCTTCATTCTCCCAGGGCAATAGAGACAATTCCTTGAGCAGCAGCTCGCCGAATGCCTCGATGTTCTCGTACGCTTCGTCGCGCATTTCGTCGATCAGCGCTTTGTTCTCGGCAAAGAGGTGCGCACCTTCCTCGGTATTCGAATTGCGCATTTCTTCGACCAGTGCGGCGTTCTCCGCATACAGCCGCGCCGCAGGACTGAACTGAAATGGTATCGCACTCATATGCCTCCTGTATTGCGCAGCATTCGGCTCAACGGCCCGAGCAATGGCAGGTCCCGTACCAGCAGCTCTTCTGTCATTTCGTCTTGCGCACAGCGTGCATAGCGGCGGATCGCCTCGACCTTGTCGGCACCGCCGGGCGTCGCGTGGGTAAGCAGATGCGTGATCACGGCCGAGTACGCCCAGCGCATTTCGGGATTCAGATCGTGCGGACACACCGCTTCGGAGACGGTAGAAATGACCTGCTCAAATGTCGTTACGACGACATCTGACCCGTGCGGCTCACGGCCATCGGGCGTCAGAAACACCATGATACCCGGATGATCCTCCGGTAGGCGGAGTTTGCGACGAACGGCGGCCGGGTAGCCCGCCGTTTGCCATGCCGTATTCGGGGTTGCGTGTTCCTCGGTATCGATCTTTGCCTCCACGATCACGACAAACTCGGGGTGTGCGAAGTGCATAACCAGATCCGCACGCCCGTCATCAGTCGCGACCTCCGTTTTGGGCTCCGCGGCGTCGGTCAGATTCTCCGCTACGGTAACGCACCCGAGTTTGGTTAACCATGCCCTCTGTATCCGTAGGGCAAGGTCTGGATTCCCCTGAGGCCAGAGGAGCCATGCAATCAGCCTCGTGTACCGCACCTCATCCCTGTTTAGCCCTGCGGCACCCAGTATGTCGCACGGGGGCGGAAGCAGCCACCGACTGATGCTATTCAGCGCCCCGCGGTGTTCCCGTAACGTATTGCGGACCTCCTCGATCACCAGAGGCCTTGCCCGTGTCAAGAATTCGGAAAATGCTGCGATGGAGGTTTCCGCGGCCGAATCCTCTCGGTATTCGAGCTTCTCAGCTGGCCCCGACAGTCTCTTGGCCTGTTCGATGAAAGCTGCGAACCTGATGATCGCGTCAGGCCCATTCGATTCTACCGTCGTCGTCATGGTCTGCATGCAGTGGCGTGCCTTGTCATCCCTATTACCACAGCGGACGGAGATGGAGATCTGCTGATGGCCGCACTTCGTATGCCAGCAATGAAGACGTTGTGGTCATGCGCCAGTCAGCCTCGGTAAATCCATTCCGCCCAAAAAGGGACGACAGATTCTGAAGGCGTTCACCATCAGATCCACAAGCATCGCCTGATTGTCGTCCCAGAGATCCACTATCACATCGCGGGTAAGAAACATCCTGCGCGGGTCGACCCGCAGCACGGCTGGATTGACATCAAGGATCGACGCCCAGTCGGACGCCTTGAATCTCTCACCTGCACATTGCCGGCCTTTTGGCGACAATGCGAGCCTGATGCTTGCACGACATCTCGTAGGGTCAAAATACTCGTCCGCCCTGCATTCTTACCCTTTTTTTTCATTTTCTCAGCTACCAAGAATTCTTCGTCTCAACTACGATTCTGGGCTTTCACCCACCTTT
>JAQBYD010000113.1 GCA_027623315.1 Verrucomicrobiota bacterium | reverse complement strand
CGGTCTGTTTCCTTTACATATCGTGCGCTCATGCAACGCCGTTTATCGCTCCACTCCATCCGCTGAAAGCTCTTTTCCCACGGTTTTCCCTTCCTGAGGGAAAATCGTAGCTAGGAGGCTGGCGGACACCTTGAGCGTCGATAATCGGAGGGCGGCTAAGTCCGACAGACTCCTAGACCGATGCGCGCTTCGTAGATTCCGCTTCGGTGCATCTTTCGTATACCGATTCCTGCGTGGCCATCCCTACGCAGCCAGCTCTGCCAGCCAATCCGCGGCGGCGACTATCTGGATGCCATTCACCGTCTGGGGCTGGCGCAGGTTCTGAACCAATTGGACGGCCTCCGGTGCCTGAAGCTTGCGCTGCAGAAACCTCAGCCCGGCCGCCGGCGTGTCGTCGGACAGTTTGACCTCAATCAGGCTTTTCAAGGCCGTGGGGCCAGCCAGTGCGAAATCTACCTCGTGCCGCTCTTTCGTCCGTACATAGCATAACCGGATCGCTTCTCCAGCCGTATCCTGCAGGAAGTCGACATGCTTCCTGAGGCAGACCGCTACGGTGTTCTCGAGGCGCACCCCATCGTCCCCGTCCACATACCCGGAATCGTAGAAGTAGATCTTCGGCTCCTTTTGAATGGCGCGTGCCACGTTGGCATGAAAAGGCCGCACCGCGAAGACGATGTGCAGGCTCTGCAGGATCTCCAGGTAGTTCCGCACAGTGTTGGGAGCCACCTTCAGATCGCCCGCGATCGATGCGTAGGAAAGCGGGGAGCCGACCCGCCTGCGCAGCAGTTCCACGAGCAGACGCATGGAACGGACTTCGTGAATACGGCTGAATTCAAGAATGTCCTCGCGCACAAGATCCGTGTAGTATTGCTTACGCCAACGCGCCGCCTCCGTTTCCGAACCCGACAGGAACGGCTCCGGAAATCCGCCCAGGCGGTTAAGCAGCGTCAGCGCCTCGACCGATGCCATCTTTCCCGCGAGCTCCCGCACGGATAAGGGATGCAGGTGGTAGGAGAAATACCGACCGGCGAGCGATTCCCCGGATTGGCGGAAAGTGTCCAGGCGGGCGCTGCCCGTGACCAACATGGCCTGGCCCTGCGGACGCGTGTCGAATGTGCCCTTCAAAAAGCCCTTCCATGCGCGCATCTTGTGGATCTCGTCCAAGATCAGGAGGTCTGCGTTGTGCGCCCAGTTTCTCTTCCGGATGATCCGCGCATCCTCAATGTCATCGAAGTTCAGGTACTGCGGTTTCAGAAACGCACCCATGAGCGACGTGGCCAGAAACGTCTTTCCAACCTGCCGGGGACCACTCAGCAAAACCATCTTCCGCTTAAGATCACCGTGTATATGCCTGTAGAGGTACCGATCCATGCCGACTATTATGCATCTCTATGCGGTTTAGTCAAGACCGTATCTCATATTGATGCCGTTTAGTCGAGAGTGGATGAGCCCATGCGCGGAGTCCCACGCTCGCAGGCGGCCGGGGGAGAAGAGGAACCACGGTCCGCTTGAACCGCTGATCGGCAATCGCCGTCAGAGCGCTTCGCCGGGCAGCAACTCCGGCCGCAGCGCGAAGTCCAGTCGGCGCGCCAACGCCCGCATGCGGAGGTCCAGCGTGCAGATGCGGAGAGGCTCGTCCATGTGCGGCTGAAACCACAACGCTGAGGCCATGTGCACGGCGTCCAGAGTGCGGCAATCCGCGAGGCGCGGGGTGCTTGCGGGCCAGCTCAGGCGCGAGGAGCTCCTCCTCGACGGCTCGTAAAATGTTAAAATAAAGGTCTGATCCCGGGAGACCGTGAGACGTCACGCCGCCGGTGGCGCCTCGATCACGCGCTGGGCATCGAAGTAGCCGATCTCGTGCAGGCGATCGATCCATTGTTGCCGGTCGGGATTGCGGTTGGGATTCGATATCCAGCGGGCGGAATAAAGGTAGTCGCGTCGGGGGCGGAAGGCGTCGAGTCCGATTTTCACGTTGTCCCCGCCTTGCCGGCGCAGGAACTCGACCTCCTCCGGTGTCTTGGGATTGTTGTAGTACACGACCGTGCACATCCGGCGGTCCGCGCTGCCGCCATGGGAGGCGTGCCAAAGACGCAGATCGAAGGCGACCACGTCGCCCGGCTGGCTCTCCAACACCTGGCAGGGCACCTCGCGTAACCCGGCGGAACGCACGCCCTCGCTGAACTCTTCCGTGAACGGGAATAGCCGATGGGTGCCCGGAATCACACGCAGGGCGCCGGTATCCGCGCCGACCGGCTGCAGGTAGAACGCGAACTTCACGCCGTACTGCAGGGGGCTGACGGTGTCCGGATGCCAGCCGGTGTTGCCGGTGTACCGGTTCGCGTCAACAATGATGCCCAGCACCTCCGGCCCGAAGAGCTGCCGTGCGGGTTCCAGGAAACGCGGATCCTCCATCAGGCTGGCGAATAAGGGTGTATCCTCATCCATCATCACCGTCCAGTGCCGCTCGCTGCCGTCATAGGGGCGGTGGCTGTACTGGTCGGCCATGGACTCGTCAAATTCCCGTCGAATCTCCGCAAGCTCGTCCGGCGAAAACAGGTTGCGGAAGACGTGGTAGCCGAACGTATGGAAAAAGCTGACCTGCCCCTCGGTTAAGGCTTGCTCTTGCATCTTCATAATTCTCCCTGCTGGAACTGATAAGAAATACTACCATATGCTCGGTAGGTAGCGTTTGCTCCCTCCGTTTTCTGCTTTCTAATTATCATCCTCCTTCTCCAACAGCGTTTTCGGATAGTCCTCCACGCCGACGCGCACAACATGTTGGGGGTACCGCAGTCAAGGAGATACCCCCTATAATAGATTGTGCTCTTTCTGGCAATAGGCGTATAAAAAGCGACTTGTCTTGTAGGAGCGGTTCTTTCCTACTGTGTGTGAAGAAGCGGTCAGTATAGAAAAAACTGCATAGACGGGGGATATTGTCAAAAGTTGTGTTTGAGGTTCGCGGAGCAGGTATCCGTCTGATCGATTTCTACGCGGCCTGGTGCATCTCTCCGTCGACGAACTGAACACCTTCGATGATCTTGACGATGAGCTCGGAGGCATTGAGTTTGCGCCAGTGGCCCTCGGCTTGCTGGGCGAGCTTGAAGACCATGGTCAATGTGGCGGCGCGTGATCCACATCCCTTGGTATGCTCCTTCCTGTGAGTAGACCTGACCGTTCCCGTCAGGACAGGTTCTCAGTAGGGCACGGCCATGCTCCAAATCCGCACATGACTGACCGATGGATCGTGGGGGAAAGCGGGCCGTGGCCGCCGCGGTTGAACTGTAACCCGGTGCGCTGCTCCGAGGGACGGGCACAAACGACGGTCCCAGAGTGTCATCAAGAGGGGGAGGCAAAAACCTTTGGTGGATTCTTTGGTTCTGTCAGGGCTGATTTCGATCGATTTCACGACATTGCGAAAAAGCGGGGAGTGTCGTGAAATCGCGGAGGTCATCGAAACCCCCAATAAAAAAGGGCCTGAAATTGCTTTCAGGCCCTTCAATTGGTAGCGGGGACAGGATTCGAATCCCGCGGTCGCGGGACTGCTGCGCGAGCCTATGATCCCGCAGTCGCGGGATTATGAGCCTGACTGCGATTCGTATTGTAGACGGTTGAGCTCCGTGAGGCGCCAGAAGCCGTCGCCGCCTTTCTGTTTCTTGAGTCGGTTCTCGAATTTGCGGGCCTGGCCGAGACTGGGGAACTCCCGCTGCCAGACGAGTTGCCATGTGCCGGCGTATCGCTTGGTCCATTTGGACACACCGGCGTTGTGCTGAATCACACGGTGAGCGACATCCTCACTCACGCCGATATAGAAGCAACGACCGAGAGTCGACCAGAGGATATAGACCGAGTAGCTCTGGCTGCTCGTGGGGGTCATGATGTAGATGCGGAAACTATGAACGGCATGTCTCGCAAGAAAAAGGCCCGGAAGCGTATGCCTCCGGGCCTTGAATTGGTAGCGGGGATAGGATTCGAACCTATGACCTTCAGGTTATGAGCCTGCACGGCTAGCGTACTATTCGCTTATTTCTTAGGGTTTCTTGAAATTTATGGGGTTTGTTTTGGTGGAAGTTTGGGTTTTTTGGGTTGCGGGCGTCCGTTGTTTTTCAGTATTGTTCTCCTTGGTTCGTGAGCGTGTGAATCTGGGAAGGAGGACGGTGCGATGCCATTGGAATTGCGGAAGGGGCGAGACGGGAAGCTGATCCCGAAGTGGTACGGGCGGTATGAGGTGCGGGGCAAGCGTCATGTGGTGACGCTGTGCAAGATGAAGGGGACGCCGCCGGAGTCGATGTCGATCAAGGACAGCGGGGACGATGCCTTTGAGTTGTCGCGCGCGGAGGCGCAGAGCGCGCTGAAGGCTACCATCGAGACGGCTCGTCGGCCGCATGACGCGGCACACCTGGTCGAGCGCATCTATGAGCTCAAGACGGGCGCACGAATGAAGACAGTGCCGCTGGAGGGGCTGGCCGATGAATGGGAGCATGTGCCCCGCCGAAGGAAGCCGAATGCGCGCTACGCGAAACAGTGCCGCGCCGTCCTGGATCGGTTTGTCGTATTCATGCGGGAGAATTATCCGCGTGCGACCGAGCTGCCCGCCGTGTCCCGCGAGATGGCCCTGGCGTTTCTTGAAGCCGAGGACGAGCGCGGCGTGGCCAATAAAACGTGGAACGATACGCTGAAGCTGCTCCGCGCAGCCTGCAAGTACCTCCTGCCGAACGGGGCGATTAACCCGTTTGTGGGGATCCCGACTCGCGATACGGAGACGATGTTTCGGAAGCCGTTCTCCCCTGCCGAGTTGAAGCTGATCCTGGACGAGGCGCGGAAGGATGATTTCATCCGGCCAGTGATCATCACGGGTGTCTGTACGGCGATGCGCCGGGGCGACTGCTGCATGCTCAAGTGGGATGACGTGGACCAGAAGAACGGGTTCATCACGGTCAAGACCTCCAAGACGGGCGAGACGG
>JAQBYD010000112.1 GCA_027623315.1 Verrucomicrobiota bacterium | reverse complement strand
CTTATCCTAAGGGCTGACCCCGATCGCCTCGAACCTTGTCGCGAACCCCGATCGAGATCCCACGCGAGTGCGGCGACATGCAGTTGCTCTGCGACAGATCTGCCTCCACGAGAACGTATGTGCCTGGAATGCCAATAAACATTGCCATAAATATCCAAAAAATACTTATTGACTATCTGGTCAGCTCCGACGTAGAGTTCACAAATGATTGTTACGTCAACTTCAGCCCCTCCTGAGCCAGAGATGCGTGCAGACGATAGCGCGACGCGCACGGAACGGCGTGTGAGGGCCACTCGCCGCAAGATCCTGTCAGCGGCAAGAATCGTGTTTTCAGAGAAGGGATTCAACCAGGCCCGCATCGACGACATCACCGAAAGGGCGGACGTCGGGAAGGGCACGTTTTACAATTATTATGAAACGAAGGATCAGTTGGTTCAGGAACTCGTCGAAACGATGATCCGCGAACTGATCAAGAACCTGAAGGCGAACGGCCGCGAGCGCAGCGACCTGAGCAGCCTGATCGATTCCATCATCGAGACTCACATCCACTTCTTCTCGAACCGATGGGAAGACTTCGCTCTATTTTTCCAAGGCCGCACCGATCTGACCCTTCAGCATGGGGTCGATGGCATTGAGAAGCCATACGCTGATTATCTTGCATGCATGGAACGGATGATACTGCGCGTGATGCGCACAAAACTGCCGGCGAACGTCCTCAGCCGAATTGCATGTGCGATTGCCGGATTCGTCTCCGGCTACTACGCCTTTGCCGTGATCGCGTCGAATGACGAAGATGTCGATGTGGTCTTTAACTCACTTAAGGGGGCCATCGTGGCCGGTCTAGTCAGATTCGTGAATGAAGCGGCTCTACTCAACCAGAAGGAGACAGACAAGAATGAAGCTAGATAATAGTCCGCGTGTGGAATCCGCGCCGAATCGCGTCGGGAATCGCAAACGCAAAATGCCCCGTATGACCCCAGGCCAGATAGCCTCCCCCATCATGGCGGAGGCCATCGAGAAATCCGCATGGGGAATCGCGACAAGCGTCGACGTCTACGACTGCAACCCAGCCATCATTCGCGACGCCGACCAGATTCGAAAATTTGTCGTGCAGCTCTGCGATCTGATTGAAATGAAAAGGTTTCAGGACACCGTCGTCGTGAATTTCGGTGAAGACGAACGCGTTGCAGGATTCTCGATGGTCCAACTCATTGAGACGTCTCTCATCTCGGGTCACTTTGCCGACATGACCAATACGGCTTACTTGGACATCTTTAGCTGCAAACCCTATGACCCGTCCGTCGTCGAAGCCTTCGCGATGGCGTTCTTCAAGGGCTCACACTGCCTGACTCATGCCAACCTACGCCTCTGACCCGTCCCGCGCCGCCGTGACACGGGTCGAAAACGATATCGACGTGTGCCGCGAGCTGTGGCAGAGCGTGATGCCCTCGGATGTGATCACGGACCTATGGGAGGTCCGCGATTGCTTCCAAAGACACTTTGGAAACACGGCTTGCTTCCTCGTCGAGGAAGATCCGGACGGGATCGCGGCCCTTCTCCCGCTGAGCCGAATCGGTGAGACGGACGCCTTGGGATTCTTTCCCGGCGAAACATGGCGCGGCAAGACGTGGCTGGAGCAGAACAGGATCTTCTCCCGCGACGGCGTTCCGCGGTCGCTGATCGAAGGCATCGCAGGCAAGCATCATATTCGATACCTCAGCGCCCCCCCCTCGCTCGCGGACGTCGAGCCCGTTGTAGACGAGATCGGTTATCTCTTTGAGCCGCCGCGCCACAACTATGACATGGAGTCCTACTTCCAGGCGTTCTCCGGAAAGGCCCGCCGCAAGCTGCGGAAGGACATCGAACGGCTCGAGGCGATCGGCGTCGACTACCGATACGACGATACCGCCGATTTCGACATCATGGTCGAACTCAACGTAGGGCGGTTTGGAAGCGAATCGTACTTCCGTGATCCTCGCTTCCTTGGCAGCTTCCGGTCTCTCATGGAACTGCTGCGCGATCGAGGATTGATGCGCATCACCACCGTGATTCTCGGCGGAATCCCAGCCGCGGTCGATCTCGGCGCCATCTATAATGGGACCTATACCTTGCTCGCCGGAGGCACGCATCCGGACTATCCAGGCGTGGCCAAACTGATCAACCTGCACCATATGCGTTTCGCGTGCGAGCGAAGGCTCGACAGCGTGGATTTCCTGTGCGGAGACTTCTCATGGAAGAAGCTTTTTCACCTGACCCCGCGTCCGCTCTACCTGCTCTCGAATATGCCAGGCGCGAACGGCGACCGAGCGACCGCCGGCGGGGAACTCTCTGGACGTGACGACTCGTAACGTACTTGTCGTCGGGACGACGTCGGACTACGTTGATCTCCTGCAGCGGAGCATGCCCGACCGCTGCGTGTTTCTGACGGATTGTCGCGAACGCGATGCCGCGCAGGAGGCCCCACCACCCCCGTCGAGTGAAGTGCTGTGCAATTTCGCGGCTGAGGCGGACATGCTGACTCGGCTTCGCCGCCATCTTGTCGAACATGACATCATGATCGAAGGCATCACCTGCTTCGATTGCGAATCGCTACTGCCCGCCGCACGCGCCGCGCGGATACTGAAAATCGACTACCTGGCGGAGGATGCCGTTCACGCCTGCCGAAGCAAATACGACAGCAAACGCAAGTGGAGGAATGCGGGTCTGCCCTGCCCGCGCGCCGCGTTGGTCGGCGACGCGCAGGAAACCATCTCGTTTCTACGCGCGGCGAACGGACCGGTGGTGATGAAGCCGACCTTCGGCAGCGGCAGTGAATATATCTTCCGGTGCGACGACGAAGCGGCCTGTACGAGCGCGTTCGCCACCATCGCGGAAGCCCTCGAGAAACTGCGCCGCGACCCTGAGAAGCCGCTCTATTCCAGGGACGGCCTTGGCGCTAACGCGCGGCACGCATGTGTCGCGGAAGAGCATGTGGAGGGCGACGAGTACAGCTGCGATTTTGTCATCGACGACGACTGCATCAAAATTCTGCGCATCGCGAAGAAGATCAGCTTGCGCGAAGAAGGTCCGTTTGGAACGGCGCTTGCGTACATTGTCCCGGCAGAACTACCGCCCGGACTCGACCTTGAGAGCTTCCGCCGGCAACTGCATTCCGCGGCGCGGACCCTCGGATTAAGGCGCTCAATCTGTATGCTGGACTTCATCGTCCGGGGTGGCATCGCCGTCATGCTCGAACTCACACCCCGGCCCGGCGGGGACTGTCTTCCGCCGCTACTTCTTTGCAGCTCCGGCTTTGACATCCTGCACTTCACCGTCGACTTCGCCGCAGGTCGAGAGAGCTCTGCGCCTCCTCCGTGCGATTGGCGCAGGCTGGTCGGTCTGCGCCTGCTCGCGCACAGGGCAGGGACGGTCACTCGGCTCGATGCCGGCGCACTCCGGCGGGACCGGCGCGTGATCGACGTCAGGATCAAGCGCAGCCCAGGCGAGCGCATCAGCCTGCCGCCTGATGACTACGCTTCGCGCATTCTCGGACACGTGATCTTCGCCCCATCATCGACTGATCGCATCGGTGCCGAGTGCTCGGAGATCGTCAATCTGCTCGATTTGGAAGTGAGTGCCGCATGACGACGACGGCGCGCAACACACCCTCTGGCGCCGAACCCACGGACGGGCGCACCCCCGCCTTGAGCGCCGAGGAACTCAGCGACTGCGTTGCGGAATTTCTGGCCAGGCGCGATTTCTTCCTCGACACCTGCCGCGAGCACGGCTCGCCGCTTTACGTGCTCGAAAGGGACGTCCTCGCAACCCGCGCCGGCCAATTTTTATCAGCTTTTCGCGGGACGCTCCCGGATGTTCGCGTCTACTTCGCTATGAAGAGCAACAACCACCCCCTCGTCTCACGCACGCTGGTCGAGTCGGGGCTCGGGCTCGACGTATCGAGCGGCCTGGAACTTCAGGCTGCGCTCGATGCCGGGTCCGAGGACATCATTTTCAGCGGTCCCGGCAAGGTCCCGGACGAGCTCGCCCTGGCGGCGGCGAATGCCGACCGCGTCACAGTGTTGCTCGACAGCACCGCCGAACTTGGGCGTTTACAAGCGGTCGCGGCACGCATGGACGCGCGCTTGCGAGCAGGCGTCCGTGTGACCACGGCCTCACACGGCATATGGCGCAAATTCGGCATTCCCCTCCCGGACCTTCCCGATTTTCTCGCGCGAGCGCGTACCGACACCCACGTGGATGTGCGAGGCGTGCAATCGCACCTGAGCTGGAATATGGATCCGGACAGGCAGGTCTCGTTCATCCGCGAGTTGGGCGCCGTGCTTGAACGGCTCCCGGTCGAGCTACAACGCATGGTCGAGTTCGTCGACCTCGGCGGAGGGTTCTGGCCCGCACAGGGCGACTGGCTGCAGCAGGCCGGAACGCCTGAGGGGCACGCGCCCTTCGGACACTCCGACGCGCCGGACCTGCCGCTTGTCCACTACAAAGTTCCCGCTACGGACATCGGCACTTTTGCAAGCGCGCTCGCAAGGACGCTTGAGGAGCATATTTTTCCACACACGCGCTGCCGCATCTTTCTGGAGCCCGGACGGTGGATCTGCAACGACGCTATGCATCTTCTGATGACCGTCGTCGACAAAAAGGCCGAAGATCTCGTCATTACCGACGCCGGAACAAACGCCGTCGGCTGGGAACGCTTCGAAACGGACTTCTTCCCGGTCATCAATCTGTCTCGTCCCTCCACGACGGAGCGCGAGTGCCTCGTTGCCGGATCGCTGTGTACGCCGCACGACCTGTGGGGATACTCCTACCACGGATCAGGCATCGAGGAGGGAGACGTGCTGCTCGTCCCGCAACAGGGCGCCTACGCCTATAGCCTGCGGCAAAATTTCATCAAGCCGCTGCCACAAGTTGTCTGCCCCTCGGCGCTACTCTCGTGTCAGGTTCGGGGGTAGATCTGCTGTTGAGTGGGCCGTGGGGGTCTGGGCCGTGGGGGTCGGCCGTGGGGGGCCGTGGGGGTCAGCCCTTAGAATAGTAAATAGCGTGCTGTGCGC
>JAQBYD010000048.1 GCA_027623315.1 Verrucomicrobiota bacterium | reverse complement strand
CATCGGCAAAGCCCTGTTTCGATCAAGCCTGACGGGCTCTTCGCGCTCTCGCTACGAAAAAGTGTGAGATGTCCGGGCTAGCCTTCCGGTCTTCTTGATAGAGTCAGCGATCGTGTCGAAGTCCAGTGGAACCAGGGTGCGCGTGTCGATGACCTCGGCGCTGATACCCTCCTCCGCCAGCATGTCTGCGGCATGCTGCGGGAAGTGAATGCAGACACGAAGCCATACCTTGATCTGTGAGTTCGACCGCCGGGGCGCCTCTCACGCCGATGTGAATGCGGCCCTGGTGGCCACCGTCCGTGCTGCCGGGGGAGAGCACTCACGCCTCACCTTCATTGCCGAGCCCTGCCACCTTGAGCGGGTTGAGACGAGTCTGTCCGCCCACGGGGTTAGAAGGGGTCCATTTCGGGCGCGTCGTGCGCCGTCGCTTCCCGGCCGGTGATCCGGGGAACCTGGTCTACGTGATGTACTCTCCGTCGATCGCGCGAAACGTTCAGGGCGACTTCGGCGAGATCGTCGCGAACGTGCGTGGACTCGATCTTCCGTGTCTGTCAGCCGGACGCACCCCGACGGCGATTCAGATCTCGCCTCGATTGAGATTCGGATTCATCGGTTTTCCGTTCCCTTAAGAAAAGGTTCGATGCGTTCCGCGAGATTGCCGCCGACGTCGCCGCGGGGCCGCATGCGGATCGTGCTACGTTCGTTCTGGTCGGCAGAGCACCCGACGCCGCAGACGGGAGTCGGCCGGACTCCACGATAGAAACTCCGGGCGGCGATCGTGCGCTCTCGCGGGAACAGTTCGACCAGGAGTTCTCGACTCTGGATATCGAAGCAGCGGATACCTGGTCTGCACGGATCCGGTATTTACCGATGAAAAGTTCAGCACACTGCGCGAGCACGCCGAGCAGTGCTACGCCAGTGCCGGCGTGGCATCGTCGGGTAAGCCGCTTCAACCAGGCAACACCTACGGTGATCCGACCAGGGCATACGCGGGCCGGGGGTCCGAGTACACGTAACGGCTGAGGGAATGGAATCCAGTTATACCCGGATAATGCCCTCAAGGAGCCAGCCGCGGTGGACGTCGAGGCCGTCGTGCCCCGCCGCTTCCATCTCGCCGAGCACGGCGGCGCGGTCGTAATCGAATCGAACGATCTCGGGCTGGAGCTCGCCGTCGGCTTCGCGAATCAGCAGGTAGGAGCTGCGAAGGTTGTCACCGGCGACCACGGAGTCGCCACCGCTTTGCACGTGGAGATTGCTGGGAAACGCTACCGCAAGGATAGGTGAGCCGATCGAACCGGAATTGGCTACGATGCAGTCATCGCCCTGGTGAATGTAGGCGAAGTGCGTGTGACCCAGTGCAACAAGGTCTGCGGTGCTCTCGGCGAAATCGGCGATCTGCGCATCGGGGGAAGATAGCCAGGAGCAATCTTTTCCTTCGACGCTACGATGACCGTGCATGCAGATGATGCGACGGTCGCGCCACGTGAGCTCCAATCGCTGTGGCAGGCTGCGCAGGTAGTCACGTTCGGCGTTGGACATGCGCTGCAGAGCACCAACCTCGGTATATGCCGGTTGAGGCTCCCCGTCGTAGCCGGTCGTGAATCCGGCCTCGTCGTGGTTGCCGTAGGTGGTCGAGTCCGCGGCGTGCTGCATGACCCACTGGACGGTCTCCACCGGGGAGATGCCGCCGTAAATGATGTCCCCGTTGCAGACGAGGTGATACGTGCCGTTCAGTGCCGCGAGACTTTGCTCCAGCGCCGCAAGCGCTTGGCGATGCCCGTGCACATCACTGAATATGACGATCTGATCGACGTCATTCGCGACGGTCCGGGCAGATGTCGTCAGAGAATTAGATGCGTTTTCTGTCACCGCTTGGACCTTGAAGAGCAGCCCGACACTACACCGCGCGACCCGCGATCGAAAGTCAAAACCGTCAAGCCTGCGAGTTGTAAGGTGACAGCCACCGCGTCGTTCACCTTCACGGGTGCCGTTGCCCGTGTCTATTTTCGGCTGATGCGTGAAGCGTAGACGCGGCAGCGCGCCCGCTGCGGGTTTCAGCCCAGCCGCTGACACAGATGCAGCAGGAAGTCGCGGTTGTCCATCTGCAGGTAGCGCATCGTGCCGCCCATGCGACTGAACGACTTGTTGTAGCGCAGGTAGTAGGCCGGGTTGTCCTCGGGCGGTTCGCCCTGGCTCCAGTCCCAGTCGGACTCGGCGAGATCGACCACGAAGATGGCGTGATTGCGAATTGGACTGCCGGCCTGCAGGGCGAGATTTTGTGCCATCGATAGTGATTTCTCGAAGATCATCGGCGACATCACGGCCGAACCGATCGACAAGTAGACCCCCTTTTCGATGCCGGAGACCGCGTGGGCGTAGGTCAGGAAATCCCGCTGCGCGGTGCGTCCGACGGCCGCGCCGTGGTTCATCGGGTGATTATAGATAATGTCGTGCCCGATCATCGGATGGCCCGTAAATGGGATGCCCAGCCGGAAGGCCGTCGCTTGAGCGCTGTATTCCTTCCAGCGGTGTTCTACCTCGATCACTCCGGCTTCCAACTCCATGCGCCGAACGACCGAGAGAAGATCCGCGGCAGCGGCGGCCCGCTCCGGCTCGCTCTCGGCGTTGGCCCTGATGGCGTCGGCGAGTTCTTCTTGAGAGGGGATCGTCAGGGCGCCGCTATCGATGAACACTCCCACCGACTCGCCGTATCCGCGGTCTTCCCAGGCGCCCACGTTCAGTGCGAGATTGATGTAGCGGCCGGTCTCATCCCAGTTTCCGAACGTGCCCTGCTGGATGTTCTCGCGAACATGCTCACTGCTCTGACCCAGGTAACTGAACTCCCAGTCGTGGATGATGGCGGCGCCGTTGGTCGCAAGGTGAGTCAACCATCCTCTCTCCATCAGTGCGTTCAAGACCGGACCCAGCCCGTTCTTTATGGTGTGCGCCCCGAAGGCGAGGATAACCGGGCGCTCCTGCTGACGCGCCGACTGAATTCTTTCGGTGGCTTGGCCCAGAATTTCGTCCGCAATGCTCGTGCATATGCCCGGCGAAGCATCAGGACGGACGTGATCGTCCTCAATGTTGGCGCGGTTGGTCCGCTCCGCGAGAGGCTGCATGCGTACGCGGGTTCGGTCCAGTCTTGGATAGGGCATGGTTTTCTCCGGTCGCGATCTCAGGATCTGTGGGCGCCAGGCAGCAGGCTCAGCATCTTGCGCGCGGCATTTACGACGCGGCTTCCGAGTTTGTAGGACTTACTGGAGAGCAGCCGCTCATTGCGCTCCCTTTCATCCAGTATCAGATCGGCTGCCGACTGTGCCAGCCAGATATTGCTGTGGAACTTCTCTCGCCCGTCCTTCAGACCCATGTGGGCAAGGAGGTTGTTGAACTCCTCGGCAGAAGCAGAAAGCGCAGCCACGCGGGCATAGTTGTAATCGAAGAGAACCTGTAACCAGCGCCTAACGTCATCCGATGCCTCCGCAGTGTATTGCAACAAGTTGGAGGTGAGCTCGAGCATCTGCGTGTAGCGGTCCACCGCGCCAGCTCCGTTCCATTGTCCGTGGACGTGAACCCGATAGCAAGCCATCGCTTTGTGCATAAAACGGATCTTGCCGAGGGTTTGGGCGACGTGGAGCACCGGAATGTCGAGGCAGTTGCCGAAACGAAGCGGTGTGCCCAGCATCTTCGTCATGACCTCTCGGCGTAGGACAAAGCTACACGTCGGAACGAGTACCCGTGGCCAGTCGAGCACCGTGTAGTCCGTATCTTGCGCATACTCTGGAAAACGTTCAGGGCAGACCCACAACTCCTCCATCACGCGGTCGGCCCTCGCCACCGCCGCATTGTGAATGCACATGCTGTACTCGGGGTGTGCTTCCAGGAAGTCGACCTGGGTCTGCAGTTTCTGGGGGTCTCGCCAGAAATCGTCGCCCTCCAGAATCGCAACGTATTTCCCCGAGCATTCGCTTTGCGTCGTTGTCAGATTGTGCATGTATTCCTTACTGTATTTCGCCCTGTCGGGGGCGTTGCGGTCGCGAACGATGTGGCGCACCGTGAGGGCGGCGGGATGGTCGTCGGCGAATCTGCGGCAGATGTCCGTGGTCCCATCGTCCGAGCCGTCGTCACCGATCACCACCTCAAGTTTGAAAGACGTATCCTGGCGACGGATCCCCTCGATGCATCGATCGATCCATCGACGTTGATTGTACGTCATGAGCCCGACGCTCACCAGCGGACGCGTGGTCGTCATCGATTCGGGACTTCTCATCGTTCTTTCCAGCTATGCAGCACGCTCATGTCCGATACGTTTGCCATGTTCCATGCCGTGGTCCCTCCCCCTTTGATCCTTGGGCAGACCACTGAGGATACCGATTCCCGGCATGGAGCGCTTTCATCTATTCCTGCAGCATGTTACGTTACACTTCCCACAGTGCGGCACGGAAGAAGAAAGTCGTTGACGGAATGCGTATTGACGACCTACTAATGAATGTTACGCGTTTTCTTGTGAAGCGCTGTATTTATTCCAAATTGGAGAGTCCATGCACCCGACTGCGAATACCCTCGTCCAGCTTCAGGAACTCCTGTTGATTCGGGACGAGAGCAAGATATCTTCCGGCACTACCAAACTCGAGAAGCTGGATAAATCCGTCGGAGCGATGTCGAAGGAGCTCCCCCAGGAGACGCGCGTTCTCTTCCAGAAGCTTCACAAGAAAGATCCCAGTTTCATCGTGCCGGTTTCAGAAGGGGTGTGCGCGGCGTGCGGGTTGAAACTTCCGATTAGCCTCGTGCAGGAGATCAAACTCGCCAAGGAGATCTACCAGTGTCCGAGTTGTGCGCGGTTCCTCTACTTCACGCTCGCGATGCCGCGTCGAGTCGGCAAGGGCCCGCGCCGCAGCGAGCCACGCAAGGCCGGGGTGGCCCGGTTCTCTGCTGAAGTGCTGATGATCCCGCGCCTGGAGGCGAAGACGCGCGACGCGGCGATTTCGGAACTCGCGGTTCTGATGGGTGAGAACGGCTACGTGGACAATGTGGATAAACTCATCGATGAAGGTTTACGCCGCGAGCAGATCATGACCACGGCGGTCGGGCATGGACTCGCGTTTCCGCACGTTCGCCGCGTGGAGGGTGGCGGATTGACCCTGGCGCTGGGCATCACTCCCAAGGGCATCAAATTCGGTCCGGGGACCAAGGATCTTACCAAGATCGTCTTCTTTATGGTAATCCCGACGCCGGCCAGCGGATTCTACCTCAAGCTGCTGGCGGGCCTGGCGGAGTCTTTCAGCAGTGCCGCCGCGCGAAAGGCTCTGATGTCGGCCAAGACGCAGAAAGATCTCTGGAAGGTCCTGATCAAGGAAACGCGCTCAACGGTCAAGTGACGGGTCGGTGCCGCGGGCCCGCTTAGCGGTTGACCGTCATTCGTTTCTGAGCCTCGTCCGCAGCCGTGCCGGAACGCAGGGAGCCAAGTGACAGGTTACGCGCCGATCTGCGCGACGAAACGCGCGATGCGTTGCATGGCCTCCTTGATGCACTCCATGTCCGCGGCGTAGGAACAGCGTATGTGCCCCTCGCCGCACGCGCCAAAGGCGGTGCCGGGTACGCACGCGACATTCTCGGCCTCCAGGAGCTGCATGCAGAACGCCTGGCTGTTCAGCCCGGTATCGCCGACATACGGAAACATGTAGAAGGCGCCTCTCGGCTTGCGGCAGGGCAGGCCCATCTCCGAAAGCGCGGCGTGCATCAAGTTGCGGCGCTTCTCGTAGTCGGATTTCATCCCGCCGACGAGGGAATCGGTGTGCGCAAGGGCCTCGCGCGCAGCCATCTGGCTCAGAATCGGCGCACAGAGCATCGTGTATTGATGAATCTTCATCATGGCCTCTGTGAATTCCGGTGGGGCGCAGGCGTACCCGATGCGAAATCCAGTCATGGCCCAGGCCTTCGAGAGACCGTGCAGAAAGATCGTGCGCTCGCGCATGCCATCCAGCGCGGCAATGCTGCCCCGCGCACCGTCGTAGGTGAGCTCGGAATAGATCTCGTCGGCGATCACGATGAGGTCGTGGCGCTGGGCGACCTCCGCGATGGCCTGCAGGTCCGCCCTGTCCAGGGTGGCGCCGGTCGGATTCGTCGGAAAATTCAGAACCAGGACCCGCGACCGATCGGTCACAGCGGCCTCGATGGCTTCGGCGGTCAGGCGAAAATCGTCCTCACGCCGTGTCGATATCGGAACGGGTATGCCATGCGCGAAGGTAACGACCGGGCCGTACGAAACGTAGCAGGGCTCGTGGTAGATCACTTCGTCGCCCGGGGAAATCAGGGCTCGAATGGCGAGATCGAAGGCCTCACTGACACCAACCGTCACCAATACCTCGGTCCGGGGGTCGTACGCGATATCGAACGCGGCCTCCACGTAGCGACTGATCTCGCGACGTAAGGAAAGCAGCCCCAGGTTGCCGGTGTAACTCGTGGCGCCATGGTCGAGGGCGTATATGGCAGCATCGCGGATGCGCCACGGCGTGACGAAGTCGGGTTCGCCGATCCCGAGACTGAGGACGTCCCGGCGCGTCTCGACCAGCTCAAAGAAGTCGCGAATCCCCGAACGAGGCACATGGGCCAGGTGCGATGCTATTTTGTCATGTCTCGAAGTCATTGGTTTAATGGTGGGGACTGGAGTCGCTTCCGCGCAGGCCGCCGCGCGGATGGCGCAGGAACCGGATGCGGGCCCGGGGCCGTTCTACGGCGAGATCGCCAGGCGCTCATGATCGTCTGCGACTGCCATCAGAACGCCCCGCTCCTTGAACGTCTTGAGCATGAAGTGCGTGGTCGTCGAGGTGACATGATCGAGCGTCGAGAGCTTCTCGCTCACGAACGCGGCCACATCCTTCAGGTTGTCACCCTTGAGAAAGATGAGCAGGTCATACGCGCCGGATACGAGGTACAGATCCTGGACCTCGTCGAAACGGCTGATGCGCTGGGCGATTCGATCGAAACCGCCGTCGCGTTCAGGGGTGACCTTGACCTCGATGACGGCCGTCACATCCGACACGGCAAGCTGATCCTCGTTGACGATGGCATGGTAGCCGCGGATGACGCCCTGCTTCTCATAGTCGTCAATTCGCTTGCGGACCTCGTCCTCGGACAGATCGAGCATGCGCGCGAGGTTGGCCGGGGTCTCCAGCGCGTTTTCCTTTAGAGCTTTGAGCAATGCGTCCATCTTCATCTCCGGTCTGCGGATGCAGCGCACGGAAGCTAGCGCGTCCTCCGCGTGGTGTCAACCATCCGCAGTGTTCGTGGCCTCTCGCGGCGACTGACAAAACTTTGATCTTGTATACATAGCGAGGCGAGGTATAGGCTATGCGGCAGAATATGGGCCGTGCTGGCGTGATCCCGCGACCGGCATGATTGGTTAGACCCCTGCGGCGGGCAGGGAACGCGAAGATCGCGGAAAGGAGTTCAGATGGGATTCGATAAGGACCTCGTGCGGAGCATGGCCGAGCCGGTCATCATGAGTCTGCTTTCCGAGCGGGCGATGTATGGCTATGAGATTATCAAGCTGGTGAACGACCGGACGGGAGGATCGTTCGAGTGGAAAGAGGGGACGCTTTACCCCTGCCTGCACCGGTTGGAAGCTGCAGGCTTGATCAAGAGCCACTGGGAGGTGTCGGATAGCGGACGCCAACGCAAGTATTATGGTGTGACGCGCAAAGGCGCCGCCACGCTGACCGACAAGCTCTCCGAATGGGAGGACTTCTCGACAGCGGTTAACTCGCTGCTCCCGGGCTAGCAGGGCCTGCGACTCGACGATGCCTCGATCTGTCACCGCTCACCTGGAAGGAACCATGGATTCGGCAACCTCTATCACGCATTGCCTTGATGCTGCCACGACGGGGCTCGCGGACGACCCGGAGCTGCGTACCGACATCCGTGGCGAACTGGCATCGCACCTGGAATCCGCCGTGACTTCCTATACGGGCGCGGGCATGACGCTCGACGAGGGTGTGCAGCGTGCCATCGAGGACTTCGGTTCACCCGCCGAACTCTCAGAGGCGCTGCTTCGGGCCAATCGGGGTCGCATGCGCTTGCGCGCGCTGACCCGAATGACCTTGCGCTGGGCCGCCGTCCCCATGGCGCTCGCGGTCGCCGTCATCGTCGCCGTGTTGATGGGGCAGCGCCTGCAGCGTACCGCAACCGCATTTCGCGGACTTGGCCAGATGTATCCGATGCAGACCGAAGGCCGGCGCTGGGTCGCGCTAAAACGATCTTCGAATGAACCGTCCGGCCTGCTCTCCAGCCTCTCGCCACAGACGGCATTCTTCTTCGTCGGAGACTCGAGCCGCGCTACCATTCCCGATCAGCAGCGTGCGATCTGGGAAGCACACCCCGATGACCGTGTGTACTACGCGAACTCCATCAGCGCCCTGTGCGCGCATGGGGACCTGGCCGATCTTTCCCGTTTCAGAGGGGCCCTCGCGCCGGCCGCCCGGGTGGATGCGGACAACGCGCGCTACGACTATATCCTGGCCTATGTCCTCCTCGAGCATGCGGTCGGTACATTTCGTACGGGCTCGGACATCGAACCCCTGTCCCACGCGGAGCGCAACGCCCTTCTCGAGGAGTCCATGCTGGCGCTCGCGCGCGGACACGCCAAGCCGCGCTACCGGCGCTATACGCTGCAGATGCTAACGCGCAGACTCGCCATGCTTCCCCCGGCGTCGCGCGTCGAGGACCTCGCCGAACGATTGCGTTATGTCGCGCAGCAGTCGCAACCGGACACCACGATGCTGAAGCGACTCGCCGCAACGACCGCCGCCGTCGCCGAGACGCTGGCTGGGGAGGGGCGCCTTGACGAAGCGATGTCGCTCGCCGAGACGTGGCGCCACCTCGTCGCCCGGCTCAATGGCGACGCCTTCGCGTACGTCGACGTGCTGGCGATGCGCGAGATTGCAGACGGCGTCCGCAAGCGCGACGCATCCGGATACGCGTTCCTGCGCGCGCCGTGGATCCACCTGGCGGCCGAGATTTCCGGCGCTGCGGGACGGACGGATCAACGCGGTCTCACGGCGGTATCGCCCAGCCCGCACCTCGTGGCGCAGCATGGAAGCGTCCTTGCACGAATGCTGACACCCGCCAGCGGGTCGCCGCCGTATCCCCCCGTCGTGACCATGCCCGAACGCGGTGAGGCGGTCACCGCCGCCCAGAGCGGGAGGGTCGTCCCCGAATCCGTGCGCGCCGCGTCGGGTCGCAAGCTCGACTCGACACGATGGGCAGAGCACGTGTTGCTCGAGCAGGCTGCGGTCGTGTGGTACGTCGTCCTGATCGTGCTGATGATGCTGGGTTCGCTCAGCGTCGCGATGCGATACCGTCGTTCGGCGGCCGCGACGCGGCGCGTGACGATCCTTCCCGGCTGGAGCCGCTGGCTCGAGTTCGTCGGGATGGGGCTCGCGGTGCCCGTGCTGGTCTACGCGCTCTATTCACGCGGCAGCGATTTCTCTGGGCGGGAGTACGGCGTGAGCTACCTGGGTGGACGCTTCGCGCTTGAGCTGATCCTGCTCTCGGTATCGATGGCCGCTTTGTACTCGCTGCTCGTCGGACGGTTCTTGCGCGGCCGCTGCCGCGAACTGGGAATCGCGGTTCCGCGTTTCGCAACGTGGTGGGTTGTTGCCGTGATCTTCTGCCTCGCATTCCTGTGGGGGCTCTGTTTCTCCTGGCGCGGTGACCGCCCCCTCATGCCACCGCAACATCTTGCGGTCGCCGTGGCGATCCCCGCTGCCATTATTATGCTCGTGGTGACAGCCGCATGGCTCGCCGCGCTGTTCGGCGGCCGTCGCGTCGCGGATTATCACGCCGTATCCGCGCGCTCGCGGATTCCGGCATATGCGGTGGCGGTGCTCTTCATCGCACTGGTCGTGCAACCGCTGCTTCGCCACGAAGAGGCGCGCTACTTGCAGAACGAACGTCTGTTCGAGTGGTCTGCCACGGAGGGTTTCGTGAATACGGAATACCGGCGCGTCCTCGAGATTAGCGACGAGATACGGGAGATTTTCGGACGCATGGGCGTCTAGATATGAGCGAGATGAATGTGGCTGACAATATCCGCGTGGTGCTGGTGAGCCCGCTCTATGGAGGCAATGTGGGCAGCGTCTGCAGGGCCATGGGTAACATGGGCCTGTCGCGGCTGATGATCGCCGCGCCCGGGAACCTGGACATGGGGGAGGCGCGCAAGATGGCTTGTCACGCGCGCGATATTCTTGAATCACGCCGCGAGGCACCAGACCTCAAGGCCGCGGTTGCGGATTGCGCCGTCGTGGTGGGCACGAGCGCGCGTCTGGGCCTCTATCGAGCGCATTCCAGTACGCCGCGCGAGTTCGCGCCGGAGATTCTGAACGCTGCGCGAGACCGTCAAGTGGCCATCGTGTTCGGCCCGGAGGATAACGGCCTCGGCAACGATGACCTCGCCGTGTGCACACACATCCTGCAGATTCCAACCGTCGCCGGCCTCTCCTCGTTGAACCTTTCGCAAGCCGTCCTCATATGTCTATACGAGATCTTTCTCGTCGTCGGCTCCTTCGAACCCTCCGAGGAGAAGGCGCCCGTCGCGACCACCGATCTGCGTGAGCGCATGTTCGAGATGTGGCGCGAGATGCTCATGGATGTTGGCTTTATGAAAGACGACATGGCGGATCACATGATGATGGGCATTCGCCGGGTCTTTTCGCGCGGCGCCCTGACCACGGATGATGTGCGCATCCTGATGGGCGTGGCTCGCCAGGCCCATCACGCGGCCCGTCGCGGCAAAGCGGCGTCGGAGCCGCAAGACGAAATCGAAAACGAGGTGGTCCAATCATGACCACGGCAGCTCCTCCCGGGATTCGCGGCGTTCTTCTCAAGACCGGCATGCTCAACCAGGAGCAGGTTCTGAATCTTCTCGAACGGGGCAGCGCGCACGGCGGCAGCATCCTCGGCGCCGCGGTCGACGAAGGGTATGCCGAAGAGCGGCCCTTCCTGAAGTCTATTGCCGAGACACTGGGCATGCCGTTCGTGATGCTGTCGGATGTCCAGATCGAGCAGGACGTCCTCGATCTGCTGCCGACCAGGGCCGTGTTTCAGCACGAGGTCATACCCGTCAGAATGGAGGACAATATCCTGATCGTGGCCACCAGTGACCCCTTCAATACGGCGATCGTCGATTCGATTCGGCTGGCTTCGGGGAGGCGTGTCAAGCTGGCGCTCAGTCCACGCGACGAGATCGCCAAGGCCGCGAAGCGATTTTATGGCGTCGGCGCTGAGACCGTGGATGCGCTGATGCAGGATGAGCGCATCGATTTGGACGCCGAACGGGATTCATTGGCCAAGGTGGACCTGAATGAGCAGGACGAGGAAGCGTCGATCGTCAAGTTCGTCAACCAGGTCATCTGGGAGGCGCACAAGGAAAAGGCCACCGACATCCACTTTGAGCCGATGGAGACTTCCCTGCGAATCCGCTATCGCGTTGACGGCGTGTTGGTCGCGACGCCGCTGCCCGCACAGCTCAGCCGATTCCAGGCGGCGATCATCTCGCGTATCAAGGTCATGGCGAACATGGACATCGCCGAGAAGCGCCTGCCGCAGGATGGGCGCATCGGTCTGCGGATCCAGGGCCAGGACATTGACATTCGCGTCTCCACGATGCCCACGGTCTATGGCGAGAGCATGAGTTTGCGTCTCCTGAGCCGGGGCGGCGATCTGATCAGCCTGAGCGACCTGGGAATGAGTGACCGCGACGCGGAGGTCATCATGCGCATCATTCACAAACCCAACGGCATCGTGCTGGTCACCGGACCGACGGGGTCGGGGAAATCGACGTCGCTGTACGCCTACCTGCACGAGATCAACAGCACCGATGTGCGGATCCTGACGGTCGAGGATCCGATCGAGTACGAAATGGCGGGGATCAACCAGGTCCACGTGCGCGATGAAATCGGGCTCACCTTTGCGCATGCACTGCGTACGTTTCTGCGCCAGGACCCCGACGTCATCATGGTCGGTGAGATTCGAGACTTTGATACCGCCGAGACGGCGATTCGAGCCGCCCTGACCGGTCACCTGGTATTCAGCACGCTCCATACGAACGACGCCGCCGGCGCCGTGACCCGCCTGGTTGACATGGGCGTCGAGCCCTTCCTCGTGGCGTCCTCGCTGCAGGCCATCGTGGCGCAACGACTGGTCCGGCGCCTGTGCTTCGACTGTCGAGTCGAAGGCCGGCACGACGATGCCTACCTCTCGAGCGTCGACTTTCCGACGGGTCCCGAGATCAATGGCGTGGTCTACGAGGCGAGCGGGTGCGAGTCCTGCCGCTCAACCGGTTACCGCGGGCGAACGGGCATCTACGAGATCCTGGAAGTGACCGAAACGATTGAGCCGCACATCGTCGCGCGCGATTCCGCGAGTGTGATCAAGGGGGCGGCCCTCCGGGAGGGGATGCGCACGTTGCGCGATGACGGGTGGGACAAGGTCCTCAAGGGTCGTACGACGATCGACGAAGTCCTTCGTGTTGCCGAGGAAGATGAGCGGTAGTCCGGTGTAACCGTATGGCCACTTTTGAATATTCAGCACGTCGCGCGAGCGGCGAGAAGCAGCAGGGCTCTCTCGAAGCAGCCGATCGTCGCGCGGCCCTGCTTCAGCTTGAGCGCTCCGGGGTGATTCCCATTTCGGTGGTTGAGGGCGCGGCTGCCAAGAAGAAGGCCGCGAAGGACACGGCCGCCGCCGTGGCGCGAAAGTTCGGTGGAAAGCGCAAGATGAAGACGCGCGACATTCTCGATTTCACGACCGAGTTGAGCGATTTACTCGCCGCCGGGATGAAGCTGAGCAAGGCACTGGGCACGATGGCGGCGCGCCGCAGCGATACGGAGGCCGACGACATGATCCGAAGCCTGCACGAGGAGATTAATCGCGGCACCAGTCTCTCCGATGCGATGGCGAAACATCCGCGCATCTTTGGCCGTCTCTACGTCAACCTGATCCGCGCCGGTGAGGCCAGCGGCGCACTCGCCGAGATCCTGGAGCGCCTCGCGGAACACCTCGAGCGCGTGCAGGACACCAAGGAGAAGGTGGTCATGGCGCTGGTGTACCCCTCCTTCATACTGGTGGCAGGGGTTATCACGATCGTCTTCACGATGATGTTCGTCATACCGCGCTTCTCGAAGATCTTCAAGGATCTGGGGAGCACGTTGCCGCTGCCCACACGCATGCTGATCGGGATCAGTAACGCCATCATCGACTACTGGTGGATTTTTATCGCGGTGACCGTGGTGGCCGTCATCGCGTCGATCCAGGGGTTGAAGACGCCGGGCGGCCGCACCTGGTGGGACCGCACGCAATTGCGACTGCCGTTGATCAAGGGGATTATCACCTCGGCCGCCTATTCGCAATTTGCGCGGACACTCCAGACGCTGATGGGGAATGGCGTGCACGTGCTGCAGGCGTTGAAGATCGTGGAACAGACCATGAATAATTCGGTCATTGCCGCCGAGATTCGTAACGCGCGTGAACGCGTGACGGACGGTACCTCCATCTCCGGCCCGCTCGCCGCCGGTAATGTTTTTCCCCCACTGCTTACCGACATGTTGACCGTCGGGGAACAGACTGGCGACATGCCCGGGGCCCTGGGCCACATCGCGCGACGCTACGAGAACGAACTGGATCGGCGTGTCAAGATCATGATGACCGCGATCGAGCCGATTCTGATTTTCGCGATCGCCGTGGTGGTGGGCTTCGTGGCGATCAGCATGCTGCTCGCCGTATTTGACATGACCAGCGGTCTGAACGTCTGAACGAAAACCTCGAAAGGAGAATGAGCCATGCAACGAAACAAAACACGGCACAGTGCCGGGGTGGTGCGTCACGCGGGATTTACATTGATTGAAGTCCTGCTGGTCGTCGTGATCATCGGTATTCTAATCGGAGTGGCCGCGCCGAAATTATCGGGTCGCGTGAAGCAAGCCCAGGTGCAGGGCACGCGGCAGTCGATCCGCAATGTCTCGCTCGCGCTCGATACGTTTGAGGTGGACATCGGGCACTACCCCAGCTCGATCCAGAACCTGTTGACGTCCTCGGGCGAGAACAATTGGAACGGCCCCTATTTAAAGGATGGACGCACTCCACAGGATGCGTGGGGTGTCGATCTGCAGTACGCGCTCGAGGGCGATGCCTACAAGTTACGCTCGGCGGGCCCGGATGGCCAGATGGGATCCGGAGACGATATTACGAATTAGCGGCGGCCGGCGGTCCGGTTATTCGATGATTGGTTAATATGAACTGGGTTCCACAATCAAAGCGGAGCAGGCGTTCGGCGTTTACGCTGATCGAGATCCTGCTTGTGGTTGCGATTATCGCAATCCTGGCGGCCACGAGCACGCCCTACCTCGTGAAATCAATGCGTGGCAACCGCTTGCGCACCGCCGGGCGCTCGGTCGTCCAACTCGCCCGCTACGCACGCACCATGGCGATCCTGAACGGAGACAACTACACCCTGTCGTTCGACATGGGGGCGAGCCAGGTCCGCGTTTCCGCGGGCGGGTCGAGTGACGTGCCCCAGGGGGACGCCGGCGACTTCTCGGTCGGGCGGGATGACGTTGTTGCCGCGCCCGCGGACGGCGCGCTCCAGTCGAGCCATCTCGATCTTCCCATGACGACGGCCGGCGGCAGCGTGACCCGGCCCCTGGACCTCGTGCGGATCGTTTCCTTTTCCATGCGCGGCGCATCCGGCGGCGGCGATGCGGTGGTGTACCGGCATAACGGGCGCAACACGCCGTTTGAAGTGATCCTGGCCGACCAGGACGACAAGCGCCTGGTGATACGCGTGGACGCGGTCGGGACTGTATTCACGGCCGATGACAGGACGGACTGATGAAACGTGGCTTTACCTTAATCGAGGTGGTGCTGGCCCTCGCCATTCTGAGCGTGGGTCTCTTCGGGCTGCTCATGGCAGCCTCACGATGCCTTGCGGTGATCGGGATCTCGCGCGACTACGAGGTCGCGCGCCGGACGCTTGACCGCGGCGAACTCGACCACCCGATGATCTCGCACATCAAGGTGTCGGACATCGAGGTGTCCGGGGAACGCTACGAAGAGGGATTTCGGTACTCACGCTCTGTAGAAGAAATGCCAGACGAGGACGATCTCTTTGTTGTTCGTTCCGTCGTCGAGGCGCCGGGTACGAAGAGCCGTCGGCTGGAGGTCGTGCGCTACTTCTTTACGACGAATTATCCGGGCCGCGAGTTCGGCGAGCAGTAGAGCGTCAGTAGTAGGTAGTGGTTAGTGAATAGTGAGGAGTAGGTCGTGGGTGGTGGGTAGTGAGTCGTGATGAGTAGGACGTCGGGAATGATGCTAACGCAAGTGACAGGGCGCCGGGAACACGTGCGCAGATCTCGTTGGGGGAGACTGCTCACGACGCGCGGCGCGCCGCTGGCTCGATCCACGCGGCAGCCGCGTGCGTGTGTGACGTGTGGTAGACGTGGTTTTACGCTTCTCGAGTTGCTGATCGCGATGTCGTTGATGGTGATCGCGCTCACGATCTCGTACATGACGTTTGCGTCTGTAACCCGGGCATGGCAGCGCGGAGTGGCCCTGAGCGACCGCATCAGTCATGCGGATTACGTGATGGATCAGTTGGTGAGCGCCTTGCGGTCCGCCTACTACCCCGATACCGGGGTTAACGCCCCGCAGTACGGGTTCTGGCTGGAGAATAATGGCTCGGGCTCACGTGCTCGTGATGAAATGAGCTGGGTCAAGATCGGGTCCGCCATGATCGAGCGTCAGGCCGCCTACGCGAAAGGGCCGCATCGCGTCCAGGTCACCGTGGCGTCGGACCCCGCAAGGCGCTCGAAATCGGGTGTCGCGGTGCGCGCATGGCGCGCCTACGGGCAACCGGAGGAATTCCGGCCCGACCAGGTCGAACGATTTTTTGTTTCAGGCAAGGTGCAGGGGATCAACTGCCGGATCGCGACGAACATGGTCAATAATCGAATCGAGTGGGAGAGCGATTGGGACGCGACGAACATTATACCGTTCGCCGTCGAAGTTACCCTGTACATGGAGCCGCTCGACGAGGGCGCACCTGCCGTCAAGATTCAGCGCGCGATTGCCCTTCCGGTGGCTCCCCAGTCCTGGAGATTCTGATGCTGAAACAATCAACGCAACGCCCGCTCCCTCCGGGTGAGAATCCGGCGAGCCCCAACGCCGGGTCCGCGCTGATCGTGGTCCTATGGGTGATTGGACTGCTCTCCATACTGATTTCTTCGTTCGCGTTCGACATGCACGTTGAGGCGAAGTTGGCCTCGTACCAGAAAAAGAGGACCGAGGCAGCGTATCTCGCACTGGCAGGCATCGAGCGCGCGCAGTGGTTTCTCTCTCGCAGCACGTTCGCGACGGAAGCGTATGAGGGCGAGTACGGCGAGGAGTGGTGGTGGGGCCAGGCCGAGCGGCTGTCCAGGGGCGGCGCCTTTCAGTTTGAAGAGAGCCTTGGCGCGGGAACGGTTCGCCTCGAGATCACGGCGGAGCCGGCGCGCCGCAATGTGAACCGATTGACCGATGAGGAGTGGGAAAACATCTTTGAAATGGTCGGCGTCGGCGAAGATCTGTGGTCGGACCTGATCGCGAGCATCCGGGACTGGATCGACGCCGATGAGGACACGCGCCCGGAGGGGGCGGAGACCGACGACTACTACAAGACACTCGAGAACCCGTACGCCGCGAAGAATAGCCCGCTGGACACCGTGCAGGAGTTGAACCTGGTCAAGGGATTTCACCCGCGACACGAGTCGGATTCAGACCGACCGGAAGAGGAGCAGGGCTACGTGAGCGTCGGTGCATTTTCGGACCTGCTCACGGTCTACGGCGACGGCAAAGTCAACGTCAACTCCGCCTCCGCCCGGGTGCTCATGACGCTGCCGGGAATGACTGAACTCACCGCCAGCGACATTCAACTCGAGCGCGAAGGGGGGTACCTGGATGCCCCGACGGAAGAGGATACCTCGTTTGAAAGCATCGGAGACCTTTATAGCCGCGTGCCCGACATGCCGGCAAATATCCAGGATCGGCTCACCATCGGCGCTTCCGTCTTTCGAATTCACTCCGTTGGCGAGGTCGGCGGCGTCGAGCGAAAGATTTGGTGCATCGCCAACGCCACGCCTACCGGGATGCGCGTGTTGCGCTGGCTGGAGCAAGAGGATATCTAGAACCTGGCCCGAAATCGTTAATCCCCGAATCTTGAACCTCTAACCGATGGCAAATAAAGACCAGATAACAGCCCTGCTGCTCCGCGATCACGACCTGGAGTGGTCGACCGTGAAGCGGCAACGAGACCGCTGTGAAGCGGTCCGTTTCCTGCACGAGTCGATGAACGGCGACGCGGGCGGCGATGCCGACGCACCGGCCGCAACGCAGGCGCAGATTTCGGATGCGCTGCAGACCCACTGCGCCCGGATCGATGGAGACGTTTCGTGTGCCGTTGAAGCGTCGAAACTCGTGATGCGCGTCGTGCGCCTGCCCGCGGTCGACGTTGAGGAACGCCGCGGGATGGTCGAGCTCCAGGTCGATAAGATTTCGCCGTTCGCGCTCGAATCGCTGGTGATTTCGCACGAGGTTATCTCCGGTTCCGACGGTCAGCAGGACGTCCTCGTCGCGGCGGCACCGCTCGCGGTGGTCGAGGCGCTTGGCAGGACGCTGGGCGCCATCGGCGTGAAGCCCGTTGCCGTCGATGTGGATCTCCTCGGGTGGTGGCGGCTGATTCGCGATGATGCTCGATCGGCCACGCAAGGGCGTGTCATCGTGCTTCTCGTGCAGGAGGACGCGTGCAGTCTTTTCGCGGCCGAGAACGGAGACCTCATATCGATCCGATCGTTAGATCCGCCCGATCGTGTCTCGCCGGAAGAGTTCGGCCGTCAGATTGCCGACGACGTACGTCATACCGTGACGGCCCTCGAATTGGAGCGTGGGCCATGCGAGATTTCCGAGGCGTCGATCTGGCATGCCGGGAACGTGGAGACGCAGGCGCTGCAGAACGCGCTCGAGGGCGTAATCGGCGTGGCGGTTGACCTGCATGATGCCACTACGCTTCCGCCGGTGTCCGAAGGGCTGGCGCGTCGCTACCTGAAGTCGACGGATGCGATCGTCGACCTGGTGCCGCTGGCCTGGCGCGAGGCGGAGGGCAAGCGACGTCTGCGCAAGCGACTGATCATCGCGAGCGTAGCGGCTGTTTTGCTATGGGCGGCCGGCGTAGCAGGCATCTTCTTACTGCGTCACCTGGAAGCGCAGAATCTGCAGGCGGAGCAAGCCCGCTTCGAAGCGTTGAAGCGCCCTGCCGACGAGGTGCGCGTGCTCCGGCGGCGGGTGAACTCGCTCGATCACTTCACACGCGAGAACATCCCGTCGCTTGACTGCCTGACCGAGATCGCCCGCGCGCTACCCCAACAGGTTGAGCTGAAGTCCTACACCTACACGCGTGAGCGTGTTGTGTTGAACGGCCAGGCCAGCGATGCGACTCCCGTTTTCGACTTCAAGACGGCGCTGGACGGCGTGTTGCTCTTCTCGACGGTCGAGTTGAACGGGCCGACCTTGACCAAGGAGGGGCTCGAGACGTTTCGTGTCACGATCACCCTGCGGGAGGATCCCTCATGACGTTTTCGTCGCGAGAGATAGGCATGGGCTGGATGACCGCGATCGTCGTGATCGGGGCGCTTACGTACGTGTACCTGGACCCCGTGCTCAAAGACTGGGATCGGATTCGGGGGGAGATCGAGAATGTGCGGGACGACGCGTACGAGGAGCGCCGAACGATTCTCTTGAAACCCGGCTTGCAGGAGAAATGGGACCGCATTCTCGAGTCGGTCCCGCGGCATCCCGCCGGAGAAGACGTCACGGCTCGCATGATGAAGGAGATTGAGCAACAGGCGTCTAAACATGGATACACGATCGTGCAACGCAACGCTGAGAGGGAAGAAGTTGAACAGGAGTACTCGAGCATCGACATCGCTACACGCGGAACCGCCACGCTGGACGGTATCGTGAGTTTCGTATATGAACTGCAATCGGCGGCTGCCATGCTGAACGTCAAGCAGCTGCGAATAGACAAGGACAAGCACCGCTACAAGATCCGGCTCACCGTCAACTGCGTCTATGGGCGCGAGGGTGCGAGGGCGTCGATAGCGGGCCCCGGCGAATCATGAAAAGACAACCCAAACCACCGATGACTCGCGAAGCATCTCCGCTCTGGTTTAGCGTGCTGTTTTCGCTGTTGCTTGTAACTCCGCTCGCGATCGCGCAAGAGCGATTGGCCGGCCAGGAGGACGCCCCCGCCATACCGGGCGTCCAGCGCGCCGTCGCTCCCGGTCTTCCGCGCGACGATCGGCCCGCGGCCCAGCCCGTCGCCGTGCCGCGCGCAGACGAGAGATCCGTGCAGGGAGCAGACGACGAAGCCGCCGCCATGGATGGCGGGGATGAGGAGGGCGAGGATCTGCTTAAGCTCAAGTTCGATGGCGCGCCGGTCGAAATGTTGCTCAACGAGTACGCCGAGTTAACCGGGCGCACGCTACTTTTCGATCCGGGCGCCCCGGTCGGGAAAACGGTCACCCTCAAGAGCACCACCAAGCTCACCCGTTCGGAGTACCTCGAGGCGGTCGAGACCGTGCTGGGCATGAACGGCATCACCCTGCAGGAGAAAGGCGACAAGTTTCTGCGCGTGGTGCCGGCGACGGCAGCCAGGAAATACCCGATGCCGATGAACCTCGATTCCAACGTCAAGCTCGGGGCCGAGGACAAGCTGATCACCCAGATGATCGCGCTGCGGCATATCGAGATCGCGCAGGCGACCGCGGCGATCGAGCATCTCAAGTCTCCATTCGGCCTGGTGCAGGCTTTCGAGCGAATGAACAGCGTTCTGATCACGGACATGGAGTCCAACATCGCGATGATCCTGAAGCTGGTGGCGTACATCGACCAGCCCGCGATCGCACGCGAGGAGTTGATCATCCTCCCCGTACGGTTTTCGAAGGCCTCGGAGATCAAAGCCAAGCTCGACGAAATTATCCAGCAGGCGCAGACCGAGCAGCAGCGCCAGGAGCAGCAGAGACCCCAGACGGCGCGTCCGACACAGAGCGGGCCGCCGGGGGTGATTCGCGCGCCGAGTACGCCGACGCCCAGGCGCGCGGCCACGGCAGTCGCCTCGGAAGTGGCTGAAAATCTCGACCAGGGCATCATTCGCGGCGAGGTCAAGATTGTCGCGGATGATCGAACCGGGATCCTGATCTTTATCACGCGTCCGGAGAATATGGACTTCTTCGAGCGCATTGTGCAGGCCCTTGATGTGGAGACCAACCCGGATGTGGAGGTCAAGGTCTTCCGCCTTGAGTTCGCCGCGGCAGCGGATATTGCCAGCATGCTTAACGATCTTATCGGAGCCGCACAGAGTGACAGCGAGACGGCCACGGCGCCCGGTGCGGGAGAGGCTGCTACGGGGGGCGAAGCGCCCACGCAACGTGCGGCGCAGCTTGACGAGTTCATTCAGCAACGCCGCGACGCCGCGCGCCGTGCCGCGGAGCGGACCGTGTCGAAGATTGGAGAGCTATCAGCGGAGAATATCAAGATCCTCTCGGACGAGCGCACCAACGCCTTGCTGATCATGGCGCGCCGCGCGGACATCCGGACGCTGGAGACGATCATCGTCGAGATGGACATGATGCTGTCGCAGGTGCTGATCGAGGTCGTCATCCTGGAAGTCGTCCTGTCCGACAGCATCCAGACCGGTGTCGACTGGCTCCAGCGCACGCTCATTGCGTTTAACGAGAACGAGCTCGGAGAGCGCAAAGCGATTGCGGCATTTACCGGCAAGGGCGGCGGTGCGTTCGGATCCGACGCCGAGGCCGCCGGCTTGATCTCGCCCGGGAATCTTCCCGGCGGAATCGCCGGACTCAATTACTACGTGACGCATTTTGGTCTGAATCTCGACCTGCTGATCAAATTGACGGCGACGGATAGCCGCGCGCGGATCCTGTCGTCTCCGGTGATTCACACGACGGACAACACGGAGGGTACTGCGCTCATCGCCGACCAGGTCTACTTTCGGACCGGTACCCGAGTCGATCAGTTCGGGAACCCGATCACGGAGACCGAACTGCGCGACGTTGGCCTCGAGCTCAAAGTGACGCCGCACATCAACAAGAACCGTTACGTCATGCTCGAAATCGACCAGTCGGTGAGCAACGTCGGCGACAGCCAGTTGATCGATGGAAACGAATTCCCGACGACGGCGCGTCGTTCCTTCAACGCGTCGATTACCGTGCGCGATCGAGAGACGGTGATTCTTGGCGGATTAGTCCGGGAGGATCAGCGGGCGAGCGGGGCGGGTATCCCGATCCTGAAAGATCTTCCACTCGTGGGGCGACTCTTCGGAACGGACAGCGATTCCCGCGATCGTGCCGAGGTCATCGTGATGATCACGCCATACGTTTCGGACAAGCCGCAGGATGCGGAGTATGAGACGGCGCGCCGCCTGGAGTCCATGGATAAGCGCGGTATCTTGAAACGTGGATGGTCGGACAGCCGACTCGCGGATCCCACGGAGGAGTCCAGGTATCTGCACGAACGAGCGCGCGAGCTGTTGGCTGAGCCGAGCCCCGGTCAACCGCCGGAAGCGGATTCCGAAATGCCCATGGGGGAGGATCTGAAGAGGATGGATGACGATTCGGTCGTCGCGGCCGTGCGGCGCGAGCCCGATAACGCTGAGCTCTTGAAGAAGATCCTGGAGGCGATCGAGGAGCTGAAGACGGTGCAGGAAGGTGCCGAACGCGCGACCGCCGAGGCGCGCAAAGCCGCGCGTCGCGCCGAGGAGGCCGTGGATTCGCGGCTGCGCGCCATGAACGAGCAGACACAAGCGGTGACGCCGGCGTCGACTTCACCGTCGCCCGCCTCTGTGCCCCCGGCGCTGCCTGGCGAGTTGACTCGCCCGGGTGTGACGCTCGCCACCCCGCCGCCGTCCGGCTCCGCGGCAGCACCTGCCGGGAGCGGGTCCGGGAGTGGGGGGCAAGATGGCTATCCCGAGATGCAGGATCTCGATCCGGACGTTTTGAAGATGATCGAGCAGGCCGAAAAGAAGTCTTCCAAGGGAATTCGTCGCATCGACCAGCGTCTGGAGGAACGGGACGAAGAGTAAGCTCTGAAAAAACTTTGAAATATTCACGCTTGGGAGTTGACAGGCCAAGGGCCGTTGGTTAGATTCCCGGCCCTTTGCTGCGAATATTAAGAATGAAGACGACATTACCTAAGGTTTCCGAACTCGACCCCAAGTGGGTTGTGGTTGATGCGGAAGGCAAGATCCTGGGCCGCCTTGCGGTCGAGATCGCCCGAATTCTGCGAGGCAAGAATAAGCCGACCTATACACCGCATCTGGACACCGGTGACTACGTCGTGGTGATCAATGCCAAGAAGGTTGTACTCAGCGGTCGAAAGGAAGAGGGCAAGATCTACCAGCGCTACTCCGGGTACCGGGGTGGCTTGAAGGAATTTACGGCGGCCCAGATCCGGGCTACGCATCCCGAACGGATGATCGAGTCGGCCGTGAGGGGCATGTTGCCGAAGAACAGGCTCGGCCGGCAGATCTACACGAAACTCAAGGTTTACGCGGGCAGTGAACATCCGCATGCGGCTCAGAAACCTGAAGCCATTGCGATATAGGTAATTTAATCATGGCAGAAGCTACCCAGGAATATGCAGCAACCGGCCGGCGCAAGACGGCCGTTGCTCGAGTTCGACTGCAGGCCGGAGACGGCACATGCACCGTAAACAAACGCGCCTTCGATGAATACTTCACCGCGGCGGCGTTGCGGACTTACGTCTTGCAACCCCTCGAGTATCTGGATGCCGTCGGTAAATTTAATATCGTCGTCACCGTGAGCGGAGGCGGACCGACCGGACAGGCCGGTGCCATGCGGCACGGGATCTCCCGCGCGCTCACGATTGCCGACGACACGTACAAAGATACGCTTAAGAGCCGCGGGTGCCTCACCCGTGACCCACGCATGAAAGAACGCAAGAAGCCCGGGCAGCCCGGCGCGCGCAAGCGCTTCCAGTTTTCCAAGCGCTAGATCGCTCGAGCGGTTTCTATCGGCGTGGCGCTTTTCTCTGTTACCTCGCGGGGGAGAACCCTTCTGCGTGTGCGATTTTTGTCTCACGACCAAGGAGACGGTAATGACAATCGACAAGACACCTTACAACCTGATCGACGGCAATGTGACGTCGCCGCGGGGATTCCTGGCAGCCGGGATTCACGCGGGAATCAAAAAAGTGAAGAAAGACCTGGCGCTTGTGGCGTCGGATCCCGTAGCGCAAGTCGCCGCGACGTTCACGACCAATGCCCTCGCCGCCGCACCGGTGCGGGTCTGTAGAAACCAGCTGCCTGGTGGCCGGGCCAGGGCCATCGTGGTCAACAGTGGAAACGCGAACGCATGTACGGGCGAGCAGGGGTTGGCGGACGCCGAGGAGATGCTGCGCGTGACCGCCTCCGCCCTCGACGCGGACGCATCCGAAGTTTTTGTCTGCTCGACCGGTTTGATCGGCGCTGCTCTACCGATGGATGTAATCCGCGCAGGCATCGCGACTGCCGCGGCGGCGCTTCATGCGGAGGGTGGCGGCGACGCCGCCCAGGCGATCATGACCACCGATAATGGCCCCAAGCACATCGCCGCCACGCTCGAGATAGACGGCAAGACCGTCACGGTCGGAGGGATGGCCAAGGGGGCGGGGATGATCGAGCCGAACATGGCGACGATGCTGGCCTTTCTCACGACGGATGCCGCCGTGGAGGTCGGGGCCCTGCAAGGGTGCCTGTCTGGAGTTGTCGAGCAGACGTTCAACCGGATTACCGTCGATGGCAGCAAAAGTACGAACGATAGCGTCTTTCTGATGGCGAACGGCGTCGCCGGAAACGCTCCGCTCAGCCCGGCGCATGACGCGTGGGATGACTTTGTCGGGACCGTATTTGCGGTCGCCCGCGACCTGGCGTGGAAGATCGTCAAGGATGGCGAAGGGGCGACCAAGTTCGTTACGGTGAACATCTCGGGCGCGGCTGACGACGCCGAGGCTCAGAAAGTCGCGCGGTGCGTCGGGAACTCGATCCTGGTCAAGACATCCTGGTGCGGGGGCGACCCCAACTGGGGCCGGCTGGTCGCCGCGGTGGGCTATTCCGGCGCCGCGGTGACAGAAGATCGGCTGTCCGTGCGATACGACGACGAAGTCGTCATAGAGAACGGAAAATCTGATTTTTCGCAGCTCAAGGCGTGGGAAGCCGTGTTGGCACAAGACGAGTTCTGTGTCAATATTGACCTCGGGATTGGCACAGGGTCCTACACGTTGTACACCTGTGACTGCACGGAGGAGTACGTGCGATTCAATACCGCATATAGTTCATAAGCCGCTGCCGTCGGCCGCGCACATGGGGAGTCGAGTGTAAATCAAGTCATGGGAGAATTGGATAACAACATGGAAACGACAGCGGATATAGCTGAAGTGTACGAGAAGAGCGTGGTCCCTACGTACACGCCGGGGGTGGCCCTGGTCAAGGGCAAGGGAACTAAGGTATGGGACGCGGAGGGGAAAGTATACCTCGATTTCGCTGCGGGGATCGCCGTGCTCAACCTGGGGCATTGCCATCCAATGGTGACCGAAGCCATCACGCGCCAGGCCGCGGAACTGGTGCACGTCTCCAATCTCTACTACAACGAAAAGCAGGCAAGGTTGGCTGCGAAGTTGAGCGATTTGGCCGGCGGCGGAAAATGCTTCTTCTGCAATTCGGGTGCCGAAGCCAACGAGGCGATGATCAAGCTCGCGCGGGCGTGGGGCCGCGACCACGGGAAGTTCGAGATCATCAGCATGCGGAATTCGTTCCACGGACGGACGCTCGGCGCCATGGCCGCGACCGGGCAGGAGAAAATCCGGAATGGTTTCGATCCGATTCCGGCGGGCTTTCACTACGCGGACTTCAACGACCTCGAATCCGTTGCGGCACTGGTCAGCGCTACGACCGCGGCAATCCTCGTGGAAGCCGTGCAGGGAGAGGGCGGTGTCATTCCTGCGACACGCGAATTCATGCAGGGACTTCGGGCGCTCTGCGATGCGAAGGGCCTGTTGTTGCTCTGCGACGAAGTGCAGTGCGGAATGGGACGGACTGGTAAATGGTTCGCGTTCGAACACAGCGGGATCAAGCCCAACGCGTTCTCACTGGCCAAGTCGCTCGGAAACGGCTTTCCAATCGGCGCCATGGTGGCATCCGACTCTTGTTGCGATGTCCTGCAACCGGGATCGCATGCTTCGACTTTCGGGGGAACGCCCCTCGCGTGCGCCGCGGCCCTGGCCACGATCAGTGGCATCGAGATGGAGCGGTTGCTCATGAAATCGACTAAGTCGGGAGCCTTGCTCAAGGGGAAATTGGAGGCCTTCGTGGAGCGCTATGAACATGTCGTCGGCGTGCGCGGCCAGGGCTTGATGCTGGGCCTGGTTCTGGATGTGCCTGCCAAGGAGATCGTCGACGCGATGTTCGACATTGGCCTGATCACGATTGCGACGGCGCAGAACGTGATCCGAATCGTGCCGCCGTTGAACGTCGATGAAGAAGAAATTGAAGAGGCCATCGATATTATGGAGGACGCCCTGGCCGAGTGGCACGGCGTCGATCTGGCTGAACCGGAAGAAGAAGACGAACCCCTTGCTGTCGCGACGGAGTAAACGGCGCGCAGCATGTGCTGCGTGACCTCGCCTACCATGACCATTGACGACCTGAAGAACGAGAAAGTCGGGATCTGCGTATCGGGCGGGCTCGACAGCCGGACGATCGCACGCAAGCTCGTCGATGCCGGAGTCGAGTTGCGCTGCTTTACAGCAGACCTTGCGCAGCCGGACGAGGCGGATATCAACGACGTCAAGGAGAAGATGGCTCCCTGTGGCGCCGAGACGGTCGTGATCGATCTTCGCAACGCCATGGCCGAGGCGTGTTTCGAGATCGTGCGTGCGCAGGCCACGTATGATGGTGGCTATTGGAACACCACCGGCATCGCGCGAGCCGTTACGGTGCAAGGTGTTATTCCCGCGATGCAGGCAAGCGGTTGCACGGTGCTTGCCCACGGGGCCACCGGGCGGGGCAACGACCAGGTTCGATTCGAGCGGTACTCCAACGTGCTGGCCCCCGCGATGAAAGTGTATGCGCCGTGGCGTGACCCGGTTCTCCTTGGGCAGTTTCCCGGGCGGTCCCAGATGGCCGAGTATCTGAATGCGCAGGGGATTCCTGCTTTTCCCGGCGGTGAGAAGAAATATTCGACCGATGCGAACCTGGCGGGGCTCTCGCACGAGGCCGAAGACCTTGAGAGTCTCGACACGCCGTGCACGATTGTGACGCCGACCATGGGCGTCTGGCCCCAGGACGCCCCCGACGACGTCGAGATGTGTACCGTGAAATTCGAGGCCGGGCGTGCCGTTGAACTCAACGGGAACGCGCTGTCACCTCTCGAGATTATGCTCGAAGCCAATCGCATCGGAGGCCGGAACGGGATCGGCATGAAGCACGCGCTCGAGAACCGCGTCGTCGGTACCAAGAGTCGGGGCGTCTATGAAGCCCCCGGCATGGAACTTCTTGGAAATAGCCTCATGTTCGTCTACCAGGCGACGATCGACCGGAGGTCATGGAGGCTTTTCGAGCATCTCTCCACGCTGGTCGCGGACCAGGTGTACGATGGACGCTACTTTGAACCGGCGACTACAGCCGCATTGCACGGGATCGAAGAACTGGCGCGGCGGGCGACGGCTGTCGTTACGATCGGGCTCTATAAAGGAAACGTCCAATATCAACGGCTGGCCGATTGTCCGCACTCGCTGTATAGCGAGGCCGATGCATCCATGGAGGCCAGTGATGGACTCAACCCGGTCAGTTCGCAGGGATTCGTCGAGGTCCAGAGCGTTGAGGCGCGGATCATGGCGCAGCGCGGTCACATTCGCAAATGACGCCGGGCGGTGACAAGCCGCCGGCCGTGCTGTCGATCGCCGGTTCCGATAGCGGCGGCGGTGCCGGGATCCAGGCCGACCTGAAGACCTTTCAAGACTTTGGGATCTGGGGGACGACAGCCGTCACGTGTGTGACGGCGCAGAGCCCTTCGGGTGTTTCGGGAATCGCGCCGATGGACCCCGATCTCGTCGTGAAGCAGATCGCGGCAGTGCGCGAAGCCTATTCGATCCGCGCCGCCAAGACGGGTATGCTGTTCTCGACGGAGATCATCGAAGCCGTCTGCACCGAACTTCGCCTTGCGCCGATCGCCAGCCTTGTCGTCGATCCGGTTATGGTCGCGACGTCCGGAGCGCGCCTCTTAAGAGACGATGCTATCCAGGCCCTGTGCGAACAATTGTTGCCGCTGGCGACCGTGATCACCCCCAACCTGCCCGAAGCCGAAGTTCTGTGCGGGCAATCGATAGTGGACGCGTCGCACGCGCAGACCGCGGCGAGAGAGATCGGAGAACGTTATCACGCTGCGTGCGTGATCAAGGGCGGTCATGGCGATGGGGAGACGGCCCGGGATATCCTGTGGGACGGCGAACAGTTGATCGTGCTGGAAATCCCGCGAATTACCGGTGTCAGCGTGCACGGAACGGGATGCACATACTCGTCCGCGTTGACTGCGCTGCTGGCGCAGGATACGCCCCTGGAAGCGGCCGCTCGCCGGGCACAGCAGTACGTGGGGCAAAAACTTCGAGTTGAATCGGGGGCCTCTGGTCGCTAGCGTACGGGAATTCCCTATCAAAGGGAGTGGAGATTCGATTTGAAACTATCCATCGTCATACCGGTCTATAACGAGCTCTCCACGATTGAGGAGATTCTTAAGAAGGTGTCCTCCGTCGATTTCGGGCTCGAGGCCGAGATCATCCTCGTCGACGATTGTTCGCAGGATGGGACGCGAGAGCGGATGAAAGAGCTCGAGGCGGAATATCCCGATGCGATCTTCGACTATCACGCCGTGAACCGGGGTAAGGGCGCCGCGCTGCGCACGGGGTTCATCGCGGCCACGGGCGACATCGTCGTGATCCAGGATGCGGACTTGGAGTACGATCCAAACGAAATTGCGCTCTTGCTGGGGCCCATCCTGAACGGGCATGCCGATGTCGTCTACGGTTCGCGTTTCCTCGGCGGCGGGCCGCACCGCGTGGTGTACTTCTGGCACTACCTCGGCAACCGGGCTCTGACGACGCTGTCCAACATGATGACGAACCTCAACCTGACCGACATGGAGGTCTGCTACAAGATGTTCCGCAAAGAGGTCCTGGATTCGGTCGAGTTGGAGGAAGACCGCTTCGGTTTCGAGGTCGAGATCACCGCCAAGGTGGCGCGCGGCCCCTGGGTCGTCTACGAGGTGCCAATCTCCTATTACGGACGCAGTTACGAGGACGGTAAGAAAATCACGTGGCGCGATGGCGTGCGCGCGTTCTGGTGTATCTTGAAATACCGCTTCGTCTGATGCGCACCCCATGAAGCGACTCGCCATACTCGCCGCGACGGGCTTCGGTCTCGGCAACAGTCCCGTGGCCTCGGGCACGGTCGGCACCTTGCTCGGGATTCCGATCGCGGTGGGTCTGATGATGCTGGGTCCACTCTGGCACGCCGTGGGGGCGGTCATCCTGGTCCTGCTTGCATTCCCGCTTTGCGATGTGGCGGAGAAAGAGTTCGGGACCAAAGACGACGGCCGCATCGTGGCCGATGAGTACCTGACGTTTCCGCTTTGCATGATCGGATTGCCGCTGGTCCCGTGGGTGTTGTGCGTCGGATTCCTGACGCATCGCGTGCTCGATATCATTAAGCCTCCGCCGGCGCGCGGCTGGCAGCGATTCACCGGCGGATTCGGAATCGTCATCGACGATGTGGTGTCCTCGCTGTATGCTCTGGGTCTGAATCTTCTGCTCGTGCACTACGTGGCGCCCTGCGTTCTGAACGCCTGGTAGGGCGTCGCGCCTTCATCATGCCGCCCATCAGAGTCATGCCGGTCGCGGGGGCGCGGCCGAACTTCATGAAGATCGCGCCTCTGATGCATGCACTGCAGGCCCGCGGCGAGACCTTCGAAACGCATCTCGTGCATACGGGCCAACACTACGACGAGGCCATGTCGGAGTCTTTTTTCAAGACGCTGAGCATTCCCGATCCCGACGAGAACCTGGGCATCGGGTCCGGGACGCACGGCGAACAGGTCGGCCGCACCATGATCGCATTCGAGAAGGTGCTGGAGCGCTGGCGTCCGGATTGGGTGGTCGTGGTCGGAGACGTGAACGCAACGTGCGCCTGCTCAATCACGGCGCGCAAGCTGGGCATTCGCGTGGCGCATATCGAGGCCGGATTGCGCTCGTTCGATCTTTCCATGCCCGAGGAGATCAACCGCATGGTCACCGACCGGCTGTCCGATCTGCTTTTCACGACGGATGCGTTGGCCGATCGAAATCTCGCGACCGAAGGGGTCCCCGCCGAGCGCATCCACCGTGTCGGTAACGTCATGATCGATTCTCTGGAGGCGCATCGTGACGCAGCGTCAAAGCTTAATCTAAGCGAGGTGATTGGCGCCTCGCTGCTCGCCGCGTCCGCCGGTCCCGAATTGGAGGACGGAGCCTACGCGGTGCTGACACTGCATCGTCCGTCCAACGTCGACTCCCGCGACGTGCTGCAGGCGTTGGTCCGGTATATCGTGGATGAGTTTTCGAGTGAGCGGCCGGTCGTCTGGCCGGTGCACCCGCGGACGCGTGCGCGCATGGAGGAGTTTGGCCTGTGGGAAGACGTCGTGCAATCGGATCGGGTCCATCTCACGGCCCCTCTGGGCTACCACGCGATGCTTCGGTTGAACATGCGTGCGGCCTTGATGCTGACCGACAGCGGCGGCTTGCAGGAGGAGTGCTGCGTGCTCGGCGTGCCCTGTGTCACGCTGCGCGAGAACACGGAGCGGCCGATCACGCTCGTCGAGCACGGCGGTGCCAGTCTTCTCGCCGGAAACAACGTTGAGCGGATTCGAGGAGCCTGCAAGCAACTGCTGGCATCACCCCCCGCGGCCTCCCGCCCCCCCCTGTGGGACGGCCATGCCGCGCAGCGGATCGCCGATGTGCTGTGTGCCTTCGAGGAGTGAGCCATTCATCATGATCCTGCTTGTCGTCCTATCCGTCTGCCTCGCCGTTGCTGTTGCGTGGGCGTATCTCGGGGCGAGCCCGGGAGCGCTGCGCCCCGCCGTGCTGGTGGCGGCGCTGGGGCTCGGGGTCTGGATTGCCGCCACCACGGAGGCGCTGGCGGCGCTCGGGTGGATCGGGCGCGTGCCGTTCGTTGTCGCATGGTCGGCCCTGTGCGGAGGCCTGGCGTCGGTTCTGGTGTGGCGCGTGCGGCATCATCCGCCCGTGGAGTGGCAATGGCCTGAGCTCCAGCCCTTTGAGCGCGCGTTCGCAGTCGGCCTGATCGTCTTCGCCGCCGCCGAGGCCGTGATCGGCCTCATCGCGCCACCCAATACGTGGGACTCGCTGACCTATCACATGAGTCGGGTCATGCATTGGATTCAGAACGGAAATGTTAATCTCTATGCGACCCATATCCTGCGTCAGAATCACCTGGCACCGTGGACGGACTACGCACTGCTGCACACCGTCGTGCTCGGCGGCAGCGATCGCTACGTGAATCTCGTGCAGTGGGCCGGCATGCTCGGAAGCCTGGCCGCGCTCACGATGATCGCACGCGAGCTGGGCGCAACCCGTGCCGCACAGGGTTTGGCCGCCGCGTTCGCCATCAGTATTCCGATGGGAGTCCTTCAGTCAACCGGGACCAAGAGCGGACATACGCTCTCGCTGTGGCTCGGCTGTATGGTCTTCTTCCTGATCCGATTGAGCCGTCGCCCGACGACCGGCAACGCCGTCGCCGTGGGGCTCGCGTTGGGCCTTGGGATGCTCACGAAGGCCACGATGCTATTATTCGCACCCCCGTTTCTATGCCTCTGGACGTGGCGCCGGTGGGTTCGAGGAGAGGCAGGGGACCGGGCCACCTGGTGTCGCCACGCGGCCGTCATCCTAGCCCGACTTTCGCTGTTCGCGGGTTCGAGGGCGAAGAACATTAGTAAACTCGTCTTTTGAGATCATAGG
>JAQBYD010000047.1 GCA_027623315.1 Verrucomicrobiota bacterium | reverse complement strand
TAAAATGCAGGGCGGACGAGTATTTTGACCCTACGGGCTTCAATCCAGTAGGCTAAAGGCTCTTCGCCATTGACGGCACAACGGCACTTACCGGACAATCAACATTACCAGAATGAGACCGTATCCCGCTCAGCTTCACCGACGTCAGGAATCAGACGGCACTACGGCGCAAGCGTGGGAAGTAACAGATACCGGGTGCAAGCTGGAGTGCAAGCCGTTGTTTCGGAGTTTCGTAAGTGCTCGTTTTAGAGTCGCTTGGATCTGGGATCTGTCAGCTTTGGGAGCTGAAAGTCGTGGGTTCGAATCCCACCGCCCCGACCACCCGTAAGGTCAAAAAACTCATCTGTGCCCAGACGAGTTTTTTGACCTTACGGGACACGTCTTCGACAGTCAGAGAGGCACTATCGCTCTTGTCAGGATGTGCCTGCGACGGTACTGCCGCGCATGGTTCACGCAGAGGGACTTCGGTGCCGTTCGTGCAAGTCGTCTGCAAACTTCTCGATCCGCTCGCGCAGAGCGAGTTTGTCACGCCACTCGCTCGGAATTCCCTCTACGCCATAGTAGGCACCGGCAAGCTGACCGTAGACCGCGCCGGTTGTGTCAGCGTCATCACCAAGGTTGACCGCGAGCAATGCGCCTTCTCGGAATGAGTCGGACTGGTGGAACGCCCAGAGAGCAGCCTCAAGCGAGTTAACAACATAACCTGATCCCTGAATCTCCGGTGGCTGCTTCGTGGTAAATGAACCCTCTGCAATTTCCGCAATCTCGGGATGCAGCGTGTGCACCTGCCAGTGCCCTTCATCGGGCGTGAACCAAGGCGCAAGAATTTCGTCTTTGCTTCGGCCCTGAATGGCTCCGACAATGATCCCAGCAATGTAGCGGCAAGCATCGCAACATATTGCCGCGCCGTGTGTCGTCTTTGAGCTCTCTGCGGCAAGTAACATCGCCTTGTAGGGGTCTTCAGCAAAGAAGAGCGGCACCGGTGCCAGTCGCATAATCGAGCCATTGCCGGCTGAAGTCGGATTCTTCGGACCGCTGTAGGGATCTCCCGTTTCCTGAAATCGCGATAAGGCATGCGACGTCGTGTTCCCGATGTCGAAGCACTCGCCCGTGCTGCTGAGATGCCCATAGCGCCGCCACCGGACGTATCGCTCCATCTGATCCTGCGCATCGAAGCCCTGCTTCTTGATAAGGCTCTCGGCCAGACACAGCGCCAAAGACGTGTCGTCGGTCCATTGTCCCGGTTCCAGACCGAACGGGCCTCCACCTACTATGTCCGTGATCGGATCAAAGCTCCCCGGAGACTTGAATTCCAGCGTTGTCCCCAATGCATCACCGGCGGCCAGCCCGAGAAGCGCGCCGCGATAGCGAGCACGTGTAGTCGGAATCGAGTTCATCATTCATCGCTCCCTGTATTAACTACATGCCGCGTTCCGTGCTTTCGCTTGTGGGGCGAACCCTCGCTCTAACCATGTCAATACCCTCTGCGAGCGTCGAGATCTTACCCGCGAGTTGCGCATCATAGCACTCCTGCAGAATCGGTCCGAAACCAGGTCCCGGAGTCATTCCACATTCGACCAGGTGACGTCCCCTCACAAGGCGCGGCGGCGCAGCGGGAGAGACGCTCGGACGCGGCTTTCTCGGCTTACGGGATCGTCGGTCCGCTGGCCCGCAGTTTCGCCGGGACACAGAAGCCTCGGCCCAGTAGTCCTTGCGCGCTGCCACGGAAACGAACCGAAACTCCGGCAGCAGAAGTCCGGTAAGGCGGCCTCCTTTGCAGCATCCGGTATCGATGCCGAAAACACGGCCCAGGTGAACAAGGGGCCGCCCGGTCAACAGGTAATCCCGGTGTCCCGCGATGATCGGTAACTCGCCGTCATAGAGCTCGTACCAGGGGTGATCGTAGTTCCTCTGAAGGCGGAATTCACCAGAAAGAGTCCCCACGATAACCGTGGTCCGCTGCTCACGGACGGGGACGCCCGGCTCAAAGAAGCCGTGGACGAGAAGCGCATTGGGTAGCTCGATGAACTCGGGAAGTGAGGCCATAAACTCGCAAGCTCCGGGGTAAGCCTGTTCACCAATCTGCTCACGTGCCAAAGTCTGCGAAAGAGCCGGCTTCAACTCCCCCCTGAATGACCGGAAGTGCTTGCGTTCGTGATTGCCCTGCAGAGATTCAGCATGGGGCTGTGATCGAAAGAATTCCAGCAATGCAGCCGAGTCGGGACCTCTGTCAACGATGTCGCCAAGGGCGATGATTCGGTCCCCTTTGCCGATCGACGCCAAATCGAGTAGTTCACGAAACTCGTCCCAGCATCCGTGAATGTCGCCTACGATCAGCGTGCTCATCGTGATGACCTGAGTGAGTGCAGCCGCTCAACGGCTTCAGGGGGGATACAGCCATCCGGCATTGGGCCGACGTTGAGCAATACGTTGCAGCCTCGTCCAATGGCCAATCTCCGAATCACCAGAAGTTCGTCCGGCGACTTCCATTTCCCGCCATCATGCTTAAACCCCCACGTGTCGTTCATCGTCACACATGCTTCGGCGGGGCATGAGACCTCTGCCGCCGGCAATTCACTATCGCCAAAACCCCGAATGTCGCCCAGGCCGTGTCCGATTCGTGAGCTGATCAGACATCCCGGCTGCAGGGCGCGCACCAGGCTTACCAATGACTCCGCGTGTGTTCTTGTGAGGCTCGGCAGTGGATTGTCAAACCATAGCATAGCGATGGGCCCGTACTGCGTGAGAAGTTCCGTGATCTGCGGTTTCACTTTGCGTTCCAGATATTCGTCAAACCCCTGTGGCGTACCCTTTGGGAAATCCCACGTGTTGCCGTAGTTGCTGTCCCGTGGTCCGGTTCCCGCGTGGGCTTCGTGCCAGTCCTGCACGTGGGAGTAGTACAGACAGAGGCGGACGCTGGAATCCCGACAGGCCTCAGCAAGCTCGTAAACTGGATCTCTCGCAAATGGCGTCTTGCGAACGATGTTAAACGGATCCGCCATCGAGTTAAACATCGCGAAGCCGTCGTGATGCTTGGTCGTAAAGACGAGATATCGCATGCCCGCCTCCTCGGCCATGGCAACCCATGCCTTCGCATCAAAGCCAACAGGGTCGAAGCGAGCAGCGATCTGCTCATACTCCCGCACAGGGATCCTAGCCGTATGCATGATCCATTCCCCGAGCCATGGGATCGGTTTAGCCAACCATACCCCAGCAGGCACGGCATACAGTCCCCAGTGCACGAACAGCCCGAATTCTGCCTGCCGAAACCACCGCTTCGACGCTTCAAGTTCCGTGTGCGAGCGATGTGGCACAAGACTATCTCAATATGATCGCGCGGCAGAGAGTGAATGACTATACAACCACTGCTCGACGACGCGCCGTGATCGGGCGGACACTTTGCGATTCCCTGCTTGCTTGAGCTCTGACAGTCGCCACACACTACTGGACATCCGCACGATCGTAAACGTGGCCCTTTCCGGTTCGAGCAAACGGTAAGCATAGATATTCTGCCCCTTGTCCACGATGCTGCGCCAGTAACTTCGTATGCAATTAGACTGCAGATCACTTTCTTCACATAGCATCGCATAGGATGTGATGGGAGCGATCTGGTCGGTCCCAAGTAGAGGCGGCTGCGGCCATTCGACATTGTTCGGATGGATGCGCGGGCGCCGACTGCGTGCTCGTTCGCGGGCCTCCGCCCGCTCTCTTTCGGCACGCTCCGCCGCTTCAAGTCGCGCAACACGCTGCACTTCAGCGGATCGCAGGTAATCCATGTACTCTTGATCGACCGATTCCACAAACTCGTGAATCCGTCGGATCGAATGGAACGCGCGGATCGAGCGGCGGGAACGAATCTCATCAAGGATCTCCAGCGCATGCAGGAGCTGGTCTGCCGCACCCCGTGTCGCGGCGCGGTCAGCGGAGTTCTCGAGTTCATCCATGAGGGATGAAGTCGCCAAGGCCCTGAGCCTGGGGCAGAGCAAGAAGTCCAGCACGCCGGCATGGATGACCTGCCGGTGTCGCAGGGATTTTGCTTCCACGGCGTTGTCCTTCAGGACGAGCCGCAATCGCCTCAGGATGGAGGGCGATACGGCGTCCAGACTGAGCTTCTTGAGTAGTCGTACCGTGCTCAGCGTATCTGGAAAGCCGAGCCAGGCGCAGATCACCTTTTGTCTTTGGTGCGCGTGAATTCGAGCCTGGATCGCCGCAACGTCGGGCTGCGTCCTTCGAAATTCGTGACTATTGGCCAGCATGTAAGCCAGCGGCGGGTTGCTTTCCGCCAATTCGCGCCCGGGAGCGGACGCGTTGACTAGTTGCAGCAGAAGCCATTGATGGCTACCGAACGCCTCGACGAGGTGGCACAACGACTGCGGAATCGAGTCTCGGAATGCAGCAAATGCTTCTCTCTTGGCTCGCGCCTGTAAGGGTTCGTCAATACACGGTGAAGAGTCGACCGGAGCTACCATCTGGAATTCCGGCCAGGATGTGCGCCACACGCCGCAGTGGTCTCTCTCATCTGCGCGCGGCTCCGGCTGCCATCGAATGCGCAGGTGCTCCAGCCTTGAACGAATGCACAGAACCCCGCCTTCGAAGCCGAAGTACGGAGTATCTGCTGGGCAATCTGACATTTTCTTCTATCACGTCCTCGGTACAGGTCCGCTGGACTTTGAATGGTAGAGGTTAAGCTCCGGGCTATTCTCCCCAGACGGCATACCTGGGGGCGCCATAGTCGCTGCCTACGGTTGTGCAGGGAATCCCGCGTCCGCGCGGTGTGACGTGCACCGCGGCAACTCCGTCATGTGTGTGTCCGGAGAACACATGCGCTACCTTGTCATATTGCTCTATTACGCGACCGAGGGACCAGTTGCCGAAATAGGCAGCCGCGCGCGGGTTGTTGCCCGGCTGCCGTGACGCCTGCTCAGGGAACACCGGCACATGTGTGACCACGATGATTTCATGGACCGCCGGATCTGCATTTGCCGCTTCCATGCGCTGTACAAATGACGCTCCCACCATCCCGGCAAACTCAACGTCGGTCCAGGGCCAGTCGATGTAATTACCGTCGTTGTTGAACACTTTCTTCGTTCGGAACATCACTTCATCGTCCTTGTGTGCGAACTCGGGCGGCTTCGCCGAGTAGTCGTACCACCCGATCGTGCCCACCACGGCCGTGCCGTGCGCGACGATATTCTCTTCCTCGAGCCATACGAATCCGCGATCCCGGACGGCCCCCGGAAGCCTTCCATTCCACAGTTCCTCAGATGTCTCGATCTCGAACCGGTTCCACACGTCATGATTACCCGCAAGCACTGCGACCGCGCAATCTACGTCGGCAAAGAGGTCGAGGGCTTGCTCAAAACGGGGTAGCGGCTCGCCGAGATCACCTGCCAGAACGATGACGTCGGGGGCCTCGGCCCGCAACTTCTCAGCTACGAGCCGCGCCGTCGATTCCTGAGTGATGCCGACATGGAGATCGGGGAAGATAGCTACTTTCACTGGGAACAGTCCTCGTGTGCTTTCGGCGAGGCCTGCCTGCACGGATCCGGCCATACATGCTGCCACGTCCGATGGCGCATCCTTTTCAGCCACTCATCTTGAACAAGCTCGGCCGCCCAGCCTTGCGGAGAATGGGTCACGTCCCACGTCAGAATGCCCATGGCTCCTTCCAGGCTACCATTACACTTCTTACCAAATCCCGCGTCTTCAAAGATCCATGAGTGCGTCGGTATCGGATCTTTCTGAAACTCATGCTGACCGGCAACCGGATGCGCATGGCCGAACACATGCAGAGGCGGCCGGCACGTGTCCAAGATTCTGCTAATTGTGCCCGAGGCGGCATGCCCAGTGTATGAATGTCCCGGCGCGTCGTGCGTAAGCAGGATGTCGAACCCGTTCAATCCCGCCGCCTCGATCTGCCGTGCAGCTACGTCGGAGATCTTCTTCGGGCTCCCGTTTCTGGCATTCTCAATGCCCCAGAGGCCGGCAATCCTGATGCTCCCGCCGTCAGCCCCCGGAACCCGAACGATCGCCCCGTTCTTGATGCAGTGAATCTTCCGGTAGCAGTCGACCGGGAAGGTCTGCTTCGGAGCGCCCCGGGCATGTCCCGCTCTCTCGCATCCCACAAGGTAGTCGAAGCATTCGTGATTGCCGGCGACAAATAGGATTGGGCATTTGACCGTCGCGAACTCCCCATGTTCCGGGGCGCCCCCAAATACAGTTTCGACCTCGGTCTTGCGCCGCATGAAGTACTTCGGAAATCCCGCCTCCTCTGGATCCCTTTCGATCCAACGGCGAGTGGCCTTGTCGAACCGCGATTCATCTGGGAAGCAGCCCAGATCGCCAGCCAGAAGGGCCCCGTCCAGAAACATTTGATGCTGTATCTGCCAGCACTGCAGCATTCGCAGCATGATGCGCAGCCTTCCATGCACGTCTGAAAACAGTGCGATCTTCATAGATCAAGCCTTCCTCTGGGGCAACGCCCGCTATCTGTCGCCAGCATGAAGCTACCTTAATCGCGAGCAGGCAAATTCACCCACCAATTCGAATAACCGGCCATGTCCAGAGCCGTCCACCGGCATCCGTGATTCTCCCCGGTCGCGTACTCATGGAAATGGCCGAAGAACCAAAGTTGTGGTCGGTAGCGGGTCATGACGACGGACAGAGCGTCGCGTGATGAATCGTTGACCTTCATGTCGTCGCCAAGCATCTCGAACTCGCGAGGACAGGTATGGCTGATCACGATATCGATCTGGGCGTCAGGCAGGTTTTCAACGTCCTTTTCTGAGATTACTTCTTCCGGAAACCAGTCGACCCCTGGCGTTCGATGGTGCCTGTCGCTCGACACCGCCCCGCCGATAAACAGTACGGCGCGACCATCCGGCAATCTAATCGAAGACCCACGTCTCATGTAGAAGCAGTTTGGGTAGACCTCGCTGCACTCAATCGCACTCAGGGAGTCATGATCTTCGTGGTTTCCACAGCACCAGTACAAGCGCGTCTGGCCTAGCTTCGGCAGCGTCCGGTCTCGTTGCCGCGCGCGCCGCCCCTTCGACTTCAGGTGCGGCCAATACCCGAAGTCCCCGCACTGCAGAATCATCATGGGGCGCTTCTTGTTCACCCACGAGTTCAATCGGCCGAACTCGCCGTGCACGTCACCCATCACAACGATATCTTCGTCTAAACTCACTGCGCCCTATCCGTAACGCTCCTTCAGAAGAAGGACCAAGTCTGCCTTTGCATTGCCCCCGCGAAACTCTTCGAGGGGAACTTCCCGTAACTCTTCTACAACGAACCCCTGCTCTTCCAGCCATCCCCGCGCGAACGCACCGAACACTACCGCTGGAAGCTGCCCCAGCCGCCCGGAGGGGTCGTGAGATTCGCGAGGGGTGCGGACACCCCGGAGTGCCGGAATGAGTTCAGCCGGCCACCGTGGTCCAGCCATAGGCGGATCTCGCCATCGGTTTGAGAACCCCCGGTAGGGCGAAAGTGGTCCAGCGTGCCACCGTGATTGATCCATTGGCGTAGCTCGCCTCGGGTCTGCGCGTTCGTCTTCTGCCCCGTGATGTCTTCGTATCTTTCAATGTAGTCTGCATTCTTCATTGCTGTGCTCCGTTCTTTGCTTTGTCACGCCGCACCATGCCACGCGGGTTGCGTTTAAGCAGAATGGCGGACGCTCCTTGTCCTGCCGCTAGGCGGTCACGACTGCTGGCCCCACCGCTCCCGCCCCAGCTCGAACTCCGCCACGCGCTCGGGTGTCGGCCACCTTGGCTTCGTTACCTCCATGAAGCCTGTGAGCCTGAACCCGAGTTTCTCCAAGACGCGGTACGACCCCGTGTTGCGGGCGAGGCATTTGCCGATGAGCTTTGACAGACCCACTTCCGCGAATCCGAAAGCGATGACCTGCTGGCCGGCAACCGTGGCATAGCCGCGTCCCCAAAATGGGCGACCGACCCAGTAGCCGATCTCGCCTTGACCTTCGGCCACGTTGAGAATGCTGGCCGAACCGACGAACTCGCCGCCGGCCAGAATCGAGAATCCATACGATGTCCCGGCCGTACGTTGTTCTTGCGCCTGGCGGATCCACGCCGCCGCGCCTCCGACCGGATACGGGTGCGGGATGTTGGACGTGGGCTCTGCGACGGCAGGATCGGAGATGAGGCGTTCCAGAACGCGTGCGTGCTTGAGCGATACTGGCTCTATGGAAACTTCTGTTATCATTGCCCTTCCTCCTCTACGGCGCACCGTGGCGCCTCGATGAGGAAGGTGGACAAGAAGTGTCCGGCGAGTTCGCTTGCCTGTGGGCCCATCGACAGACGGACAGGCAACCCCGCTACAGCATCATCGACACGGTGCGCACGTATTGGTGTTTCCGGTGACGCTTCCATGAACGCAGGCGAGACTTGATGGTCGCGTTTGATGTTTCGGGTCCATGCGGAAAGCAGAACCCGCATTCCCCTCGCGATTCCGCAAATACGCGTGAGATCTTCGTGCCGCCCAGCCGCGCTGGTAGATCAACGAACCCGTGCTCATCATAACCGAAGCGCCGCCCGAGGACAGCGCCGCGAGTCAGGCGGTTGCTCATGTGGACCTCCTTCTTCATCCGTGAGGTCATTCTCACGGAGTCAGATGGAGGTGAAGTAGTAGCTGTAATCCATTCCGCGCATTTCCTTCCGCCAAGTTTCGCAACGGCTTCGTCATGTCACTTGCGGACACCCTCGTCACTCAAGTCTGCCGCCGAAAGACAGTCTACAGTGATCTAAAGAGACTTGCCATCGTATGCGGGATCATCGGGAAGAATAGAACACTATGCCCAATGCATGCGTTCTCCAGCACCCAATCGTGAATCATTGTATATGTCCAGTTCATGCTGTGTGTCCTGTCTCGCCTGATTCGGCAAGCACGGCACGTCCTACACAGCATAGGAAGGGGGACAACAACTGTCCAACGGCGAGGCAAGCGTGATGATCTTCGTCTCGGATCGGACCGTGACCAGACTGATACGGCGAAAGCTCAGGCGCTTGGCCGCACTCGCACGCTCCACGCAGTTTGGCCGCGCGCTGGCCGAACGCCGCGTCGCCGCACGTGGGGCCTTGATGGGGTTTCTCTACGTCGATGGACATGTACGCGTCTTCCACGGCAAGGCGACTCTCCCAAAGGCCCATGTGGCGCAGATGCGCTTGTCCATGCCGGCGACCACGGACTATTGGGTCAACGATGCGATCGGAGAACCCCTCTTTGTCGTCACCGCTGAGGCCAACGCGGGCTTGGTGAAAATGCTGCCGGACATCCTCAATGACGCGCGTTCTCTGCTCGGCGAACGGCGCCTGACCGTGGTCTTTGACCGCGGAGGCTGGAGCCCGAAGCTCTTCGCCAAGCTTGGGGCGGAGGGTTTCGACTTGATGACCTATCGCAAGGGCCATTCTCGCCGGCTGCCGAGGTCTCGGTTTAGTGAGCACAAAGGTGTGATCGACGGCCGGACGATCCAATACACGTTGGCGGATCAGGGCGTGCATCTGCTGGGGGGTAAGCTGCGCCTGCGTCAAGTCACACGCCTTTCGGAGAATGGCCACCAGACGCCCATCGTCACGAGTCGGCGTGATCTTCCGGCCATCGAAGTGGCGTTCCGCATGTTTGAGCGTTGGCGGCAGGAGAACTTCTTCAAGTACCTGCGCGAGGAATATGCGCTCGATGCGCTCGTCGAGTACGCGACGGAACCTGACGATCCCGCGCGCGAAGTTCCCAATCCAAAGTGGAACATGCTGAACAGACAGCTTCGGCAGGCTCGAGCAGCCGTGAAGATCTTGCATGCGGAGTACGGGAAGAAGGCATTGCTCAACTCCGGTAGCCGGCGACCCTCGAAGCGCGGGTTCAAGATCGCCCAAGGCACACTGGGCAAGAAGATCATCGCAGCGGTGAAGCGCTGCAAAACACTGGAACTCCGACGCGCTGCCGTTCCCTGCCGCCTGCCCGTCGGGCAGGTTGTTGCCGGGCCAGTGGTTAAACTCGCTAGCGAGCGCATGCACCTCACCAGTCTGCTGAAGATGGTCGCCTATCAAGTGGAGAGCGACATCTTTCGACTGGTCACGCCACACTACAAGCGCGCAGAGGACGAGGGCCGTACGTTTGTCCAGTCGGCGCTCGCATCCGCGGCGGATTTTGAGGTGAGCGAGACGGAACTACGGGTTCTGGTCGCACCGCTGAGTTCACTGCACCGCACTCGTGTGCTCGCAACGCTCTGCGGTGAACTGAATGCGACGGCGACCACGTTTCCTGGCACCAACCTGATCCTGCGCTACGACGTTGCCGAGGTCAGAAAACGGTGAAAAGCGGACAAAATGTCATGCCCCTATGTCAGGAGGTCTGGAATCCTGCGGAGCAGCTGCAACCGGGATAGCGCTCCGCGCTGGATTGGGGATTCGGAGAGTGGGATCGCAGATTCGAGGCTCAAGGAGTAAGTGTTGGAGTAAGTGGGGAGTCGCTCGGCGGGCATCGCACTTTCTGGATCGCGGATCGTGCGGAGCAGCTGCAACCGGTTATGCGCTCCGCGCTGGATTGGGGATTCGGAGAGTGCGATTTTTTTTGGCGAAGTCTTATCCGCGGGGTTTACCGCTTGGCCCTGCGGGCTTCGCGGGAGAACACGAGCAGGATGCTCGTGCCACGTTTCGGGGATCGCACTCTCTGAATCCCGGATCGTGCGGAGCAGCTGCAACCGGAATAGCGCTCCGCGCTGGATTGGGGATGCGGATCCCGCTACGCCCCTGCGGAGCTTCCCGCTACGCTCTGCGAGCTTCGCCGGACAAGACGCCGGACACGGGAGTGAGATGGGGAGTTGAACTCTTTTCAGCCGGCTTCACGGTGCGCGGCAGGCGTTTGCAGGTAGTGGCAGGGGTTGTCTACCCTGCGGCCACGTCAACTCGGGCCTTGTAGCCTAGACACGAGAGGAGTTCTTCGCAGTCCTGCCAGGTCAGTCCAAAGGCGCGGACATCTGCGACACCGATGCGGGCGACTACATCGCGGATTTCGTCATTGTGATCGGACTCCAGGTCCCCGTCCATCATGACGGTCTCGGCCCAGTGAACCAATTCCTCGAGCGACAGCCGGTGCTGTAGATGGTCTCTCAGGTGCTCAGCAACATCTTCGCGTGTGATCGTCTTATTCATCATTCATCGCCTCGTGTCCGAGATCTTCTGGATACTTGAGGTGCCTCTCAAACAGATGACCAGTTTCGTCGTAGATCTCCTGCCAGAACTCGAGCGTAGTCTCACTTGCATCGACCACCTTGACGTACGTGGCTATCCATCCGTGATGGCCCAGTACATCATGCCAGTACCGTCTACCCCCGTCCGCTAGATCCTCCCAGTGCTCAAATTTCCGTTCATTTGCCTGCCTGGAACTCATTTATGACGATCATTTCCGAAAACGGTTCCCGGTTGCCCTTTCGAGATCCGCTCGGACATGGTCGCTGGACAGAGGCTGACGATCGTAGGGGGGCGGCGCATCTGCCTTGGCGTCATCCCAAGTGACGCGGACCTGGGTGCCGTCAGGAAGATCCACCTCTGCCGGAAGCGCCACGTTGTGCTTCTTTACAATTCCAATGATTTCTTTCATCAAGCTGACCTGTTCGTGGTCCAGAAGTATAGATTCATTGCCCTTCACAGGCAAGGTGCGAGATTAGCTCCTCTCCCGAGTCCTGTATTCGACCGCAGAGAGCACAAGGATCGCAAAGAACGGGTCTTGGAGTTACGTGCATCTCTGCGATCTATGTGCTCTTTGTGGTTGATTCAACCGTTGCCTCGGTGATCACCCGAATGTGTGCAACCGTCCGTACGGAACGCGGGTTTGCAACCCGCTCACGAAGAGCCATGTGTTTGGTGGGCGGGTTGAAAACCCGCGTTCCGAGAGAGAAACGGGGACAGAGCCTGAGAGGCCCGGGAACCACGGGCCTTGGCGAGCGGACAAAGCGGCGGGACGCCGCTTCTACTTTGGACGTAGCCGGTTATGCGCTCCGCGGGGATTGCGGATCCGGATCCCGCTACGCCCCTGCGAGCTTCCCGCTACGCTCTGTGAGCTTCGCCGGACAAGACACCGGCCACGGGAGTGCGATTTGGGGAGGTGCGGAGTCGTATCCGCCCGGCTTTCCGCTACGCCCCCGCGGGGTTCGCGGGGCACGGACCAAGATCGTCTGTCGCGAGCCAGGAGTCTTTTGCGGGGATGGAGCTTTTCGATTCGAGCACGAGGACGAGCGGAGGGGATAGATCCCGGCACCTTCCGGGACGAAACACTCTACACCTGCCACTCCTCCCGCGGCGGGACGCCCCTCCGTGGGGAACGCGGGTTTGCAATCCGCGCACGAAGAACCACGTGTTTGGTGGGCGGGTTGAGAACCCGCGTTTGAAGCGGGTGATGGGTTATGCCAGAATAGGAGCTCGCTCGAGGCCTTTGGATTCTGGATGCGATTACTCAACCGTCATTTGATTCGAGCTGCCTGCGCGGGGCTGCTGCTGATTGCTCCGGCGCGGCCGGCGCTGGCGCAGGAGTTTGGGAGGTTTGCGGCGGGCTACATTGCGATCTCCGTGGAGCGACCCGATCGGACGACATTTCCGGCCTACGCGATCTATCCCGCCACGCGGTGGGGCAGCGCGGCTGCGCTGCAGCGCGAGTCGGGGCCGTACCCGGTGGTGGTGTTCGGGCACGGGTACCTGTCGTCGCCGATCCAGTACGCCATCTCGTTTCTCTGGCTGGCGAGCCACGGCTACGTGGTGGTGGCGCCGGGCTCGGCGGTTGAGCTGTTCCCGTCTCACGATGCGTATGCCGATGACTTCAGCTACTGCCTGGACGCGGTGGAGGATCTGTCCCGCTCGCGTTCGTCACGCCTGTACCGCGCTATCGATAGATCTGCAATCGGAGTCGCGGGGCACTCCATGGGTGGGGGCGCGGCCATCCTGGCGGCCACGCGGGACCGGCGAGTCGGCGCCGTCGCAGTCTGGGCCCCGGCGGAGACCTTGAACGTGTCCGCGATCGAGGCGGCCGCCCATCTCCGTGTGCCCACCCGGATTGTCGCCGCTAGCGAGGATGTGATCACGCCGGTCGGGCGGCACGCGCTGCCTTTCTTTCGCAACATCACGGTGCCGTCACAAATCGTGGCGATTCGCGGCGCTTCGCACTGTGGATTTCTCGATATCCCGCTGCCGGATGCGGTCTGCGGTCCAGCGGAGATCCCGCACCGGCGCCAACTCCTCTTCGCGCGCGAGCTGGTGCGCTCCTTCTTCGATTTTCACCTCAAGCGGGATGCGGGCGCCTGGTCGAGAGCATGGGGACCCGTGCTTCGGGAGCATCCGGATCTGATTACGATGGTGCGGCCACCGGTGCCGGTGCGGCCGTAGCGCTTCTGGATTCGAGCACGAGCACGAGGACGAGCACGAGGGCGAGGGGCGGCGATAGACCCCGACGTCTTCCAGAAGGGCAAGCAAGGGTTTTGTTGGCAAAATGATTTTGGGCAAGATTATTTTGGGGAGAGGTTGGATTCGGGATTAGAGCAAGGTAGAAGCGGCGTCCCGCCGCTTTTTAGGACGACGAGCCTGGTCCAGCGAACAAAGCGGCGGGACGCCGCTTCTACTTTGGTTGTATCCGGATACGCGGCCGGGGCCAAATTCGAATTTAGACAACGATTATGACAACGATTAAGACTCTCGTACGCTTCCCGAGTGCTGTGTTCAACACTGACCCTTTTGCGGAGAGCCAGATGGCGACGGGCACGAATTCATCCTTCAGGTTTCCGCCCTCAGCGGAGGAGCTGGGCATCTCCCCAGGCGGTGCTGCCGAAGAGCCAGATGGGGCCGCCGCCCTTCACCTCCAGCCGTAAGATGTCCACGTCTCGGATGTCCACCTCGAGCGGCGGCGGATACCGGTTCCAGGGGAGCCATTCGGAGCTCCACAGACGCTTACCGTCGCCGTGGACCAGGAATTGCATCTGCACGGAGGACCGTCCACGCTGGGCGTCCACGTTGCGCTCGCCTTCCAGGTCGAAGCCATAGGACGAGCGGAATCTGGAGTAGTGGCCTCCGAGTTTAAACTCAAGAACCGACGGGGCGCGGACGCCGAAGCCCTTGCGGAAGACGCGGGTGCCGATGCGCAGTGGACGGTGGCCGTGACTGCGGTCGATGTTCGCCGTTCCCCTGTGCTGGTCGACCCGGCAGGGCAACAGGTCCGAGACCCAGAGCTGGTCCGGGCATTCTTCACCCGCGGGCAACACCGTGAAACGCGGGCGCACCCGCGGAACGACCGCTCTGCGTCGGGCCGGATCGCCCGACCACTGCGCCTCGGGATCGATGCGCCAGTCGCGCCCAAAGAAACCGGCGCAGACCATCGTGTCGGGGCTCTGTGTGCGTGCATCGACGACGGCGTAGTCGAACCAATTCCAGTTGTCCATCGGCCCCCAGCCGGTGAAGTTCCCGAAGCGGTTCCCGAGCTGCCAGGCGGCCGAAGGGCTGGCGGCGGCGGAAAGGACCACATAGCGCTCGGGATTGAGCGGATTCGGGTAGCACAGACGCACGGCCATGCTGTCGCCGCTGAACGTGCGATCGCCTACCCGCGCTCCTTCGGGCGTCAGACGAACGGGGATGTGCGGCCATACCCGCGCTGCGACCGCGTTCTCCATCGGCCCGCCGTAGAGCACCAGGTTGCGGCTGTGAATGTCCTCGTCGGTCACGTCGATATCGGCCTTGAGCAGCGGGCGAACGCGGTGCAGCCGTTCCCAATCGTCCGCGAAGCGCGCCGCTTCCCCTTCCCAGATGTGCCGCCAGAGCGCGTTGGTGGACACGGTCCCGGGGACGAGGATGAAGGGGGACTGGAAGGCGTCCTCAACGGGACCCTCCAGGCCCGACCGTTTGCGTCGTCCCGTCCGGGCAGCCCGTGGATCCCAGCCCATCTCCGTCCTGGCGAAACCGATCCGCTCGGAGAGGAGAACGTGCAGGAGCTCACCATCGCCAAAGCGGACGGCCATGCGGCCGGTCGGCCGATAGGGCAGGCGCGCGGGCAGGATCGTCAACTCGGCCACGTTGGTGCTTTCAACGTGTACGGTTCCGTGCTCGTCCTGTTCCGCGCGAACCTCCGCAAACCGGCCGAAGTGCTCGAACTGGTCGATCCGCAGCCAGTACGCCCCGCCGTACCGGAGGCGCGCGGTCTTAAACCGTACCGTGCCCGGCGTCTTCTCCCGGCGTCGGGAGAGCATCCATCGCCACCGCTCGTCGTAGACGGAGTTCGGGAATCCCCAGTGGCCATAGCCCGCGAACTCGTGGTAGATCGGCTCGGCCCCCAGGGCCCGCAAGCGGCTGACCATGTCTCGCGCATGTTCCACTCGTACGATCCCGTCCGCGCTACCGTGAACGCAGAACACCGGCAGGTTCGATAGGTTCTCGGCGTAGCTGAGCGGATCGTTCACGGCCTGCAGGCTGTCATGCAGCGCACGGAAGGAGTCGGGCGGCTGCCATGGCCTGGGCCGATCCGTGAAAAAGACTTCGTGATGCGTGTTCCCGGCAACCGGCGCGATCCCCGCGAAGCGGTCCGGATACTTCGCCCCGAGGTTCCATGAGCCGGTGCCTCCCATGGAATGGCCCTCCAGGACGATACGGTCCTGATCGATCCGGTAGTCACTGCATACCTCGGCGATCACGCGCAGCACATCCTGTTCGGCCACGCTCATGTAGTCCATGCTACCGCGCCCCTGGGGCGCTGCGATGATCACCCCATTTACCACGGGCGCGGGGTGCCCCTGGAATGGTTGGTAGCCGCCGTGGCCGTGCAGCCGTACGAAGAGTGGGAACGGCTCCTTCGCGGTGTAGTCTGCGGGCACGGACACGCTGTATGTCTGCCAGGAATCATCCAGCGCGGAGTAGTAACTCTTAAGCATTTGGCCGCGGCGGTCGGCGAATGGATTGGTGCCGGCGCGGATCGTGTCGAGGTCCGCCCTGATCTGTTTGGCGGCCTGCCGCGTGCGGCTGGACACGCGGCCGGTCACCCGCAAGCCGTCGTCGGGCAGCCCCCACGCTATCAGGTCGAGCTGGGCCTTCAGCCAGTGCGCCTCGCGCTGCAGGCGGCCATCGACCACGGCGGCGATGGCGCCGCGCAGCGGCTGCAACTCGGCACGCAGGGCCCTGGCCAGCAAGGCCTTGGGGGTGCGCAGCGAGCGGTAGAGCCGGGCCGTCTCCCCAGCCTCGAGCAGGAGTTCTTCGCCCCCGCTACGAGTCGCTTGCCGCGCCGCCTTGCGCAGCGTGACGGCGAAGACGTGCATGCGACGCTCGTATGGAAGCGTGAGCGAGCGCAGCGTGCGGCGGGGGTCCACGCCGATGGTCTGCATCCAGAGCTTGCACGTGATCATCTCCTTGTCGTTACGCCCGTCCACCCACGTGTAGCGATAGGGGAACTCGAACACGGTCCGTTCGCCGTGCGCGGCCGATTGACACCAGTCGGTGAATGCGATCTGCTTCTCGTCAAGTCCGTCTTCGTAGTTGAGTCGCAGCACATTGGAGAAGCTCCCGTTCTCGCAGGCTCCCAGGATGTGGATAGCGCTGTAGTTGCCGTCGCCGATGTCGAGCTCCTGCCCGTGGCAGGAGACGTTGTTGAACTCGCCGGGTATCTTGGAGGGGAACAGGAAGTGCAGGCGGGGGTCGCCTGCCGTGATCATCACCGCGCCCGTGTCCGGCAGGTGTTCCCCGACACGGCGAAGAGCGCGGCGCGCAGCGCGCCGGACCGAGTAGGGCCGGAATGGGTGATGCTTAGCATGGCGGTGCGGTCCGCTATCATCACCTCTTTGCGCGAGCCCGGTCAAGCGTGAGTACAGAGCATCGAGGCCGATTGAGACGCGCGTCCGGGCTAACGCCACTTACCGTGGTCCGACCCGAATGCCACTAAGATAAGAGTGGTTTAGGATGAAATCCCGCGCGAAGCGCTCTGGAGTGCGCTGACCTGCTTGCCCTGCGAAGCAAGCGAAGCGCGAAGCATGGGGCAGCGCTCTCATTTCGCTGTGACTAGGCGCTATCCGTAAAGGTAGAGCGGCGTCAGGCCGCCGCACTCCAGAGCATGCTGGCGCATGCAGATGGTCTCTTATCTTAGCGGCATTCTGGTCCGACCGCGTTGGCCGACCGCGTTGGCCCAGATCGCATGGAAGCAACATACGGAGATTCAATACGCCGCAGGGCGAAGTCACTCGAGCAGGAGGCTATCGTCAGCGCCCTGCAACAGGTCGTCGATACCCATGTCGTCCTCAGCCGCATAGGCCTCGAACTGCGCCATGCGCACGGCACCGTCGCTTGCGCCCTTGAAGGCGCCATCGAAACGGCTCGCCCAGACATAGCGAATTCCGGTGATCGGGAACGGCGGACACTCGAATATGTTGACTAGCTGCGTATTGTCGAAGACATGGCCGAGGCGTACGCTTTGACCCGCGGCGCCCTGGGCGTCGACGAAGTAGCGCGGCGTGGCGCGCTCGCGTACGGATTCGCCACTGGGAACGGGCCCCGTTGCGTCTTCGTAGATGACGATGGCCGACAGTTTCTGCGGCGATTTGAACCCCACAACGATATCCGCGGAGTCCACGCCGCCGACCCACGCCGTCTCCTGATTCGCGATGACACCGTTGACCAACTGCAACGCGAAATCCGGACGCTTGATCGGAAACTTTTCATTGTTAGCACCGTCCTGATGCGGGAACCCCGTGCAGGCCAGGTTGCCGGCCGGGTTGGCGCCGGACGTCGGGCCGCCGTCGAACACCACGTTCCGACCCGCAAAGCGCAGCGCGCTCACAACGACATCGCCCAGCAGAACCGGGGTTTCGCTCACCTTGTCGTACGTCGTGCGGGCGCCTCTGCCTTCGCCCGTCGTCTGGGGCACAACCGCGCGCAGGGTCAGCGTCACCTCGTCGGCCGCGTCCGTACGGAACGCGGCGCGGCGGCGCGACAAAGAGCCAGCCAGCGGCAGGCGCGCCGTGTACGGAAGGTTCTTCGTGTCCGACTTCCTCCCCGTGCTGCGGACGGCGACCTCAAGTCGCAGCAATGGCGTATGATCGTCCGGATTGACGACGGCATTCAGCATCTCTACCAGGTACGTCGTACCGGCCTCGACCTTGAGGGTGAAGGTGGCCGGTTCGGTCAACGCGCCTACATATCCAGGCTTGGCAAGATCCGCAGGGGGTTTTTCGGCCGGCTTCAATTTGGCGAGCATGGCGCCGGGCGGCACCAGATTCGGACCGAACGCGACCTTCTGCGGGTCGAGCGTGGTAAGATACGATGGTTGCGGCCCGGGAGCCGACGGCACGCGCGCCTCGTCCTGCGGAACGTCGCCTATGATCTCCTGCGTTACGAAGCGCTCATTCGTGATGTGGTTGGCAAAGTTCAGATCGATCCGCCGTGTCATCGTGCCGTCGGCGGGGTTGATCAAGCTGACCACGCCGTCGTACCCGCCGATGGCGATCTTCCGGCCGTCGGGCGAGAAACGCAGGTGGGTCAGGTTGGGCGCGTGAGACGACCACTGCAACTCGCCGTCCAGCGAGAAACGCAGCAGCTTGTCGAGCGCGGTGGCGATCAGGAAGGATTGGCCGTCCGGCATGAACTCCAGCGCCACGACTCGTCCCGACACCGCTAGCTCCCGGTCCGCGCTCCCGTCGAGCGACCGGATGTACGCACGACAGGTCTGTCTTTGCCGATCGAAGTGATCATTCTCGATGATCAGTAGCTCTTTGCGTCCGGAAAGCTGCCGAACCCAATCCGCGCTGCCCGTCAACGCGCTCAGGCCGGTTCCGGATTTTCCGTCGGCGGCCATGATCTCGTGCGAGATGCCGTCGTCGTCAATCGTGATGAAACGATCATCAAGTGGAACGACCTTGCCGGCGTTCAGCACCATGCCGACACGCTGCCAAAGCAGTTTGCCGGTCGCGGTGTCGAGACCCATGACCGAGGGACAGCGCATGGCGCTCGCATACATCATGTCATGCACGCCGAATGCGCCCACGATCAGGACGCGGCCGTCGCCGCTGACGGCGCGCGGAAACATGCCGCGCGGATAATGCATGTCGGGTGAGGTGGCGCTGTCCTCAAAGGTCCAGATCAGACGCCCCTTCAGGTCAATCATTCGAATCCGGTCGTTGCCGCCCATGAAAATCCGCGCGGCGCCGGTGTCCTCCAGAAGGGTCGAGGCTCGCGGGACCGGTCCGCCGCCGTTCCCGGGCCCCGGCAAATAGTGTGGCGGCGTCTCCGGTGCCGTGGCCACGAATCCTTTGTCCATGTCGTAGAGATACTTCCCGTTCCAAAGGCCGATGCGAAGGGTCGTCTCGCTCTCGGGCTGAAGTCCCCACCGCCCATAGCGCCACCAGTTGGGGAACGTTTTACTGACGGGCGGCAGGCGCCGCTCCACAATCTCGCCGCTGTCAGGATCCAGGATGAATAACCAGTCGCCATACGATGCGGTCGTCACGAACAGCCGCTTGCCACTGGGCGAATAGGCCAGGCCCATGATCTCGGTCTGGCCGAGGCTGGCGGTGATGTCGGGCAGCGGCGTCGGAGCGCCGCCGCGGGCCAGCCTCGGCTCGGATTCCATCGCGCGCACCGGCGCCTCCGTCGGCAAGGTCAACGAGGCCAGGCTGGCGATTGCCGCCTCCGCCCCGGCCGTGTCCCGACAGCCCACGTAGAGCGTGTGGTAGCCACCGAGGAAGGCCGACCAGATGTGATGGACGAAGAAACCGCCCGGCGCCGGGTAGTTCACGGTCACGCTCCGCCGAAGATATGGACCGAGTTGGTCCACGGCGACATGATCGTCGCGCGTGCCGAACAGCACCACATCGGCGTCGTGCCGCAGCGGAGGGCCGACTTCCGTATAGCCGGCATTCGGCCTCGTAAAATCTACGTTGTTATCTTTATCGACGGCCCCATACGGGTTCAAGTTGATCCGCCAGGCCCAGTCGTTGCGGTTGGTAACACCTTCAAGCACTTCAAGATCCTCTTTGTGCGGGAACCAGCGCAAATGCAGGGGCCGGACATCCGCACGATCCAACGTCATGACGCGCACGTCGCGGCCGGAAGCCTTCAGCAGCGCGGCCAACTTCTCCGCCACGGGCCGGTACATCTCCTGATCCTCATCCAGAAGCACCGTTACCGGCACCTTGCGCTGCGAGAGGAATTCCAGGACCGGCTTCTCGCCGCCCACGAAGTCGGGCGACGGCCGGGCCGCCAACGCGGCCGGCGCGGCCGGGGCGATGGCCTCGGTGGCGGTAGAGCCGATCACCAGGTCGCGCACGACGAGTTCGAGCTTGGCGTCGGCCGTCATCGCTGGAACCGGCACATCGAGTGTTGTCTGCGGCCCCAGTGCGGCAAATTTGTGGAATAACGCCGTGCCGTCCGGCCCCTTCAGCGTCACCTCGAACGGCATCGGATCTGGAAGCGGCTTGTCATCGCCGTCGACCAGCCAACCGGTCAGGCGTACGGTGTGCTGGGCCGGGCGTTCCGTGCGGATGGCCATGGTCCTGGGCTCCTGCGTAGTCAGCAGGTAGATGGCCCCCTCAAAGCCGGTGAAATCCAGTGGCACACGCTGCCCCTTCTCCGTCTTCTCCACGGTCGCGCGTTTCCCCGTCAGAAGGTTGTGGACGTACCAGCCCTTCTGCACCTGTAGCTCACCGATCATCGGCATCACCTGCGCCTGGCGCCAACGGCCATCGATCTCGAAGGGGACCTCTTTCTTGTCCCACGCGAAACACACGATCGAGTTCTTTCCGCCCAGGGGCGAAATAAGAATATCCGTATCCGGCGTGGTCATCGGCAGTTGGGGAGTCCCGGCAAAGGCCTTCATCAGCAGCGCCTCCTTCTCCAGGTACTTCACGTACGGAGCGGCGTGCTCATATTCGCCGCTGCCGCCAAGTCCCCAAGGGCCACCGAACACGCGTTCGCCCGTGTAGGCGAAGCCGATGGATTGGCCTGGGATCTCCTTGGCACACGCATCGTCCTTCAGGATGATGCCGCCATCGGCCTCGAAAGCGCGGACGGCTTCCAGAATTTCGGGCAACTCGAATAGCTGGACACCGGCGAGCAGGAGCACCTTGTACTTGGGCAGTTCCCCGGCCATTACATCCTCGGGCGAGACCATCATGGCCGGCCGGCGCAGGCGACCCATGTCGTACAGGATCGTGCTGGCAACGCTATGCTCACCGGTCCAGTAGAGCGCCACGTCCGGATACGGCTCGAGCGCCGTGAACAAGGAGCCGAACCTCTCGAAGATCCTGAACATGGCCTCCGCCGCGCGGTTCTGTTCGAAGGCCACGTTGATCCCGTCGAGTCCGCGCCCGGTCGCTCCGAATAGAATGGGCACAACCGCGCTCCGGAATGATTGCGAAAAGACTGCCGATTCGATTTTCTGTTTTGCCTGGTTGCCCATGGACAGGAAGGCCGGCGCACGCCACTCGCAACCGGCAGGGTGGCAGTGGTCGTGGTAGTCCAGCGCGCTGCGGTGCGACATGCCCTCGTAGGTCATGGGCGAATAGTTCTCGCCGCCGCCGAGCCAGTTCGTCGGTTTATGATTGTGCATGGTGAACCCGGGACGGATCTGCTTGACGTCCGCCAGCCACTCGTTGAAGGAGCGCGGCAAGGTTGTGCTCCAGGCGCGCGCGCCCTGCCACTTTTCGAACGCCTTGGCCTGCGCCGAGGAGAAGCGGTTGGTGTCAACCTTCGCCATCTCTTCCTGGCAATAGGCCCAGGCCACCCCGCCGTAAGCTTGATTGCGCCGGTCTTGCCACCCGTCCAGGCGCGGTGTGTATTCCCAGAACCCTCTAGTAGAGGCGTACCACCCGAACCCGAAACCATCGAGACCGGGGAAGTCGGCGTGCTGCTGCATGTAGAGTGCCATGCGCCGCCGCAGGTTCTGCAGGTTCTCCGGAAGCGTGTGCTGGGGATTCTGGTCCTCGGCCGCCATCGCGGTCGGATACCCCGGTGCCGTGTGCACTCCCAGCTCGGCAAGCGCCATGTAGCTGCGCTCCTCGACGTTGGGCCGGTCGAACGACTCGCGGGCCGGCCCGAGGGACGCATTCACGTACGCGGCCAGTGCCCCGTCCAGTGCCCCGTCGCCATCCTTCATGAAGGGCGAGAGGCCGGGGCCGCCCGCCTTGAAGTTGATGTAGCCGTTCACCGGTGAACCGGGGTACGGATAATACGGCGCCACAAGAGGGAAGAACGAGTAGAGCATGTAGTCGCTCAGTTTCTCTTTCTGGCAGACGCGGAATCGGAACGGATAACTGGCCACGCCGTCCGCTTCGACCGCCGCGGAGTACTCGCCCGGCGCAAGTACGGTCGTGTCCATCACGATGTGGCCATTCAGGGCGGCGGCTTCGCGCGGCTCCGCCGGAACCGCGATGCGGCCGATGATCGTATCCAAACCCGCCCCGCGCAGGCGTACCGTCCACTCGGCGGCGGGCGACGCCGCGGGAACGCGCTTCGCGACCCAAAGCATATCGAAGGTGTCGCCGCGCCGGTAGAGCGCACGATTCCTGACCGTGAAGAGCGAGACGGCGGCGGCGGCCTTGTCGCTGATCAGCGCCAGCCCCAAGGTCTGCCCCTTCAACGAGCCGGCGTTGTCGTCGCGAATGCGCAGCCGCTACAAACCCGGCCTGGCCGGCAGTGTGCCCGTGAATACGCCGCCTTCGCCCTTCAGATCCATGTCGCCGCCGGTCGCGCCACCGCACACCGCTTCGAGCGTCGCGCGCAGTGTAGGGGGAAGCTCCGGCGGCTTACCGGCTGCACGCGTGATACGGCACGACCACTGCGCGCCGGCCCTGGTTTCCAACGGCCCGGTCTGAAAAGCCCAGCAGGCAGCGCCGGCCACGTCCCAGACGAGCTGCCGGTGAGGCCACGCATCGGTGGCGGCCGGAAGGCGAGCACGCATGCTACCCAATGTCACATCGGCAGTGCGCGCGCCCGGGACTGGCAACGCCACGGCGCCTCGCGTATCCTTCGCTACACCGCCGGCGAACTTGGCGGATCTCGTGCCTCTGCCCTTCCTGCTCCCCCCCCCAGGAAGGGGATCGCCCACCACCGTCTCGGTTCCGCAGGAGATGCTGACTTCACCGGCCGCGCCAAACCAACTCACGCCGATCAGTTGATTCGCGGTGACCACTTCGGGCCGCGTCGCCCGCTGTTGCAGATGAATCTCGCGCCCGTCTACGCAGACGGCGCCCTTCGCGTCCTTCGCAAGCGTGACTCGGCCTCCCGTGTCCAACTCGAACTTAAGCCGGTTGATCTCGTAGGAGACGCCGGGGGCGGAGGCCGGCAGATAGAGGATCAGACGACGGAACCCGGCCCGGGCTGCCGTCCCCGCTTTCTGCCTGCTCTGCTTGTCGTACTCGGAAAAGATGGTCTTGAAGCCACCCGTCAAGCCCTTGGATGCGTATGAAAGTTGGAGACGACCGGCGGCGGAACGTTTTCCCGCGAACAGCTTGACCGTGACCGGATGGCAGATTACATCCACACGGCGTTCCTCGGAGTCGATACGCGCCCGCGCATCGCCGGTCGCCAGCGTCCCGTCGGAGGCCAGCGTAAATTCGATGCCGAAGGGCTGGATCGTGTGCCGGCCTGAGACCACGTTGATCGTTTCCGAGGCCTGCCGGGTGAGACTGAAGCTTATCAGTTCCTCGGCCTTGACGCCTTCATCCAACCCGAAGGCTTCATTTAACATGGCTTCAACGCTGCCGTCTGACACGAGGGTATTGCCCTCCATCGCATTCTCGAGCAGCTTCAGTTCGGCCGTGCGGTACTCAAGAATGGGCGTGTCGTCCAAGCGCATGGCAAATGTCCACGCGGTGACGCCCCATCCGCCGAAAGGCGACCGCCACAGCCTCTGACGCTCTTCGACCGGTGCCAGTTCGCCCTCTGCGGGGGCCACGAGCCTGATCGTGACCATCGCGGCGCGGGCCGGCGCGGCCAGCCCCGCAGACACCATCAACATGCATATGAACAGTTTCGACTTTATTTTCTTCTTTCCTTATGTAGGTTGCGAACGGTGTCACCAACGCCGTCATCCACGACACTGCCCTCTTCCACCTGGAAGCTTGACCGTACGGTAGAGTGTCTCATAGTATCTCCACCAGCAAAAGGCATCTTCAGGCCGCTATTAGCCCGGATATCTCACACTTTTCCTACTACGAACACGGATAGCTCTGTCAGGCTTGATCGAAACAGGGCTTCGCCAATTCACAGTATGTAGACGCGTGCGCAAAACTGCTGAGGAAGGAAATCCCTATCAGTCATCGTATGTCACACGGCTCGGGACGTGAGCCATGTGCTCTCGAACGGGTTCCTGAAACCTGAGAAATGGAAACGGGAGATCATCATGAACTCACGTAAATTGCATCCGCCGTCGATGCTTCGTATTTCCGCTGTTTTGTTTCTTTGTGCCGCGCCGGTTCTGTGCGCGGCCGCAGCCAATCCGGATGCCGAGGCGCGGCTCAGGGGAGCCGGCAAGGCCGATCCGATCCGGATCACGAACGTGACGTGCGAGTCGGGCGATTCCGGGAGCGCGGCAACGGTTGCGTTCGATCTCGCATGGGACGGGTCGTGGCGGGCGGTTTGGGAGGAGCCGGCGGAAAGGACGGGCGGCAAGCAAGCGGCCAAGCTCGAGAACTGGGATGCGGCGTGGATTTTCGTGAAATTCCGCAAAGGGGGGGCTGACGGCTGGTCGCACGCAACCCTGTCGCCGAATGCCGACGTCCACTCGGCGCCCACGGGTGCGGCCCTGCAGGTCGGGGCCACGGAAGACAACAGGCGCGGGCTGGGAGTCTTCATCCACCGGCAGGCCGCCGGCAGCGGACCGGTCGCCTGGAAAGGCGTGAAATTGCGCTGGCTGTTGGACGCCGACGGAATCACCAACGCAGGCGAATTCAAGATCGCATCGCCCGGCACGCCGCCGGCTGAGAAGCCGGCGACAAAGAGCAAACCAGTGCCGGACGAGTTCGATGCCCTGTCGCAGGAGGATGACGACGGGCTTTTGACCCAACTGGATTTGGTGGACGCGGAAATGGACCGGAAGGCTGCGCGCGAGACGGGAGTCGTGGATGTCCGGATCCAGGCCATCCGCATGGTCTACGTCCCCGAGTGCGCCTTCTGGGCCGGCGACGGCACAACCAACATGATCGCCGGCCAGTTCTCCGCGGGCGAATCCACGGAACCGTTGCGGGTGGAAAGCGAGGCCGCGCTGACGCTGGGCGGCGCGGACCGCGCGAACCTGGGCAATCGGGACAACCTGTTCGCCGCCGACGATTTCTCGACCCGCCGGACACGGATCTTGCCGGCCGCCTTTCCGAAAGGCTTTGCGGCGTTCTACTGCATGCGGCATGAGATCACCCGCGGCGAGATGACGACGTTCCTGAATACGTTGAGCGGGAGCCAGCAAGCAGCGATGGAAGACCTGATCGGCGCCGGCCAAAACGGGATCACATTGACCGGTTCCGGGCTGCTCGCGAAATACGAAACCGACGCGCCGTACGCGGCGTGTGACGGGGTGGCATGGCGCGAGGCGCTGGCGTTCGCCGTCTGGGCCGGATTGCGCCCGATGACGGAGCTGGAATTCGAGAAGGCCTGCCGCGGGCCGCTCAAGCCGGTGCCGGACGAATATGCCTGGGGCACGGCCGAGGGGGTCGGTGCCGACGGCGACAAGGCACGGGACGAGTTGCGAAACGCGGGCGCCTCGTACTGGGGCATCCTGGATCTGACCGGAAACGTCAGCGAGAACACGGTGGCCGTCGGCCTGCCGATCGGCAGGCAGTTCGACGGCGCCCACGGCGACGGAACGGTTGGCGACTTGAGTAAGTGGAACGATTTTGGCGGACATTTCGACGATGAGGAGCGGCCCGGTCTCCTGGGCGGGCCGCGGGGATGGTGGATGCTCGGCGGGGGGATGATCTGGCGCGGCGCCCCGAACTACACGACGGTCATGCGGGTGTCGGATCGCGGAAGCCGGACCTATATCGCACTCGCCAGCGCCCGCCCGTCTCTTTGCGGGTTCAGAGCCGTTCGGTCGGTTTCCGCCGGCCGGTCGCCGGCGACCGCGGCGGGCGAAGCGGCCGCGCCGGCGGACAGCCCCCGGGGCCTCTTCAACGAGGCGTTGCGCATCGACAACGTGGCGGTGCTGCCGGGCGACGGCAAGTCCGCAACGATCACGTTCGATGTCGCATGGGACGAGTCCTGGCGCAACGCGACGAACTACGACGCGGCATGGATCTTCTTCAAAGCCAGAACAGCCGGAGGCACGACCTGGGCGCACGTGAAGCTGGCGGCCGACAGGGTGATGAACCCGGCGGGCTACGGCCGCGAAGCGGGAACGAAGCTGGAATTCGTCGTGCCGGACGGCCCAGACGGCTTCACCGGCGTGTTTATCCAGCGCGCCGCGCCGGGCACGGGCCCGGTTTCCGCGCAAGGGGTGACCGTGCTCTGCGAACTCCCCGCGCGATACTCGACCTCCGACACGCTTGACCTCCGCGCTTGCGGCATCGAAATGGTCTATGTGCCCGAGGGGCCGTTCTACCTGGGCTCGGGCGGCGCGGAGCCGAATCACTTCTACAAGTACACGGACGGCAGTCAAAACACGTTGCCTTATCAGGTGACCGACGCCGGGCCGATCCCGACCGGCCCGCGGGTAGGCAGGCTCTGGGCCACGGGGGTCGCGCCGGACGGTACCGACGCCGGTCAGATCCCGGCGGCCTTCCCCAATGGCTTCCGCGCTTTCTACTGCATGAAGTACCAGCTCAAACAGGGACAGTTCGCCGGGTTCCTGAGCATGCAGTCGCAAATCCGTTCGTTCTTTCACGCCTTCCGGCCCGGGAATTATCCGCCCCTCGCCAAGGTGGGCACCGCATTTCAGGCGGGAGTACGCTGGGCGCAGGGGTCCGCGTTCGGCGACTGGGCGGGTCTGCGGCCGATGACCGAGTTGGAATTCGAAAAAGCCTGTCGCGGGCCGCTCGAGCCGGTGCCGGACGAGATCGGGCCGGGATACTGGGGCATTCGCGATCTCACTTCGGGCGGACTGGTCCAGCGTATGGTGTCGGCCGGAAGCCCTGCCGGAAGGCAATTTGCGGGCACGCATGGCGGCGGATCGACGGCCCTGCCTGCAGACTGGCCGCAAGGTTCGCACCCGGCTATCGCGCAACGCGGGGGCGGCTGGGTGATAAAGAGCATCGGAGGGATGAAATTCTCCGCGCGGCACAGGTTCGGGGGGGACGGCGGAAGCGACGGTTGGCGCGGCGTGCGCACGGCCCCGAACCTGAAACCTGACCCGGCGACCGCCACCAAAGAGCCGGGCGACGACTTCACACTGGAACTCGATCCGCTTCCTGAACTGGGCGACTCGGATATCGCCGTCTTCCATCTCTCCGGCAATCTCCACCATGCCGGCGATCAGGCCGTTCAGGTCGAACTGGCTTCGTCCCTGCCGGACGTATGCTTCCCCGACGGCGCCGCGTCGCGGGCCTTCACGGCCGCGCCGAAATCCGCGACGCCGTTCAAGATCCTGGCGGTCGTTACCCGCAAGACGGTCAGTGTCGCCCGCCGCGGCCAGATGCTGCCCCTCAAGGTCCGGAACACCGGCGGAGATGTACTGGCCGAGGCCACGGTGCGGCTGCCGCTTGCCGATCCGATGGCGATCAAACCGGCGGTGGTCGGTTGCTTGGACGGCGGCAAGATGGCTCTGCGCATGATCAACGCCGCGGACAAGCCCGTTGCATTCGCGATCGAGGCGCAACCCCCTCAGGGCATCGTGCTTGCCGACCCCGCCCGCAAGGTCGAACTAGCGGTCGGCACGGAAGCCGTGGAGATCACGTTCTCAGTGTCCCGCCGGGATGCGTCCGTGCTCGACGGCTTTTACTCGATTCCATATAAAACGACGCTGTCCGGCGGCCCGGCCCAGGCCGGCGAAGCGGTCATTGAGCTTCGTGCCCAGTCACGCTGGTGGGTCAGCCGGCGCGAGATCAGGACCGGACCTGTCGTGGAGATAGGCGGTGATGCGCCCATGGACGAAATGGATGACTTGCTTCGCGAAGCGGGACTCGAGGAGCCAAAGGAGAGTCCGGAGGAGACGGCCTGGAAGATGGACCCCGAGCAAGTGTTCAAGTCGGGACGTTTGCCTGAGGGCTGGCAGGCGGTCACGCACGGGGCGAGTCTGTGGCCGGAGCGGCTGAAGCCGCCGCCCAAGGGGCGGACGGTCATCTCGGCTGCGACGCGTGTAGTTGCGCCGGCGGATCACGAAACATTCCTCATGCTCGGCTATGAGACCGACGGCTGGACGTGGCTGGAGAATATGGTGCTGGCAACGATAGACGGTGGCTCGTCGCCGGGATTCTATCCGCCCCCCGTCCGCATCTGGATCAACGGTGAACGGGTGCGCGATTCGCGGCCGGGCACGAAGCCGCCGGCGGTCAAGTCCATCCGGTTGAAAAAGGGCGTCAATCCTTTGTTGTTTCAATTCGAGACCGGGCCGGATGGCAAGGGACAATACCCGAAGGTATTCGCGCTGTTCTTCGATGCGAAGGCCGGTGCGCCGGTAACCGACCTTTCGTTTGACGTGGAGGTGAAGCCATGAGAACGGCACGTCGGAACTTGATGGCCGTGGCCGGCGCGTTTCTGCTGGCCGTGGGTATGGCGGGGGCGACGGACTTCGACCCGAAGGTTACGATCACCGATCTGACGGTCGTGGCGCGCGACGCAAAGACCGCGACGATCCGGTTCGATGTGTCCTGGAACGACTCGTGGCGGCACGAGATCAATTACGACGCCGCCTGGGTGTTCTTCAAGGTTCGCGCCGACGCGAGCTCCGAGTGGCAGCCTATGCGCCTGGCAGCGGACCGGGTGCTGAATCCGACAGGCTATGGCCAGGCGGACAGTCCTGAGGCGCGGACGCAACAGGGTGCGCGGATGCCATATTATCAGCCGGGACGATCCGACTACGGCAAGCCGGGCGGCGCCGAACGCAGTCGGGAGTTCTTTTTCGCGGCATCCGACAATCGCGATACGCCGCTGGAGTTCCTGGTGCCGGACGGCGCGGACGGCTTTACGGGCGTATTTCTGAGGCGCGCGGAGAAGGGCGGCGGGTCGGTGAGCGCTCATGCCGTGACGGTGGTCTGGGACGCGGGGGCCGCGAAAGGAATTCCGGATCCCGTCAAGGCGCAGGTGCGGGCGTTCGGATTGCAGATGGTGTATGTGGCCGAGGGCCCGTTCTACCTGGGATCGGGCGGGACGGAAGCCAACGCGTTCTACGCGTATGCGGAGGACCACCGGACTTCGCCGCCGTACAAGGTGACAGGCGCCGGAGCGATCCCCACGGGCCGGAAGCAGGGCAGTCTGTGGGCGCGCAACAGCGCCCAGCCGGAAGACGGCGGCGAGATCCCGGCGTCGTTTCCCAACGGCTATGGGGCCTTCTACTGCATGAAGAACCACATCACGCCCCGGCAATACACTTGGTTCCTGGAAACCATCCCCGTGGCACAGGCGGAAGCGCGTTGGAACAGTGCCGGCAAATGGGTGCGGGGCGTCTCGTACACCGGCCGGACCCACAGCCAGGTCTCGCGGAAGGGCACGGCTCCGAACTATACGTACAATTTCCACGTCGGTGATCACCGGTGCGGCGCGGGGTGTTTCGGAATGTCCTGGCCCGACGGCGCGACTTTCGCGGCCTGGGCCGGGTTGCGGCCGATGACGGAGCTGGAGGTCGAAAAGGCGGTGCGCGGGCCGCGTTGGCCGCTGCCGGACGAGTGTTCCCCGTGCTACTGGGGAATCGGTCCGTTCAGTGACAATGCCTGGCACGCGTTCAAGGGGCATGAACCCCAGGGCGAGCAGGCGGTGACGGTTGCCAACACCAGGGGCCGTGGATTCAAGGGCACGCACGGCAACGGCACCCCCGTCCTTCCGCCGGACTGGCCGCAGTCCGATGCGGTCGGCGCCGGCTTCCGCTGCACGCATTACCGGTTCACCGAAGTTGACCTTGCGCGCACGCTCCTGTCGGACCGCCTTCTCGCCGACGTGGCGGACCCGCGCAGGCTCATGTCGTACAAGATGCGCGCCGTGCGCACCGCGCCGTGACGATTCCGGCCAGTGGAGTGCCGATCCCAACCCATTAAGAGAATTCGCGCAGCGCGAATTCTCCCGTTAGATCTTCTTGTCGGCCTTCACCTTGCTCTCGAGCATCGGACAATCTTTCTTGCCCGCCGCCGTGCACTTGGTCTTGCACTGCTCGAGCTGCTCGGGAGTGAGGAGTTGCTTCACGCCCGCCATCAGCTTGGTGGCGGCTGATACGCTGCATTTCTGTTCGCTGCAGTCGGTCTTCAGCGCGGCCAGCTTCTCCTGCTGTTCCTTGGTCAGGTCCAGCTCGGCCAGCACATCCATACAGGCATCGGCCTTCTCGACATTTGCGGTAGATCCCTCGGCCTTCTTGGCGGCCGCGGCGGTGACGGGGCAGCATGCGGGACCGGCGAATGCGACGGCGGCAAAGGAGACGATCATGACGGCGGCTACGAATACGATGAGTTTTTTCATTCCTGGTTCCTCAGTTTTTTCATTCCTGGTTCCTCGTTGAATCCCCTCTAAGCCCTTTTGGAGGGGCAGTGGCTCCTCCCCACTGCAATGATGCAGGGGCTTGCGCCGCACGGGGCGGCGGATCCCAGTTAGTGACGTTGCACACACAATGAAGGAGGAGCCGAGATGAAGTATTACACACCTCAACGACGGAATTCAATTGCGGAATCGATCTGCACGCTCGCCAAATGTACGCCTGCGTGATGGATCGGCAGGGAAAGATCCTGGTTCACACGAATATCAAGGGCAATGACTTCGATTACTTCCTGAAGCGGGTGAAGCCCTATCGCCACGATCTGACGGTGGTCAGCGAATGTACGTTCAACTGGTACTGGCTGGCGGATGCCTGTTTCGATGCCGACCTGCAGTTCGTCCTGGCCCATGCGCTGTACCTCAAGCACATCCACGGCGGCAAGAACAAGAACGATCGCATCGACTCGGAGAAACTTGCTCACCTGCTGCGGGCAAATCTGATTCCTCCCTCGTACATCTATCCGTCCGAGCGCCGGCCGGTACGCGCGTTGCTGCGTCAGCGCATGAGCTATGTATGGGAACGGGCGACGCTGAAGACGCATCTATCGATGAACCAGACGGCTGAAGGTTTGGTGCCGGCAAGCAAGAGCGGACACAACCGCGATGTCTGGGAGGAAAGCATCCTCGAGCAGTACAGCAACCCGCTTCATAAGTTCGCCGTCAGCTGCGACATGGATATGATTCGGGCCTACGACGACCAGATCAACAAGCTGGAGTCCACCATTATTCGCCAGGCAAAGCATGAAATGGGACGCGACTACCATCTGTTGCTTTCGGTCTACGGTATTGGCCAGGTCCTGGCCATGACGATTCTCCTGGAGATCGACACCATCGAGCGCTTCCCTGCGGTGAAGGACTTCCTCAGCTACTCC
>JAQBYD010000046.1 GCA_027623315.1 Verrucomicrobiota bacterium | reverse complement strand
CTACCTTGCCAAAGCCTCACCCCGACCGGGGTTCCTCCTACGCGTCCCGACTCTCTGCAAGGTCGGGATTTCGGAGGACAAGGAGGGCACCCGAAAGGCTCAAGGCCCAATTCCCAAGTCTCAAGCCCCAAGGACGAGTCTACTTGAGACTTGGATTCGGAAACAAGCTTCGCTGGATTTGGCGCTAGGAGCGCATCGGACTTAGCCACCCCTGCTCTCATCGACACTCGCGCTGCCCGCCGGCCTCCTGGCTGCGAATTCGACCCCGATTTTCAGGAGGGGTCCGCATGCCAATGGCATAGGATTGATCGCTTGCAACCGCGACGAGAAAGCGTAGACTTCAGCGGTCAGGCTAGAGGGTAAACGGTCCGTGGCTTTTACAGGCAACGGTGATCTGTCAAAAATGGAGGCAACGAGCTATGTCAGCTAAGTATTCAGGTGGGTGCGATCATATTCACACGCAGTCAGACAACGACCCGATCGATAACCACACGTGTCACTGTTCCGTCTGTAAAGGGGTCACTGCACAAGACACGACCCACGTCGTCTTCTTTAACCACGGCGATCTGCAAGTCGATAATCTCGACAGTTTAAAGCGCCAGCCCTTCAACGCAAGCAACCCGGACGGGCCGTTGGAGCTGTGTACCTGCGCAACCTGTGGCACACCGATCATGCTTGACGACAAGGAACGTCGAATCCGCGCGATCGTGCCGAACCTGATGGGCTATGACTCAGAAAGCCTGCCGGCGACGTATCATGCCTTCTTTGATCCGGCTACCGGCGCGGCGACTCCGGACGACGGACGACCGGTCCATGAAGGGCTTCGCCCCGAGTTCATTTGGCCGACTCCTGCCTGAGTCGTTCAAGTTCAGTCGTCTGCGCGGTTTCCTGGTAAGCCAACGCGCCGGATCAGAAGATGATCTCGCACTTGGGCAGCGCCTTGCGGATCTTCGCGCGCTCCTCCTCGCCGATCGGATTTCCGCCGAGGTTAAGGTAGCGTAGATCCTCAAGCTGCCCGATGGACTCGGGAAGAGAGGCGATCCGGTTGCGGTCCAGATCCAGACGCCAGAGTGCCGCGAGCGTTCCGATCTCGTCAGGAAGCGCTGTCAACTGGTTCTGACGCAGATTCAAATCCGTCAGCGCCGTCAGGTTGCCGATCGCAGCGGGGACCGAAGTGAGTACGTTATTCTGAAGATAAAGTCGGCGCAGATCCGTCAGTTTCCCAATCGCATCCGGGAGTCCGGCAAGCCGGTTATAATTCAGACGCAACCATTTTAGCGACGTCCACGCCCCAATCTCGCCTGGGACGGATGTGAGCTGGTTATGGTCCAGGTTCAGATAGCTGAGACCCGTAATCCTTGTGATCTGGGTGGGGAAGTTGGAGATTGTGTTCGCGTTGAGATACAGTGTCTCGAGCGTCGCGAGGTCGCCCACTCCGTCCGGGATCTCGCTCAGATCACACTCTCCGAGGTCGAGAATCTGGAGTTTTGAGAGATTCCGAACGCTCTCGGGGATCACGAACCGGTTACGGCGCAGCCCCAGGCGCGTTAAATTCCCCAACTCGGGCAGGTGCTCCGGAAACGTCTCGAGCTGCTGATCGTACAAGTTCAGATAGACCGCCGTCTCCTTCTGAGCCAGCGCGTCGTCAACATTCGTGTACTTGTGGACCCGCTCCGGGGCCCGCCATGGATGGCATCCGCAAAGAAGCCCGAGGCATAGCACGGAGCCGGAAATTCCGAGAATATGGTGTGTCTTCATGGTAAAGATATCCGAGAAACTACAGCAGGGGCCATGGGTACCACAGTCGGGGCCGCTGGGACAAGCAGAATGGCCGATGCCTCCGCATGAATATGCTTGCACGGCTCTCCATGGAGCAATTAGTATTCGCCGCTATGACAACGCTCAAGCCCCTTGTCGGTGCCGGCCTCATCGCAGCTGCTCTTGCCACTTCAGTCGTCGCGCAAAGCGAGACCCCCAGTGACGACGGAAACCAGCGCGCGGCTCATATCTTCTCCAACTTCCCGAATCGATACCTCCTCATGCCGCACGACCTGAAGCGCTGGCACACGGCGCTGCACTTTCAGAACATCCAGCGAGCCGTTACGATTGGGACTGCGAAGGAAAACGTCAAGATTCGTCGCATGACCGCGCATCTTGGGGTCGATATTCTCGACTGGCTGACCATCTATGGCGCGATCGGCATGAACGAGTTCTCGGCCGAGCTTGCGACGCGAGACAGTCGTGGGAGCTCGGAGGAGACATGGACGGCCGGACTTCAGCTTCGTCTGATCGAGTACTACCTCCTGGGCGGCGGAGAACTCGAGGATCGTCTGGTCGTCGACATCAACGCACGCATCATAGACGTTACCTCCGCGGTTGATAGTCGTGACGTCGAGTGGGAGCAGACGGAGGCGACGCTCCGATTCGGCCTGGTGAATGAGATCGACGAGGATCGCGGATTTGTTCCGGAGGAAATCATGATCTGGGTCGGGCCTGTTACGTCATCCATCGAGGGCAATCTCGGCAGCGGCCGCTCGAGCGAGATTCAAGAACAGGACAATCTTGGATTCGCCGGCGGCATCGATGTCCGGTTCAACCGGCACGCTTCGCTGGTTTGGGACGCGCAGCTGTATGACGAGAAAATCACCCACGACGTGGGCCTCAAGTTCAACTTCTAACCGCGCTTGTGGTCGCATCATTCCCGCGAGTCAGAACTACGCTCCGTTCCGCCGTTCCAGCTCTCGTCCTGTAACGCAGCCCGACTCCGCACGGCACTGCATGGGTGCCGGTTTATGAGTTCCGACTGGAATTGGAGGCAACAGCGCGACAAGTCGGCGTACCTCGCCCTGGAGGACGGCACCGTGCTTCGAGGATACTCGTTCGGCGCCAGCACCGACCGCGTTGGGGAAGTCATCTTCAATACCGGGATGGCGGGATACCAGGAAATTCTTACCGATCCCTCCTACGCCGGACAACTGGTCACCATGACCTACCCCGAGATCGGCAATACCGGAATCAATCAGGAAGATCGGGAATCGCGCCGCCTCTTTCTCAACGGATTCATCACCCACTCTCAGAATCGTGCGAGCAACTGGCGCTCTGACCAATCCTTGAGCGACTGCCTCGTGGCCGCCGATGTGCCGGCCATTGCGGGAATCGACACGCGGGCGCTGACGACCAGGCTGCGCGACAAGGGCTCCCTGAAAGGCTATCTCTGCGCATCGGGAGCGCTTGCCGAGGCGGAGGGAATCGCCGCCGCGCGGGAATGGGAAGGACTGGACGGCCAGGACTATGCGTCACGGGTCACTTGCGATGACGCTTATACCTGGGATGAGGACGGTTCGCTGACGCGGAGCTGGGGCATTACGGAGGATCTGCCCGAGGCGGACCTCTCTATCGTGGCGATCGACTTCGGAATCAAGTGGAACATCCTGCGCAGCATGAGACGCAGCGGCATCAACGTGCACGTCGTTCCGGCGACGACCTCTGCGGACGACATTCTAAAGCACAACCCCGATGGCATCTTTCTCTCGAATGGCCCAGCAGATCCCGATGCCGTGACCTACGCGATCGATACCGTTTCCCACTTGATCGGCAAGAAGCCCATTATGGGCATCTGCCTCGGCCACCAGATTCTTGGCCTGGCGTGCGGCGGGAAACGCTTCCGGCTCAAGTTCGGGCATCATGGCTGCAACCACCCGGTTAAAGATCTCGCCACGGACCGTGTCGAGATTACGTCACAGAACCACAACTTCGCTATCGACGCCGACTCGCTGGACCTTTCGAAAGTCGAGATCACCCACATTAATTTGAACGATCAGACCGTCGAAGGGATACGGCACCGCAATGAACCCATGTTCGGAGTGCAGTATCATCCCGAATCATCACCCGGCCCGCACGACCCGTTCTACCTCTTCGATAGATTCCGCGCGATGATCGAGAACGCATAACGGACGCTAATATCCAAAGGAGCACGTCTTAATTAGCCATCACCCCGGCCCTCTCCGAACTGGATAGGGAGACGACATAATCTACCCATGAGCTCACATTCCTGGATCGCCATTCTCGACTTCGGTTCCCAGTACAGCCAACTCATCGCGCGGCGCATCCGTGAGCAGAAGGTCTACTGCGAACTTCTGCGCTATGATACGTCGGCCGAAGAACTCAAGAAACGAAACGTATCCGGCGTGGTTCTCTCCGGCGGGCCGGCCAGCGTGCTTGAAGCGGACAGCCCGATGTGCGATCCCGCCATCCTCGAACTCGGCGTCCCGGTTCTGGGAATCTGCTACGGCCAGCAGATGACGGCCCAGCTGCTTGGTGGCACGATCGAGCCCGGCGAAGGGCGCGAATACGGAAGCACGCGAGTGACCGTACGCCACGCTCCCCCACTCTTTACGAATTTCCCTGCCGAGGATGTGGTTTGGATGAGCCACGGCGACCAGGTCGCGGAGTTGCCGGATGGGTTCCGGGTGCTTGCGACGTCAGACAGCTGTCCCGTGGCAGCCATGGGCAACGACAAGAAGCGCATCTATGGCCTTCAATTTCACCCCGAGGTGGTGCACACACCGCAGGGGATCGAGATTCTGCGCTCCTTTCTCTTCGACGTCTGCGAATGCCGGGGAGATTGGGAGATGGGACAGTTCGTCGAGGAGCAGGTGGCCGCAATTCGGAAACAGGTCGGCAGCGACCACGTCGTATGCGGGCTCAGCGGTGGCGTCGACTCTTCGGTGGTGGCCGCCCTGATTCACAAGGCCATCGGAACGCAGTTGCACTGCATCTTCGTAGACAATGGCGTTCTTCGTGCCGGTGAGTTCGAAGAGGTCCAGCACACCTTCGGAGAGGCCTTTGGTATGGATCTGCATGCCATCGATGCCTCGGACCGGTTCCTGGACGCCCTCGCGGGCGTTATTGAACCTGAAGAGAAGCGTAAGATCATCGGGAGTATCTTTATCGACGTCTTCACTGACGAAGCGCGGCAATTCGGTGACATCAAGTTCCTCGCGCAAGGCACGCTCTATCCGGACGTCATCGAGAGCGTCTCGCCCATCGGAGGACCCTCCGCGACGATCAAATCGCACCATAACGTGGGCGGGCTGCCCGACGATCTGGACTTTGAATTGATCGAGCCCGTCAGAGAACTGTTTAAGGACGAAGTGCGCGCCCTGGGCCGCGAACTGGGTGTTCCCGACCATATCATTGACCGGCAGCCGTTCCCGGGACCGGGCCTCGCCGTTCGAGTACTGGGTGAGGTGACCAGGGAACGCGTCGAGATTCTTCAACAGGCTGATCTTCGGGTTCAGGAAGAAATGGCGCGGCTGGAGAATTACAAAGATATCTGGCAGTCGTTCGCCGTGCTTCTGCCCGTGCAGACCGTAGGCGTCATGGGCGATTGCCGAACCTACGAATATGTCGCCGCCCTGCGGGTGGTCGATAGCATTGACGCGATGACCGCGGACTGGTCACGGGTGCCCTATGACACCCTCGCCACGATCTCCAACCGGATCATCAACGAGGTCAAGGGCATCAACCGCGTCGTCTACGATATCAGCTCCAAGCCGCCCGCCACGATCGAATGGGAGTGAGCGGAGCCAGTTGCCAGTTGCCGATAACCAATAACCCTATGCCCAAACTTCCGCGCGAGTTCTATACGCGCAGCGATGTTGTGCGCATCAGTCGCGACCTGATTGGCAAACGGCTCATGACTCGGTGATGAAAGACTTTCAGCCACGCCTTACGGCGGGACCCGGCTGCCTGTCCACGGCGCTCGGTATTCGCACCCGCCACAGCGGCGTCAGCTTGCGCGGCGACCAGATCTGGATCGAAGCGTCCGGCTCATCACCCTCCCCGCGCCAGATCCTGGCCAGCCCTCGCATCGGCGTCGCCTACGCGGGTGCCGATGCGGTCCGAGCATGGCGTTTCAGGCTCAGGTCGAGCGACTGGACCAGCCCGGCGGCATAATGGAAGCGGGCATGGTTTTCCACTTTCGCCGACCGACCCTTTTGGGTAGAGTCCGACTCCACGTGTCTTAACACTCATCATTGCACTGTCGCAGGAGAGCCGCATGCTCGGTACCAAACGAAACCAGGAGTTGCAAAAGCAGGTTTTCGACTTCCTCGAGCTCATACGACACGGCATTTCGACCTACGATCAAGCCGTCAACCATCTTCTCGAGAACGGACTGGACGAGCGTTACGACGTCCTGGTGCAGCAGGTGCACCAGGCAGAATCCAACGCCGACGACGTGCGACACGATATATCCCTTTCGCTCTACAAGAGGTCGTTGCTTCCCGAGTCGCGTGGTGATCTCCTGTCCCTCCTCGAGCAGATCGACCGCCTAGCAAACCGGGCCGACGCACTCACCTACGGAATACGCACGCTGGGGCTTGCCATACCAGAGTTCCTGCGCAAAGACATGCGGGAGATCAATCGTCTCTCCGTGGAGACCGTGGGCATCCTGCTCGACGGCGTCGTGGCACTGCTCGGCCGAGCACGCGAACTGCCTGCGTTTGCGCGCCAGGTTGACAACAACGAGAGCCTCTGCGACCAATTGGAGCGGAAGATGATCGGCGAAATCTTTCAAGGCGACCTCGACCCGGTGAACCGTATTCTTCTCAAAGAGCTCATCGAAGATATCGGCGACATCACCGACATCTGCGAAAACATCGCTCATTACGTAACGATCTTCCACATCAAGCACAAGATATAGAACGGCGATGCGCAACGCTGGAATCAAAGCGGAGATCTTCGACGCCGCGCGCGAGGTATCCGCTGGCGCATCGATTTCGGACTCCCATGCTTAGTCTTTTCGGAGCAGCCTTCCTGGGATGGAGCCTCGGCGCGAACGATTCCGCGAACACGTTCGGCACCGCCGTGAGCTCGCGCATGGTCTCGATGAAGCTCGCCGTCGTCCTGATCGCGGTCTTCGTGATCGTGGGTGCCGCCATGCAGGGCGCTCATGGCATCGAAACGGTCAGCACGTTAAGCACCCAGACGATGCACACCGCGATTCTATCGTCCTTCGCGGCTGCCGGGACCGTTACCCTGATGACGATTCTGAAGCTTCCCGTCAGCACATCGCAAGCCGTCGTGGGGGCCATTCTTGGTGTGGGGCTGACCGCTGAGAACGACGTCGCGTGGTCCAAACTGATCAAGGTTCTCGTTTGCTGGATTGGGACGCCGATCGGGGCCATCATCTGCAGCGTCATACTCTGGCATCTTCTGCGCGCAATTATTCGTTTCTGGCGCCCGAGCATCTTCGTCTATGATCCCGCCATGCGTTGGGCGCTGATCGTGTGCGGTTGCTACTCGGCCTACGCGCTCGGGGCCAACAATGTCGCCAACGTCACCGCCGTCTTCGTCAGCGATGACCTGAATGTTTCTCAAGCGGCCATGATGGGCGGCATCTTTATCGCGGCGGGTTCGCTCACGTTTGGGCACCGCGTGATGCGTACGGTTGGCAGGGGAATCGTGAAACTCGATGCATTCGCTGCCCTCGTGGCGGTGCTCTCACTAGCCATTACGGTGCACGTTTATGCCATGATCGGGGTTCCGGTATCGACGTCGCAGGCGATTGTCGGCGCCGTCATCGGGATTGGCATGATCAATGGGCTCCAGACGATCAATACGAAAGCCTTGCGACGTGTCTGCCTGGGATGGGTAGCGACGCCGTTCGTCGCGGCGTTCGTCGGCTCCGCGCTCTTTTTCCTGACCCACCTCAGCTACCAGCCGTAAGGGACGGATCCGCGTACGACCGGTCGATCACGGTTGGCCCTGCTGGTCGGGGGACTCCCCGCCCGGCGCATCGGTTTGCAGGAAGTACCCCACGACGGCGACCACAGCAATCACCACGACCAGGACTAACGGCCCGTAGACGGATAAGGTCGCCAGAGACTCAATGGCGTGGCGTAGAAGAAGCGCCCAGAGCACGACGGCGACGTAGGTGCCGGCCAGTACGATGCTCAGGTTGAGCCAGGTCCGAATGCCTAGAAAGTATCCGATCGCGCATCCGACCGTCGGTCCCGTCATCCAGAACGGAAACATCACGAACACGAACAGTCCGGGGATGCCGTAGATCCGAAGTCGTTTCTTGTGGTTTTCGGCCGCGCTCTCAATCCGCGCGACGAACGATTGAATCGGGGTGAACACAATAAGCCGACGCACACTGAAGACAAAAATCGGGTAAGCGATCATCACCATGAAGGTTTCGATAATGATGTTTACAGGAATGACCCAAGCGTGCCCCAGATCGTTCGCGTACCCCACCGTGATCCCCGCTGCGCGTCCCGCCATGATATGTGATGCCGTCATCGCGAAGATGCTCGGACGCATATGCGGCCGGAAAGACGTGTAGAGTGCCATCGCGACCAGGTAGCCCAGCGCCAACGCGACGCCACCAAGCAATACGCGCCCCTCGGGAGTCAACAGCAATCCGTGCCAACGCTTCCCCGCCGACTCCCCTGGCTGGGGATCCCCTTTCTTCTCGACCAACTCGGTCATGGCAACATTACCTCGAGCGTAGTTCTCGGACAAAAAAAGGCGCACGGACGATCCGCCCGTGCGCCTACCACCGAATAGAAGAATAGCAATTCCGGCTTTGAATCGCAATCAGAATCCGTATACCGGCCTGAGTTGATCCTCGCTGGGGAACCGATCGTAGACCTCTCCCCTGGGACCGTTCCAGGTGCCACTGGGATTCGCCCGCAGGATCACGCACGAACGACTCCCGTTACTGTTCGTAATCCAGAGCTCTCGCTCCCGCGAGCCGGTCTCGAGCCGCGCGACACGCTCGTCAGAGCGCTGCTGCTCTTCACGAACGGACCCGAGTGTGTGCCCGAGTAAACCGCCGACCGCGGCTCCCAGGGCCGCGCCCTTGTCTCGATCTCCGCTTCCACCGCCGAGATTGTGCCCGGCGATTCCGCCGATGGCCGCACCAATGCCAGCACCCGTGGCGCCGTGCTGCTCGGTCGTGGTGCATCCCGACGACAGAATCGCCAGGACCGGTACGCTCATAATCCAGTTCAGTTTCATGGTCTAATCCTCCGTATCTTGGTTTGTCTTCCGTTTGCGGTCCGTCCAGGAGGGCCTTTTCCCGGCAGATTTCCACCCGGATCTGCCCACCTGGGTCGTCACTGGAAGATTAGACGCAGAGCGCGCCGGGGATATTCACGGGAGATTTGAGAGATATGACGGACTAGGCCCAAATCCAGCGAACTCTGGCTACGGAGCGCCGTTGCCGCAAGTATTGATCAAAAGCTTTGTCGATTTCCGGCATAGCCGGGTGAATATCCCAGGCCCAAAATCGTCCTGTCGAGTAATCGTCCTGTCTCTCCCTCTTGTCACCTATGAAGGTGATCCGCACGCGGTCTAGAGATCGGCGACGACGCAGAGTATTGGACAGGACGATTACTCGACAGGACGATTCTACGGCCGGGTTCGCTTAACTTGAGGCTAGGTGGCGCCCGCATCCTTCTTCACTTCCCCCGCGGCTTCGCTGAATCGGCTGCGCAAACTGGCGTCAATCTCCAGCGTACCGATTCGCATCGAGATGCCACCAAGGATCTCGGGATCTACCTTCTCCTGAATGTCCAGCGACACGCTGAACTTCTCCGAGATTAGATCCTGCAGGCGACGGCGTTGATCCGGTGCCAGCGGATGGCTTGACGTAAATTCCGCGTCGCCCGCCTCGACGTGCAGACTCTCCCCGTCGACCTCCTCGAGGGCGGCGATGACCTCGCCGACGAACTCCCGGTTGACCGACTCTGAGACCTTCTCGCTGAATGTCATCTTGAAGATATCCCCGGCGTAATCGATGGCCCGGGCTTCGGCCTCACGCTCCATATCCTCACGCATCTTCTGCGCGCCCCGCTTGGCGCGCGCCACAATCTCCTCGCCTTCGCGCTTCGCCTCCGCGGTAATGGTTTCCTTCATGCGTACGAGCTCCTGCTCGGAACCTACCCGTCGGCGCTCGAGTTCGGCTTCCATCTCCGTCAGCTTATGCGCGAGTTCCTTTTCGTGGTCCTCAAGCTGGCGGCGCACCGCTTCCTCGCGCTTATTAACGTCGGCCTCCACCTGCTTGATCCGGTTTACCGCATTCATTGCATCCCTGAGGAGAAGGCGTTTAAACAGGAACACAATGACCCCAAACACGACGAGCTGCAGGCCCAGGAGCATGATCAACACGGTATGCATTTGTTTCCTCTGATCCGTCTCTACACGGGTTTGACCAGTCCCCGGTCAGGTGAATAGCTGAAATAGAACGAGCATTGCGATGATGGCGATGGACATGGCGAAGATCAATGCGATTATCATGGCCTGCAGAATCTTCGGCGCGGCGGAGGGGTTACGCCCCAGGGCGCGAATACTGGCAAATCCGATAGCGGCGATTACGGCCGACGGGCCTAGAATCGTGATGACCATCACCAGGAATATTATAAAGGTGCGCACGTGCCACTTCGTCCCGAAAAACGCCGCCCGGAAAGTTCACCCACAGTGCCAATTCGGGCTGCATAGTCGTGTAACTGATGGAGATCCTGAAAGCAATCTGATTATTCGTCGACCAACACGACACACTCATTATTGAAGCACTTTACCATGCCCTTCTTGACGTGTATCGACTCCTTCCAGTCCACGATGATCGACCCCTCCCTGAGAAGACTGACGACCGGGGCATGGTGAGACAGAATCTCAAACTCCCCTTTGTCGCCCGGAAGAAAAACGCTCTCTACCTGGCCCTCGTAGACCGTACGTCTCGGACTGAGTATGGTGAGATGCAGCAAGAAGAATCTCCAGGCAGGTTTGCGTCATGCTACGCGAGCGGCGAAGTACTCACTCACGACGGTCGACAGACGCGCCTCGACCGTCTGGGTGAGTTCGCGGTGCTGCTCAATGTCCTCGACCAGGGAAGGGTCCTTACCGGACGCGAACGCGGCGATGTTCTCGCGAAACTCGATTATCTCACTCTTGCTGGAATCATCCAGCATGCCGGACTTGAGCGCGTACAGAACGAGGGATAGATCCATCACGGATGACGGGTGATACTGATCCTGTTGCAAGACCGTCATCATCGCGTCCCCTCGCTTGACGACCTGCTCCGCCTCCGCCGACATCGACCCCTGCAAACGACTGGCCTGCGTGATCTCGGTATACGCCACGAATTTCGCGCGTATTCCGCTACTGAGCTTGCGGATGATGGACGGTTGAGTCTTCCCGCCCGTAATCGAAAAGGACTGCCCGAAATCAATCGCCGGACGCATGCCCTCGGAGAAGATCGTCCCGTCCAAAAAGACCACGCCGTCACACATCGAAATCAGGTTCGAAGGAATATATCCGGTCAGATCACCGTCCAGGGTTTCCGCCAACGCCAGAAACGTCATCGAGGCGCCGCCGAGTTCACTGCTGAATTGTCCGGCCCGCTCCATCAGCTGCGTATGCACGTAGAAGATATCCCCCGGATACGCTTCACGGCCCGGTGGACGCTCGAGAAGGAGCGATAATTGCCGATAGGCCCAGGCGTGCTTGGTGATGTCGTCCATCACCATGAGCACATCCCGGCCTTTCGAGATGAAGTAATCTCCCATGGACGCCGCACAAAACGGGAGCAGGTACTGTTCGCCGGCGGGCGAACTGTCAAACGCCGCCATGATCACCGTGTAAGCGAGCGCGCCCTGATCTTTCATGATCGTGGCAGCCTTCTCCAAAGCCGAGTATGACTTCCCGATACTGCAATAGATGCAAACCGTGTTCGTATCGGACTGGTTCAGGATCGCATCCATTGCGATCACGGACTTCCCGGTTAACCGGTCACCCACAATCAGTTGGCGCTGCCCCCGGCCGATCGGCACGATCGCGTCGACGATCTTGGTTCCCGTGCAGAGAAATTCCTTGATGGGTGCTCGATCCATGATCGAGGCTGCCGGCCGGAACACGGGAAGCTGAGAGTCCGCCACGATGGGTCCACGGCCATCACAGGGTTCGGCAAGGGCGGTCACCATGCGGCCGATAAAGTTATCGCCGACGGGAATCTTGAACGGCTCGCTAACGCCGGTGACATCCTTGCCCATGCGGAGCTTGTTCTCATCTCCGAGCACAAGCGCCAGCACAAAGCGCTGATCAAACCCCATCACGATGCCGCGAACCCCATCGCCGAGATCGAGGAGTTCGCCATTCAGGCAAGTCGGAAGGCCTTCGATACGTGCGACGATCTTCTTGAGGTCGCGTATCTTTCCGGTCTCCTGGCGCTTAATCTTAAATATTGGTATCCCAGTGCTTTTCAAACTCGGCATTCAGTCTCCGCTTGCAATCGTCGTCGATGTCGCGCTTCTCCGTGATCTCTTCCAAGATGTCCGGCGCGGTCTGATGCAAGCGCTCCAAAAATCCATTCACTCGCCGGGATACGTTTGCGGGGGTTGCGCCGTCCAGGTACCCCTCCTGGAGTGCATGAAGCCATATCACCTGGTCCACCATGGAAACCGGGGCGTCGGCATCCTGCTTCAGCACCTCGGCCACGACTCGCCCGCGATTGAGGCGGCGCTCCACTTCCTGAGAGACACCAGCCTTGATACGCGTGAGTTTCTCGAGTTCCTTGAACTGGACATACTCCAGGCGCAGCATTCCAGAAAGCTTCTTGACGATCGGCCACTGAACCTTGTTTCCTATTCTCGAAACCGACAGGCCGGTGTCCACCGCCGGTTTATGCCCCTCCCCGAAAAGAGTCGTGCTCGTGAAAATCTGGCCATCGGTCATCGAGATCGTGTTCGAGGGCACATAGCCTGTCACATCGCCCTGGATGGTCTCGACGATGGGGAATTGGGACAGTGAGCCGGATCCGTGCTGGGGGTTCAGCTTCCCCGCACGCTCTACGAGTTGCGAGTGAATATAAAAAATGTCACCGGGATACGCGTCACGGCCGGGCGACCGCTCGAGGAGCAGCGACATCTGCCGGTAGTTCCATGCATGCTTGGTGAAATCATCGAAGACACACAGCACATCACCGCCAAGTTCATACATGAAGTACTCGCCAATGCTGGCCGCCACGTACGGCGCGAGGTACTGCTGTCCCATCGAATCAGCCGCGCCGGCGGACACCACGATGCAATACTCCCACATGTTCTCGCGATCGAAGATGTCAAGGACGCGGTTAAGGGAGGCCTCCGCCTTCCCGATCAGGCAGTAGATACAGATGACCCCTTCCCCTCGCTGGTTCAGCATCGCGTCGGTCGCAATCGTCGTCTTCCCGGTCATGCGGTCGCCGATGATCAGTTCGCGCTGGCCCTTGCCGATCGGGATCATCATGTCGACGACCTTGGTGCCCGTCTTGAGCACCTCTTTCACCGGTACACGCTCGAGCACCGACGCGGCTGTGTTGAAGATTGGATACCGCATCGTTTCCTTGATCGGCCCCTTTCCATCTCGCGGCATGCCGAGGGCATTAACGTGACGTCCGATAAACTCCTCGCCCACCGGAACGGTGAAGGCGTCGATGGTTGCCGTGACGCCATCGCCGGGCTTGACGCCGCCCTGATCATCCACGATCAGCGCGAGGGCATGGGCCTGATCAAAACCCACGATCGTGCCCACCGAGGCTTCGCCGCAACGCACAATCTGTCCGTTCATGCAGTTCGACAGGCCCCGGATGGTAACGATATCATTCTTGATCTCAACCACCTGGCCGTGCTCCTTCATCTGGAGCATATTTATCTTCATTGCCATACTGCGGTTGATCTCCCCTCTTGACAGGTTTAGCTGCCCGAAACGGCGCTAACCCGCTGATTCCTGCATGTGCTCATCCTTCGACCGGCCGGACCAGCGTAGGAAGAAAATTAAACTAACCAGGGCCAGGAATCCAAGAATTATATAGATAATGATCCACGTCGTCTTTTTGTCCGGCGCCTTGGTCTTAAACACATCCGCCGCCTCTTTCAGTATATCCGGGGTCTGCTCCACTCGCTTCTGCAATAGCTGCTCGATCGAGATGAGCTTCTGCTCAATATCATTCAGATCTGCGCCCTGCCGTCGGTGAAACGCCACGTAGAGCGGATCGATCTCGCCCGGGGCCTCCCGCACCGCGACTTCGTTGATGCTTCCGAGGATGGATTCCAGTCGGTTCCCCAACGATGGAAAATCACCAACCTCCTGAACCATGACGATCAGGTTCGTCGTTCGAGTGGTGAGGTCGTCGTAACGTTGCTGCGGAATCGTCCACTTATCCCGAACGCGAATCTCAAAGTCCTTTGTCTCGCCGCCTTCAAATTCAAGACCATGGTCGAACACGAACGCGACTCGATTCTCCTCGTCGTAGCCGACCTGTAACGGCTCGGTCACCTCCATCACGTCGTCGGGCGTGAGTTCGGGAGGAAGGGGGCGGTTGATCTCGATGACGCGAGAATTCGTGGAGGTGTTTTCCACGCTGAACCGAATCAGCAGCGTATCGAAATCTTCCTTATCCGGGGCCCATTCATCGCGATGCGTCGGCGCCCGGGTCGACTGACCTTCGATCACCTCCGGGTCCTGCCCGGACGAGATCACAAAATTTTCAAGGTGACTCAGGTCTTCACGTAGCCGCGCAAGTGTCGATTTGCTCAACTCATAGGCACGGATGTGTTGAATCGGTTTGACGCCACGCTCTATGGCGTTGTCGGCCTGGCTCTTGCGCAGCTTCTCGAGATCCTCGTCGATCAACGCCTTAACCCGTTGCGCGGTGTCCGCGAAGTCCGTTCCCCGTAACTGCGTCATGCGGCTGGAACTCAGCGCCTCAATCCTGTCCAGCGTCTCCGGCGGAATCGTCCAGATGTCCTGGATCTCGATATTGAACACGCGAGCGTTCGTGGGTGCGACGGTGACCTCGCCGTGTACGAAGTAGAGGTCCTCTTTTACATCGTACCCGACCTCAAGGCCGTCGGTACTCAGCAGATCGACTTCCGGATTCACGCCACGCGGCAGGAGTTGCCGGAGTTCGACCGTCTGGGGATCACTGCGATGGGGATTAAACGCTCGAATCTGTATACGCACGGTGGCGGCTGTGGCGCTAGACGCCAACATCCACGCGCACAGGAGCAACCGCCCCCTCACGCCTGCGCCCGCAGTGCGCGCCTCCCGTATTGCAGTTCCGTGTCTTCTCATTTCCATCCCTTGCCCCGTCCCCCTGCTAAGGAAATACCGCGGCGCGGAAACATTCAAGGTAAAACCGAGCGCACGACCATGATCAGAGATGCGGTCGATCCCGCGATGTCGACGCAAACAGCACCCGAGGCGCGGGAATCAGCGGCGGCGCGTCCCACCGTCAAGGCGACGAGTCCTGTAACCACTACGTGCCGGAGAGAATTAGCGTCGTGATCACCGGCTTATTGACTCCCTTATCCAGAAGCTTCTGCATGAGCAGCATGGCGCCCTGTAGCTGCTCGATGCTGTTTTGGAGGGTCATGATATCTTTCTTCTGGGCCGTGATTGTTTCGTTCAGTTCCGTTATTCCGATCTGCCCCGGATCCAGCTCGGCGTCTTTGGCTATCTTTTCAAGTTGCTTGCCGATGTCAGCAACCTTCTCCAGAAGAGCGCCCTGCGCGATACCGCGTTCAATATTACGGACGTTCTCGACAATGTCCTCGATATTCTGCGCCATCTGGTCGAACAGTCCGATCGCGGTTTCCACATCGGCGCTTCCGATCGCCTGCTTGAGAAGATTAATTCCCGCCGACGCCGCGCTGGCAGATGTCTTCGCGGTCCGCACATCCTTACGAGCCTGCGCGGCATCCGTGCCCACAACCGCCAGGGCCGCATCCAGTGCCGCCAGGCGGCCGAAAACGGTGCCGACACCGGCTTCGTCGCCCTCTACGCCGAGCCGCGCTTCGAGGACAGCGACGAGGTTCGATGTTCCGCGTATCAACTCTTCGTTAGTCGCGCCCTGCTCGGTCAAGGCGGTAATGTCGGCGCCCTGGGTTGTCAACTCGGTAAGGATGGTCCCGACGTCGCCCCAGGTGATCTCCGAGGTCACCTCACGAATCGCCGTGATGTCGACGGCCAGTGTAGCGATCGTCGTGAGTGCGGTAAAATCGGCACCGGCAATCGCTGCTTCAATATTCGTGACCGAATCGATCGCGCCGTCGAGGCTGGTTGTCGAATTCGAGACGGCCAGGGCGATCGCTGCCAGCGCGCTGGTCGCGTTCGACACCGCCTCCGGGAGGGTCGAGAGTTCCGACAACCCGGTGATCTGATTGGTGAGATCGGATGTCTGTTCGACCAGCGTGGCGAGATTACTCGCAAGCCCGGTCAACTCGCCTGAAGCCAGGGCGTTAAGATTACTCAACACATCGGTGATCCCATCCAGGGCCCCCGTGACCCCCAGCGCGTCGGCCAGATCCTCAAGTTGGTTCGTAGTCGCTTCCCCGATCGCGAGAAGATTGCTCACGTTGCCGGCAAGATCGCCAACGCCGGTCGCCAGTAGATCCTGCAGGTTGCTGTTCAGGTCGCCAACCACCACCACCACGTTGCTCAAATCACTGAGCTGATCGAGCCCGCTCAGCTGATTCGTAGCCAACTCGACGCCAACCGCAATATTCGAGACGAGAGATGCTAGGTCAACCAGGCCCGAATCGACCAGGCTCTGCAAATTGCTGGTAATCCCGCCCAGCGCACTGAGATCCAGGTTGGTCAACGAGCCCAGGATGGCGAGCTGGTTCGTCGTAATGTCCGCCTTGTCGTCGATATTCGAAATCGCACCGGCCAGATCTCCGATTCCCGTAGCGAGGAGGTCCTGGATATTGCTGTTCAGGGTGTCGAGCGCTGAGAGTCCGGCCAATTGATTCGTGGTCTGCTCCACGCCTAATGCGATATTGGACACGGACTCGGCGAGCCCCACGATGCCCGAATCAATCAGGGACTGCAGGTTGCTGGAGAGACCGCCCAGCACGCTGAAATCGACATTCGTGATCCCCGCGAGACCTTCAAGACCCGACAACTGGTTGCTTATGGTACTGATCGAGACGTCCAGATTCGCAACGGCGCCGGTGATCAGAATGGTGCGTGCGTCAATATTCGAGATGGACGTGCCGAGAGTACCGAGCCCGGTATCTGCGAAGAGCTGGATATTGCTCTCGACCAGCAGCGTCAATGAATCGAGATCGCCGGTAACAACGCCCAGGCTCTGCATCAGGTTGGTGAGAAGCGTCGTGTGGATTTCGATGTTCGAAACGCTCGCCGCAAATGTGAGCAATCCGATATCCAGGACTTCGTTCAAGTTCGAAGTCAGGTTCTCGATGACATCCAACTTGGCGGTAATGCCGGCCAACCCCTGCAGACCGTCCAGTTGATTGGTCACGATATCGGTCTTGACCACAAGATTGCTGATCTCCGTTGCCAGCCCGCCGATCCCGGAATCGATGATGATGTCCAGGTTCGTGACGAGTTGTCCCAGTGTACCCAGGGAGCCCGTTAGGCCGGTGAGCCCCTCCAGGCCGGACAACTGATTCGTGGAAAAATTGATGGCGGCCTGGAGATTGGAAAGACTGAACTGGACGTCGCTGAAACCCGTCTGCGTGATGCTCTGAACATTACTCGCGAGGCCGATCACGGCATCCAACTGGCCCGTCGCGGATGCAAGCGCCTGGATCTCGTTCGTCAATCCGCGTGTCATGCCGAGGATGTCGCTGATATTCGTGCCGAGCTCGTCGATGTTGGAATCCAACAAAAGCTGCAGGTTGCTCGTGAAGAACTCAATCTGGGCGAGCGTGCCGGTCAGGCCGGGAATGGCCTGCAGACCCGTCAGGCTGTTGGTCGTGATGTCTGCCTTGGCGTTCAAGTTCGATGCCGCGAAGCTTAACTGCGCTAAATCATTCGTAAGGAACTGGGTCTTGAGATCGATATTCGATACGGATGTGGCGAGCCCGAGAAGACCGCTCTGCGCCACCTGGGCCAGGTTGCTCCCGAGCTCGGCGAAGAGATCGAGTTGCCCGGTAATCCCCGCCAGGCCCTCCAGTCCGGCCAGCTGGTTAGTGAGATCCGCTGTGGCTGCGACCACGTTGGACATATCGATCTTCAGATCGGCCAGGTTCTGCGCCACCGTGATATCGATATTGGACACGGTCGTGCTGAGACTGGCAAGCTGCCCCGTCATGATGTCGAGCAGCGCAAAGTCCGCACCGAGATTCGTCACCACCGCCTCGATATTCGCCAGTTGGTTGCTCAATTGGCCGATGGAGATCACGAACGGGTCATTCGTCGTCACGACCGAGATGATAATCCGGTCAGATTCCAACTGATCGGTACAGATCACCTGGAATACGCCCTCGCCGAAGTTAAAGGTCACCTGGTCTTCATAGATTCCGGTCGTCCCAATTTCGGCCATGGTGCCGCCATACACTTGCCCCGCGCCATCGTTCGTCACCGCAATGGTCACGCCCGAGTAGCCGCTTCTCGTCTTGTAGAGAATGTCGACGGTCTCCCCGAGCTGTACCGTGGTTGACCGGTTCAGGATATGCGCCAGGTCGCTGCGGACATCGTCGGATATAATCGCAACATCCTGGACGAGATTCGTGAGACTCGGCGTCCATACGGTAACCGCCTCGTTTGTGAGGAAGTCGAGCGAGGCCTGGAGCGATGCGGTCAGGCCCGTCGTCGATCCCGTGATCGCGTCGACCTGGTTGCTCAGGCCTTCCAGGGTCGCCTGCACACCGGCAAAGCCCGCAGCCACCTGGCTGGATAGATCGCTTACGTTCGACGCGACGCCGAGCACGTTGGTATCCACGCCTTCGACCGCCGCGAGAATATTCGAAGTCGCTGCCGCGATCACACCCTCCAGTTCCGCCGCCGCGGACAATCGGAGCTGAAACGTAACCCCGGCCGAGTAGGTCACGCCGGCGAAATCAATCGAGACCTTGGCCGGAAAGATATCGGAGGAATCAAACGTGGTTGCCAGATCCGTCTCGGTCTGCGCCACGTCCCATTCCTGAAGAAAGAAACCTTGCACGGGCGTAGACGAGGTGATCGTCTCAAGGATCGACCCCCCGTCGTCGTAGACCGTAACGGTCGAGGAATCCGGCGTCTGCAGCAGCACCCCTCCGCGCTCAAGCCAGCTTTGAATATTGAATCTTCGTGTGACGGTGTCGAAGTTGAAATCTGCGCGGACCTCGTAATTCGGCTCAATCTCGGACGGCGTCATAAAGACATCAAGGATGCGGCTGGGCTGGGACTTCCACCGAAAGATCACTTCGTTGAAGAAGAACTCGCGCGACCACTCCGTATCGAAGGTGCCGAATGGATAGGAGCGAGCGATCAGATGGATGTCTTTCCCACTCACGTTGAAGACGTCACCCGTGAGGCCGGACTCCGACCATCCGCTGCTGTCAATCACGCTCAGCCGGTCCAGATCGTTCGACGTGGCGGCATCCATGACGTGCCACAAGATCGTGAAGTAGAGTATCGAGAACGGATCGTCCGTGTCGTCAAACGGCCCCTCGAAATCGGCTGCAAACATATTCGTAAAGGCAGCATGCTGCACCCGCAACCATGCGCTCGCTGAGATCACGTTGGGTGGCGTCCAGTTCGGGAAGACGTTGATTCCCGGTACGGTCGCACTGTTGCCGGAGTCATCGATCGCGGCCGGGTTGATCTTCACCCAGCTTGAAGGATCGCGGCCCGGATCTAGCGAGTAATAGATATCCGATTGTATCGGTCCGCCAAGGGTGTTCCAGATGACCCCCTGGGGCTTCAAGGCATAGATATTCGTTTCGCCGCCGTTCGGCGTAACGAGCGAATAGTTCGGTGAAATAAAGAAATCGACGACATCAATCAGTTCCGGCCGCGCGTTGTGCTTCACGATCATCTTCGCGGGCGCGATTTGATTCAAGACCTGCGGCCAGATCACGCTGAAGGAATTGTTGGTCTCGTCAAACGTGATCCCCGGCCCGATCGTAATATCGTTCGTGGACACGAAGGGCGAGACCGAAAACTGCACCGTAAAATCATTGACCATGTTGCCGCCGCGGAACCACTTGACTTCCTTCGCCTCGCCAACCTTGAAGAAGTCACCGTCGGCCGGGGAGTTCAACTCGATGACTGGTGCGGGTACGATGATGAAGCTCTCCGAATCGCCGAAGGTTCCGCTGGAGTCCGTAATTCGGATTACGACATTACTCGATACGGCCGCAAGCGGGACGAACCATTCGTAGGTCGTACCGACGAAGCCGCTGGCGATGGGAACAACATTGGTGCCGTCGACGAGGGCGATGATATCGTTCGTGCCCTCGACGCCAATTCCGATCCAACTGATAATATTCGTTTCGCCGGCGGCCCAGATATCGAACCCGGTGGGGGACGTCGGCTTGATTCCACGAATCGCAAAAGGATCTGAGGCGGCCTGCAGAGACCCGGCCGTGACCCGGATTCGAGCATTTGTCGACGGTTGCCGCGTCTGCTCGATAGCCCAGCTATATACGTTCGAGCCGTTCGGGAAGCTGACGTTGTTGATGATCGGCGTCGGTTCATAGAAGATGCCGCCGTTGGGTGAGTACTCGATGCGAACGTTGCCGTCCGCGCCCGCAATCAGGAACGAGATATCATTTGTGGATCGAAGCGCCCAGTTGTCTGACGCATCGGGCTCCACCACGACGAGGCCCTGCAAGGTAAACGGGCGAGAGTTGGCACTGAACCCGACATCCACGGCCGACGGAGAGTTGGTGATGGTCCACTTGAGTATCGCCGTATCTGTCGGAGCTGCATTCGTTGCCACCGGGTCCCAGTCGAAGGACTTGAACGTCGGGTTGAGAGGACCGCTATTCAGAGGCACCGGATCGAATGTCTGCCCGTTATCAAGAGAGAGAAAGATGGCACCGATCGCCTGCGCGGCGAACCCTGCATCGGTCCACTCGACGAGATGCTGTCCGCCAATCCGTACAATGGAGTCGGCGATTGGGTCGGTAAACAGGATGCCGCGAACCGTAAACGGATCCGTGATCCCGAAGACGGTATCCAGTCCGGCACCACTTTCAATTCGCAGGCGTGCCGTCGTACTCGGCTCGAGGAACGGATCCACGACCCATTGAAAAACATTCTGCCCTGGAAAGGCCTGGTTATTGAACGTCTTGAAGAGCAGGGCATCGAAAGTGGATCCGTTGCCGGCGTAGAATACGCGCGCCTCACCCAGCGGGTCGACTGCACCCGCGGAGAGCCATGACACCGGGTTCGTGGTTCCGATCGTGATAAGTTGTTGGTTCGTTGGCGTCTGTGGAAGAATGCCTCGTACCGTAAAGACGAAATCGGACTGATCGCTCACATTGCTGAAAATCGTCGATGGGGTGTCGATCGACGTCATGCGATACAGACCTCTCACCGTTGGAATTTGCGGTGCGTGCGGTATCGCGACCCCGCTTCCAAGGAGACCGACGCCGGTGACCTCCAAGCCGGCGGGCAAGGCCGATGTCCACGTCAAGCCGTTATCATAACTGATATCGAGCAGACCGGCCTGGCCTACAGACTTAGCATCCCACGAGACATCCTCTTCAACGAATATATCGCGAAACTCATTACCGTTCGGATTCGAGATGCGTATACCCCCGATGGTGAAGCGCGACACGCCGAAAAGATTGGATGGGTCCAGGACAGACTCGATTCTGATCCCTGCAAAGTCGCCCGGGAACGGGGGAACGAGAAAGTCGAGCTCGTTCGTGACGGGCGAATCGAGGTTGGCGAAATCGTCAGCAATCTGAATCCAATTGGGCGGTGCCGCATTCTGATTCGTCGTCCAGAAAATATCGACCAGTGGGCCGGCACCGGCCGATTGCCACTCGATTGTGTTCGTCGTCCCGAGAAGCCAACTGTCCGGGGCTACCGGTTCCAGGATATTGATATCCGCCAGGACGAACAGTTCTGAGAGTCCCAGCACGAGCGGATCGCTCTCGGATGTGATACGGATTACCGCACCGGTGGACGGTTCGACATCGGCGTCCCAAAGAAACGAGTTGGTCCCGACCACGTTGGGAACGTTCGTTGCGACGATCTCGTAGGGTCCCGCTGCTCCATTGCGTGACACTTCGATGGTCACGTTCGAGCCTGCGCCCGCGGACCGCCACAGAATGTCGAAGGGTTCGCGGACCTTCAATGCGTCTGAGCTCTCCGGATCGATCACGAAAACGCCGGCCAGGGTAAAGTAATCGTCGGACAGATCCGTCCCGGTATTCGGCAGTTGGCGGATCATGATCTTGGCCTTTTCGGTGATCATAAACTCTTCGCGAGTCGGGATATCCCATGAGAACGTGACCCCCCGCGCAGGGCCCAGACTTGGAGCGAAGCCGGCGACCAGGTTTGTGATGACGTTGTTGGTATCCGTAAAATCCAGGAGGTTAATTCGAACCTGCGCCAAATTGATCGCGGCATCCCAGACGATGTCAGTCGTGGAGCCGATGTACCATGTCTCGCCGCCGTTCGGATCGATGACCTTAAACTCCCAGCGAATCTCGAAGTTGCTGTCGGAGATATCCGAGATTGTGGGGTCATCCGCATCTTTGACGCGGATCCTCATCTGATCATTATTGAACCCGACGTCGGCGCCGCCAGGGATCGTCCAATTTGAATAGACTCCGGAGTTTGGATGTCCCGTCGTGATTACGGTCCAATTCGTCCCGCCATTGTCCGAGTACTCGACGGTGAGATTGCCGCTGACGGCCCCGCTGGAGTCCCAGGTAATATTGTAGTCGGCGCCGATCAGCAGGGCATCGTCATCAACTTCTTCGCCGTTCGGGAACGTGACAGCGACGCTGCCCCTGGAATAGAGAAAATCGATCTGGTCGAGTTCCACCTGGTCGTCGCCGTCCGAGAACAGATGCGCCTTGAACCTGAAGTCGCCGCCTGTCTTCGGATAGAGCTGCTGGAAGAACTCAAAGATGTGGTCGTTCACGACGTTCCAAGGGCTGGTGTCCAAGCCGAACCCAAGTCCGGTGGCATTGGTCCATACAGCGTCGCCAGTATCGTAGTAATACCAGTTGGTGGCATCCCCCGTAATCTGGTACTCCACGGCCGCATCGCCCTCGATCGACTGCAGTGTCTGCGTGAAGCCAAGTGTATTACCGACGAAAGTTTGAGGGATCGCGTTCTCTACGGTAGGAACATTGTCGGGAAATGCCGAGATATCGACGTACACGCCCTGGAGGCGCGGCGTCACGCGATAGTCTTTCGTGGCGATCTCCGCGCGATACTGAAAATATTGCCCGCGCGGGATGGATGCTTGCAGGTCATTCCCTCGCCCGTCAGTGAAGTATGTCGCGGACGTGCCATCGGGCCCGATAAATGTGCCGGTCAGAGGCAACGCACTGCCAGATCGAGCTTGGAATCGAAGCGTAACGACTCCGTGAGCATAGATATCGAAGATCTCGGTTGGCAACAATGCCCGCCGATACACCGCAAGCTCGTCGATGCGTCCACCGAAACCACGCGTATTATCATGAGCCAACCCAACGCTCGCGCTCTGGGACGTATCCACGCTCGCACCGGCTAGCGGCGTGACCGCCTTGAGTTGACCGTCCACGTAGATCCGGACGTTTCGTGAATCATAGGTTCCTGCGAGATGCACAAAGGGTCCCGAGGGGAGTAGGGTACCCGACCGGTAGTTGGATATCACTGGCAGCGGCGCCGTCGCCTCCGTTCCGTCGACTATGAAATAAGGTCTTCCCGTGGCATCCGTACCGAGCGCGTATCCGTCGGTGTCACTTCCGTCGCGCTTTCCGAAGACCACGCTCTCAGTGACGTCGTCGAGGTCGATCCACGCCGCCACAGTAAGCAGATCACTGTCGAACAGCGGAGAGTCCGGGATCTGGATCGAGTCTAACGTCCCGTTGAATCGCACGGAGGATCCATACTTACCGGCGTTCCCCGCGACCGCACCACCGATAACGCCCGGGCTCTGCTGCCCAGTTAGATCGTGGACCTGGTTGGTGCCCGCGGACTCATCCATCGCCCATAGCCCGACGAGGCCCTGGTAGCCAAGCTGGTCAATGTAGTGCCGACGTGCCTCCCCCTGTCCGAGGGCCCGTGCGTACAGAGCCAGTTCGTCCAACAGCGCGTTGAGTGGATTGGGGTTGCCCGTGGCCTGCCCGATCGTGAGACCGCTCGCATTAATGCTCGCAGACGCTGCAATGACTACGTGACTCCAGCCTTGGGAGAGCCGATTAGTGGCCTCTCCATTGACGAAGACAGAATCCAGCGTGATGCCAATCGGAACAATGTGTCCGCTTACGAGGTTGATTCGTGCGGAGGCACCAAGGTCCATAATCCCATCGTTAGCTCCCGGATCCTTAATCCAGAACTCGACGGCGCGGATGCTCGAACCGGCGTTCCCGAGACTCACGCTTCCGCTGGTAAACTGACCCGAAAATCCACCGACTTTGGGATCCGTCGAATCGAAGTCAACGGCTCCGAACGGCGTCCCGGGCGGAAGCGGATTCACCACGGCTGAATCAGCCCAGGAGTTATCCATACGCCACAAATGAACAAGGGAAGGGGCCTCTACATCCGTAGATTCTGCTGCCGTACCCGCAGGCATAGGCAATCCAAAGGATCCATTTCCACCCCAGAACATATCGCTCCAGATCGCCGGCTTGCCGGCGTCAACGATCTCTGAAAGATAAGTTGCCGAAGGCGTACGGGAATCGAAACCTGCTCCCGCGATGTCGCCAATTTCGCCATATGTGAGCGCATCCTCGACAACGAAGACAGCGACCTCGTCGATGGTCCCGTTAAAGTAGATGTTCTGGCTACCGTATTTGCCAAAGAAGATCGGTCCACTCCCACCACTCCCGAATCCAGTGCCCACGTATTTGCTACCAACGCGTTCGCCATCCAAGAAGACATGTAGATGAGGTCCCTGGCGCGACCCGACCAGATGATGCCACTCTTCATCATTCACATCCAGATCAGCTGACGCCGCCGCCTGCGCACCAAAGCCGTCATCGACAACAAAGGCAACAGCCCCGGCACGACTGCTCACACCGTCCCCGTTGACCTCCAATGTGAAGCTCGGACTTCCAACCGAAAAACTGGACACGACAGCCGCCCTCGCCGAGTTGACAGCCCTGAACCACACGGCCACAGAGAAGTTCCCCCCTCCCGTATTCAACGGCGGGATCGTGATATAGTCACCGCTTCCATCGAGAATCGCACATGCGACCCCCACGTGTGACTCGGATCCGGGGAATGCGTCGCCGCTCGGCGTGCCATTCCGCCCTGCCACAGAATCCAAAACGGACCCTGCACCAATCCATGCGTTTTCATCTAGATGCCACAGGCCACCCAGGGTGATCGCGGTTGCAGGGAGAATATTGCGGGGGCCAAGCGCGGCCAAGTCTTCGCGCTTGATCTCGTCACCGTAGATCGTCGTCCGCTTGGAATCAAAATCGCCATCGAGAAACGCCTCGACGGTGTCTAAGACGGCATTGGAAACATCAGCATCAATGTTCACGGAGCCAACGATTGGCGTGGCCGAGCCATCTCCTTCGAAGAAGGCACGAAACTGCAAGAACCTCAACTTTGGTACGACACCAAGTGAGGATCCGCTTTCACCTCCGGTAAAGAAGTCGTCGGCTCCCGTCTGGCCAATCCACAGATTTGTAATCGGGACCTCTGAGCCTGCGCGTATCTGAAACTTGACCGCGCCGCCGGCGGAGCGGCGACCGGTGACGAAATGCTCCTTAATGACTTGATCCTCGAGCTCGCGATCCTGGTAGAGCGCGACGTCGTCGAGCAACCCCTCATAAAAGACGCCGTTCGCCTCGCCCAATGCAACGCTCGCCGCGTTGATTCCCTCGACAGCAACGACTGCGACATGATTCCACCCATCGAATAGGAGCGGAAAAGTCTTACTCCCATTGACTAGAACTCGATGGTCACCAAATCCGGTCGCGACGACTCTACGGTTCGAGATCGAAAGATACGTGGCATTATCGACCAACTCCAGAACTCCGCCGTTCACTTGGTCCGTATTGATCCAAAATTCGACGCTCTTTATTCCGGCTCCTACGTTGCCGATAGCGCCCCGGCTCGACTGTCCATTAAACTTTGCGGACCCATCGCCGGCCTTCGGGAATGCGTGGAAGTCAATACTCGTCGGAGTGATTGAGGGGCCCTGCCCGGTCGATTCGCCGTACGTCAAGTTGAACTGCCATAGAGCGCGCAATCCATCCACAGCCGTGGAAGCCTCACTCCACGACTGCCAGCTCAGGCGTTCGTAAAATGGATTCGCTTGCCCAAAATCCAGAACGGGGGAGGTGTAGATACCGTAGTGATGATAGCCGCCACCCGACCTCCGCGCGAGCCCGAGATACGGAGTATCCCGGGCCGCAGGAAAAGCTGCCAGATTGACGAGCGTCCCTTCTTCGAAGTCGAAGAGAGTATTATCTATGGCCTGAACGCGTGATCCCAGAAGGCCAATGGCGTCAAGAACGGGGGATTCAGCCCTATCATCGGAGGCCTTGACCGTTACCGAATACTGGGCATACCGGTCAGAAGCGTTGAAATTACTGATCGTTACAAAGCTCGAGTGCTCACCCGAATAGAACGAAGCGGATGTACCGTTCGGGCCGATAAAGTCGCCGGTCAGGTTTGTCGACACTCCCGATCTAACCCTGAACTCCACAGCGCGCGGACTCGAAAAGTAAAGCTGCGCGATTTCAGGCGCCGAAAGGATACGGCTATAAATCTGAAAATCATCTACCTTGCCGTCGAGAGTCTTTTCGCCGAACCGATTGTACCCCATCAGCATGGGTTCGCTCTGAGTAATCGCGCCAGTGACTCCGGGTGCAGTCACCGCCAGAACCCCATCCAGATATACCTTCATCTCTCCTGCGACACCATCCCAAGTGAACACCCAAAAGGTCCACTGATCGAGCGGTACGTTCGGAGTCTGAACACCGGCGGTCTTGATCTGAAAAAAGGCTTGCGAAGTCCCCACGACCTCTACGACTCCGTGCAATTGGCTCCCTGTATTGTAGTAACCCCAAAACATACCCCCGTCCCCAAAAGAATTCAGTTTCCACCATCCCGCGACTGAAAATGCTGTCAAGCCTGCGAACGGTGCGCCCGGAACTTCGACTCTGCCGAGGTTCAAAAATTGCAGCGACTGTCTGCCCCGAATCGCATCTGAGCTGAAACTGATTTGACTCGAAGTCGCAGCGACCCCGCTAAGCACGTCGAGAGTATCCCCATCAAACCGATACCAGCCGAGGATAGTGGGGTCGGTCAGGAGTTCGAAATTCCCGACATCCGCGTGCAGCGATTCCCATGTATTCCCGATCCCGCCGTCAATGACGCGCGACGTAAACTGTCCAGAGACGGCAAACGTACCCCCCGATCTCTGAAGCCGAATGATGCTGTCCACACCGAGTTCTAAGCCCGCTTGCGTCACGTTCGTGCCGTCGGTCCCGAGGTAGTCCTCGAGGGTGGCATGCGCGCGAATCTCGGGCTGGCGAATGAGTTTTGCCACGCCGTCTCGGACCTCGATCAAGCCCGGATCGGAGACGACGTAATTCAGAGCATTCGAAAATGGATAAGACGTCAGCTCAGTGGCCGAAACGGCACCGGCGGACAGTTGAAGCGCGGCGGCGATCGTGAACAGATAGGAGATGCGATGCGAATACGGTCTCATAGATTTGCTCGTTCTCCCAAGGCAGTACGCGTACAGCTCCACGATACTCATCCAACACTCGCCACTTCAAGAAAGGTACCACACCGCCACAAATCGATGTGTTGCGGAAATGTTAAGATAATGTGAAAACCCCGGGGAGAGAGGGCCCTTGTGCACGACGAATCAGAGAGGAGTCCTCGAACGAGGAGCCGGGCAGATAGGCGGCGACGCGCGAGTTACTGCTGGTCAACGATGGCCGTGCCCGCGGCGTCGAACTGATCACGCACGGTAATCACGTTCACGCCATCAAGACTCGTGCGCGAATAAGTCGCGCGATTGCCGCCGGCGCCGACGATGGCACCGTTGGCGGGGTCCGAGACGGACCAGACAAGCGGCAGGGAGAGATCCAGTAACGTCGTTACGTCGACGGTGAAGACGACCGTGTTGCTGGTGCCGGATAACACCACATTCTCCGGAGTGACCGTCAGGACTCGGATATCTTTCGCTTCGTCACAGCCGGTCACGAATGCGACCGAAAGGATGATGGACACCAGGCACAGACTACCCAACAGACCCGCGATACGCTTGCTCATCGAGATGCTCTCATTTGAATTCATGATCCGCTCCTGTGTCACGCGACCACCAGACGGTATGAGATGAAGGGCAGCATGTCAATGTATTCTCGGGCCATTCATTGGCCGGCTAAAGCCGGGACTCCAAACCCCGCGAAACTCACGGATCCCCCGGGACGGGTCCTTGTCGAGCCCCTTGTCGAGCCCCTCGCCGAGCACCTACATCGAGAACCTTGCCGAGAACCACTTCGAGTAGGCGCCCGATCCTGGAACCGCGCGTCTCTCGATGCAACCGTCGGATCCAGATCTAGTCGAAGTCCTGGGCCGGGTTCTCCGATTTGGTTCTCGTCAAGGTTCTCGAGATGGTTTCTTGGCCCGTCGTGGCGTGTCCCTCGTCAAACTACATCGAGAACCTTGCCGAGAACCACTTCGAGCAGACGTCTGATCCCGGGGCTGCGCGCGTCTCTTGCCGAAATCGTTGGAGCCAGTTCTAGTCGAAGTCCTGGGCCGGGTTCTCCGATTTGGTTCTCGTCAAGGTTCTCGGATTGGTTGGATTTATCCCGTTGTCGAAGGCTCAGCCTAGACGTCGTGGACTCGCGCGAATTCGTTTTCGACGAGGTATTCGACAAGGCGCTCGAGTAGGGGATGTGCTGATAAGACGCTTGAGCTACCGAAATTCGGAGTCTCGTCTCTACCCCAGTCTTAATCGTTGTCTTAATCGTTGTCTCAGATCGACATTAGACTACGAATAAGACAACGACTAAGACTGGGAGACCGCACTCTCCAAGCTCTGACCGCGGATTACGCGGATGGGCGCGGATTACTGCTCAGCGGCGCCCCCGAGCACGCTTGGATCACTCGAGAGTGAAACTGGATATCACGAGAGGAGGAGCCCACGAATCACACGAATCCACACGAATGCAGACACAGATGGAACCGCGGATTACGCGGATGGCGCGGATGGCTGCTGAGGAAGATCTAGCCAGACTCGGCAGTGTGAATCAGTGCGAGCTCCGCTCGTCCTGATTCACACTGCCCATATCGAAAGTATCCGCGTATATCCGCGGTCCCTCCGCTCTGGAGATTCGTGTCGATTCGTGTGATTCGTGGGCCCAAAATCCGGGGAGTCTCAACTCAGAGCCCCAGGAGCTCCTTCGTGACGCGAAACAGCTCGTTGTCGCGGATGCCCTGCGCGAGCACCTTGCCGTCGGGACCGACGACGCAACTCTCCGAGAGATCCGAGATGCCGTAGGCCTTGTAGGTTTCCGATGATTGGTCAATTCCGATCGGCACCTCGCCCGGTCGCGCTCTCGTGAACCGCTCTGCTTCTTTCAACTCGTCGCTGGAAGGAAGTATCCATACCGCCGTCACCCCCTTCGACCGAAAGACGCTTAGAACCTGCTCGACGGATCTTCGATCGCTGGACTGTTCCCGTGTCGCGGATGATGCCAGGTAAATTGAACTGAAGTGGATGATCACAGTCTGCCCGCGAAGATCAGACAGGACGACTGGGCCGCCATTGATGGGCTCACCGCGAACCCAGTACCGAACCCGAAGCGGGGGTGCCTCGTCTCCGCTGGAGAGCCCTTCGGCGCGCCCGTCTTCGGTGGGCTCGCTCTGCGTGGACTCGACCCGGTCGGGAAGGAACTTGGCGACCAGCGGCGCTAACTGATCCAGGCTCCCCTGGGCAAGCACCCGGGCGGATGCGTCCAGCAGAATCGTGTCTCCCTTCGCGAGCCCGTATTGTCCCATGGTCGCGCTGTTGTAAGCCTCCGGGTCGCGCACATGCGCATAGCGGTCAATAGCCAGCCGGTAGGGCAGCTTTCGTCTGTGCGCGAGCTCCGCCAGTTCAGGCGTGAAACCGCTATGGTCGTGAATGCAGATGACCTTGAGTCCTTGGCTGCGGTGGGCCGCCACCAGTTCGCTGAGTTCCCGGGGAGGCTCTGCCAGGCGGGCTCGTCTCCAGAAGTAGACCAGGACGGTGCTTCCGCTGAAGTGAGCCAAGCGGGGCGGCACGGTGTTCACTCCATGCACACGAATTTCCGGTGCCTTTTCGCCGACGTTGACTGACGGCTCGAGCGGCGGTTCATTTCGCAGCGTGAAATGGACATCGTCGCGGTCGCTCTCCACACCCGTCAAAGTGCGAGCCGCATGTCCACTTGTGGTGCGTGCCCGCACGACGAGCTTCGCGGCGGGAAGACGATCGAGTTCGTAGAACCCATCGGCGTCGGTGCGAGTCGACTCGATCCAGCGAGACTCGGGCACCATTGTGAATACGCTCACATCGGCGCGCACCGGCATGCCCGACGCATCCGTGACCCGGCCGGAAAGGCGCGAGCTTCCCCTCTCAACCAGGATGGTATCCGGAACCCACGTGATGGACTCCCTTGCGAGCACCTCTGCGGATTCTTCCAGCGAGAACCCGGGCTTGCCGGCGTGAATCCGGTAGCGAAGACCACTCACCAGGTTGGAGAGTACGTATTGCCCGTTGCCATCGGTCTGCCGGGCGGGAATGATCAGGTCGAACGGAATCCGAATCTTTGGATACTCGCCCGCCACGCCCTGAACAGTGACGTCGGCACCCGAGACGAAGACTCGTTCCCTCGGCATTCGGTTGCCATCCTGGTCAGAACCGACCCGGGGATCGGGGCGGCGCTTGACGAAGCCCTGCAGCGATGTCATCGGTTTGAGGCGTATCGTGACACGCACCGCGCGCTCCCGGTCAACGGGAATCACGTCGGCGGCTGCAACACGACGGTACGGATGCTCTGCGTAAAGCAGGCAGTAACGCATGTCGCCGAAGCTATCTCTCCGGACCTTGCGCTCGGTCGTGAATCGTCCGGCTTCGTCGGTCAGCACGGGGGGCTCAAATACCCAGGTTCCGATCAGGACATAGGCATTGTGAACCGGATATCCATGTTCGTCGAGAATGACCCCTTCGAGGCGGACGCGCTCCGTAAGGACGGAGACACGGCGCAACTCCTCCTGCGCCAGCGCAACCCACCGCGTGTCCGACGGAAACGCTTCCGTGATTTGCAGCCACGCACGACGCGCCTCCGATATTCTGCCCAACTTCTCGGCGCAGCGGGCGACACCATGCAGGACCCGTGGAACGGCGCCGGCCGCGATAGCGTGCTCGTCGTCGAGAAGGGCCCGGTAGGCGCTAAGCGCACCCTCGATATCACCGGTCGCCTTCTCCAACCGGTAGGCACGGTCCAGCGCCTGATCCAAGGTCGACGGTGCCTGTGCCGTCACTGGGCAGGAAAGAAGGAGTCCAAGCAGTCCCGCCACGGCAGCAAGAAGCCCCTTGTCGAACCCCTTGTCGAGCACCTTGTCGAACCTCTTG
>JAQBYD010000111.1 GCA_027623315.1 Verrucomicrobiota bacterium | reverse complement strand
ATGTTCAGATGTTCAGATGCTACCATGGCGCGGTTTCCGTGTCAACCTAAAAAGAGCAGTTGAGTCGCGCCAGGGAAGGACACGAAAAGACGCGAAAACCCGTGTTCCGTTTCGCGTGGTTTCGTAAGTCCCTCTTCATATCCCCTTGTGACTGCTCAGCGCCCGGATCGGCAAACGATTACGGGCGACCCGTCTTCGCGCTCCGAGCTACGCCGTGGCACGCGAGAATGGATAACGAGTAGGAGCGGTCTCCCGTATCCGACGTAACCCTGAGCAGAGCCGAAGGGGCAATGTCGGGGCGTTGGACGATCGCTCTTCAGAAGCCTCGCCCCAGAATCGCGTCACGCACCAGGCGGGCCAGGGCGAGCGCTTCCACAGCCTCACTCTCGCTCATGTCCGGGTAGTCGCCGGGATAACGCTCGTCAACGGCATAAGGGCTGAGTGCAGCGGCAGTTCTGATCGACTCTGCGAATGCATGGTCAACGGTTGCCGCCCGGTCGAGCAATTCGTCAATGTCGTGAGTCTTCGGGAAAGCGCACTGGTGGTGCACAAGAAAGGCCTTCACGTACTTTTCCGCCGCCTGTTGCGAATGGAAGCCCACCGCCAAGAGGTAAGGCGATTGTTCCGCGACGAGGTGTTCGGCCAGCCCGAAGTCCTGTTCAGCTTTCGCCAGCCATTGCCGTACAAGTTGGCGTTTGACCTCTTCAGGCGGCTGCATAGATGACCTTCCCCTGTCTGTGCGCCGGATAGGCCAACCCGCCAATGATGTCTTTGCTTTCTTCAAAGCGCTCCGTCCTCATGACAATGACGTCAAAGGCCACGCCCAGCCCCCGCAAGGCACTCCGCACAGTCACGCTTTCCCGCCGTGGATCCATAGGCGCCTTTTCAAGCACGAGAAGGTCGATGTCGCTATCGACGGTCATTTCCCCTGTGGCGGCAGACCCGAATAGCACCACGCGGTCCGGTTCGACAACTGTCAGTATACGCCGCACAATCTCATCAATGATTTTTTCGTCCACACCCATCTCATCCACCCTACGCCCTCAGACCAGACGTCGATTTCCCGGAAGGACTTCTAACCAACCGCGGATAGTAAACAATGGGCGTCGCCTTCCGGTCAAGCGAATTGCCTCGATGCCTCGAAACCGCCGCTCGCATTCGAAGAAGCGTTGTCGTAGACTGACCCGGTGAAGAACGACACCTATGGCCACTGGTGGGGGCGGGCAGCGGAGGCGCGGCCGGCCGTGGTCGAGGCGTGCCACGTGACCATGCGGCCCCATCGATGGTATCGCCGCTGGAGGTTCCCGGATTGGGTTATCAACTGCACCCTTGCGCCGTCGTCGGAAAGTTACCGGCTGAAGGAGAGCGTGCCGGCGGAAGGCGGCATGCGCCGGATCGGGGATCGCGCACCCGCCCCGGCGCCATCCGACCTTGTCCAAAAGGTGGACGCGTATCTCGCGGCGCATGTTGCCCAGAAGGTCAAGCTCTCTGAGTTGGCATGCGATCTGAACCTCTCGGTTTCGCTTGTCTCCCACCGTTACCGGGAGGAAACCGGCCTGCCCCCGAAGAAACGCCTCATGCGGATGCGCATGGACCTCGTAAAGAAGATGCTGCTTTCCGGGCAGCCTCTGAAAGCGGCGGCGGTTGCCGCGGGGATTCCCGACCCGTACTATCTCTCCCGCGTCTTCAAGCGCGAGGAAGGCCTCTCGCCGCTGGCCTATCGCAAACAGCTCCAGGGAACGTACGGACCGGGGGAGACAGGGTCACACCTAGAAAGTAGAATATGACCTTCCGGCCAGAGAGCATAGAGTTGCCGAAGATTAGCCTGGTCCGTACGCGCAGTAGCGCGCCGGACAGGCTGAGCGTTCGGCTGTAAGATGAACATGAAGAAGCACACTGTTCAACGGGCTTCCGTATCGCCGCCTGTGCGCCCGCGACCCGCGCTTGGCCAGGCAATCAGCAAAACTGGAAACCGCACTATGCAGATTCTAGGTTCTAGGTCCGACCCGGCTGGTCCTGAATGGAGAACATACAATGATCCGGACAACGAAGAGGGCAGCAGCAAACCGGGAGTTGACCGTAGGAGCCTTGGTCGCCGTGCTGGCGATCGGCGCGACGATGCCCGCGCAGGCTGACACTAAAGGAGCACCCGAAATGCAGACGATCAATCTGGGTACATCTGTCGCCACCGACCGTTTCCTGCCGGAAGTTTCGCCGGGCGCCCCTCAACCGCCCGCACCCCCGGCGGCCACATGGAAAGCCCCCGAGTCGGTCGAGATTCATTGGGGTTTCGACGCCGCAACCAGCGGCGCCGTTAGCGGACGTGTCGAGGCCTGGTGGGCCGCGGTCACGAAGATCGAGCCGCTCGACGCAAGCAATGGCCTGGTGGTTATCGGCGAAAATCAATGGCGCGAGGACATGGCCCAACGGAAGAAAGACCGGCGGCGTGGTCTCCGCCTGACTTTTTGCGGCACGACCGGTCCTGAAGCGATTCTCTCCCTGTGGACCAGCGCCGGCAACTGCGGATTCAGTCCCGCTGACGCGACCGGCGGCCCGATCCTCATTCCGCGGGTCGGCCTGTACATCACCAGGCCGGGAAGCGTTTCCGTTGACAAGTTCCGCGAGAGCCTGGCCGCCCGCAAACTCCGCACCGTGCAGGAGGAGGTTCGCGCCGCGCCTGAAGAGAGTTACGCCGGAGCCATGGCGCGCGAGTTCGGCGCAAACGCCCGGAAACTGCCAAAATTTCCCCAACCGCCCTACGAGCCGCAGATGCAGATCGACGTGCCCGAGAAGCCGCTGGTCGAGCAATGGCGGTTGGGTGCGTGGCACCTGAAGCGCTGGTGCCGGGAGGAAGCGGACGGCGCCTGGCAGATCAGCATCTGGCGGTTCCGCTTCCGCGAGCGAGGTGGCGGCATGTGGGACATGCCCGGCGAGCGGAAGGATTACCAGACGACGTTCGAAAAAGGCCATGCGACCTGTATCGGCGCGGAGTCGTTCGAGGTCATCCGCGCCTTCGACGTACTGGGCGGCTATGACGAGGTATCGCGCGGCGGACTGAAGCACTGGATTGAGTCGAAGGTTGAGATCACGGCCAACAACCATGGCTCCGGATTCGCCGATTTCGACGGCATCCTCATGGGTATCAATCCCCATGGCGGTGATTACGACTACGACCTGAAGCATACGGGTGGCCACGGCACGATCATGCAGGTCGCGGCCCACCACTACCGCATCACCGGCGACAGGGACTGGTTCCTCCGCTGCGTACCCCGACTCAAGAAGGCTTGCGAGTGGACGCTGCGGCAGCGGAAGGCGTGGGCTCCGGACATGCCCAAAGATGCCTGGGGATATGGTTTGCAGCCACCGACCAACCTGGGCGACTACAGCGGGTGTTCCAAGTTCTACTATACGGACGGCCACTACTATCGCGGGCTGGTTGCCGTGGCCAGGGTCATGGCCGAACTGAAGATCGAGGGTGCCGAGGACTTGCTGCGCCGGGCCGAGGAGTATCGCCAGGATATTCGCGCTGCGGCGGAGCGTTCGGCCGCTCGTACGCCGGTCGTGCGCGTGGGCGATGGGACGTATCGCCGGTTTGTCCCGGCCACCGCCTACAGCCGTTCCACTCGCATTGGCGACGATGTGAATGCGGGCTTCTTGTGCCTGGCTGATTCCGACCATGGCGTCTACGCCCCGGATGAACCGCTGGTGCGCGATGTGGTCGATGTCATCGAGGAGCACCTCAAAGACAGCGGAGGCATCTCCGTTCAGGTCGGCCATGAGAACCATACTCGCCTGCATCTGCTCAACGACGATATTCCATCGTTCCTGCGTTCGCTGTATCGCGAGTATGCGGCCCTCATCCGGCCTTGGGAATTGGAGCCGGACACCGCGGAGAATCGCCAGGGGCCGGAGACGCCGGTCGGCCCGGCCGCCTACGAATTCTTCGAACACCCGCGCAGGTGGGCGGTGGACAAGACCTTTGAGGAAGCCGTATTCCTCCAGCGTGTGCGCAACATGCTGGTGATGGAGTTCGGGGAGACGTTGTGGCTGGCGCGGGCCACTCCGCGGGCCTGGCTGGAACAGGGCAAGTGGATCGCGGTGAAGCATGCGCCGACCTATTACGGCAGCCTGGCGTATGAGATTGTGTCGGACGTGGACCACGGCAAGATCACCGCCACGATCGAAGCGCCGTCACGCACGGCACCGGACAGCATCCTCCTGCGCCTGCGCCATCCGCAGGCAAAACCCATGCAGAGCGTGACGGTGAACGGCAAGAAATGGATTGGTTTCGACCCGAGCAAGGAAACCATCGAGCTGAAGGGACTGACCGGCAGGGTGACCGTGGAGGCGAGCTACTGAATTGGCAGGCGGGTCAGGCCTAGAAACTAGAAGCTAACGCTTGACGGTGAACGGTTCCCCGGGGGGACTGCGCGCATGCCACGACACTGGCGGGTGCGATATCCGGGCGCCAAGTCCCACGTCACGGTCCGCCAGACCCGCGCTTGGCCAGGCAAACAGCAAACCTGGAAACCGCACTATGCAGGTTCTAGCAGCCTGTCGGACTTAGTGCTCACGAACACAAATACGATGACATGCCTTCCACTCGTCCTCGTCCTCGTCGTCGTCGTCGTCCTCGTCCTCGAATTCGCCCGTCCACGTGCTTCGAGGACGAGGACGACGGACGAGGACGATTACGAGAATACGTCACGATATTTGTGTTTGTGACCACTTAGCTTCGCTTGGAACACAGGCCTTCAGCAAGTTCAACAAGAACAGTTCGGCCGCGAAGCGGCTGAACTCTCTATAGGTTCAATGGTTCGATCAGGGAAGAAAGACGAGATTGACACGGATGTCTTCGGTGTATACACTGTATTACAGAACAATACAGACGGAGGCATTATCTAATCCGGGGCCTGTCCCTCGCCTCTCCCGAAGCTGCGAATGGTGATGGCTCTGTCGACGTTGATCGAGGTCGAGATGTTGTACGTGCCGTTGGAGACGGTGACGACGTCGCCGGGGTTCACCGCCTTGGCCACGGCGTTGCTGATGGTGAGCAACGCATCACCCCAGCCGCCGGTGCCGTCACGCGAGTCGTCACCGTTCGTGGCGACAAAGTACTCCGTCCCCCATGTTGTCCCCGCGAGCAGGAGGAGGAAGACAGTGATCAGTGAAGAAATGCCTCGCGCCAAGCCGCCAAGACGCCAAGGATTCCCGCTTCGCGTCGTTGCGCCTGTGCGCGAGACGCCTTCCGGCTTGGAACGATCCGAGTGACGATTCGTG
>JAQBYD010000005.1 GCA_027623315.1 Verrucomicrobiota bacterium | reverse complement strand
TGACCACGGGCTGCTGACCATGGCGCGCGCGACGCCCTCCAGTTTCCGCCCGCTCGCGCAGGCGCAAGTCCTTGACGGCCACGATTCCTGGGGTCCCATGGCATCTGCCGAACGATTCCTGATCGTACGCGACCTGACAACGATGGTGTGCCTCGACCTAGGAGGAGATGAAACATGAAGACGAACGACGCGCTAACCCGCAGGAACTTTATCGAGGCCGGAGCAGCGGGCGCCGGGCTCGTGGCGGCCGGAGCGGCAGCCGGCTGGCTCGTAACCCGCAATCGCGGTACCACGCCGGAGGAACGACCGGATCATGCAGTGCTCGACTACGATCTGACCGAACTGGAGAAGGTGCCGCCCGAGTTGATGATCTATAACGAAGCGCCCCCCATCGCGACCGGACTGCACGGCGTGACATGCGTGGCCAGCGGACCGTCCGGAACGCTCCTTGTTGGTGGCACTCGTGCCATCAAGACGCTTTCCGTAAATGGCGCACAGCCGCAGGCCACCGACCTCAAGTTCACGCCGCATGACGTCCATCCACTGCCGGACGGACGCTTCGCTGTGATTACCCGCAAGCGCCTCATCATCCTCGACGCCGACGGCACGGTGATGGTCCAGGCCGACGTCCCCGACGGACGACCGTTTCTCACCGCCGTGACGGGGGATGACGAGCATCTACTCATCGCAGACGCGGGGAATCGCGAGATCCTGCGGTACGGCCATGACGGAAAATTCCAGATGCGGTTCGGACGCAAGAACTCCGAGGGCAACGCCCCGGGGTTTGTGATCCCCAGTCCGTATTTCGACATCACGATCGCTTCCGATGGACTCGTACGTGCTACGAATACGGGACGCCACCGCGTGGAAGCGTACACGACGAACGGAAGCTACGAGTTCGGCTGGGGCACCGCGTCCATGGCCATCGAGTCGTTCTGCGGATGCTGCAATCCGTGCTACATCAGCGTGCTCACCGACGGGCGCACGGTCACCAGCGAAAAAGGCCTGAACCGGATTAAGATCTACGGTGTCGACGGCGAATTCGAGGGCGTCGTGGCTGGGCCGGAGCACCTCGTACGCGACCGCGCCGAAGCGGAGCGAGCCTGCGAGGACTGCCGCGTGGGATTTGCCTTTGACGTGGCGTCCGACGCGGAAGACCGCGTCTACGCACTCGACCGCGTGACGGGCAACCTGCGCGTCTTCGAACCTCGAGGTCTCTCATGAAGCCGGCGTCCGGGAAACCGCATCCGCGTAGAGCCGACCGCCGCGAATTTCTCACGGCGGCGCCGCGCGCTTTGCTGCTGGGAGGCCTCGCCGCCCTTTCAGCGACCCTCGGCAAGCGCAGCATCTCGACGCCATGCGTCAGCGATGGACGTTGCCGCGCATGCGGAGTGTTCACGGCGTGCGCGCTTGAACCCGCCGAATTGCTGCGCCGCCGAATCCGGGAGGACGCCGGATGACCTCTCCTGAAACACCCGCTCTCAACCGGCGCGAGTTCCTTGCAGCCGGGGCGCGGGGCGTATGCCTGCTCGGCCTCGGCGGTCTGGCCGGGGGCCTCGTGGCCCGCGTGTCCGGCGACGACCAGGTCTGGCAGATCGACCCTGCACGCTGCACCTGGTGCGGACTATGCGCGACCGAATGCGTCCTCGAGCAATCTGCAGCCAAGTGTCTGCATGCGCACGCTATGTGTGGCTACTGCAAGCTCTGCACCGGCTTCTTTGAGCCGCGGGCTACGGACCTGAACACGGGGGCCGAGAATCAGCTCTGCCCGACCGGCGCTATCAAGCGTGCGTACGTCGAGGATCCATACTACGAGTACCGCGTCGATGAGCCCCTCTGCATCGGGTGCGCGCGCTGCGTTAAAGGATGCAACACCTTCGGAAATGGATCGCTGTTCCTCCAGATTCGCCACGACATCTGCGTGAACTGCAACGAATGTTCGATTGCGCGCGAATGTCCCGCCGACGCGATCCGACGCGTTCCGGCTTCCGAACCCTACCGTCTGCAGGGAGAGGAACCCGAGACGTGAAGCCGGGAAGCCCGCTGACAATAACCACGGCACGAACGGTGCTCGCGTTGATCGTGGTGCTGCTGCACCCCTCACCGGGCCCGGCCATCGAGCGGTTTCCACCCCCCGACTTCGTCGAGTCGAACTACGAAATGCCGGTGATCCAACAAACGATGCCACGCAGTCTCGTGGCGAAGTATATCGATGTCATCGTCCTGGCGGGCGTCCTGTCCCTCGTGGCGAAGTATATCGATGTCATCGTCCTGGCGGGCGTCCTGTCCCTTGCCGCGGTCCTCGTCCTGAAGCGTCGTTCACGCCGCGAGACCCTCTGGCTGTCGGTCTTTTCGATGCTCTACTTCGGCTTCTGGCGCCAGGGCTGCGTATGCTCGATCGGGAGCATCCAGAACATCTCCCAGGCGCTGTTCGATTCCTCGTACGCGATCCCCCTGACCGTACTCGCGTTCGGAGTGCTGCCGCTGCTTGCAGCACTCCTCTTCGGTAGGATCTTCTGCGCGGCCGCATGCCCCCACGGAGCGCTGCAGGACCTCGTGTTGATTAAGCCGGTGCAGGTCCCGCCCTGGCTCGACCAGGGATTGCGCCGCTTCGCCTACGGATACCTCGGCCTGGCGGTGGTTTTTGCCGCCACGGGCGGTGGCTACGTGATCTGCCAGTACGATCCGTTCATTCCTATCTTCCGCTTGAGTGGTAGCACGATGATGGTCTGGATCGGAATCGGTTTCCTGCTTGCGGGAACGGTAATCGGGCGCCCCTACTGCCGCTACCTCTGTCCTTACGGCGTACTGCTCGGCCTCTTCTCGGCCGTATCCCGCTGGCGCGTTCGGATCACCCCGGACTCCTGCACGCAATGCCGCCTCTGCGAGAAGTCGTGCCCCTATGCGGCCATCACACTGCCCGACCTCGAGACGACCGCGCCGCGCGCTCCGGTCAGCCGCGGCAGGCTGACCGTCATGATCATCGTCCTGCCCGTGATCACCGCAGCAATGGGCGCACTCGGCGCCTGGGCCGGGAAGGGCCTCGCACTTAAACACCGCGATGTCGCACTCTCCCAGAGAATTCATCTCGAGGACAGCGGCGCGGCGAGAGGCACCACGGACGCATCCGACGCCTACCGCCGTAGTGGCGAACCGGCGAATGTGATCCACGCGCGCGCGCGCACGGCACGCGATCAGATCGTGCTCGCCGGTCTGTTGTGCGGCGTCTGGATCGGCCTCACCGCAGGCATCAAGGCGCTACGCGTCTCCGTCCACCGTCCCCGCCACGACTACGAGGCCGACCGCGCCAACTGCTTCGCCTGCGCGCGCTGCTTCGATTACTGCCCGCAGGAACACGAACAATTGAAGCGCCTGGGGCGACCACTGCCGGCCTGGGCAAGCGCGAACGCGGAAACCTGATGCGGAAATCGTAGGGATGCAAATTGCGCCATACCGGATCGTCGCTGTCGCTCGAGCCTCGAGCGTGATCTCGGGCGTCTTCTGCCTGATCGTCTCCTGCGCGCTTCTCCACACCAAGCTCCAGGACAGCGTCCCGGCTTTCGTCGCCTCCGAGGAGATTAACGGCCTGAAGATGCAGTTGCAGACGGCACGGGGCGACACGGCGCTCCAGGAGACTATTCGATCCCGCGACCTCGCGCTGCGCGAGTCTCTTTTCCATCGTCTCCACGGCTCCAGCGTTTACATGCTCTCTCTTTACGTCGGCCTCGGCGTCCTGCTCATCTCCATGCACATCACCGATACGCTGCGCCGGCGCCATCCGGATCCGGTGTCGTGGGGACTGCGCTCCGTCGAAGACGAGCGCGCCGCGATCCCGATGTCGCGCGCCACAGTCCTCTTCAGCCTCGGCTCGGTCGTATGCATCGCGGTCGCGCTCGGGTTGCACCCCCCGTTGCTCCCTGCCGGGCAATCGTCACGTGCGACGCCTCCCTCCTCCGGCCCGCCCCCGGCGCGCGCCGACTTCCTTCAACACTGGCCCTTCTTCCGGGGCGCGGATGGATCCGGCTCGGCGCGCGACGCCAATCCGCCTCTAGCATGGGATCTCTCCGACGGCCGATCCGTCCGCTGGACGTCAGACGTGCCCCTGCCGGGAAATGGATCTCCGGTTGTCTGGGGGCAACGCATCTACCTGAGCGGATCGGATGGGCAACGCAGCCAGGTCTACGCCTATGATGCCGACACGGGCGCGCTGCTCTGGACGGCCGACGCGAACGCCGGGACGGCCCGCCGCTCAATGACTCCTGAGGTCATGCAGGACACCGGCCACGCCGCCGCCACCGTGGCGACCGACGGGCGCCGCGTCTACGCGATCTTCGCCGATGGCGATGTCATCGCGCTCGACATCGAAGGCCGGTGGGCCTGGGAGATCAACCTCGGCCCCTTCGACAATCCCTACGGACATGCATCATCCCCGGTCGTACACGACGACCAGTTGATTCTGCAACTCGACCAGGGAACCGAGGATGGTGCAAAGTCGATCGTCCTGTCACTCGACGCCGCGACCGGTCGCGAACGGTGGCGCGCGCGGCGAGACGTCGCAGCCGCATGGTCCTCGCCGATTCTCGCCGACACGGAGTCCGGCGTGCAACTCATCGCCTGCGCCGCCCCATCGGTCATCGCCTATGACCCGTCGTCGGGTGCCCAGCTATGGCACGCCAACGTGCTGAGCGGCGAGATCGCGGTCTCCCCGGTGCATGCTTCGGGGATGATACTGGCATCGAGCGCAGGCATGGAACTGCTCGCCTTGCGAACGACTGGACGAGGCGACGTCACGGGTTCGAACGCCGTGTGGAGCGCCGGGGAAGGCGTTCCCGACGTCACCAGCCCCGCGTGCGACGAAACACGCGTGTATCTACTGACGACATTCGGCACCTTGACATGCCTCGACCTGGCGACGGGTGAATCTCGCTGGAGTGAAGATTTCGAGCGCGAATACTATGCGTCTCCGCTGGTCGCAGGCGGTCGCGTCTACCTCTTCAGCCGTGACGGTCACGTCGATGTGGTCGCCGCCGCAGACGCGTATCGGCATCTCGCCGGCTTCGACATGGGGCAAGCGTGCGACGCCAGCCCCGCCGTGGCAGGCCGGCGCATGTTCGTACGAACCGCGGCGCGCCTGCTTTGCGTCGAAGAGGATGCCGTTGATCTTTAGCTCGAACGTCGAGCAGCCCATGATCGACGCCGCTGATGCGGCGTTCATCGACGCTCTCCTGGAACGAACCGGAACGGGCCCGGAATCGGCGATTCCAATCCTGCTGGGCGTCCAGGAACACTTCCGCCATCTACCCGTTCATATTCTAACCCACGTCAGCCGGGTCACCGGCATCTCGCCCGCGCAGATCGAGGGCGTCGCCAGTTTCTACCACCAGTTCCGCCGCCGCCCCATGGGCCGGCACAGCGTCCGCGTATGCCACGGCACCGCATGTCACATGGCCGGCGCGCCGCGCGTCACGGAGGCCCTGCGGAGACATCTGCGGATTCCCGACGACAACGACACGGACCCGCAGGGGGAACACACCGTCGAGGACGTCTTCTGCGTTGGATGCTGTTCGTTGGCCCCGGTCGTGCAGGTGGATGACATTACCTACGGCCACCAGTCCTACCAGACGGCGCCGGCCGTTCTCGCGGACTTCCGACGGCTTCAGACTGCGCGAAGTGCGGCACCGGGCCGCAACGGCAACTCGAAAGATCGTGACCGTGCGGCGGCCGGGCGCATCACGGTGTGCCTGGACTCGTGCTGCGTCGCACGCGGCACGCAGGAGGTGCGCCGGGAGATAGAGCGCATTGTCAACGACGATGGGCTCCCCGTAGAAATCGAGCGCGTGAGCTGTCCCCTGATGTGCGAGCAAATGCCTCTCGTGGAACTCCACCTGCCGGGGTCTCCGCCCATACAGTACGCGCGTGTGCGGCCGAGGGACGTGCCCGGCATCATGCGGCGCCACTTTCGCCCGCCGCGTACTCCCGGGCGCCTGCGGGCGGTGCTGACCTCCGCGCTCGACAGGCTGGCCGACGGCGACGTGTGGGAGCCCATGGCGCACTATCCCGTCGATGCGCGTGATCCCGATGTAGCGGCGTTCTACGGGCCGCAGCTCCACGTTGCCACGGAGCACTACGGACGCTCCGACCCACTCGATCTTGATGCATACCGCACGCAGAATGGCTGGGGCGGGCTACAGCTATGCCTGGAGAGCATGACCCCGATGGATGTTGTGGAAGCGGTCTGTCGTAGCGGCCTGCGCGGACGCGGGGGCGGCGGCTTTCCCACGGGGCGCAAATGGCAAGTCGTGTCTGCTGCCGAGGGCGACGGCAAAGTCGTGATCTGTAACGGTGACGAGGGCGACCCGGGCGCCTTCATGGACCGAATGCTGATGGAGTCGTTCCCATTCCGGGTCCTGGAAGGGATGGCGATCGCCGCCTACGCGGTCGGGGCCTCGAAGGGCATCATCTACGTACGCGCCGAATACCCTTACGCCGTACAGCGTCTGCGCGAGGCCATCGCACTTTGCCGTGCCGACGGGCTGCTCGGGCGTGGCATCATGCGCTCCGGCCTGGCGTTTGATGTCGAGGTCTTCCAGGGCGCCGGCGCGTTCGTGTGCGGCGAAGAAACTGCCCTCATGGAATCCATCGAGGGACGCCGCGGCATCCCGCGCCTTAAGCCGCCCTACCCCGCGCAGCAGGGCTTACACGGACAACCGACACTCATCAACAACGTTGAGACGTTCTGCGTTCTTCCATGGATCATGCGCAACGGCGCCGACCGCTTCGCCGCGATCGGCACGGAGTCGAGCAAGGGCACAAAGGTCTTTGCGCTGGCGGGCAAGGTGCGGCGGCCCGGCCTGATTGAGGTCCCCATGGGGACATCGATCCACCAGATCGTCAACGACATCGGGGGCGCGGTTCCCGGCGGCAAGGCGTTCAAGGCCGTTCAGATTGGCGGCCCCTCCGGCGGATGTGTTCCGGCGGCACTCGCCCACACTCCGGTCGACTATGACGCGCTGAGAGAGGTCGGCGCTATCATGGGCTCGGGTGGTCTTGTTGTGCTGGACGAAGATGACTGCATGGTCGATGTCGCGCGCTACTTCATGCGCTTCCTGATGAATGAGTCGTGCGGCAAGTGCACGTTCTGTCGCATCGGCACCGTGCGCATGGCCGAAATCCTCAATCGTATCTGCGAGGGAACGGGCAAGTCCAGCGATCTCGACCAACTTGCCCAGCTCTCCGAAATGACCGCGGCGGGCAGTCTGTGTGGACTGGGGCGCACCGCGGCGAACCCGGTCAACACGACGCTGCGCTACTTCCGCGATGAGTACGAGGCCCACCTCGAAGGACGTTGTCCCGCCGGGTCATGCACATCGCTCGTTCGCTACGTCGTGCAGGAAAACTGCACCGGCTGCACGATCTGTGCACAGCGCTGCCCGGTAGCGGCGATTCCGCCCGATCCGTATCGCCGGCATGTGATCGACGACGAATTATGCACCCGATGCGACGCTTGTCGTGTAGGATGTCCGGAGAAGGCGATCGTCGTCGAATCAGGCAACCAGGTCGTTGTCGGAGAAACCATCCACATGGATGCGCGCGGCGAAACGGTAGGCGCGAAGGCACAAGATGAGTGAGTCCATAACGCTCCAAATAGACGATCACACGGTGACGGTCTCTGCCGGCGCGACCGTGCTCGATGCCGCGCGTCAGGTGGGGGTTGAAATCCCCACGCTGTGCTTCTTCGCCGGGCGCGACAAGTCGCGCCCCTCCTGCATGGCCTGCCTCGTTCGCGTCAACGGTGCCACCGGCTTCATGCCCTCTTGCGCAACGCCGGCGGAAGAAGGCATGACCGTTGAAAGCGAATGCGCCGACGTCCGTGACGCCCGGCGCTCCGCAATGGAGCTACTCTTCAGCGATCATCTTGGAGACTGCATTCCGGTTTGCCAGAGGATCTGTCCGGCCCATCTGCAGATTCCGGCCGTGATCCGGTTGGTGGCGGCGGGTGAACTGGAGAAAGCCATCAAGTTGGTCAAGGACTCCGTCGCCCTGCCGGGAGTCGTGGGGCACATCTGCAGGGCCGCGTGCGAAAACGGATGCCGCCGTGGGAAATTCGACGGATCGGTCTCGATTCGCATGATCGAGCGCGAGGTCGCCCAGGTGGATATCGCCGCGGACCGGCGCTACGTTCCCGCCTGTGGGTCCTCCACGGGAAAACGCGTTGCAATCGTCGGGAGCGGACCCGCCGGGCTTGCCACCGCCTTCTACCTTCTGCGCGCCGGTCACGCCTGTGTCGTGTACGACGAACAGTCCGAGCCGGGCGGATCGCTGCGCTACGCGGTCCCGGCCGCCGACCTGCCGCGATCCGTGCTCGACGGCGATATCGAAATCATCACGCGCATGGGAATGGAATACAAGGCCAACGCACGGCTGGGTCGCGATCTCGAACTGGGCGATCTCATCGAGACCTATGACGCCGTCGTGCTCGCGATCGGAAACCTGGCCGATACGGATACCGAATCCCTTGAGGTCAAGCACTCGGCGCGCGCGATACGCGTGGATGCGAAGTCGTTCGCGACCCAGACCGCCGGCGTCTTCGCGGTCGGCGCTGCGGTCCACGCGCAGCGTGACGTGGCCCGCTCAGTGGGCGACGGCAAATCCACCGCCGACGCGGTCGAGCGCTACCTACAGAACGCCGAACCGCCCTCCGGCGGACGCCCGTTCACCTCCACAATACCCCACCTCGCCGAGGAGGAGTACCGCACGTTTGTCACGGGGGCCAACTCAGAATTTGTCGACAGCGACCTCGTCGGCGAAGCCGCCGAGGCCGCGGGACGCTGTTGTCATTGCGACTGCCGGGCCGCCGACAACTGCAAACTACGCCTTTATGCGGAGCAGTACGATGTGGACCCCAAGCGGTTCCAGGGCGAGTCGCGACGTTCCTTTCAACTTGCGCGCCACCATGCAGGCGTGGTGTTCGAACCGGGCAAGTGCATTTCGTGCGGCATCTGCGTCGACATCACCGAGGACGGCAAGGAACCCCTCGGCTTGACATTTATCGGCCGGGGCTTCGACGTGGAGATCGGTGTTCCGTTCGACCGCACGATCGCCGAAGGCCTGCAAAAGGTAGCTGACGCCGTCGTCGGGCATTGCCCCACAGGCGCGCTCAGCTTCGACGACGATTCATGATTCGTAACGCGTTACTGGGCCTGGCGATCTCGCTGGGGGCGATTCTCGCGATCCTGCTCTGCCTCGGTTTCGGCCCCACCGACATCGCGCGCATGTTCGCGCATCCGGTGCAGGGCGGGGTCGGCCTGGCGGTGGCAGAAGACGTGGCTCCGATTCAGCCGCAGGGCCCCGCCGAGACGAAGCCTTTCGGCACCGTCAACCTCCTGGTGCTGGCCGCCTACCTGGCCCTTATGCTGGGCGTGGGTCTTGCGTGTGGGCGCCGCGTTCAAAGCGCACGCGGGTTCTTCATCGCCGAGGGTCGGATGAACCACGTCGTGGTCGGCCTCTCTATTCTCGGCACCTACCTCTCGGCACTGACCATGATGGGATTGCCGGGCATGGCATACGGCAAACACGATTGGACCTACATGGTTCAGCTTCCATTCCTGGTGATCACCGCGGTCGTGGTCACACGCTTCGTGCTGCCACACTATCGCAAGACAGGCACCGCCAGCATCTACACGTTCCTCGAAGAGCGCATCGGCGCCTCGGTGCGCATGATCGCGGCCGGCAGCTTTATCGTATTCGCCATCGGCCGCATGGGTCTCGTGCTCTACCTGCCGGCGCTGGCCTTCAACACCGTGACCGGCGTCCCGCTGCCCACATGCATCATCGTGATGGGTATTGTGATCACGATCTACACTGTCATCGGAGGGATCGAGGCGGTGGTATGGACCGACGCGATCCAGGTCGTGATTTTCGTTCTCGGGGCGTTTGTGACTCTGGGCTTCATCTTTAGCGACCTTGGCGTGGAGCAGTTTCTTGCAATCGGGCTGGAGCACAACAAGTTCCGGATCGTGGAGCCTTCGCTGGATCTCACGCGCATCACGTCGTTGTGGCTGATCCTGGAGACGTTGTTCCAGACGATCCGCATCTACGGCACGCAGCAGGATGTTGCGCAACGATACATGACGACACGCTCGACCGAGGATGCCCGGCGCAGTATCTGGATCGGCATCATCGCCTACATTCCGATCGGCTTCATCTTCTACTTCATTGGCACCGCGCTCTTTGCATTCTACACGGCGCATCCCGAGATCGGCCTGCCTGGCAAAGCGGACCCGATCTACCCCTTCTTCGTCGTGAATCAACTCCCGGCGGGCGTTGCCGGGTTGGTCATTGCGGCCATCTTTGCGGCCGCCATGTCGAGCATCGACAGCGCCATGAACTCGGCGTCTACGGTTTGCGTTGAGGACTTCTGGCAACGCTTCGCAAAGCAGAAGGCGACCGATCAAGATGTGCTGGCTGTGGCCCGGCGCCTGACGCTGCTCTGGGGCATCCTCGCCATCCTGATGGGGCTGGCCTTCATGGAGACCGAATACGCCCAAATCCTATGGGGCAAGTTGATGGCCGTTACCACCAATGGCGTTCTCGGCCTGATCGCGCTGGCCTTAATACCAATCCGCATCCGGGCATCCGCGGCCCTGATCGGATTTCTGGCTGCCACGGCCGGCCTTTACCTGATGATGCGCACAGAGATCAACTTCCTGTTGTGGCCCGTCATCGGAAACACCACCGGCTTCCTGGTCGCACTCGGCGTCAACGCGCTGCGTGGTCCCAGAGAGGGCCGCGCCTGATCGGTCTTCCCGATGGCGTTAATGGTCGCAAGCTTCGTCGATTTCCGATCTTTCCCACATACTCACATACGCACATACTCACACACCCACATACCGCACGACATCGGGCGTATTCCATCGTTGCACCGAATCCCCGTCAAGCCCCGATGGAAAGCACACTCCTGCTCGAGTCGGAAGGCGTCTCCCCCGCTCCGTCTTTTGGCTCGCTAACCGCGTCGGGTTTCGCACAAAGTCGCCGGGACCATGCCGGGGCCAACACACAACCGCAACCTCGAGGCCACACGTCGCGTGCTCGAACATTTGGGCGGCCTGCTCAACACGCGTATCTCGGTCCGTCTGTGGGACGGCAGCGTGGTCCCACTGGGCAGCGACGTGGACCCACGCTTCTTCCTGTCGATCAATCGCGCCGGGATCCTGGGAGCAATTCTGAAGAAGCCCACGCTGGAGAACGTGCTGCTCCAATATGTATCCGGCGACATCGATTTCCACGGCGGCGACATCTACACCTTCCTCGAAGTGCTTCGTGAGGGGCTGACCCGCGAGGACAAGAAGAAACTCAAGTCCTTCAACAAGCTCGTGTTACTCAGGAATGCGCTGCCCTTGCTATTCTCATCCTCCAAAGAGGTCAAGGCCAGTCGCGGCATCACCTACGAAGGGCCGGGCACCTTCGAGTCCGATCGCGACAACGAGCAGTTCGTGCAATTCCACTACGACGTGAGCAACGATTTCTACCAGCAGTTCCTCGATCCCGGGATGGTGTGTACTCCTGCGGGTACTTCAAGACTCCGGACGGGTCGCTGGAGCAGGCGCAGAAGGACAAGCTGGACATGATCTGCCGCAAGCTGCAACTCAAAGAAGGTGAGACGTTTCTCGATATCGGCTGCGGATGGGGCGCGCTGATCTGCCACGCTGCACAGCACTACGGCGCGCAGGCGCACGGGGTCACGCTCTCACAGGCACAGTTCGATTTCGCGCAAGCAACGATCGAGCACCTCGGATTGCAGGACCGTGTGACGATTGAGCTGAAGGATTACAACGCACTCGAAGGACAGTACGACAAGATCTCCAGCATCGGCATGTATGAACACGTCGGCATCGCCAACTACCCCGCATACTTCGGCAAGATCAATACGTTGCTGCGCGATCGCGGCATGGTCTTGAATCACGGCATCACGCGGCGACACCGTGCGAGCAAGCGAAAGCGCAACAAGACCAAGGCCCTGCGACGCTTCTGTCTGAAATACGTCTTTCCTGGTTCCGAGCTCGACGATATCGGACATACCATTCAAATCCTGGAACAGTGCGGTTTTGATCTGCGCGACGTGGAATCATGGCGCGAACACTACGCCTTGACCTGCAAGCACTGGTGCAAGAACCTTTGCGCCAACCAGGAAAGGGCCATCGAGCTTGTGGGCAAGGAACGGTACCGCATGTGGATCGCCTACCTCGCCGTCTCATCTTTCGGATTCATAGATGGCACGCTGCGCATTTACCAGGCGGTCGCCGTGAAGCAGAGCGCCAAGGGCGTCTCCGAGCAGCCCCTGACGCGCGAACACCTCTATCGCGCGTAGGCTCAAAATAGGCGAATCCGATCGGTAAAAAACCCTTCGGCGTAAGCCTAGGCCCGAATCCAGCGACCTCCGGTAGTCTGCGCGATTTACTCGGGGCTTGGCGTCAGAACAGGAAGACTGCATTTCTCGGGAGATTCGGACCGCCATATCGGGCCGCAGAGCGCCGATCCTAGGGACTCACGTACACGGCCGATGTGGCGGTACCACATCCTGAAGCGGCCATCGTGTCGCAGAACCGACGCGGGGTGTATAACCCCACGCGGCACCAAGCCTGGCGCGTTGTCATGGCCGACAGCACCGGCTGCGCGGAGCGTTGCCATTCGATCTGATGCAAACTCATGTCGCCAGCGCCCTACGCTGACGCAACGCCTCGTACAAACAGACCCCGGTCGCGACGGAAACGTTCAGGCATTCGACTTTTCCCATCATGGGGATACGCACGACAACGTCACAAGTCTCCTGCGTCAAGCGGCGCAGGCCTTTCTCTTCGGCCCCCAGGACCACGGCGACGGGCCCCGTGAAATCGACGTCGTAGAGCGATGCGGACTCGGCGCCGTCGGCTGTGCCGACGATCCACACGCCGCCATCCCGCAGCTCCTTGAGCGTCTGCGTGATATTCGTAACCTGGATGAAGTGCACGCGCTCGAGGGCGCCACAGGAGATCCGCGACACCGTCTCCGTAAGACCCACCGCCCGATTGCGAGGCGCGATGACGGCATCGACGCCCGCGCCATCGGCCGTTCGGAGGCAGGCGCCCAAATTGTGAGGATCCTGAACTCCATCGAGAACTAGAAAGAAGGGCGCCTTGCGCGACTTGATGATGTCCTGAAGATCGACCTCATCACGCTGGACCAATTTCGTTCCCCGCGAATGTCGATTGTCGCGTGCAATGTGTCGCTTTGAGTGTCTGGCCAAACGGGATCGCGCTCCTTTCTTCAGACATCATAATCCGTGCCGGTCGCGGCTGCCACCTGTTTTGTGCGCAGGCGTGTGGAACGGGGACAGACGCGAATGGCACTAAGTTTGGGGTGGTTTAGGATGCAATCCCGCGCGAAGCGCTCTGGAGTGCGCTGACCTGCTTGCCCTGCGAAGCAAGCGAAGCGCGAAGCATGGGGCAGCGCTCTCGTTTCGCTGTGACGAGGCGCTATCCGTAAACGTAGAGCGGCGTCAGGCCGCCGCACTCCAAAGCATGCTGGCGCATCCTGATGGTCTCTTATCTCAGCCGCGCTCGGGACAGACCTCAACTTCCCCAAATCCGCTGAGGAACGGCAACTCCTCGCTGCAAGGCCACACTGCTGAGCTTCTCGGATCGGGGTCTGTCCCTGCCCGTTCTCATGTGGTAGTTCCTCAGACAGGCTCAGGGCAGGCCGAATTCGATGTGGCCACCGTCCATCAGGAGACGGCTCGGCTACATCAACTGTTGGCGATCGAGGCTCCTGTACTGAATGGCCTCGGCGATATGCTCGGCCCCTATGGAACGGGCGTGGTCGAGGTCGGCGATAGTGCGCGCGACGCGCAGGATGCGGTCGTAGGCGCGGGCGGAGAAGTGGAGTTCGGTGATGGCCGCCTTGAGCAGGACCTGGCTCTCGCTGTCGAGCTGGCAGTGGGTCTGCATGGTCTTGGAATCCATGCCGGCATTGCAATGCATGCCCTGCATGGCGGCGAAGCGCTCTTGCTGCACATTCCGTGCAGCAACAACCCGCTCACGCACCGCCGCGGACGGCTCGCCCGACTGCAGCGTGGTGAGCTGATCATACGAAATCGCCGGCACCTCGACATGGATGTCGATGCGATCCAGCAACGGGCCGGAGATCTTGTTGCGGTAGTTCTGAATCTTGGTCGGAGAGCAGCGGCATTCACGCTTCGGGTCTCCCCAAAAACCGCATGGACAGGGATTCATCGCCGCCACGAGCATGAACTCGCACGGGAAGGTCACGGACCCCGCGGCGCGCGAGATCGTGACGCGTCCGTCCTCGAGCGGCTGACGCAAGACCTCCAGCACGTTGCGGTGAAATTCGGGAAGCTCATCGAGAAAGAGGACACCGCGATGCGCGAGACTCACCTCGCCGGGCATGGGATGCGTGCCACCACCGAGCAGACCGGCGTCGGAGATCGTATGATGCGGTGCGCGGAACGGACGCCGCGACACCAGCGCCTGGTGCGGCTCCAGCGTCCCGGCGATACTATGGATGCGCGTGGCTTCAAGGGCTTCCTCGAGCGTCAGCGGTGGCAGGACCGACGGAATGCGCTTGGCCAGCATCGACTTGCCGGTCCCGGGCGGGCCGATCGCGAGCAGATTGTGTCCCCCGGCCACAGCGATTTCGAAAGCCCGCTTGGCCGTCTCCTGGCCCTTGACGTCCGAGTAGTCCGCCTGCGCCGTGATCAACGACGTGGCGATCTCGGTGGGGTCGACGATGTACGGCTGTAGCTTGCGGTCGTTGCGCAGGTACTCGACCGCCTCGCGCAAGTTGTCGATAGCGTAGACCTCGATACCCTCTACAACGCCCGCCTCGTCTGCATTAGGCGACGGGACGAGAATGCGCTGGATCCCTTCTGCGCGCATGCGCATCGCAATCGGGAGCACGCCCTTGATGCGACGGACCTCACCACTAAGCGCGAGTTCACCGATGATGGCGCAATTGCCGAGTGTCTCGAAGTCGATCTCGCCCGTCGCAGCCAGCATGCCGATTGCGATCGGGAGGTCGAAATTGGGGCCTTCCTTCTTGATGTCCGCCGGGGCCAGGTTGACCGTAACGCGTCCATTGTGATTCATGTAGCCGGAGTTGTGGATGGCGGTATGAACGCGATCCTTACTCTCCTTCACCGCCGCGTCAGGCAGGCCCACAATCACCGTCTGCGGATCCCCGGCCGAGGCCGCATTCACTTCGATCTCAACCGGATAGGCATCCGCCCCATACACCGCCCCCGAGTTGATTCTAGCTAGCATACGGCTAGTTTCAGGCTGTGCCCGAAACTAGTCAAGGGGAGAAGCGGGATAGTTGTCCGTTGTACGTTATCCGTTACAGCCGTAGCCAGGGCATTCGATGTCCCAGCGGACGACCTCCGGTATCACGGCAGACGGGCAGGACTCGTCAAGGCTGTGGCGGTCGAGTTGTGCTGCCGCCTGAGCGGCTGCATACAGCGGGAGGTCGCTCGGCACTTCGGATCTCAGAGCCAAAGCTCAGTCGGCAAGCAACGTCAATCTCTGTCCAGGCAGATGGCTCAATCCCCGTCGCTCAAACGTCGCGTCGCAGCCATCACGGACGCTCTGCAACGCTCTAAACTCTAGATTCTAGGTCTGCCTGCCCCTGGCTCCCGCTGTAAATTCGTGTGGATTCACGTGATTCGTGGGCCAGAATCTGGGAAATTCCAGGTCAACCGCGCCACCGGTGCTCGCGTTGCGCGTCTTCGGCCCGGCAAGTATCGTCACGCGTAATCGTCGCGCGTAGTCGTCGGCCGAATCTGAACCGGTGTCGCACCGGGTTCTCTCGGGACACGACTACGGGCGACGATTACGGCAAACGATTGCGGGTTACGCGCCTCGCGAATGGACTTCGCCCGGCATCACGGCTTGTTTTCTCTGGCCGGCAGCGTAGGCTCCACGCATCGAGGAGAATGAATGACGTACAACAATAGAGGGGGCCAAATGAAGACAGCTGTAACATTGAGCATGATCGGGCTTTGCGCACTGCTGACTGCGGGTGATGTCGCGGCCGCATCCGATGAAGTCCTCCCGGGCATGGGACACCGGCTCGTACGGGGTACCGCCAATACTGTGACCGGTGTGGTTGAGCTGCCCATGCAGATCTGCAAGGGATACAAGTCTGGTGTCGGTGCGATCAAGAACCCGCTTTTATCCAAGACAGTCGGCACCGTACTTGGCTTCTTCCGAGGCATTCGTCACGCCGCCGGCAGGACGACCTACGGAGCCGTCGAAGTCGTAACGTTCTGGTCAGCGAATCCCGAGAGCAACGAGGGCGTCGGTATTCCGCTCGATGCGGAGTACGCATGGGAAGAAGGCGAGCGCTACAGCGTCAAGAAGCCCAGTCTGAAGGAAGGCCTGATGCCGTATCCCCGCAAGATCATCAGGGGCGTCAGCAACGGGTTTTTAGGCGTGCTGGAAGTGCCGGGCCAAATTTACAGGGGAGTCTGCGACGACGGCTTGATCGGAGCGCCGATCGGTCTGGTTAAGGGGCTGTGGTTCGGTGTCGGGCGGAGCATCTACGGTTTGGGCGATGCCGCCCTCTTTCTCTTACCCAATCCTAAAGAACAGGTCGGGTACGCCTTTGAGCAGGAGTATCCCTGGGGTGCGATTACCGAGTAAGCGCCGCCTCCGTCAACAAAGAGTGGAACGGGGACTGACCCGAATGCCCCCAGTAAGTCTACCAAAGTGTCGTGATCTTGCGTGAAGCTCGCAGCCTGCGGTCCTTCGTGACGAGTGTGGCACCCAGATAGACAGCCGTAGCGGCGATGAATCGGTCCGCGGGATCTCCGTGCAACCCAAGCGAGACAGCCAGACGACTGATTGCATTCGCCACCGGCACATAATTGAACAAACCGGTTGCATCACAGCGATCCAGCCAGACATCTGCAGGCACGCCGAATTTGAGTCGGCTCTTGCTTTCCAGCATTAGGATTTCCCAGATGCTAATGCTGGACACATAGACTGTGCCCTTCGCCATGGAGGCCTCAATGGATGCAAGCGTTTTGGGAGCAAACTGCGAGGGGTCGTCCACATACCATACCCAGGCATGTGTATCCAAAACGATCACTCGTCGGCATCCCATGCCTCACCAACCGGTTCGGTTGGCGAATCGTATTCCAGAACAAGCCCTCGCAAGCTGTTGAGGGCCTCGCGAGAAGGTTGCCCGTAAGGCACAACCTCAGCGACAGGGCGACCGTGATCGGTCACCCGAATGGTGTCATGCTGCTCCTCAACTCGGCGCAGGTATTCAAATGCCTTGGGCTTGAACTCAGTCTTGGACACGGTAATGATGCTCATCTTCGGACCCCTTTGTGGACCAGTATTGTGGACCTATAGGCACCGACCGGTCAAGAGCGAAAAAGCACGCCGCTGAGCACTGCCTGAGTAAATGATGGGTGGAGAGGGGATTCGAGTCAAGTTGAGTGATGGACGGTTATATGCGTCCATCGGATAAGAGTGGAACAGGGACCCCAACTTCTCCAAATCCGGCGAGAAATGGCGATTCCTGGCTGCAAAACCGCACTGCTGAGCTCCTCGGAGCAGGGGTCTGTCCCCGTCCGTTGAGCTTACCCATTCCGGCACCGAGCATCTGCTCCGTGAAATCCGAAATTGACCGCTTGAAACTTGGGCCACGGCCAGCCATGATGCGTATAGTACGCGCGAGGAGATACAATGCGGATAGTTCCACAATGCAGATCATACTGATCGCGGCAATCCTGGTTGTCACAGCAGCCGGCATGAGCGGATGCGCCATCTTGCGGGACGCGGGCGGAGACGACGCGTATTATGGTGAGAGCGACATGCACGAGATGATTCGCAAGACCGGTGGAGAGCAGGCGTTGGATACGCTGTGAAACGCGACTGAGCAAGCGGATATCGGCAGGACGATTACTGGCAGGACGATTAAGATTGTGGCGCTATGGGGAAGAAGGAGCATCGAAACATGACGAAGTCGCAACTGACACTTTACCTTGAGAATCGCCCGGGGGAACTGGCGCGTGCGACGAAGACGCTCAGCGAGGCGAAGATCAACATCGAGGGGATTTCTGTGGTGCACACCACCGACGTGAGCATGGTGCAGATCGTCGTGAGTAATTCGCGGAACGCGCTCGCGGCGTTGAAGAAGGCCAACATCCCGGTCGCCGAACAGCGTGTCGCGGTGGTCTCCCTCTCCAACCGACCGGGAACGCTCGCCGCCGTGGCCAATCGATTGGCGCAGAAGAATGTCAACATCAACTACTTGTACGCCACGACCTCACCCGTTGAGAACGAGTGCACGGTCATCATCAGCGCCGACGACCTGGAAGCCGTCGAAGCGGTCTGGAGGCTGTAGGCCGGCGACGATCACAGATGCAGCGCGAGCTGATCAGGCTAAGTCCGACGGTCTCTTGGGCGCAAATCCAACGAACCTCGTTTCCGATGCAACTTTGTCGCAAGCTTTGTCGATTGCCAGCGTAGCTGGGTAAACACCCCGGCCGGAATGCCGCTAAGATAAGAGTGGTCTAGGATGAAATCCCGCGCGAAGCGCTCTGGAGTGCGCTGACCTGCTTGCCCTGCGAAGCAAGCGAAGCATGGGGCAGCGCTCTTGATTCGGTGTGTTCACACGCAATCGGCAAACCCAGAGCGGCGTCAGGCCGCCGCACTCCAGAGCATGCTGGCGCATGCAGATGGTCTCTTATCTTAGCGCCATTCCACCCCGGCCCCTAATCGTCCTGTCTCTCCCTCTCGCTATTTCGCCCAGAAACAGTTTTACCAAGATCCTGGGACTTCAGCGCCGCGCTGTCGACAAAGCTCGCGACGAAGCTTGCGACAAAGAAGGTGACTTTATCCATGGCCGCGTTCGCTGGATTCGGGCCTAGGAGCGTTGGGTGTCGTTGAGTTCGAAGACGAACTCGAACGTCTTCATCGAGGTGCTTGGGCGCCCGTGGCGTACCGCCGGCGCGAACCGGGCCCGCATGAGCGCCACACAAGCCGCACGGTCGAGCCGCGGATATCCGCTGGACTGCACAATCTCAACATCCATCGGCTCACCGCTCGAGGCAATCTCTACGGCAACTCGAACGACTCCCTCTTCGCCGGTGCGTCGTGAACCGATCGGGTAGACCGGCACGATAGCGTGGATCGCGTGTGCGCCCGTCTCCAGTCCGGCCGTTACCTGGCGCGATGCCGCCTCTGCGCCATGCAACTCGGTTAGCGATACGGGGCCAGGCACCAGTTTCTGCGCGGGCGGCTGCATAATCCGCACGAGCGCACCATCCACGGCATGGGGGCCGGGCACGGGAACCACCACCTTGCGCGCACGATCGGTGGCCACCTCCGCCCGCTGCGGACCGAGCACGCTCTGCATCGAACCCGGCACGCCGCCGCCGGACGTCTCGGTCGAGGCTTCACGCGTGATATGGAGGCGGATAGGCGCCTCGCCGTAGGCGACCACGCCGCGCCCCGCCTGAACCCATGCCACGCCGACCATGATCACCACGTGGATGATCACGGACGCCGCGAACCACACCATTCGAACACGCTGCATATGAATGCCTGCCTAGAGCTGCAGCTTGGCGCCGACGTATGCCGACCGCCCCGCTGAACCGAATCCACTGACCTCTTCGTAATCTTCGTCCAGAATATTCTCCACACGCGCAACCAACTCGACCCGCTCATTCGCCGAATACACGGCGCGCAGATGCCACAGCGCATATCGGTCGAGGGTTACGCGCGTGGCCGGAAAACTTGAGAAGTCGCTATCTTTGCGGTCATCAACGTAGAGCACGCCGGCGAGCATCAGAAGTTTCTCGTTGGCGACCCATGTCGCGTCCACGCCTGCGCGATGCGTCGGGCGCCTCACCAGCTCCTCACCGGTCTCCTTATCCTCGGCGTCCATGTAGGTGTAGTGACCGTCAAGCCGAACGTCATCGGTGGCCTGGAATTCGAACGCGCACTCGACACCACGCGTTTCCACCTGGCCGAGGTTCACGAAGGCGAAGGTGGCCGAGTCAAACGAGATCAAGTCGTCAATATCGTTATCGAAATAGATCAACTCGACGCTCGCCCGGTCCTCCAGCAGGGCTTGCTCGATTCCGATCTCCCAGCCGGAACTGTCTTCTTCGTTCAAGGCTGGATTTCCGGAAGTCGAGAATAGCTGAAAGAGGCTCGGAGCCTTGAATCCCGTTCCGAAAGCGGCCTTGAGCTTCGTCCCGCGGTCGTTGAGCCAGTACGCAGGGGCGATTCGGTAGGTCAGTGCCGATCCGAAGTCCTCGTGATCGTCATAGCGCGCACCGATCGTGGCGAAGAGTCGATCGTTATGGCTGACCAGCAACTGGGCGTAGGTACCAACCGTTTGGGCGGATCGATCGGGGAAGGTATCACTGAAGCCGTCGGTCTCGTAAAAGGAGGACCCCTCCTCCTCATCGAACTCGACTCCAAACGTAAGGATCTGATCCTGGGGCAGCTTCACATTGTGCTGCCACTCGATTTCCTTGCGCTCGCCCTTGAATCCGCTGTCGATAAAAGTCGGGTCCGTGTCGTCGGGATGATCGATATCGGTTCGCTCTATGTCGAAATAGGAGAATGATAGTTTTTGCTCCCAGCGGTCGTCCATCGAAAGGAGGCTGCCTTCGAGGCGCACGAGCGTCTGCTCTGAATCCACATCGTGGTTCGGATCGTCGCCGCCCACGCCGCCGAAGTCGTCGATCTCGCTCACGGCGTCGATATGACGGACGACCAAGCGGACGGTCGCGTCCTCGGTCGGCTGTGCTGACAGGCTGAGCGTGATAGAGGTGTTCTCATACCCGTCGTCTTCGCGGTTACCGTGGTCCGAGTCGGCCGACGAAAATCCGTCGGAGTCCAAGCGGGCGACATTCAGATAGTAGTCAACGTCGCCGAGTTGTCCGCCTGCGCTGATCGACTCCCGGAATGACTCGTAGGATCCGATTTCGGCGCGCACGCTGACATGCGTGGGGCCCTTGCCTTGTTTCGTGATGATATTGATCACGCCGCCGATCGCATCCGTTCCGTAGAGGACGCTCTGCGGGCCGCGCACGATCTCGATTCGCTCAATGTCGTCCACCTGGAGGTGCGAGATATCGGCGAAACGCCCGGGGGAGATGGGGTCGTTGTACTCGACGCCATCGATCAGAATCTTGACGCGTTCACTGGAGGCGCCGCGGATGAAAAGAGACGCCGTTTGCCCGGCACCTCCCGTGCGCGCGATCTCCACACCCGGAACCGTCCTGAGAACGTCCGCGACGTTATCCAGACCGCGGCGTTGAATCGCCTCAGCGTCGATCACGGTCACGGCACTTGCCACTTCGCGAAGCGGTGTCTGCAGGCGTGTGGCGGTGACCAGAACCTGCTCATCATCGGCGGCAAGCGGCATTGCACTTGTGGCCAGGATCGCGACCGCGAGGCCACACGCCATCTTCGTACCGGCATCAACTCCGATCGCGGGAGTCCACTGCTTTCTTCTCATCGCTTCTCTCCTTTTGCGGACATGTGGCTCCAGCCAGAGAGAAAAGAAGATTGCCAGGAAGGAAAGAACTGAGACCGGAGCGCCTTGCGGGTCGGTCGTTCGTTCACGTTCAGCAACATCACTTTCCTTTTCTGCGAAGGAACCGCACGGACATAGTGTCCGATGTTATTTCTGCTGCGAATGGTTGGCAACGTCTCCTGGCTCCCCTTCATATTCAGCGGCCTTCCCACCCGCCGAGGCGAGCAGTGGCCCAAATGCTGAATAGCACTCCCGGTTGCCCGGGGAAGGGTTACAGTGGCGCGACCGCGTCCGAATCTCACGGACTTCCGTTTGCCAACCACGTACTAACTTCACGAAATGTAGCGGGGCCCTACATGGTTGTAAAGGCGACATTTGGGTGTTTTTTTTAAGGTTGCGAAGGATCTCTTCCCGAAATTCCGGCGGTCGAGGATCGCGTGACCGCGTTGAGACGCGGTACGCGACTCACACGCGTCGCCCGCCCTCCAGTGAGGAAGGATCTCTGGAGGGCGGATGTCCCCAGCCGCCGTTTCCGCGCGACGACTCCCGAGGGTCTGTCCCCGGTGATAGTCCCCGGTGATATCCTAGACCATGTGTTCCTGGACCAATTCGGGCGGGATTTCGGTGATGAAGCGGGAGGGCTCACAGGGAATGACGCTGTGATCGTGCATGCGGCGGCTCTCGGGAACGCACAGAATGAGCTCATCCTTGGCGCGGGTCACGGTCACATAGAAGAGTCGGCGCTCCTCGTCCTCTCCCTCCTCGGACTCCGCCAGCGATCGCGACGACGGAAACATCCCGTCGACCAGCCACAGCACGATCACGGCGCTCCACTCGAGCCCCTTGGCCTGGTGAATGGTGCTCAGACGCAACGACTCCCCGGGCTCCTGCAGGTGCTCCACCTCCGCATCCAGGTTGCTCAGCAGGGCGATGTCACCGAGGAAGTCCGTCAGCGACTCGAAGCGCTCCATATAGTTGGACATGCCCTGTAGATCGTCGAGGCGGTTGCGATGATTCTCGAACGTCTCCACGGCAAAGTCGTGATAAAAGGTCTGGACGAAGGCATCCACGAGCTCTCCCAGGAAACGGACGCCGCTCATTCCCGACGGCATGGCGGCTTCCATGTTGCCCCACCCCGCTTTGGCTCCGGCGGGAAGCATCTCGGCAATCTGATGACGCAGATCGAGATCGTAGATGTCGCACTTGCGGCCGAGCTTGTTCCAGATGCGCTGCGACGACTTGGGCCCGATCCCCGGCAGGAGTTCCAGTAAGCGCGAGAACGCCATCACGTCCTCGTCACTCTGCAGGACGCGCAGAAAGCAACAGACGTCCTTCACGTGCGCCTGTTCGAAGAATCGGACTCCGGAGGTGATGGTATAGGGCACCTGGTCGCGCGAGAGCTGTAGTTGCAGTTCCATCGCGTGAAAATGAGCGCGGTAGAGAACGGCGATCTCGGAGAGTTTGTAGCCTTCACGTCGCAGGGAGGCGACCTGCTGCATCACAAAGAAAGACTGCTCTGATCCATCCCTCAGGCGCACGATGGTGGGCGTCTTGTAGGGCTCGCGGGTTGCACGAAGCGTCTTGGGGAACTGGTTGCGACTCCCCTCGATGCAAACGTTGGCCACCTCGAGGACCTCCGGAACGCTGCGATAGTTGGTCTCGAGCAGATAGATCTTTGCGTCGGTGTAGCGCTGCTGGAACGACATGATATTGCGGTAATCCGCGCCGCGCCAGGAGTAGATGCTCTGGAAGTCGTCGCCAACCACGGTCAGGTTACGATGCACGCCCGCGAGGAGGTCCACGCACTGGGCCTGGAGACTGTTCGTATCCTGGTACTCGTCGACCAGCAGGTGTTGAAACTGCTCACCGTAACGCTCGCGCAGTTCGTCGTGTTCACGAAGCAGACGCAGCCCGTTCAGCAGCAGGTCGTCGAAATCCATGGCATCCAATTCGCGCTTCTGCTCGGTGTATGTCGTCAGCACCTTCAACACATCCTCCGGGCCGAAGGCGGCCGTGACGGCCGCATCGGAAAACCAGCCATCCACCGCGCCGGCGAGCGGTTGTTCCTTGTTCGTCGCCTGTCCGAGCAGGCTCAACAGAACGGCCGGTCGCGGAAACTCGCGGCCTTGAAGCTTAGCGTCCTGGATAATGCGTCGCACCAATGTGACCGAATCGTCCCTATCCAGAATGGTATACGTGTTCCCGTACCCCAGCACCGGGGCATGCCGGCGCAGCAAGCGGTTGGCCAGGTGGTGAAATGTCCCACCCCAGATGCCGCTGACTCCCGCCACGAGGTCGCTCGCGCGCTCGAGCATCTCCTGGGCGGCACGATTGGTGAAGGTGAGGAGAAGAATTCGCCCGGGATCAATTCCCTGCTCCACGAGATACGCGACGCGATAGACGAGCGTACGCGTCTTTCCGGTACCCGCGGCGGCGAGAACGAGGGCGGGCCCGTCGGGTGCCGTGGCGGCCGCGAGTTGCTCCGCGTTGAGCGCCTGCTCAAAATCAATCTTGGGCATAAGGCTCGGACTGATCGTCGGCGCCGGACGGGGGCTGAACCAGGTTCTCCGCGCTCTGCTCCACCTCGCCAAGCGTCTCGTGCAACTGCGAATGCAAACGATGCAGGCCAAAGGCCCTGGGCCCCACGCCGGAGCGGAGCATGGCCGTAACGACGTCCTTCACGCGCATGCTCTCGGGGGAGCGCAGCAGGACATATCGATCCGGGGCATCCGCCACGCCGGCGACAAGCCCGGCATCGGCAAGTTCGCGCAGCACCTCGTTCAGAAGGCGCACCGATACCGAATGTTCGCGGGCGTAATCGCGCGCGTTGAAGGGCGCCCGCTTGTCTCGCATCGCGTCCATCGATTGCGACACGATATGCAAGGCCAGGACGATCTTCGACTCGGCACTGGCCCGTCCGGCCGTCTGCTCCATGCGGTAGGTCCCGCAGTTCTGAACCGCGAACGCGACCTCCGTGCCGAACAGGACGATCTGCCAGCTCATGAGTACCCACAGCAGCAGGATCGGAAGGATTGCAAAACTTCCGTAGATCGCGCCCTGCCGGGAGAGCCCGACCTGCAGCCGGACACAGATCCAGAGCCAGAGGATGAACAACAGCGCGGCCCCAAGCCCGCCGACGAATGCCGGCACGAACTGCACGCGGGTATTGGGCATGATCATGATGAAGAGTGCAAACGAGACCCCAACCAGCGCGATCACCGTGAGGTGCTTCAGAATCCCGGTCTCGAAGATCGCTTCGGCCATGGCGCCAAGTGGCCCCGGAAGCCACTGGTTCGCGAGATTATGCGCGAGGTTGATGGCCGGCAGGGACGACGACAGGATAACCAGGATGGGCGCGAGAATCACGACGCCGAGGTAGTCGGTGAACTTGCGCGTGATGCTCCTCGCCCCGACAACCCCCCACACGCGGTTGAACGAGAACTCGACACGCCCGAGGACACTCACCACGCTCCATATGAGTACCGCCAACCCCAGCCCGCCCAGCTTGGCGAAGTTGATATTGTCTACGTAAGAAAAGATCTGCTCAATGACGGAATCAACCATGACGACGATGTCGCCCGGATCGTTCACGGCGAGAGGATCACCATCCGCATCCGTACTAACCAGCTCTCCCACATCCCCCGCCTGGGCCGTGTTAGCGGGCTCGGGTGCGGTCAACGTTGCGGGGAAGCCGGCACCGTCAATCGATATCTCGACCGCACCCGGCTCGACAACGGCTTCGGGGGTCGCATTCGCGACGTCAACGGCCGGAGCCGCGTTCTCGCCCACCGTATTCGCCGACAGGCCGGGCCCCACCGTCTGAAGCTCGGCCAGGTGGGTATGCACGAACTCCTGGATCCTGTCGCGCACGGTGTCGCCCGCACCGAGTCCTTTCGCGATAGAGAGTGACAGCGCGAGGACGGGCACGATCGACATCAGGGTGTTAAACGTCAGTGCCGAGGCGTGTAGGGGGCATTCATCCTTAATGAAGCCTCGAATCACGAGATTCGAAACGCGAATGAAATTGACGCCCAGGCGACGAAGCCGAGACAAGGACTGGATCTCGACATCCCAGACGTCATCCGTGATGAAATCGCGGACGCGTTTGACTCGAGACTTACCGGTTTCCATACATGCGTTCGTAATACGTCTGGTACTCACCACTACGCGTATGCTCGATCCAGTCGCGATTGCCGAGGTACCAGTCGACGGTGGACCGCATCGCGTCTTCGAAGGTGTGCGAAGGCTTCCAGCCCAACTGGCTTTCGATCTTGGATGAATCGATCGCGTAGCGACGGTCGTGGCCCGGACGGTCCTTGACGAAGCGTATCAAGCTCTCCGGCTTATCCAGAACGCGAAGTATCGTCTTCACGATCTCGAGGTTCGGCACATCGTAGTTGCCGCCGATGTTATAGACCTCTCCCGCGACACCCTTGCGCAGCGCGGCATCGATTCCACTGCAGTGGTCTTCCACATAGATCCAATCGCGGACATGCATGCCATCGCCATAAACTGGAAGCTCTTTATCCTCGAGACAATTCGCGATCATCAGTGGAATCAACTTTTCCGGGAACTGGTACGGACCAAAATTATTCGAACAGCGGGTGATCACCGCGTCCACGCCGTGTGACCCGACCGCTGCGCGCACCAGGCAGTCGCCGGCGGCCTTGGATGCCGAGTAGGGGTTGTTCGGCGCGAGCGGAGTCGTTTCCACGAACTTCCCCTCCGGACCGAGGCTTCCGTAAACCTCGTCGGTCGATACCTGCAGGTAGCGGGGAATCTTGTGGCGGCGGCAGGCGTCCAGGAGCACCTGCGTTCCCATCGAATTGGTCTGCACGAAAACTTGCGCATCCTGCAGGCTACGATCCACGTGTGTCTCAGCCGCGAAGTTGACGATGGCGTCAAAGTCGCCGGCGGACAGGGCGGCGTCGACTTCCACCTCCGCACCGATATCGGAGCGCACGAAGGCGTATCGCTTCTGATCTTCAAGCCCGGCGAGGTTCTCGAGATTCCCCGCATAGGTCAATTTGTCGAGGTTTACGATCTGATCATCGGGGTACGTCTTCAGGACGTACCGCACGAAATTGCTTCCAATGAATCCCGCTCCGCCTGTCACGAGTATCTTCATACCTTCGGCTGACGCCTATTCTCCGCCTTGATTCGTCTCGGCCCTGTTCACGCTTTCGGTTATGGCAGCCTTGCCGAGTCCAGTTTCAGCGAGAAACCCGTCAATCCCTTGCTGCCACGCCGGCATCGCCCACCCGGTCCATCGTTCAAATCGTGTTGTATCCAGCGTCGCGTTCGGCGGCCGGCGGGCCGGCGTCTGGAAAGCATCCGCCGTAACCGGCTCGACCGGGTGTCCCGGCTTCACGCGAGCCACGATCGCACATGCCAGATCGTACCACGTGCACGTGCCGGTCGCGGCGACATGAACTATGCCGTGTTTACCGCACGCGAGCAACCGGATTATCGCCTGCGCGAGATGCACCGTGTAGGTCGGAGACGTCACATGGTCGGTCACGACCTTCAGCGGATCCCCGGACTTCGTAATCCGCTCCGCGATGGTCTTCACGAAACTGGAGCCGTGCGTTCCAAAGAGAGCCTGTGTGCGCATCATGATCGCCCGACAGCCGGACTCGCGGATAGCCTGCTCACCCTCGAACTTGGTCTCCCCGTACACGTTGAGCGGATTGATCGGGTCGCTCTCCACGTACCCGCCCTGCTTGCGTCCATCGAAGACGTAGTCGGTACTGACGTGCAAGAGAAAGATTCCCCGGCGTGCGCATAACTCGGCGATGTGGCCCGCCCCGTCCCGGTTGACCCGGCGCGCCTGCTCCACGTTCGCCTCAGCATCATCCACGCGTGTGTACGAAGCACAGTTGATCACCCAATCGCACACCGGGACGGCACGCGCGAGCTTCAGGGGGTCCGTGATGTCACCGTCTGCTGAATTCAGCGGCGTACATTCGACTGATTCCTCGCGGCAGCGGTCCACGACATCGTGTCCCAGCATTCCCCCGGCACCCAAAACAGCTACGTGCATAGACCCTTTTCTTTCACTCTTGCATCCAGGCTTCGATTCGCCTAGCCTGCTGCATTCAGAAGCGACAAGGGTACGGCGACATCCAGCGCGGAGCAGCATATCCCAAAACAAATTCACAGGAAACGAAGATGTCTCTAATCTCCCAAGTATTTGCGCGCGAGATTCTCGACTCGCGCGGAAACCCCACCGTGGAGGCCGATGTCGTACTCCAGGATGGAAGCACCGGCCGCGCGGCCGTGCCGTCGGGCGCTTCAACCGGCGTCAATGAAGCACTCGAACTGCGCGACGGCGTCAAGTCGCGCTATCTCGGCAGAGGCGTAAGTCACGCCGTGCGTAACGTAGATAAGATAATCGGGCCCGCCCTCAAGGGCCACGACGCGCTGGATCAGTCCGCGATCGATGCCCGCATGCTGGTGCTGGACGGCACGGCCACCAAGAAGAAACTCGGCGCCAACGCCATTCTGGCGGTATCCCTGGCAACGGCGAAAGCCGCAGCGGCATACTGCGATCTTCCGCTTTTCCGTTACCTGGGAGGCCCGAACGCCAAGACGCTTCCCGTACCAATGATGAACATTCTTAACGGCGGCGCCCACTCGGACGCGCCGATCGATTTTCAGGAGTTCATGATCATGCCCAAGGGCGCACGTTCGTTCCGCGAAGCGCTGCGCATGGGAACCGAAGTCTTCCACGCGCTCAAGGCGGTCCTCAAGGGCATGGGGCTCAGCACCGCGATTGGTGACGAGGGCGGGTTCGCGCCGACCCTCAAGAACAGCCAGCAGGCACTCGACGTGATCATGAAGGCCACACGCGATGCGGGTTATCAACCGGGCAAGGACATCTTCATCGCGCTCGATGCCGCGGCAAGTGAGTTCTATGTCAAGTCCAGCCGGAAGTATGTTTTCAAGAAGAGCGACGGCTCCAGCCACACCGCGGAGGAAATGACCGAACTCTACCAGTCGTTGTGTAAGAAATATCCGATCATCAGCATCGAGGACGGCCTCGACGAGAATGACTGGAGCGGTTGGAAGACGCTCACGGACGCCCTCGGAGACCAGGTCCAACTGGTCGGGGACGACCTTTTCGTGACCAATACGAAGTTCCTCGCCAAGGGTATCAAGCAAGGCGTCGCCAACTCGATCCTGGTCAAGGTGAACCAAATCGGATCCCTTACCGAAACGCTTGATGCCATCCTGATGGCCAGCCGCGCGAAGTACACCACCGTGATCAGCCACCGCTCCGGTGAGACCGAAGACACGACCATCGCCGACATCGCCGTGGCGACGAATGCCGGTCAGATCAAGACCGGGTCGCTCTGCCGCACCGATCGCACGGCGAAGTACAACCAACTTCTCAGAATAGAGGAAATGCTCGGCAAGCAGGCCGTGTATGGTGGCGTACTATAGGCCACAGAACACTTCAGCAGGACGCTCCATGGCGACCAACAAGAAGCTAAAGAAGCTGTACAACATGGCCTGGGCTATCATCGTGATCCTTTGCCTGATCGGGACCGCGCTCGTGGTCGCTCCGCAACTGAGCCGCCAGGGCCGGCTGCATGAACAGAAGTTGGACCTTGAGAAAGAGAGCCGCGACGTCGACGAGAAGATCGCGGACCTGCGTTCGAATCAATCCAAGTTTCACAGCGACCGGCGTTTCGTCGAGCGGACGGCACGCGAGATGGGCATGGTCCGACCCGATGAAGTCGTGCTCAAGCCTCCCGTGGACGAATCGCCTGCGACCCCATGAATCTCCAGCCATACCTTCGCGCGCTTTTGATCGCGCTTGTTCCGGCATGCCTCGGCGGATGCCTTGACGTTGACCAGGAAATCGAACTGGACTCCGAAGGCGCCATCATCGCCAGGCTGAAATACGCGGCGCCCGAGTCCACGATCAAACGGCTCCAGTCGATGGTAGACCTTACGGAGACGCTTCACGGTCTCGGGCCCCAGACCAACCACCCCGCGGCCGGCCGTTCCACCAGCGTGCTCGGCCCTCAACTCTTCGACTTCGAGTATGTCCAGAAACATCTCGAGTCCAACAAAGGGCCCGGCCTCAGGATCTCTGCATTGGACCACAACAAGGAGGAATCCTGGGACTCGATCGAGATAAAGGGCGCGTTTGACGACCTGGGACATCTGAGAAAACTCGATCACTTCGCCGGCCAGAACATGTCGCTGACCAAGCTGGAGAACGGAAACTACGAGCTCGTAATTCGCATCAGCGAAGAAGGCGACTACGATATCCCGACGCTTCAGGCAGGGTCCGAGGAGTTTCGGACCATCATGAGTATCTTCTCCGGATTCCGTGTCTCGGTAAAGGTGCGCGTACCGGGGCGAATCGTCACCGCCTCGACATTCCGCAAGACTGACCGCAGCGCGACTTGGAGCTATGACATCAAGCGAGACCCCAACGCCCTGCGCGAGCTGCATGAACCCCTGCGCGTAGAGTTCATGGGAACCGGCCTCGCCCTGCAGGAGTTCCCTGCAAAACCAGGCCCGTAGCAAGCCGGCGCGGCCCGGGACCACCCCGCCAAGAAGCGTGCTTGATTTGTGGTTCGCCGGATGGGTAAGTTAACCCGCTTCAGCCAGGAATGCTCGGGTGGTGGAACTGGCAGACACGCCAGGTTGAGGGCCTGGTGGCCGTAACAGGCTGTGCGGGTTCGAATCCCGCCCCGAGCACCATTTTCGTTGACCGCGTCCGCGCGGCCAACACGCGTTGACCTGCATGAATCTTTTCATCGCCACTCGTAACCCGGGCAAACTCGACGAGATTCGCGCAATCCTGGATCTTCCCGGATTAGATCTCGTGTCCTGCGCAGACATCCCCGGTCTCGCTGAAGTCGTCGAAGACGGAGAGACGCTCGAACAGAATGCGGTCAAGAAGGCCGTCGAGCTGGCGCGCGCCAGCGGATTGTGGGCGCTGGCTGACGACACGGGGCTTGAAGTGGACGCTCTCGATGGCGCACCGGGAGTTATCTCGGCGCGATATGCAGGAGATCCGCCGGACGCCGGGGCCAACATGGCCCTGCTATTGAAAGAACTCCGGGGCATCGATGACAGACGCGCACGATTTCGGACCGTGATCGCGCTGTCCAGTCCATGCGGCGACGCCCGCGCCCTGGATGGAGTATGCGAAGGCTCGATCGCGACCGAACGATCCGGAAATCTCGGGTTCGGTTACGATCCCATCTTCCGTCCCGCAGGATACCGCGAAACTTTTGCAGAACTCAGCGCAGACGTTAAGAACAGGATCTCGCATCGTGCACTGGCGCTACAGCACGCGCGCAGCGCCTGGCGGGACCTGCTGCTTACCCCAACCACCGAATAGACCCGCCCTCGTTGCGGGAGAAGGACATCGCTCGTTGAAGGCACGCCTCACGGCGTTGAAGAGACTTTGCCTTCGACGGCGAGATTCGCGTACCAGCCGTCTTCGCGAGTTTGAATCCGAAGCTCAATCTCGTCCAACACGGCCAGAACATCAACGGCGCTCGAGGCTTGTGCAATCCGATCGTGAACGCGCGCGCCCTGCTCATCGCGCGGCACCAGGAACTTGGCAAGCGTAAGGCCGGCCCGGATCGATCCGATCACGCGCGGTACGTGAATCCACGAATAGAGCGACGCCCCGTCTTTCGACACGCCACGTCGCCAGCGCAAGTCCGGGTCAAAGCGCATCGCTTCTTCTCGATCGTAGCGCGCAAGCAACTTGCGCAGCGCGTCGGAGTTGCTGCACAGGACGACCCAGCGGTCGCAGACGGCGTAGGCAACACGCTCCTTGATATCAAGCTCACTGTAGAAGTCGCTCCCGGTCCCCTCCACGATCACCATCGAGCGGTCGCCTACCTCCGCGCGACGCGGAATCAGCCCAGCCTGGAAGAGCCCGTTAATCTGGTCGAGCATCAACCCGGCCGAGGCGGCGGCCTTGTCGGCGTTCAAATGCGGGACGGCCAGGAAGAGTGTCGGCACCTTGACGCCCTGGAAGAGAAAGTACGGGTTGCCCCGACCGACCCGGCCACTGAAGTCCCCGCTCAACGCGGCCGCGACCACGGGAAGCCCCTGGTTCTCTGCCGTTATCTGCTGCAGCGCTTCGCTGGTCACGATATCGAAGATACGTCGATCGCGCGACGGCAACATCGATTTAATCAATCCCGCAGGGAGACCCACGACGGCGTCCGGCAGGGCCCCGAGCAGTCGACTCAGATCTTCCAGTTGATCGTCTGAGATGGCGGCCACCTCCTCGACCATGATCTGTTCGTGGCCGGACACCGACACCTCGAGCGTATCCGTTTGCATTCGATTCAATTCGACCTGCAATGGTCGTACGAGAACCGGATTTCGAACCACGCGATTCGGAAAGACGAGACCGCGATCAGGGTTCGCGGCCGAGAGCAACGCCGTCTGTTCCCTCCACGGACTCCCGTCCTGCACGCGTGACCGACGGTGCAGATAGGAAACACCACCGGGGTGAGCGGTCCAACAACCGATGAGCACCCCATCTTCAAGCGCGAAGGTGAACGCCTTGTCGCCGGCTCCGACCGGGTCGACCAATTCGTAGATTTCTGTTCCCAACGCCGATGTGCGCCCGCGAATATCGTCCGCCAGCCCGAGGCTTTCGGACCAGCGCAGCAGGCGGCTGTAACGGCCAACCCAGGTCACCACGACCCAGGCCTCACGGCGAAGCGGCCCATACTGCGGCACGTACGCGACGACGGTTCTCTTCGAGGCAAGACGCGGAATCCAACGTTTCAGATCCGGGTCCTGGGCAATCGCGGCGATATCCTCCTGCGAAACGCCCTGTTTTATCAAGACATTGGCGAGCAGGGACGACTGTGCGACATCCAGCCATCGTTGATCCAACTCATCGTGCACGCTCACGAACGCCGCCGTGGGAGGGATGGGGCGCAGGAGATAGTCCGGTCGATAGGGGACGTGCCACACCCAGGCGATTACGGCCGCCGCGTACAGCAGCACGATCGAGAGCATCACGCTTCGCCGTGACGTCATCGTGCGCGGGCCCTCGACTCACGGCGCGCCCTGAACTGCAACACGACCGGTGCTCCCTCGAGCCCGAACGCCGACCGAATCTCGCGCGTGAGGTACGTGCGATATGCCGGCTGCACACGCTTGGGTTCATTCACGAAGAGCCCAATCCGAATCGGCCTCTGGCCGATCTGCGTGCAATAGTAGATCTTGAGCGGCTTATTCTTTACCAGCGGCGGGTGGACTCTTTCGTAAGCATCCAGAACGACCCGGTTCAATATTCCAGTCGGAATTTCGCGGCTAACCTCGGCGGCGACGTGATCAATGGCATCAATACTCTTGCGCACGTTGTATCCCGTCTTGGCCGATATATAAACGGTCGGCACGTAGGCGAAGAACGGAAGTTCCCGGGTCAAGGTCTCCACGTACTGCCGCTGGGTCGTGTGATCGCATAGATCCCACTTGTTCACGACGAGTACACAGCCCCGCTTCAGGTACTCAACCTTGGCCGCGATCTTGCGATCCTGAGCCGTGGGGCCCTGCTCCCCGTCGATCATCAGGACCACGACATCGGACCTCTCGATGCTCTTCACGGCGCGCATGGCACTATATGTCTCCACGGCGTTATCCACTTTCCCGCGTCGCCGCAGGCCGGCCGTATCGGTAAGCACGTAATGCCGCGCACCGACCCCGTCGCCTACACGGAACGGTACATCGATGCTGTCTCGCGTGGTGCCGGGGACTTCGGACACGATCACCCGGTCACTATGCAGCAGACGGTTGACGTACGACGACTTGCCCACGTTCGGACGGCCCACTACGGCCACCTTGAGTGCGTCCGGCGTGCCCGACTTCTCCACGGCGGGAAGTCGATCAACAACCGCATCCATCAGTGGCCCTATGCCCCGGCTGTGCAGCGCCGATACGGGGAAAACGTCGAACCCGAACCGCTGGTACTCGTCGGCCAGGCTATCGCGCTCAACGGTGTCACACTTGTTCGCCGCCACGATCACGTCGCGGCCGCTGGCGCGCAGGAGTCGCATGACCTCTTCATCGAGGGACACGATTCCGTCTTCCACATTCAGCACAAAGATCACGACGGCAGCGTCTTCGAGTGCGACGTCAACCTGGCGACGCGTGCCGGCCTCGATCTCACCCGGTGAGTGCGCACTGTCCATATTACCCACCCCACCCGTGTCGATCAGCTGAAGGCGGTCCCCTTCGCGCTCTACCTCACGAATCAGGCGATCACGCGTGACCCCACTCTCCTCATGCACGATCGCGACACGCCGCCCGACGACACGGTTGAAGATAGAGGACTTCCCCACGTTGGGGCGACCGACGATGGCAACGGTTCGATTCATAGTGTGGCGACTCGGTATGGGCTGTTTGTTATTCGCCGTTGTTTCTTACTGGGAACCCGCAGAAGTGTGGGCTCGGCGTATCATAGAGCAGAAACTGGATTCTGGATACCCGTGCATCAATCATTATCACAGGTCTGCGGGCGGCCCGGCGAAGCGCTCGCCGACACGTTGCATCCGCGCGCCAACACGATCCCTGCCGAGGATTTCGAGGATCTCGAACAGGCCGGGACCATACGTGAGCCCCGAGACCGCCACGCGAGTGGGATGCATCAGTTCTCCGGGAGACACCCCCCTCTCCTCGGCCACGGCTCGCACACACTCTTCGAGCGACACCGCCGTGAAGTCGTCCAGCGTCGCCAGCCGCTCTCGCAAGGCCGACAGATGATCCAGCGCGCCGTCCCTCTGCAGCCGCTTCCGTACGCCCTTCTCGTTGTATTCGAAATCCTCGCAGAAGAAGAAACGCGTGTCGTCCGGGATCTTCGCGTAGAGCTTGGTGCGCACCTGCATTAGTTCCATGACCTGCCTGGTGTACTCCTCGGAAAATCCGGACAGGTCGACTCCGTTGGAGGTCAGCGTCTCGGTGAACGGCGCGCGAAACTCCTCGAGCGGCATCGCGCGAATGTACTCGCCGTTCATCCATTCACACTTTGCGAGATCCACCTGCGCGGCGGACGACTTGACCTGCGTCAGGTCGAAGGCCTGGACGATCTCGGCTCGGCTCATCACTTCCCGGTCATCGCCGGGCGCCCAGCCGAGCAGGACCAGGTAGTTGAAGAACGCATCGGCCCGGTAGCCCTGGTCACGAAACTCCCCGACGAATGCGGCGCCGTCGCGCTTCGAGTACGGCTTCCCCTGTGCATTCACGATCATCGGAAGATGCGCGAAGCGCGGGACCTGCCCTTGCAGCGCTTCGTAGAGCGCGACATGGCGGTACGTATTCTCGATATGATCGTCTCCGCGAATCACATGCGTGATCCCCATGTGAATATCGTCCACCACGTTGGCGAGATGAAAGACGGGGGTGCCGTTGGAGCGTACGATCACGAGATCCTGGAGATCTTCCGCCTTCTTGGACAGTTCGCCCTTCAACTCATCGTGAAACGAAAGATCTCGTCCCGGCATCTTGAACAACACGGCCTCGCCCTTCCCGGTGTCCCCCTTGTCGGCCTTATACGCCAAGCCGGCCGAGAGCAGCTTCTCGGCGGCCTCGAGATGCGCGGACTGGCGCGAGGACTGGTAAACCGGCTCTTCGTCGTAGTCGATCTCAAGCCATTGCAGGGCCGCAAAGACCGTGGCAACGGCCTCGGGGGTCGACCGCTCGCGGTCCGTATCCTCGACGCGAAGCAGGAATTTCCCGCCGTGATGCCGCGCGAAAAGCCAGTTGTAGATCGCCGCCCGAATGTTCCCGATGTGAACCTGTCCCGTTGGGCTGGGTGCGAATCTTACACGTATCGACATGATTTTCTCCGTCTCCCCCCGGTGAAAGGGCCAGGGCGAGGTGTCCATAGAACCATTCCGTTTCTTCTCTACCGATCAGAATACGCCCCCCGGCTAAATGCAGCCATCCGAATGTACTGCACCCGCAGTAGATTACAACACCTGCGGGCGAGCTTCCGGGCGACTACTACTTTCGCGCCAACTATTTCACAGAAAACTCGGCCATGGCCGTACGTTCGACCGTGGCTTTGGCCCACGTGTCCCGAAGCGTGATGGTGCGGTTGAACACCATGCGCTCGGGCGTTGAGTCTTCGCTGTCTACGCAGAAGTATCCGAGCCGCTCGAACTGATAGAGACTACCGGTCTCTGCACTCGCAACACTGGGCTCCACATAGCCAGTCACGACCTCCAGTGAATCCGGATTCAGCGCCTCGCTCAGATCCCGATCCTTGTCGCCCAGCGGATTCTCGTCGGCGAACAAGCGCTCATAAAGCCGGATTTCCGTCTTCAGCGCATGCGGAGCGGAGACCCAGTGCAGCGTCGCCTTGACCTTGCGGCCGTCTGCTGAATCCCCGCCCTTGGTCTCCGGATCATAGTGGCAGCGCAGCTCCACGATGTTGCCGTCGGCATCCTTAAGCGCCTCGTCGCATGTGATGAAATAGGCATAGCGCAGCCTGACTTCTCGCCCCGGTGCCAGGCGGAAGAACTTCTTCGGGGGATCCTCGTGAAAGTCATCCCGTTCGATGTAGAGCTCTCGCGAGAACGGGACTTTGCGTGACCCGGCGTCCGGATCTTCGGGATTATTGATCGCGTCCAGGGCTTCGCCCTCGCCCTCCGGGTAGTTGGTGAGGACGACCTTCAGCGGGCGCAATACACCCATCACGCGCGGCGCACGGGGGTTCAGGTCCTGGCGTAGATGATGCTCCAGCAACCCGACGTCGGTCGTGCTCTCAAACTTGGTGACCCCGACCTCCGCGCAAAGTGCCCGAATCGATTCGGCACTGTACCCGCGCCGTCGCAGCGCGGCGAGAGTCGGCATGCGCGGATCGTCCCAGCCGCTGACGGCGCCGGCCTGGATCAAGGGTTCGTAAAGCCGTTTGCTCAGCGCCGTGTAGTTGAGATTGAGCGGAGCGAATTCGATCTGCCGGGGCGGATTCTCGAAGCCCAACTGCTCAAGAATCCAGTCGTAAACGGGTCGGTGCACTTCAAACTCCAGGGTGCACAGCGAATGCGTGACACCCTCGATCGCGTCCGATACGCAGTGCGCGAAGTCGTACGTCGGATAGATGCACCAGGTGTCGGCCGTCCTGTAGTGCGTGCTCCTCTTGATTCGGTAGAGGGCTGGATCCCGCATATGGAGATTGGGCGAGGCCATATCGATGCGTGCGCGCAGAACGAACGCGCCGTCTTCAAACTCGCCCGCGCGCATGCTTCGGAAGAGCTCTTCGTTCTCGTCCGCGGGGCGATCGCGCGACGGACTTTCTTTTCCGGGCCGCGTCGGCACGCCCCGGTACTGCTTGAACTCCTCGACGCGCAGATCACAGACATAGGCCTTGCCGCTCCGAATCAATGCGACGGCGAAATCGTGGAGATTTTCGAAATAGTCGGAGGCGTAGTACTCATGCTCACCCCAATCAAATCCCAACCAGCGGACATCCCTCTTGATGCCCTCGACAAATTCCAGGCTCTCCTTATCCGGGTTCGTGTCGTCGAAGCGAAGATGGCAGCGCCCGCCGAAGTCGGCGGCGACGCCGAAATCCAGCGAGATGGCCTTCGCATGGCCAATATGCAGGAAGCCGTTCGGTTCCGGTGGAAATCGAGTAACCACCTCCCCGTCGTGCTTCCCCGCGCGGACGTCTTCTTCAATAATATCGCGAATAAAGTGCGATGCATGATTATTTTCTGGTTCGCTCATAGCGCTCTACTCCAGGTTTCGCCCGAATTTCTCACTCTGACTAACTTGCCGTGATCACTTCAAGGCAAATCTGAATCGCCCACTTCCGAGCGTTCGGTAAATCTATTTGCAGCCACCTCCGTTCCGCATTATAGTTCCCCCGTCTTCGAGAGCGGAGGAAGGGCACCTCGCGCCGCTCCCTTCTCCTCCGAACTCAACCCGGAGGAAAGCAGTATGGCACAGATGCACGAAAACAAGGCCTTCGTTCTCAGGGTCACGAAAGGTTACAGCTACGTTGCGGTATGGCAGTGGGCCGCGTTCGTGATCCTGCTGCTTCTCATCTGGGTGAATGAGCTTCTGAACATTCCGTCACTTCTATATGACGTACCCGAACGCGAGCCAGACGTTGTTCGCGGCTGCGTCGCGTCAGCCGGGGTCCTCATCACGGGAATCATCACGGTTGGCAATACCTACCTTCAGCAACGCCGCATCGTTAAGGGAATGCTTGCCGTCTGCTCGTACTGCCGCAAGATTCGAATCGAGGAAAGCGCCTGGGAGGAACTCGAGTCGCTTCTCAGCGACCACTCGACGATTGCACTCACCCACAGCATCTGTCCCGAGTGCTACGAGAAGGAAATGAATGCCCTTATCCGTTCGGGAGACGATAAAGACACTGCCGAGAGTGCGAAGACCTGATTTAGGATGTCTTCGTATCGGAGATAGAATCTGCCAGAATCACTTCAGATGGGAGACGCTGTGACACCAACAAATACAAGATTCTCAGGTCAAATTGCCGTCGTCACGGGCGGCGCAAGTGGGATCGGCTCGGCCGTGGCCCGGCGACTGGCTTCGCATGGCGCCATCGTAGCCATGTTCGATCGCGACGAGGCACAGCTCCAGGCGACGCGGGATGCGTTGAGCGATGAAGGCCTGAGCGTGGGGGCCACTCGGGTCGATATCACGAGTGAAGAGTCCGTCGTCGCCGGAATCGACGCCGTACTCGCCGAGCACGGCCGCCTGGACATCATGGTCAACTGCGCCGGAGTCGTGGGCCCCACCAACACGAAGATCCTCGAGTACGATTCCGCGCAGTTCGACCAGGTCTGCAACGTCAACCTGCGGGGCTCGTTTCTGATGACCAAGCACGCCATAAAGCCCATGGTCCAGCAGGACTACGGACGAATCCTGCTCTACGCGTCCATCGCCGGCAAGGAAGGCAATCCCGGCATGTGCGGGTATTCCACAAGCAAGTCAGCGGTCCTCGGTCTGGTCAAGGCCATCGGCAAGGAATATGCCGAAACCGGCGTGACCGTGAATGGCATCGCGCCGGCCGTCATTCGCACGCCGATGGTGGAGGCGGCTGATCCCGCCATGGTGACGTACATGACAGACCGCATCCCCATGAAGCGCACGGGATCCCTCGACGAAGCCGCCGATATGACGGCCTTTATTGTGTCACGCGAATGCAGCTTCTGCACCGGCGCCATCTTCGACCTCAGCGGCGGACGTGCGACCTACTAGCCCGGATATCTCACACTTTTCCTACTACGAACACGGATAGCTCCGTCAGGCTTGATCGAAACAGACATCCCCGCGGGCAGTGGCCTGGGCCGTAGCGGCGCGATCGACGATCGTCTGGAGTTGATCATGAAATGCGGCGTCTCCGGCATCGAGTGCCTCGACCCGCCTCCACTCGGTGACGTGGAACTGGAGAATGCCGTTGAACGCGTGAATGGCAAGATTTTCATGAAGGGCAACGTCGACCCTGTCAGCACCTTGCTCCACGGTGACGAGGAGAAGGTGCGCAGCGACGTCTCGACCATCCTGGAAACTGCGGGGCATACCTTAGCGGGGTTCACCCTCTCCTCGGCCTGCTCGGTCGCCCCGCCGGTGTCCGAGGAGAATATGAAGGTGATGGTGGATACCTGCCGTGCGTTCACGCCCTAGCCGAAAGCGGCACCCCGCTTTGCCTCCAAGCGCTGACGCCGAACGGAATCCTTCGCGCCGTCTTGACTAGACGCGGCCCCCGGGTGTAAGCATTATTCTCATGAACGTGCAAGAGCTGACTCACGACCTGGTGGCCATCCCGTCCGTCAGCCGCGACACGAACAAGGAAGTCGCCGACCGCTCGGAGGCGGCACTCCTGGAGGCGGGGTTCTCCGTCGAACGCCTCCTCTATATCGATGACGCGGGCGTCGAGAAGTTCAATCTCGTCGGAAAGAAGGGCGACGGCCAAGGTGGCCTGGGCTTCTTCAGCCATAGCGATACGGTTCCAGGTGATGAAGGATGGGAGCCCTATGCGCCTCGCATTGCGGACGGCCGTCTCTACGGTCGCGGAAGCTGCGACATGAAGGGCCCGCTCTCGGCGTCGATTGTCGCTGCTTCACAGGTGAATGCGAACGATCTGAAGCATCCGGTTTTCATCGGCGTCACGTCGGATGAGGAAGTCGGGCACGCCGGCGCCAAGCAGATCTCAGCCGAATCAGCGACCCTTGCAGCCGCATGGCCCCAGTTCGCGGTCGTATGCGAGCCCTCCTTAATGACCCCCGTGTACGCCCATAAGGGAGCCATCACGATCGTCGTCACGGCACACGGCGTCGCGGCGCACTCGAGTACGGACAAGGGAGAATCCGCCAACTTCAAGATGGCCCCGTTCCTTGTGGAAATGTCCGAGCTGGCCAAAGAATTCAAATCGAATCCGGGCTATCGTAACGGGGAGTTCGATCCGCCGACGAACGGGTTCAACATGGTGATCAACGACGGCGGCACCGCCGCGAATGTCACCGCTGCGAAGAGCGTGTGCACGGTCTGCCTCCGAAGCATGCCGCGATCCGGATCCGAGGCGATCGAGAGACTCATTTTGGAGCGCGTCACGGCATATGGCTTCGAGGTCCAGACGTTCGGCCACGCTGTATTCTACTCCGACCGGGACTCGACCCTGGCCCGGACGGCCTGCGAGCTTACCGGGCACGAGCAGGCGATCACGGTGCCCTACGGCACCGAGGCGGTGACCTATCAGAACTTCGCCGAAACCATCGTGATGGGGCCCGGCAACGTCGCCCAGGCGCATACGGTCGGAGAGTATATTGAACTCGATCAACTGGATCGCGCGGTGGATGTGTACCGACGGCTGATCAAGAAGCTCTGCCAATAGCCTCCGCAGCCCGACACGGCGCGAGTACAACACGAGAACCGGCTGGGTTGCTCAGAGGCTCAATCCATCGAGCACTCGGCGCAGATACCGTGCAGATGGCTCCAGCCGCGCTGCGCCACCCGTGTTCGGCGTGAAGTCCGCCACAATCAGCGGCGGATCGATGCCGGCGGCGGCCATCGCACGAAGCCAATCCGGAATATAGAGGTCGCCGTCGGAGAGTGTGCACATCTGGTTCTCGAGGATCTTCGAACCGAATTCGTCGACGCCGGTTGATCCGGGATATCGCTTGTGCGTTGATATCCTGTTCCTTTGTACTATATTCCAGCATTTCGGAAAGAGAATATTGGAACGAAGAATGAACGAAACCGATAATGAGACGCCAGGCTCAAAGCGGCCCCTCCCCACGCTTCCGTGGGACGCGGACGACCGGCGCAATCTTCCGCCAATGGCGCTGCGTGTCTTGTGGCTTGCCGCTGTGGGATGCCTTGTGCTTGCCCTCGCAACCCTGATTGTCCCAAGAGCCTTTCATCGCGAGACCTCCATGCAGCCGGCTCAGCTTGCAGAGGTCCGCTTTCCGACGGCGCAGATCGCACTGCTCGATCGCGTGGACGCCACGGTCTTTCAACCGACGTCCAGCGGGCGCCCCGAATCCGGTCTATACGGCTCGGTGCGCTCGTACGACAGCGGACTCTCGAAATTTCATGAAGGCATCGATATCGCACCTTTGCAACGTGACCGGCGGCAGCGCCCCCTCGATCCCGTCTATGCCGTCGCCGACGGAAAGATCGTGTACATCAACCGCAGCGCGGGCAGGTCATCGTACGGAAAGTACATTGTGCTCGAGCATGCCGATCCGGTCGGAGGCGTCTATACGCTGTACGCCCACCTCGCCACGGTCGACAAAGCCCTGAGGGAGGCGCAGTACGTTGCGATGGGCCGAGAGCTCGGAATCATGGGGAACACCTCGACACTCGGCGTCCCGGTATCACGCAGCCATCTGCACTTCGAAGTGGGGCTGCTCATGAATACCAGGTTTGGACACATCACTAAGACGCCGCACGGCATCTACGATGGGCGCAACTTGATCGGTCTCGACCCGATCGCGTTCTTCGGCTTCAAGCGGGATACATCCAAATCCAGTTTCGGCGACTTCCTGGCACAGGTTCCACCCGCCTTCACACTGGTCGTGAAGACGGCATCGTGTCCGGACTACTTTCAGCGCTATTCCGGCCTGTGGTCCGGCGAAGCATACCGCGGCGGCCCGATCACAATACAGGTCTCCGAAGGTGGTGTGCCTCTACAGGGCCGCCATGCGACACCGCAGGAGACGTCGCGCCTCGGCAAGTCGACTGTGACGGTTCTGAGCGTGGACGAAGCGATCCTGGGGCGCAATGCACGCCGCCTCGTGACCCGCAAGAAGGGCAACTGGGAGACGGGAGTGAGAATCGACTTCTGGATGCAGCTCCTCACGCACTCCTCAAAGATACCGGCGGCGTGAGCTCGGACCCGCTCCGGCAGCACGGCCCCCGTCGCGAAATGATGTATGTTCATTGGAGAAAGCGGGATACCTAACCGCGTCACCGTTAGACGAAACGCCGGAACCGTGGGATTGACAACGCGGAACCGGCCCAGCAAACTCGATCGCTAAACCAGCAAGAGGAGCGGAATATGCGTATGAGTTGGCTTTCCCTACACCGTTTTGCGGTGACCCCAATAGTCCTGGCTGCATGGATGTCCTCGATGCCGTTCTCGGCAGTCGCCCAGGACTCGGATGGTCTCCCCGGACTTCCTGACGCCAGAGAATTTCTCGCTCGTCCACCGGCTGAAGAGTCGGATTCCGAGCAGCCCGCGGCCACCACGGGGCTGGAGGACGCCGATCAAGCACACGCCGAGGAGGTCGCCCCGGCCCGCTCCGCGCTCTCCTACGTCAATCAAGCGATCTTTACGGTGCTCTTCTTTGACGTCAGCTTCGGGTCGATCGAGATTCACGAAGTCGATGAATACGGCAATCCGCTTCTCGACAAAGATGGCGTTGCGGGCAAGAAGGTCGTCGAGATTCCGTTCCTTGTCCTCTTTCTGCTGATCGGCGCGATCTTCTTCACGTTCTGGTACGGGTGGATCAATATTCGCGGCTTCCGTCACGCGATTGACATCGTGGCGGGGAAATACGACAAGCCGCAAGACGAAGGCGAGATCTCTCACTTTCGCGCTCTCACGAGCGCCCTCTCGGCAACCGTGGGGCTCGGCAATATCGCAGGAGTGGCCATCGCCATTCAACTCGGTGGCCCCGGCGCCGTGTTCTGGATGCTCTTGGCCGCCGTGTTCGGCATGTCGGCCAAATTCAGCAGTTGCGTACTCTCGCAACTCTACCGTCAGCAGAATGCGGACGGCACGATCTCGGGCGGCCCGATGTACTACCTGGACCTGGGCTTAAAGGACATGGGGGCAAAATGGGCGGGACTCGGAAAAGTACTTGCCGTGATGTTCGCCCTGATGGTCATGGGCGGCGCGATCGGCGGCGGAAACATGTTCCAGGCGAATCAGACCGTGGAAGCCTTTACGACGGCCTTCGGGATCGAGAGTGACCGCGCGCCATGGGCCATCGGCATCACGTTGGCCGTTTTTGTAGGGGCAGTCATACTCGGCGGCATCAAGCGCATCGGCCTCGCAACCTCTCGAATCGTCCCTGCAATGTGCGGCCTCTACGTCCTCACGTCGTTGTTCATCATCCTCGCCAACTGGCGCCAGTTCGACGACTGCATCGCGCTGATATTCAAGATGGCATTCGGACAGAACGCATTCTTTGGAGGAATGGCCGGTGTCATGGTGATGGGTATCAAGCGCGCCGCATTCTCGAATGAAGCCGGTCTGGGCAGCGCCGCGATTGCGCATGCCGCTGCGAAGACCGACGAGCCCGTGCGCGAAGGCTTGGTGGCCATGCTCGGTCCGTTCATCGACACGATTGTCGTCTGCCTGATGACCGCGCTGGTCGTGATCATTACCGGCGCCTGGAACGACGCCTCGATTCCGCGTGAAGCGGGTGTAGCCTTGACGACGGCGGCATTCGGGAGCGTCATCCCGTGGTTTCCGTACGTGCTGACCGGCTGCATCGGGCTCTTCGCGTACTCGACGATGATTTCATGGTGCTACTACGGGGAAAGAGGCTGGATCTACCTGCTTGACCATTTTGGAGGCATTGGACTCAAGACCGTGATCGTGTTTCGCCTCGTCTTCCTAGCGGCCATCGTCGTCGGAGCGGTAAATAAGCTTTCGGACGTGCTGGACTTCTCGGATGCCATGATCCTGAGCATGGCCTTTCCGAATATCGTGGGCAGCGCCATCCTGGCACCGCGCGTCCTTCGGAAAGTGAAGGACTACTGGGCGCGGTATAAGTCGGGCGAAATGAAGCCCGCCAAGTGACACGGTTGCGAACGAGATCTTCCGCAATTTGGCGTCGCAAGTGGAAGACTGCGTTTCCAGTATTGAATTCCCTTCAATACTGGCGCACGATAACGATCCTCCATGCCGGAGTGGCGGAATTGGCAGACGCAGCAGACTCAAAATCTGCCGGTGGTGACATCGTGGGGGTTCGAGTCCCTCCTCCGGCAATCGAATCATGATCCGGGCGATGGTCGCGTGCGAGGTCTTCTGCAAATTGGCGGACGAGAAAGGAAGACTGCATTTCTCGGGAGATTCGAACCTCCTGCGTCGGGCACCCGGCCTTCGCCGTCGCAAGCTCGTGGCTTCGGCGGGCACGGCCGAAATGCAGTCTTCGGTTGCCCTGCGGCGCTTTGTGCTGAGAAGCTCACAGAGCGCAGCCGGAAGCGCCGCAGATCAGACAGTCGGATGCAGTGCATTTCCGAATTGCAGAAGATTCGGGACATGATCTGGGCGATCGGGACCGCAGACTCCCTGCAGGCTGACGATCCTACGCCGAAGGCGTTTTGGAGTGCGGCGGCCTGCCGTGCCCTCCGAAGCAAGCGCAGCGCGAAGGATGGGACGCCGCTTTCCGGTCTACGCGCGACACCGGTCAACCCCATTGCGACGCCGCGAGCGTAGCCCCGCCTCCGAGCACTCACCGGCGGGCTAATCGACCGGCGTGAATCAAATTAGACGGGATGAACTGGATCGACCCTCGGGCGCGCCTCATCCGCAAACCGCTCCAGCACCTCGCCGGCCAGGTAGAGCGATCCGGTAATACAGACGGCTGCCTGGTTGGCTGCAGCCCACTCCCGCGCCTGCGGCAATGCCTCGTCCAGGCTGGAGGCCTTCGCGTCCCATCCCTGCGCCCGAGTCGCAGCCGCCAGGGCAGGGGGACTGATGCCTTGCCCCCGCCCCAGCGGCACCGTCCAGCACCGTTTCACGAGGCCTGCGAAGGCCCTCAGATAATCGGGGTCATCCCGATCCGAGCCCCGTCCGAGAATCAGCCCCATCGGTGTATCTTTCAGAACGCGCCGCCAGCTCGCCGCCAAGACAACCGCGCCGCCCGGATTGTGCGCTCCGTCGAGTATGACCACCGGATCCCTCGACAGCACCTGGAATCGCGCCGGCCAGCGCAGCGCAGCCAATCCCTCGCGAACAGCCTGTATGCCGATCTCAAGGCCCGCAGCCCGGCCCAGCTCCTCGAGCGTCGCAATGCATGTCGCTACGTTCTCCGCCTGGTGCAGCCCGATCAGCGGCGTACGGCATGTCCCGTAGGACGCTTCCTGGGATGCAATACGCAGCTTCTGACCATCCAGGTCGCAGCTAACGGACTCGATCGACACGATGGCTTCAGCATCGACGAACGGCGCCGATCGATCCCGGGCGACCGAACGCACCACATCGGAGGCGTCTAGCGGCATCGCTCCGCAGACGACGGGGCGACCGGGTTTGATGATCCCGCATTTTTCTGCCGCGATCGTTCTGATATCGGGCCCCAGATGCTGAGTGTGATCCAGGTCAATTCGCGTAATGACCGATAGCAGGGGCGTCACGACGTTGGTCGCGTCAAGACGGCCGCCCAGCCCCGTCTCCAGTATCACCAACCGCACGCTGCTGCGTCGGAAATGCTCAAAAGCCATCGCCGTCGCGAATTCGAAGAAAGTGATCTCCCGACCTCCGGACTCCGCTGCCACGGCGTTGGCCTGTTCATCGACGACCTCCACAAGGTCTGCCAGCTCCGCGTCCTCGATTTCGCGGCCGGCGATGCGGAACCGCTCGTGAAAGCGCACAAGGTGCGGCGACGTGTACATACCGGGCCTCAAGCCTGTCTCGCCGAGAATCGACTCCAGCATCGCGCAGACGCTCCCCTTCCCGTTCGTTCCCGCCACATGAACGCACGCAAGCTCCTGCTCCGGATTGCCGAGTTTTGCAAGCAGCAGCTCGATCGACTCAAGCCCCAGCTTGACGCCAAAGGTACGGCGCGCGTAGAGGCGTGCAAGGGTATCATCGAGCGAAGACATGCAGGAACCGAAACACCGGCCTGCTCACATGTAAAGTCCGAACTGTTCGAGGGTGCAACTGAACTCGGAGAGAGAAGGAGCCCACGAATCACGCGAACCTGCCCGCCCCGCACGGGCGCGGCAAAGCCTTGCCGCACGTGGGGCAGGTTCGCATGATTCGCGTGATTCGTGGGCCCGAGTCCGGTGAGGTTTTTAGTTAGCGTCTTGTGTGCGTATGTCCGCGCCTGATAGTGTCAGCGGCTTCGTGTGCCCGCACATGACAGATTCCTGATCCGATGAGCAAATTCACCAGGGGACTTAATGCCGAGCAGTCAAGAGCTGTGAGGACGACGAAAGGACCGCTGCTGGTTCTGGCCGGCGCGGGAACCGGCAAGACGCGGGTCATCACCCATCGGATAGCGCACATGTTGTCCCGCGGAGTCGCTCCCCGGTCGGTGTTGGCGATGACCTTTACGAACAAGGCCGCCGGTGAGATGAAGGATCGAATCCGCCAACTCGTTTCAAAACGCGGCGTCAGCGATCTGACGGTCGGTACATTTCATTCGTTCTGCATGCGCTCGCTCCGGCAGTACGGCGACCGCGTGGGCATCCGCAAGGCGTTCGGCATCTGTGATGCCGATGACCAGTTGGTCGCCATGAAACGCGCGTTGCGCGAACTACAGATCCCCGAGACGACCCTCGCCCCGCGCGCGTGCCTTGGCCAGGTTAGCCTGCTCAAGAATCGCATGATGGCTCCCGATGCCCTGGCATCATCCGGAGACGACCGGGATATCGATATCGCTCAGGCGTATCGCCGCTACGACGCCGGCCTGCGCGCCAGCGGGGTGCTCGATTTCGATGACCTCTTGCTCTACATGGTTAAGCTACTCGACGACAAGCGCACGCTCTCCCAGTTCCGCAAGCGCTTCCAGTATCTCCTTGTGGATGAATACCAGGACACCAACGGGCCGCAGTACGAGATCGTCAAGCGAATCGGCGGCGAACATCGCAACGTCTGTGTCGTCGGTGACGACGATCAGTCGATCTATGGATGGCGCGGCGCCGACGTCTCCAAGATACTAAATTTCGAAGACGACTTCCCCAAGGCCGTGGTCGTGCGTCTCGAGACAAACTATCGATCCACTCCAGAGATCATTGATGGAGCCAACGCCGTGATTCGCAACAACACGTCGCGGCACGAGAAGGCCCTTCGCGCCGCGTGCGCGAGCGGCGAATCGATCCAGGTCAACAGCCTGCCCGATGAGGAAGCCGAAGCGCAGTACGTGGTCGAGGACGTCCTCGCCCGCGTCCGCGACCGGCTCGTCCCACCCGGAGATGTGGCCATTCTGTTTCGTACCGCGATCCAGCCAAGATTGTTCGAGTTGAGGCTTCGTGAGCAAAACATCCCGTACGTGCTCGTCGGCGGCATGTCTTTTTTTGACCGCAAGGAAATCAAAGATATACTGTCCTATCTCAAGCTCGTCGCCAATCCGGAAGACGAGCTTTCGCTGTTGCGCGTGATCAACACTCCGCCGCGAGGCATTGGCCTGACGTCGGTCGAGACGATGCTGGCGGTCGCCGCGCAGCGTTCGATCTCCGTCGCCGAAGTGATCCGCCAAGGCGATTCGGTCCCCGGCCTGCGAGCCGCAACCGTAGAGTCCGCGCGACGATTCCTGTCCACGATCGACGGACTGCGCGAGTTGCAGGACGGACCTAACCTTGTCGACCTGGTCAAACGGCTGATCCGGGAGGTACGTTATGATCGCGAACTCGAACGCGCGTACGCGGATCCAACGGCGCGAGCGAAGCGCTGGGAGGCGGTCAAGGAGGTCGTTAACATGGCCGAGATGCACGCCCGGCGTCGCCGTGGTGCCAACCTGGGCACATTTCTGGACGACGTCGCCCTAAGCGCGAGCGACGAAGAGGAGGGAGACGAGCCAAGCGACGATAAACTTACCCTGATGACGCTGCATTCGGCGAAGGGCCTGGAATTCGGGGAAGTCTATCTCGTCGGTGTCGAAGAGGGCCTATTACCGCATCTAAGATCGATTCAGGACGGGGCGGTTGAGGAGGAGCGACGGCTTGCCTACGTCGGAATCACGCGCGCCAAACGGCGCCTCACGATCACGTATGCCAAGAGCCGGGGGAGATTCGGGCAGCGCGTCACTCCCCTGCCCTCCCGTTTTCTCTACGAGCTGCACGGCAAACAGGCTCCAACTGCCTTGCTGGAGCGATCCCAGGCCGAGGCCGTCGGCGGCTCCTCACCCACCACCTCTCCGACGCCCGCGAAGAAGGGCCCTACATCACGCAGATCAAAGAAAAAGGCCGTCAAGAGGCCCTCCGCCGCGAAACAGCCTGCCCGAAAGCGGGGCTAACCTGAAACAAGAGAGGCCCGGTCTCGCCCTGACTCTCTCCGAGATCAGGGATCGGGACTCTCTTGTTTCAGGAGTGGCAACTGGCAAGTGATCAACCAACATGCGCCTTGAGACTTGGAAATTGAGCCTTGAGCCTTTCGGGCTCCATCTGATCTCGCCGTGCGCGACAAACGTGCTGAAAGCCACCCCATCGGGGAACCCGACCGAATCCGTTTCGCGCCTGAATCCCGGAGTTCTGGCAGGACGATTACTGGCAGGACGATTAGTTTGGGTGTGTGCATGTGACTCTTGGAGTCCGATGCGGCCCCTGGGCGCGACGGTAAAGTCTGGCTGTTCCAGGCATCCATCGACTCTCTGAAAAATCGTCCTGCCAGTAATCGTCCTGTCTCAAATGTCTGCCCTCCTGATCCGAGAACTTTGACGAGGACTAATGCGGGGTGGTTCTCGACAAGGTGCTCGATGGGGAGACTTGGGTCGGGGCTCGAGACCAGAAGCGTGCCCAGTGCCTTGCAGAAAGTCTCAATGTCCATTTTTCAATCACCCCTACCCCCTCGCGACCGTGGCGACATAGACGTATTCCGCGCCGGCTTCCTTGAGGGCGCGCGCGCACTCGTTGACCGTTGCCCCGGTCGTCATCACATCGTCAACCAGAAGGAGTCGCTGTCCCTGCCTGCCGTTCGAGCCGTGCGGCACGAACGCACCTGTCATGTTCTGCCGTCGCTCAGAGGCCGAGAGGTGCGTCTGGGTCTGCGTGTCTCGAATCCGGGTCACGAGGCGATTGTCGTATGGTGAGCGCAATTCTGACGCGAGAGCGCGTGCGAGTACGGCCGCCTGATTGTACGTCCGCTCGCGCTCGCGCCTCGCGAAAAGCGGCACACTCGTCACGGCATCGAACGGTATGGCCCCGTAGTGTGCCTGCACGCAGGCCAGGAGCAACAGGTTCATGTCCCGGCCCAAGTAAAGTGCGTTCCTGTACTTGAATGACTGGATGACGTCGCGGATCGGTCCGCGGTAACGCACCGCAGAACGAGCGCGGGTGAACCAGATCCGGTGCCGCGCGCAGTACGCGCACATCGGGTCATGATCCACCTTGCCCTCGATGGGATCTCCACAGCGGTCACAATGCGGCTGCTGGATTAGCTGCATTCGGGTCATGCAATCCCAGCACAAGTGGCGTGCCTCGTCGAGCACCGCACCGTGACAGCTCTCGCAGCGCCGGGGATACACCAGGTCCAGCGTGCTGTGCCACAATGCTCGCGTTGAATCTAAAAGGATCTGGCGGTCAAGGCGCATCTGGAACAACCCGGGGATTTTCAAGCGGCCCTGCCGCAATCGAGTCATCGCGTGCGGATCAGGAGAGATATCTTCCGATGATCGGCTGCAACCGCGCCCTGGCATCCGCCGGCACGGCATCCGGTTGGGTCAATATCGAGCCGGCCATGGCGGAACTGCACCCGCATGGCGGGGACTCCGCCAACTCCGGGATCAGTTGACGGACAATATCCTTCGCTAGCGCTGCGTTTGCATGCAGATGCGCCACCACGAGTTCCACGGTCACCGCCTCTTCCGATTCGTGCCAGCAATCGTAGTCGGTGACCATACACATCGGCTGGTAACAGAGTTCGGCCTCACGGCAGAGCTTTGCCTCTCCCAAGCTGGTCATGCCAATCACGTCGAAGCCAAGCCCCCGATAAGTGTTCGACTCTGCCCTGGTGGAAAACGCCGGTCCCTGCATCTGGACGTAGGTCCCGCCGCGGGTCACGCGGACATGGTCGCCCTCTGGTCGCGACTGGATGACCTTCTCGGCCGCACTGCGCACGCAGTGCGCCAGGTCATGACAGACCGGATCAGCCAGGGAGGCGTGCGCCACGACTCCGTCACCGAAAAATGTATGCGCGGCTGATTCCTTGGTCCGGTCAAAATATTGATCCGCCAGAACGATGTCGCGAGGCCGATACTCCTCACGAAGACTACCCACCGCGCTGATCGACAGGACCCTGTCGACACCGAGCTGCTTCATGCCGCAGATATTGGCACGATGATTGATTTCAGACGGCAACAAGCGATGGCCGCGCCCGTGACGAGGCAGAAATACGACCTCACGCCCGTCGAGCTTTCCACAGACATAGGAGTCTGACGGGCTCCCGAACGGTGTCTCCACCTCTTCATGGGTCAGATCTTCTATTCCGTCTATACCGTACACACCGGTTCCGCCAATGACTCCAAGTTTCATCTTACGTCCTTCCGTCGACTCTGTTCATATCTCGCAGGCAAACTATCGCACGTGTCGTTCCGACGCGCATTCTATTTTGCTGCGGCCGCCTTCTCACCCGGGTGCAAGCGGCGGGCATAACCGGGGAAACGATCCGCCTCTGCATCATCAGGAATAAATTTCCATCGCTTGTACATCCAAAGCCACTGCTCCGGATCTTTGCGAATCTCACCTTCGAGGACCGTGGCCAGGCGCTGCGTAAACGACTCCCTTGTCTCCGTCTGCTCCATGAGCAAGGGCGGAAGGTGGTATACGCGGTAGGTGCCGTCAGGCCTTCTCGTACAAAAAGTCGGCACGACCGGCGCGCTGGTCTTCTCCGACAGGGACGCCACCGCCATCGACATCGGCGCCGGCGAACCAAAAAAGTTCACAAATCGGCCCCCGTCGGCCGGAAGGGTATTTTGATCGAGCACTACCGCGATGTGCCCGCCATCCCGGAGGGTCCGAATCAGGCGCCGCAGCACACCGGTCTTCTCCGCGACGACTTGACCGGACCCGCGGCGCAGTCGAGCGACGAGTTCGTCGATCACTGGATTCTCCAAGGCAGCGAAGACGACCGTCAAGGGGCTTCCCAGCGCCGCGCATCGCGCCCCCATGACCTCCCAATTCCCGAAATGAGCGGCCAGCGCGATGCAAGGCGGATGGTCCAGAAAGAAGCGACAGGAGTCGTCGACTTCGACAACTTCCTCGAGTCGTCGCTGCTGGTCGCGCGAGAACCAGAACAGGTCCAGGATGAGCTGGGCGAAGGTTACGAAAGCCCCGTGCAGGATCTTGTCTCGCTCCTCACGGGAGTGCGTCGCCCCGAGGGCCAGCTCGAGATTGGCCCGGCCGACCTCTTGGTCGCGGCGGCATACGGCGCAGGCCGCGCTGCCGATCACACGCGCCAGGCGCACGACGGCACCGCGGGGAAGCCGTGGAATGACGAGCACGCCCAGGCGAGCCAAAAGGCCTTCGAGAACCTGGCGCAGCCGCTTGGTCGATTTCATAAGGAAAAGTAGGCCGTCCGGGGCTCGAACCCGGGACCCCTTGATTAAAAGTCAAGTGCTCTGACCAACTGAGCTAACGGCCCGATGGAAACGGTATAGTGTCAGGCAACAGCAGGCCGTCTTCAAGAAAATTCAGATTCCGCGCTGGCGGGCAGATCCGGCGAATCGATCGGGCCGGGAGATGGACGCGCGTGGAACCCGAGGCTACTTGAGCTCGGGCTTCTTGCTCGGAACGTTGTACCGGATAACCTTCACGCTGTCTCGCGAGTACGTCTGCACTTCACCGTCCCCGGATAGGATCTTGAAGTCTGCTGCAAGCAAGGTCCCCGTGAACTCCTTGCCATCGCGCAGTGCCACCTTGTCCATTTTGTCCGCGGTGAACTCCAGGATTATCATCTCGATATCCTTGCGCATGAACGCTCGCGGTCCATCCAGGGTCTTCAGTTTCTGATCCTTGGTATCCAGCACGCCCTTGATCACATCGCCCGTTCGCAGCGTCAGGCTGTCGTGAGTTCCCTTGCCCATTCTGACGTCGGCGATTCGCTTATTCAGGATTTCAGCGGCAGGCCCCGGGACATCCAATCCCAGTGCCCAGTGATAGAAGTTCAACATCCAGCGGGCTTCGTCGTTCCCGACAGGGCCGGGGTGAAAGTAGACCGTCGTCTTGCCGTACGTGAAGCGGCCGGCGGCCGGCTTATCCGCCCGGGTTGCGATAACCTCACTCCCTTCGGGCACGGACTCGAAGTCCATGTTGCCGGTTAAGCGGGTGCAGTCCGTGTTCACCACGTGATTGGAAAGCGTCAAGGACACCTGGCGCCGCGAGTAATAATTTGCTCTCAGACCGAAGAACTCCCCGTAAAGCTTCATCTCAATCCCCGAGAGCAAAATATGGTTTACCCCCTTGCCCAACCACGTCTTCAGAATTTCACGTTGGGTCGAGGTAGTATCCGCAGCGATGAACTTAAACTTCACGAAGTCCGCATCGAGGCGGGGCTTCGCCACGAGGTTCTCAATATCCAGATTGCCCAACTTGATGATTTTCGGACGCTCGCCGGAGACAATCCCGGCGTCCATGGCATCGCGCACGATCGGCGACAGATTGTCGGCTAACCGGGATACGCCTTCGGCCACTTCAGGTGATGACATCGGTCCCGCGACGGCCAGGGACAGAATCAGAGCTTTGATAGTTTGGTTTTTGTGCATTTTCCCGGGTTTTGTGGAGAAATCAGGGGTCGCAGGGAGACCTCGCCCCGTATTATACGATGGGTGGCCCTGTATCGTCAAACGTCCGTTCAGTCGTCGTTGCGGGGGCCCCTGCGCCTGCCGGCACGACCCCGTCGACGGCGCGTGACCCCGCTCTCTTCTTCTTGCGGCGCATCGTTATCAATAACGTGCAGCGCCTTCGCCGCAGCGCTCGATTCGGCGACCCGTTTATTGCGTCCCTTCCCTTTGGCCACTGACTTCCCGTCCACGACCACCTCGACAGTATACACACGCGAATGCGACGGTCCGCTCTGGTCGACCACTCGATAGACAGGGCTCTTGCGATAGAGGGTCTGCGCTGTCTCCTGGAGCTTTCCCTTCGGATTATCCGCCCATAGGTCTTCCCCGCATCCGTCCAGGTACGGCACGAAGAGCTTCTTGAATATCTTCTCGACCGCTTTCACTCCGGTGTCGAGATACGCAGCACCGATCACCGACTCCAGGGCATCCGCGAGATTGGAGGCACGATCGCGTCCACCGGAGCGCTCCTCGCCTTTGCCAATTTGCACGAAGTCCCCGAGCGACATGGTCGTGGCAATCTCGGCCAGGGCCTTACCGCTGGTGATGCGGCTTCTCATCGCCGTGAGATGTCCCTCGTCCTTGTCTTGCATACGCTGATAGAGGTATGCTCCGGCGACGAAGCCAAGCGCGGCATCACCCAGGAACTCCATGCGCTGATTGTCGAATTCCACATCTCGATTTTCATAACGAAACGAGCGGTGCGTGAGGGCGTTGACAAGGAGCGCCTTCTTTCGAAACGAGTACCCAATCGTCTTCTCGAGTAACAGATTCGGGTTCTTGCGTCGTCCCAACATAATGGTCTAGGCCCGTGGGTGAAACTCTGCATGCACCGCCCGCAGACGCCCTTGGTCCACGTGCGTATAGATCTGAGTGGTCGCGATGTCGGCATGCCCCAACATCTCCTGGATCACTCGTAGCGGAGCCCCGTTGGCCAGCATATGACTCGCGAACGAGTGCCGCAGCGTGTGAGGCGAGACCGACTGTGAGATTCGCGCCCGCAGAGCATGTTGCTTAATCATCTTCCAGATCCCCTTGCGAGAAAACGCCCCCCCACGGCGGGTGAGAAACATGTGTCGCTCGGCGGGATCCTTCTGTAACGTCGGGCGCGCCTGATCAAGGTAGGTCTGCAGACGCTCCCGGGCCGACTCGTTGAAGGGCACGACTCGAACCTTGCTTCCCTTGCCCATGCACCGAAGGTAGCCTGCATCGAAATGCACATCGTCCAATGTCAGCATCGAAATCTCGCTCACGCGAAGCCCCGTCGCATACATCAATTCCAGCAACGCGCGATCGCGTAGCCCCAGCCGAGTGCTCTCTTCGGGCGCCCCCAGCAGGCGATCCACTTCTTTGACGCTCAGGAACCCGGGAAGTGCCCGCCATGTGCGAGGAGAGTCCATGATCTCGGCGACGTTCTGGTCCAGCAGAGATTCCTGCTGTAGATAACGGAAAAACATTCGGATCGCGACCAGGCGCCGCGAGAGAGAATTTACACTCAGCCCGCGTTCCTTTTCAGCGGTAAGGAAATCCACGATCTCTTTTCGTCGCACGGCGTTTAAGGAGGAAATCCTCTTGCGACCGAGATAGCGTTGCAACGCCGCCAGGTCGGCGGCGTAGGCTGCCCCCGTATGCGGGCTCAATCCCCGCTCCAGGGCCAGGTAATCTAGAAATTGCTCGATCAGGGCATTCATGCAGCGCGCCCGGGACCGAATGCAAATGACGGCGATCAGGCCGTCGTCATTTGCACTCTTCGGGCAGCCTCTCCAGGCCTTCCTTGTATGCCGGCACCGTATTCGCGTCGAAGCCTGCCTTCGCGATGAAGTGCTCGACGTTCTTTACGGCCGTACGCATGCTGTCATATTCAAGCGTTATTTCGCGCTTCTCATAATCAAACTCAAGCGTGTTCATTCGGATCCCATCGGCTCTTGCGAGGGACTCCGAGATGATCTGGGCACATTTCTCGCCATTCAGACCCGGCACGAGGACCGTCACTACGCGCGGCCGTTCCTTACGGCAGGAGACCATCCCCGCAATCAGGAGGAGAGCGACGAATCCGTGAATCCACAACTTCATCCGCGAATTGTACAGATCCCCGGCCACCGGGTCAAACCCCGACGTCGTGTGCCCAGGTCTTGAAGTGCGCTTTCTCGCTGCCTGAGGGCGAAACGGTAAGCTGAATTGCGGTAGAAGGCGACGGCGCGTGTTGACTAGCGAGGCGGATGCGCGAGGCCATGCGCTCGCCCCATCGTTGGCGCGGTGCTCTGCATCAGTTGGAGCGCCAGTTGCGCCCGCGCAGCGTGCTCCGGGAGGAGATCGCCGTAGCGGGCCAGGAATTCGCGCAGAAGGCCCTGGGCTTCGTCCGATCGGCCCAGTCGGTGCCGTACGATTGCAAGATTGAATTCGACGGCCGGGGATCGTGGTGTCCGCGCCAGGAGGTCGTTGTAGATCTTCTCGGCTTCGGTAAGCTGCCCGGTCCTGACCAATAGCGCCGCGCGGCGAAGCTCCAATCGAGTCGGACGTCCGTCGCGAGCGGATATCTCGTCAAGGATCTCAATCGAAAGATGCGGCGCGCCGGTTCGTTCATGCAGATCCGCCAAGGCTAGATTCGCCCGCTGGTCCGACTGCACCGTGCCGGCCGCACGATCAACCACGGCATCCGCTACCACCACGCCGAGCAGGACGAGGAGGGTGATCGCGATCCCCAGAGGTTCTTTCCATCGTGACATTTGATCCAGAACGAAAGTACCACAGTGAGGCCCCACGGGCCGACCCTCAAATCATCTTGCCAGTCGCACTCGCGGGTGCGATTGTTGGTTTGAAAGGAAAAGACCATGATTATCGTGATGAAATTACGCGCCTCCTCTGAGGAGGTCGCCCTGGTTGAGGCCAATGTGCGCGCGCTGGGATATGAGCCACACACAATCCGTGGCGAGATCCGGACCGTCGTAGCCGCTGTCGGTGATGAAACGACCCACCAGAGTCTGGAAGCGTTGGAAGCCATGTCGTTCGTGGACCGCGTGGTGCCGATTCAGAAGCGCTACAAGCTGGTCAGCCGCGAGATTCAAGACGGCACGGCCATCGTCCGCATCGGTGATCTGGAGATCGGTAACGGCACGCTGCACGTCATCGCCGGGCCCTGCTCGGTCGAGAGCCTCGATCAGACGCTTAGCGTAGCTCGAGCCGTCAAGCAGTCCGGCGCCACGATACTTCGCGGAGGCGCGTTCAAACCACGAACATCGCCCTACGATTTCCAAGGCCTGGGAGAGGAAGCGCTCGAGATTCTCCAACAGGCGAAAGCTGAGACCGGAATGCCCGTGATCTCGGAAGTCCTCCGCGTCAGCGATATCGAAATGATGACACCCATGGTTGATGTCTTCCAAATCGGCGCCAGGAATGGCCTGAATTACGCATTGCTCGAGGCGGTGGCAGCGGCGGGCAAGCCGGTCTTCCTCAAGCGAGGTATGATGGCCACGATCGAGGAATGGTTGCTCGCAGCCGAGTACATAGCCAAGAACGGAAACCCCAACATCATTCTTTGCGAGCGTGGCATTCGTACGTTCGAGACCGCCACGCGCAACACGCTTGATATCAGCGCGGTTGCAATCGCCAAACGAGAGTCGAGCCTCCCGGTATTTGTGGACCCCAGCCACGCCGCCGGGCGCCGCGACCTTCTGCCCGACCTCGCGGCCGCCGCCATCTCGGCCGGGGCCGATGGGCTCATGATTGAGGTCCATAATGATCCGGAATCCGCGTACAGCGATCAACAGCAACAGCTAACGACGGAGATGTTTGAGGAACTGATGGTCTCGATCCTGCCTTTCATCCAGGCCTCGGGATTGAAACCAGCCTGGTAGACACTTGACACGCCCGCCACGACATCGGAGACTCAAGTCTTCGGGCAGACGATCATGCAAGACGAACAGAATGGACATCTTACCAAGCGGGAGTTGGTTGCCCGGATCGCAACTGAGACGGGCATCGTTCAGCAAGATGTGCAAGCGGTGCTTCAGAAATCCCTCGATTACATCGTCGACAGTCTCGTCCAGGGTCGTAATGTTGAGTTCCGAGACTTCGGAGTCTTCCAGGTTAAGAGCCGCAAGGCCCGCCAGGGCTACAACCCCGCACGACCGGAAGAGAAGGTCGAGATCCCAGAACGCCGTGTGGTCCGCTTTAAGCCGGGCAAGAAGATGAAAGAAGTGGTGCGCGGCGGCCAGCCTTGAGTCCCTCCAAGCAGAACCTTGCCGCCCCTCGCGGGATGCGCGATTTCTACCCCGACGAGATGCTTCGTCGATCCTTCGTCTTTGACGCCTGGACGCGTGCGTCCCGGCGTTTCGGCTTCGAGCAGTACGATGCCTGCGTGGTAGAGACCCTGGAGCTTCTCAAGCGCAAAGGCGGCGAGGAGATCGTCCAGCAGATTTACGCATTCGCCGACAAGAGCGGCCGCGAACTCGCTCTCCGCCCGGAGATGACGCCGACGCTCGCGCGCATGATCGCCGCCCGCCATGGAGAACTCGCATTCCCGGTCAAATGGTTCACGATTGCACAATGTTTCCGCTACGAACGCATGACCAAGGGCCGGCGGCGCGAGCATTACCAGTGGAATCTCGACATCGTTGGAGAACCGGCTTTGACCGCAGAGGTCGAAGTGCTCGCGGCCGCCGCCGACGCGATGGGCATGATGGGACTCACGGCCTCCGATGTGCGGATTCGGGTCAACCACCGGGCCTTGCTCGGCGAACTTCTCGCTCGGAGCGGCATCCCCGCCGACCAGCATCCCTCCGTCTTCCTGGCCCTCGACAAGCGCGATAAAGTTGACGATTTGACGCCTTTCCTCACCCAGGCCGGCCTCGATCAAAGCGCCATCGCCAGCGTAAACAGACTGCTGGAGGTCGAATCGCTGGACGATGCGGCACAACTCCTTGGAGAAGACTCTGCCGCCGTGCATGCCCTCAACGAGCTATTCGAACGCCTCTCACGCTACGACCTGTCCAGTATGATCCAGTTCGACATCTCCGTGATTCGTGGGCTCGGCTATTATACTGGAATCGTATTCGAAGCCTACGACACAGCGCGCACGGGCCGCGCAATCTTCGGCGGCGGACGGTACGACAACCTGCTGACCGAAATAGGCGGCAAACCGACGACCGCTGTCGGGCTCGGATTCGGGGACGTCGTTATTGCGGATCTGCTTGAGGAGAAAAACCTCTTCGACGGTTGCTCGCCATCACGCGACGTGACCGTGGGCTACATGACGGATTCCGAGCGCGACGCGGCCGTTGAGGTCGCGTGCGCATTGCGCAAGGCGGGCCAGTCCGTTGACCTCGCCACACACACCGAGAAGCCCAAACAGTTTTTCTCGCGAGCGGACAAGAAGGGCTTTCGCGAAGCGGCCTACATCGGACCCGACGACGTAGCCGCGGGGAGCTGCCGGCTTAAGACGATGGCCGATGGCGAAGAGCGGGTGATGCCGCTTATTGGGAAGTCAGAAGTGAGTAGTCAGAAGTGAGTAGTCAGAACAGATCCCGACTTCCGACTAACCACTTCCGACTAACCACTTCTCACTTCTCACTAACTACTTCTGACTTCGGCTCGACGCTCTCTTCCTTCGGAAGCTCGAGCTTGAGGTGCAGTTCGCGAAGTTGCTTCTCTGAGACTTCACTCGGTGCGTTCATCATCAGGTCCTGGGCGTTCTGATTCATCGGAAATGCGATCACCTCGCGAATATTGACCTCTTCGGCAATCAGCATCACGATTCGGTCGACTCCCGGCGCGAGCCCGCCGTGCGGTGGTGCCCCGAGTTTGAAAGCATTGATCATTCCGCGAAACTGCTGATCAACATCCTCACGCGTGTAACCTGCGATATCGAAGGCCTTGTACATGATCTCGGGACGGTGATTCCGAATCGCCCCGCTGGACAGCTCGATGCCGTTGCACACGATGTCATACTGGTAGGCCAGTACGTCCAGCGGATCCTGCTCCTCGAGGGCTTTCATCTCTCCCTGTGGCATCGAGAATGGATTGTGTGAGAACTCTATCTTGCCGGTTTCCTCATCCAGTTCGAACATGGGGTAATCGACGATCCAGCAGAGCCGGAAGACATCCTTCTCAAGCAGATCCAGCTGGCGGCCCAACTCGTTGCGGACCTCGCCGGCAACGCGGTCTGCGCTTTTCTCATCGGACGAGACGAAGAAAACCACGTCTCCATCCTCGCTGCCAGTGCGTTTCTGAATTCCCTCCAGCTCGCCCGGTTTCAAAAATTTTGCGATGGGACCCTTGACGCCTCCGGAAGTCCATACGAGGTATGCGAGTCCCTTCGCCCCGTGGGTTTGCGCGAACTCGACAAGCTTGTCGAAGAAACTTCTCGGCTTTTCCGCGATCTTTTTGACGGGAATACCTCGAACGACGCCGCCCTTCTCGACCACCGTGCGGAATGCATTGAACTCTGACTCGGTGAAGACGTCCGTGAGGTCAACGTTCACGATCGGGTTACGCAGATCGGGCTTGTCCGTTCCGTACTTCAGCATCGCTTCCCGGTAAGGAATCCGAAGATAGGGCGGCTTGTCGACGGTTCGATCCGAGAACTCTTCGAACACTCCCGATAGCACATCTTCTACGACGGCAAAGACATCGTCCTGTTCAACAAAGGACATCTCCAGATCGAGCTGGTAAAACTCCCCCGGAGATCGATCTGCACGGGCATCTTCATCCCTGAAACACGGAGCGATCTGGAAATACTTCTCAAAGCCGGCCACCATCAGAAGTTGCTTGAACTGTTGCGGGGCCTGCGGCAAGGCGTAGAATTTGCCGGGATGCACACGACTGGGCACCAGGTAATCACGCGCGCCCTCTGGCGAACTACTGGTCAGAATCGGCGTTTGGAGCTCATTGAAACCGTGCCCGATCATGCGATTCCGGATGCTTGCGATAATCTTCGAGCGAAGGATGATGTTGCGCTGCATCCTCTCCCGGCGCAGATCGAGGAACCGGTACTTGAGCCGCGTCTCCTCGGGTCCCTCGTCGTCACCAGCCAAGTATAGGGGCAATGTTTCTGCCGGTCCCTGCACGCAAAATTCGTCCACGACGACCTCAATCGCGCCGGTTGGCATCTTCGGGTTAATCGTGTCGTCGTCGCGCTTCACGACCTCCCCCGTCACGGTCACCACGCTCTCGAGCTTCATGTGCTGGCACTCGTCGAAGAATGCTCGCTCGGGGTAGAAGACGGCTTGCGTTAGACCGTAGTGGTCCCGCAGATCGAAGAAGAGTAATCCGCCATGATCGCGCTTGTGGAATACCCATCCCGAAACACGCACTCGTTTGCCCACGTCTTCCGCACGCAGCTCTCCACAGGTATGAGTTCTATAGCTATGCATAATCTCTAAATCCGAAAGCGCATAATCGTGCTGGGGGGCACAAGAGAAGTCAAGCGCGGAGGCTGCCCGGGTCCTCCGGCCGCGGCTCCCTCCTACGCTCCCGCGGCCGCGGGATTGCTTCGGAGGGCAAGCCGCAGGATTTGGGATTCGGAGAGTGCGATGGAGTCGAAGCGGTCAGGTCGCACTCTCTGGATCCCCAATCTACGCGCGGAGCGCTTCCCCGGTTGTCCGCTGCTTCTCTGCTCCGCAGGAATTGGGATTCGGAGAGTGCGATTGGATCCTCGGGAGCTACAGCGCACTCCGTGGATCCCCAATCTGAGCGCGGAGCGCGTTCCTGGACGTCCGCTGCTCCGCGGGATTCGCGATTCGGAGAGTGAGAGTTGCTCGAATGATCTCCGTCGCACTCTCTGGATCCCCAATCCAAGCGCGGAGCGCATTCCCCGGTTATCCGCTGCTCCGCGGGATCTCCGATTGAGAAAGCGCGGTTTACTCGTTAATCGTCACCGGGGTGCCGATGGGCAAGAGCACGTAGAGCTCTTCGACCTCCGGATTGCGCATGCGAATGCAACCCGCGCTCAATGCCTTACCGATGGTGCTATCGTCCCACGTTCCGTGAATCCCGTACCCGGAGACCTTCGGCGTTTCTCCGGATGCCTTGATCGACATCCAGCGGGTACCGAGAATATTTTCCTTTTCGCCGAACCGTACGCGTTTACCCTTCGCCCACCAGTCCGGATTCGTCTGCTTGAGGTCGATCACGAAGGTACCGACGGGAGTCTTGCCGAACTCACCGGTTCCGATGCGGTATCGCTTGAAGAATCGCTCATTCATCTCGACCCGCAAATCGTTGCGTGACTTGCTCACGGTCACGTTGAATTTCGCCTTCAGAATTCGAAGCTGATCCCCGGCCTTGATCAGGTTCGGGTTGGCGATTCGATTGCTCTGGATAATCAAGTCCTTCGTCACGCCGTATTTCTTGGCCAGTCGGTCGACCGAATCGCCGGGACGCACCACGTACGGGACCTTCTCGGGCATCATGTGAGGATTCATGACCAGGTCGACATGCACCGGCCCGAGTCTATCCTCGATCTCCCTGCGAAGGGAGGCGTTGCGGCACCGACGAAGTGCAGCAACGTACGCTGCGCGTGCTTCGGAGAGTTCACCCGCCGCCAGGCTGGAATCCCCTCTTGCGATTAGTTCATTGAGGTCGCCCGTAGGTAACGGCGCGGGCGGTGCGGCTTTCGGCTCGCTGTGGACCGGACGCTCTGCGGCGGGTTCGTTCGCCACGGCCTCGACATCCGCGATCTCCTCCCGGGGCCCAGGCTGATTCGGCTCGTCCGCATTCTTGCGGCGCAGCCCGAAGAAGGCGACGACCACCACCAACAGCAGGAGGATCCACCACGGGCGACGCCGCGGGTATGCTAGTTCATCAAAGTCTTTGACTTTCATTTCACTGGAGGGGGTCTTGACGGTCCCAGTCTGACATTCCGGCGAAACTCCTACCAGAACAAATGGCGGCCACACGCTCTTTGCGGTCCAGCGGGCAGGTGTGTCGCGGCCCACGGCGGCGGCGCAGGCCTAATCGTGTACATGCTACTGGGTCGTCGTGTTCGCCGTATTGTTCGTCCCGGTTCCAACGGTGTCCTGGATGACAGTCACCGTGGGCGCGGCGCCAAAAATGTCGGCCGTGCGTCCGTCCTCCTGGACCCAGGTGCCCTGGATGATGCGGTCGGCAAAGTTGTCCTGGAAGAGGGTGCCGTTGAGCGTGAGGAACATGGTCACTCCGACGCCCTGTGACACGCCATGCATGGTCGCCTGACCGACGATCGGGCCATCCGTCGCGATCGTGATATTCGGATTGGCACTGCTGCGCGTGAAGTCGAGCGACTCCATCTGGCCGTTGTACGAGTCGCCATTGCTATCGATTATCGTGAGCAGGTTGCCCGTCTGGCGAAGGATAAAGGTCACAATATTGCCGCTCGTCGGCAGTGCGTCGTCGGAGCCCGGCGCCGTGTCGGGATCGATTCCACTACCGCTCCCTCCGCTGCCGGAGGTGCCGATCACGCCGCTCGGGGAGAAGGTGTAGGTCGCGATGATCTGCACGCCATTCGCGGGAGGTGCGACGAATGATAGAGTCCAGCCGCCCGTGGTGTAGTCTATCGTACCCGTCGATCCGTCGTCGGCGCTTAGGTTGCCCTCACCATCGTCCTGCATCTCGAATCCGCCGGCGTCAATTGTCACCGATGACGCCAACACGACTGGCGACATAATGAACCCTTCATCGGAGCTAGCGAAGAAGATGCTGCTGCCGTCCCCCTGGGCCAGGGTAGTCTCGGCGTTCTCAATGGTTGTCGGCGTCGCATTGGTATCCGACGTAAAGCTCGACTGTGCCGAGAAACCGAACACGATCGTGGAGCTGTCGACGGGACGGTAGAGGCCGTTGAAGTTCGCGAATGCGAAGCTGTCGTCCCAGGTGAACACGTCGCTTCCGCTTTCCCAGCCCTCGCAGCCAACCATGGCGATGATTGCGGCGAGGAGCGCACCCAATGATCCGAGTTTCTTCATAGCAGTTGTTTTTCCTTAGTATCGGCGCGCCGATATGCCGGGGCGCAGTTTTTCGGTGTCGGAGGCTGTGGTGTATCACTACCACGGCGTCATGTCGAGGCCATTATTGCTGGTCGAGATCGACCGATAGATCAAGCTTAAAGAAACAGCGATTCGCGGCCGTATTGGTGTAGGCGGTTGAACCGGTGGAATCACCGTCCATCACTTCACTTCCCCCGGGCGCGGTTGTCCACTCCACCAGGTTGGAACTGCACATGACCTTACAGGTAATGTTCATGGATCGATTATTTGCATAGTAATCCCACTCCAGCACGGGGTTACCGGCATCATCGACTGTCACGCGCTTGATATACACGCTGCCGGTATCCTGCCCATCCAGCGGATCCGAGCCGGCGGCAATTTCGAGAAGGTCGTTAACGCCATCTGCATCGGTGTCCGGATTATGAATGTCCAGGTCCGTTCCCGCGGGGCCATGCGAGTTCGCATCAAACGGATTGTATCCATTGTTGCTGTCCCATCCGATCTCGAGAACGGTCGGCACCCCATCGTTGTCCTCGTCCGAGTTTGCAAGGGTTGGATTGGAGCCGATCAGGACCTCGAACTCATCGGTAAGCCCGTCCTCATCCGTATCGAAGACATTCGGATCTGCCCCGGTTTTGTACTCGTCGATAAGATCCAGATTGTCGCCATTGGGGTCATCCAGACCATCGTATCCGAACTGGGCGAGGTGCTGCCACTCCCAGCCATCCGGAAGGTCGTCATCGTCGAGGTCACGATCGAAAATAAGAATCTTGAGCCCTTGGACCAGGGCCGCTCCGGTGCCACTCAATTCGACCAGGCGCGGTCGATACGTGCTGGCAAAGACGTAATCCTTGCTGAACCCGAATGACTCGAATCCGTCCAGCTTACCGTTTCCGTTGGAGTCGATATAGGCCACGACAAAGTAGTCGCCCTGGCGCAGGCCCTTGAGCTTGAAGTCTCCCTGCTCACCAGGCCGGTCATCTGAATCCACAGAGCCGATGAACGAGTCGCGCCCTGTGGGGAGTCCGGTGAAGGTCGCGTTGCGGTGCGCCTCCACGATGATGGAAAGATCTTCGTTCGGAACGCCGCCGGTGTTACCACCGCTGATCGATCCATAGTACACGACCGTCCCGTTGATCTGAGATGCACTATCCCCCTCGTCCTCAATGTTGAGTAGGAAGGTCTCCCAGGCGCTGAAGCCGCTCGTAAAGTCGCCTGCCACCGGGGTTCCTGGATTTCGTGCACGCACGCGCCAGCAATAGGCTGCGTTGGCCCACTCATCCGGATAGAAACGCATGGTGCAGCGGTACACGCTGGGAGCGCCGAGAAATTCGTCGTCCACGTAGTGCGTCGGCATGGTGGTATTCAGCACGATCTCACCGCTGACCGTGTTTGAGATCTGGAGGTCATACGAGGCGGCATTCTCCGGATCCAATTCAAAAACGAACTCATTCTCAACGAATTCGAACGTTGCGCCCCGTGGGGCAATCAGCACCGGTGTGTCAGGGGGCAACCAAGTCACGCTGAAAAAGGTGCGATTCGATGCGTTCACGACGCCGCCAATCATCGGATTTACGACGTACGATCCAATCGGCAATCCAAACATCCCTTCCAGCCAATGATCGCCCTCGTGGAAGTAGGAGCGCGGCCCGAGGACGTTGCGTTGGATCACCAGGGGTCCTCCGGTTACGCTGAGGTTGTTGATGCGAATGGTCGTATTCGATTCGGCAGATGCGCCCGCCCAGAAGAATCGTCCGTATCCCGGCAGTTCCTTCGTCATATGGATGGTGAGAAGGACCGTTGCACCCGGTCCAACAAACGGCAGCTCCTTGGGTATCCCCGCATATTCGTCGGGATCGAGAACACCGTTTCCATTCGCGTCATTGAACGCGATGACCCAGTGCTTGCCTTCATAGAGGTGCCCTTCGTCCATCAGCGAAGTGGTGATCGAAGCGATGTTGTCGGCGATATTAAGGCGCGCCACCGGCAGGCCGTCCATTCGTTCATCCGTATAAAATTCAATGATCGTTGTCGTTCCTGCCGGCAGCGTTCCGGTTGCCGTCAGAATCACTTGTAAGCTCGGAAGCGGGAACGAGTTGGGATTAAGCGGATCGGTGCTCGTGGGGGCCAGTACAACGAATCCAGTAATCGGGTCAAGCACCAGAGTTCCTGCCCCCAGGTACTCTCCTAGATTGCTCCAGCCGTCTTCGTCCGGGTCAAGATGCGCATCGTAAGCGAACGGATCCAGACCAGGCTGGCCAGTCGTGGGCGCAGGTCCGGGGAACAGTTCTTCGAATGCATCCGGAATTCCATCGCCGTCATCAAAGATTTCGCCGAAGGTCAGCTCGCCCGGCCCGGAACGGCTGAAATAGTCCACGATGCCATCGCCGTCGCTATCGAACTGGGTGGGGCTGGTTCCCGCAAGGTACTCCGCGAGGTTGTCGAGGCCGTCGTTATCCTGGTCTCCACTCCCACCATTGTCCCCGCTCGGGTTGAGCGGATCGAGACCGAACGTCTCTTCCCACACATCAGGTAGTCCGTCGCCATCGGAGTCAAAGGGATCCGTGAAGGGCGCTCCACCGCCGTCCCACATCTCGACGTCCTCGTCGGCTTCGGCGTCAAGCAGCGGCAGTGCGTCATTGAATTCGGCGCGGTCATCGAAGGTGGTTACGAATACCCCGGCTCTCCCCGCCTGCCAGATGTTGTGCTCCAGGCCATAGCGAATGCCATGTAGATAGCGGAAGCCATAGGGTTCAGCGTTATTGAGAAAAACATTGCTGACCAGACCCGCGATCGTCGCCGTATCATGCGGAGGCGTCCGCGGAAAATGATTCACCTTGTTCTCAAGCCACGGGATGTAGCGATACTCGTCGTATGCCGTAGACCGCAGAGCGGACTGCCCCCACCACCGCACATTGATGTGATCTGTCGGCCGACCATTGAGAAACGCGAATCCGTCCGGGGCCACGGGGCTGTGATCCGGGTCTGGAAGGTCATCGAAACCAAAGGAATAGAGCAGATTGGTCATGACGAAAGTAAAGATGTTGTTTGTCGTGTTCACTTCCCCGAGATCAATGACGTGCTTCATCACGTCGGCTCGCGTGAAACGGTTCATCATATTGGAGCGAACCTCTATCTGGGTCAGTTCGCCGTCCCAGATTCGGACCTCGTCAATCCATCCCTGGAAGAAATTTGTAGGTGCCGGCGGTCCATTCACGGCCTCGTTATTCAGCCCTCGCGGGACGCCGATCCACGCCTGCTCGTTATCGATCCACCCACTGGGATTTCTGTCTTCAGCACCCATCACGATTGGAGCGGGAACGATGAATCCCACGTCGAGAAAGTCCTCCGACAGGGGGCCGAACCAACCGTTAACAGGAATCTCAGACGAAGGGGTCTGCGCGGCGATCTCCCCATCCACATACAGCGTGAGTTTGCCCACCCAGAAACCGTTGCTCTGCACCGATCCGCCATAGGTCGCAGCAATGTGACACCACTCATTCGCGAGCGGGGTGAAGGCGGGAGACGCCTGCGCCACAACGAATATGATGTCCTTTGTTGAGCCGTGATACAAGGCGAACGGCGCACCGTTCTCGTTCAATCCTATGCGGAAGTTGGCACGGATGCCCGGCGAAAAGTCCATCACATTAAGGTTCAAAACGTTCATAGGACGTTCGACCAGAATCTGCGGGTGTCCCGCCCCCGGATTCTCGGATCGCGACCAGCACTCCACACTGAAGGTGCGCAGATCCTCGGGCTCCTGGAAGTAGTCATGCCGTGTCCTCACCAGGGCGTTGCCGTTCAGATACATCGCACGCCGCTTGATGGGAGATTCGCTCGACTGGGGATCGGTGGCTCCCGGCGAGGTCGGTTGACCCACAATCTCAGCGATGTCCGCGATATTGTCGTTATCGGTGTCGAATCCCTCATTGATCTCGAAGCTGAACAGGTACGTCGGTGCTGCAATCGGGATCGGGAAGGCTTGGCCCGGCGTATCCCAGAACCACCAGTCAACCGGAAATCCGAACGTATTGCCCAGCCAGTAGTATAGATTGACATGACTCTCGGGATCGCTGGTATCTGTCATCCAGAAAGGGCTTGGATCGGTGTGATGAAACGGCGGCGGCACGGTGGAATCGGGCACGACGGCTTCGTAGATATTGCCGATCTCGTCTTGATCGACATCGATAAAGGGTCTTCCCGACACCCACGGGGAGATGCGCACATCGATATCGGCGAGCGTGAGTGGCGGCGGTACGATGATGCGGATTGGGCACAGGATCTTGCTCGCCAGCACATCCTCAACGCCGAATATCGGATTCAAGCCGTGGAAGACCTCCCAGAAGTCATCCATCCCATCCAGGTCGCTGTCGATGTCGCGCGGGTCCGTCGAGGAGAAACACAATTCAGGCGGAACGCCCGTCACGAAGGTGAAGGGGACAAATGCGTTGACCATGAAGTGCGGGTCCCAGGTCTTTGGTGCGCGCCCGCCCGGCCCCACAAAGACCTCGCCTCCGTCTGACAGAGCCGGATCGAAGAAGTCATACGGCTCGTAGCCGTAGAGGCCCCGATTGGGCGTCCAGGCCGCGGCTCCGCTGTTGTACGCGCGCTGCCAGTGATAGACCGCACTGATCATGTACTCCTGGTAGTTGAGCAGGCCATCCCCATCGGAATCGGTCAGGGCGTCAGCGCCGGTCCCATCCATGCCGCCTTCGATAGCCGCTACTTCGTCCGTACCGCCCGGAGCCCCCGCATAGCGCACTTCCCATGCGTCGGGCAAAAAGTCACCGTCGGTGTCTGCGGTCGTGGGATTCAGTCCTCCGCCGGTAAAGTGAAAGTAGGTGACTTCCCCGGTGTCTTCGTCAACCACCGGGTTGAACTTCCCATCGAGCGCGGCAAAGTTAAACGCCGCGCGCTCACCGCCATCACCTACCTGATCCCAGTCGGTGTCGCCATCAAACGGATCCGTCGGGGCGATCTTATTGCCCCACTCCACGAGTGGGGTCAGCGCCGCCTGGTTGTTGGACGAGGTGTTGAAGCTGCGGAACTCATCGAGATCGATCAGACCGTCCCCGTCTCGATCAGATTCCTGGTCCCCGGCCACCCGGGCATCCAGTCCAACGTACCACTCCCACCCGTCCCATATACCGTCACCGTCGGTGTCGACCTTCAATGGATGTGTCGCCGTATCATCCGGGTCATTCGCGGTTATGGCAGCCATGCGGCGTGGGCCGATCAGCTCTTCATAGTTCACATACTGAACCGTATCGGGCCCGGCAGCGGCGAGCGTAGGTAAGAGCCACCCATACCCGGTGAAGGGGTTGAAATCGTTGGCCAGCAAAACGTCGTGGTGGTAGATCGTCTCGGCCTCACCGGTGAGATCGTTGGTAGCGACCGTCTGGGCGAACCAGTCCCCGTCGGGATTCTCATCCCCGTCGTCCGGGGCATTGTCGTCCGTATCGCGGTCCCACGGATCATACCCAAAAGCCATTTCCCATCCGTCTGGCATGCGGTCGAAATCAGCGTCCCAGAAAAATGGATGCGAGCAGCGTCGGCGATTCGGAAAGTCCGTTCGCAGAATGGAATTCGTCGCCAAGTTCCAGGCATTGTACTCCAAATCATCAGACAGCCACTGACCCACGCCACCGGTCTCCGGATTGTACTGCAAATCATAGTCCGACCGGCCAAAATCGGGTGGAAGCGTGTGAATGTCACCCGGGTTAAAGCGCCGGTCTGTGACCCGGTCGGCCGTGTTAAAGACGTTCAGGGCCGAGAGTGTGGAATCGCCGCCGCCAAGGTATGTCGCGACGGTATCGTTGTCACGCGTGACAATCACCACGTCATCGAGCCCGTCACCGTTCAGATCAATGACCTCGACCCACACCGGCGTCGGTCCGGTGTCTACGGTAAACGCCAGAAAGAACGCATGATCCAGCGCAGAGCCGAGAAGGGTACTCGCCGAGTCGACGCGTTGGTTGACAACGACGAGGTCGAGGTCGAAGTTCGGCGTCGGGATCTCCGAGTTGAAGTGGCCGCTCGCGAGATGTCGCGGGCCGCGATTCTCACCGATGAAAGCGATGGTTTCAGCCGTAAAGCCCCCGGCGCCGTCGCCGCGGTAACTGCGTACATCATCCGATCCGAAACAGGCTACGGCCACGTCATTAATCGGATCGACAACCAAATCTTCGCCAACGAATGTGCCTCCCTCGAACGCACGCAACACGATGCTACGCGGATCGTCGCCAACCGGGAACGAGCCGAATACCGTGAAGGTCGCATCTCCGTTGTTCTGAAGCACGGAGACACTGTCGTCATCAGCGTTGGCTACGACGAGATCGTTCGTTCCCGAATCCACCTCGCTGAACACCGCCCCGGCGTCGAGCGATGATGGATTGTTCCCGACGGCAACCGTATCGGACAAGGCGAACGTTCCCTCTGGATCACCGACATTCGTATACACCGACACCGAGTTACCCGCGCCGTTCGCGACGGCAAAGTCATCCTTGCCGTCATCATTAAAATCAGCGACGACAAGCGCGGTGGGCGTCCCGCCTACCGGATAATCAGTCGGGTCGAGGTAGAAAAGCTCGTTGCTGTGGATCAGGATCGAGACAGTGTTGTCGCCCTGGTTCACGACCACGATATCGTCCGAATCTCCGACACCATCCGCATCGATCTGCTCCAGGGCCACGGGCGTCGCGCCAACGTCGATGGTCATCGCAACGGCCTCAAACCCACCACCTTCAATGCCCGGCAGAATGGTCACCGTCTCCTGCCCGGAATTGGCGACGGCCATGTCCAGAAACCCGTCTCCGTTGAAGTCGTGCACGGCGACTGAAAGCGGCAGTGCCGGTTCGCCGAAGCGATCCGGAACGCGGTGGTTGAGAGGGTCGAATACCGGATCGCCACCATGCACGGCCTGCCATTGGTCCCACGAGTACTCGAAGCCATCGTCAAAGCCGTCACCCTCGAGCAGACCTGTGCCGCCGATCTCAGAATCCGTTGTATTGGAGAAGCTCTGATCGGCAGGGTCACTGTCATCCGGATTTTCCACCCGCTTGTTCACAATACGCCCGCTGTTGAGGCCGACGGTAATGTTCGTAAAGATACCCGGAGCGATCCCGTCCGGGCCGAGGTATTCCTGAAGATTCTGCAGTCCGATCTCGGTTTCGTATCCAGTCTGCGTATTCCATAGAAAGTCGCCGTCAGGATTGCCGCTGGGACCGTTCTCCCCGATGATGGAAACCGGTGCTATACTATTGATCGAGGCGCCGGAGTTACTCGATGAACCGATAAACAGCGCTTCGTATCCATCATCCATCCCGTCCCCGTCGCTGTCCGCATTGACCGGACTGATCTCAAAAAGCGCGTTGGTGACATCGAGCGAGATGAAGTACTCCTGGATATTGGGAAGATCATCGCCGTCCGGGTCGCCGAAAGCACCTTCGAGGCCGTCAGCGTTCAGCGGGTCCAGACCATGTTTATCCTCCCAACCGTCGGGCATGCCGTCGCCGTCGCGATCTAGAGGAGCGCCAAAAACGGCCGTCACGTCCTTGCTTGAAGCCATGACGACGCTCGCCGTCGGCTGCAGGCTGTTGATATCGCCACCCCAGAACTGAAATTCCTCCCCGGCATCGGCGAAGGCCTCTAGCGAGACGACGGTCCCTTCTGTATACCAGTTCTCGTCGATCGCACCGGGCGAAGCGACGGCCGTGCCGTTACCATCAACCGTAAGCGTCAAACCGAACTGCAGGGTCCAACTCCAGGTCACCACCGTATCCGCCGTGATCTGAAACTGCGGCACGTTGTCACCGGTGCCGGCCGCCGGGGCTGATCCAATCGCGCTCCAGCCATTCACGACCGAACGCTTGCCCTCCGGCTCGGTCGGGTCCGGGTGCGGCGACGTTACGCTGGCACTCTGGAAGGAGTCTTCATCCACAAGCGCCAGACCGACATGCGGTTGAGGATCACCGACCGTCTCGCCCAGGGAGTTCACCGAGATAATGTTATACTGCACCTGGCTCGGGGGCACCGGCACGAAGACGGCCGTGAAACTGTAGTTGTTCCCGTCACCGTTAAACGTAGCGGGGTTGGGCTCACCGGAAAATGGAGTGAGCCCGGTCCACTGGGAGAAGACGAACCCGTTGGACGGAAAGGCCGTGACGCGAATGACTTCACCGATATCTACATCAATCAGTTGAACCGTATTCGATGGGCCCACGATCAATGCCTCGCTGATATTTTCGATGAGGACCGAGCCGTTCGGCGGCGTGCCGTCCGCGCTGACAATGATCGTTGCGGGCGTGAGCTCGAAGAGGGCCTGGATGCTGTGATTTGCGCCATCCGCGAGGAACGTAAGGTTCGCGATACTCTCGTTAGCATTCGAGATGATGCCCGAACCCAGAATCACATTCCAACGAACAAACGAAAAACCGGCGGCGGCAATCGCTTCGATATTGATCGTGTCGCTGGCCGTGGCGCTGGTGTCCTGCACAAAGTAGCCCTGCCCGGAGGCAGAGCCGTCAGAAATATTGATGATTGAGACATCACCCCCGCTGGATGGGTTGGCGCTCAGCGAGATCGTCTCTAGTGCATGCACCTGGGCACTGCTGAAGCCAAGCAGCACCGCAACCATCGCGATGGTAGTCTTTGTATCAAATTTCATGCTATCTCAAGATTGCGAATTTCCCTACAGACCTATCTTGCTCTCTATATACCAGTTGCCGCCGGGTGGTGATCTATGCACCAATTCTGAGAAAAATTGCCATGTAAGAGAGCTCAAATACCAGAACCTCGAGCGTTTTCAAGCATAAGTTCAGGGCTGACGGTTCAAGGCTTAGCGTTGGAGGCTCCCGCCGCCTTTTCGGGGCCTTTCGGACGCACCTCTTCAAAAAGAGAGTCTTTCTGCTGTCTCAGGTCGTTAATCTTGAGCTGGAGCTTCGCATGTTCGTCGATGAGGGCCTGTTTCTCATCCATCATCGAAGCCAACACTTCGCTCTTCTCGCGCAGGCGGCGCTCGAGAATCTTCTCACGCGAACCGCGCTCTTGCCCGGATTCGGCGTCGCCGCCACTCTTGCTGAGCGCTTTCAACTGCGGGTCCGCCGCCAGGATCCGGTCGCGAATTTTCAACTCGCGGACGCCCAATCGTGAAATCCCGGCGACCATCTCGCGGCTCTTCTTCACGGACTCGCGCTCTTCCGCAACCATGGCGTTCAACTGGTCCTTCACGTCGTTGAAAGTGCGCGTGGGCGGAGGGGTGGTCGCCGTGTCTTCGGCGATAGCCCTGGCGGGTGGTACAAGCAACGCGGTCACGAGAAGTGCGGTCCCGAACCATCCAAGTGTCCGAGCTTCGCCCCAAAGTAGAAGCGGCGTCCCGCCGCTTTCTTTCACGGAACGCGCCATGAGTGCTGATATGAGTCCTGATATGAGTGCTGGAAAGCGGCGGGACGCCGCTTCTACTTTGGGGCTGCCACTGTGCATGGATTTGACCAAGGCTTGACTCATTACGGATTCAACCACCGAACACGGAAGAAACGGCTCGAGTTCGGCACGGAATTGGTCACGGTAATCACGCCGTCTGCATCCGCGTAGACGAGCGTTCCGGCGTTCCAGGCGCCGCCGGCAATGTCGTCGCAATGCTGGATCTCGTAGATGCCGCTCTCGGAAGCGTCAAAGCTGAATACGACGCCGCGGCTGCCCTCGGCCGCATGACCGGAGCCACCCGCGCCAAGTGCCACCGCGCGGACAAAGAACTGCTCGTTGCCACCATCCGTCGAGAAGGGGAACGACGTCGGGTTGTCGGGATCGGAGCCGAAGCGGTACTCGCCGACGTTGCTGACTCCGTCCAGATCCTTGTCGAGGAGCGAGTCGTCGATCGTGCTGTCCAGACCGTTCCGGTCCTCCCAGAGGTCTTCCATACCGTCTTGATCGCCATCCGTGATCAGTTCCATGCACTTAACCCGATCGTTCCACGAGTCAGCGACATACACGAGGTGCCGATCACCGGTGAGAACGGGCCAGGCGCCCTGCGGAAGGCGCAACTCGTCGTCGCCACCGCCGTGTGCGCCGCTGGGAGGCTTGTACGCGCCCAGCGAGGTCGGGGTCGGTGCGGCGCTAAAGATCTGAATGCGATGATTAACCTGTTCAACCACGTAGATGCGGTCGCCGATACCGATGCCAATACCGATCGGGCGCTGCAGTTCGCCGATCGCCGTACCGAGGCTGCCGAAGGTAATGATGCTGTCCAGATCGGTGTCCAGAACTTTCACCTGGTGGTGATCCGTATCCGCGACAATCACACGATCCGCGCTGTCGACGGCGATTCCGCTCGGCTTATAGTATCCGCCGGCCGAATCCAGATACTCGCCCAGTTTGTTGAACTTCTGGATCTGGTTATTGTCCGTATCCGTAACATAGATGTTGCCCGAGGAATCCGTGGCCACATCGTAAGGGGTATTCAGTGCCCCCACCGGACTCGCGGTACCGTTAAAGGCGAAGTTGAACGAGAGCAGCCCCGATCCACTGATATTGAGGGCCACGACCCGATCGTTCTTTGTGTCAGCGACGTACAGTCGGCCACTGGCGGGATCGTATGTTAAACCCTCGGGCCAAGCGAACTGCCCGTCGCCGGTGCCGAACGAACCATAGCTCTGAATGATCGTATCCAGTGAAAGACTGGCTACGAGGACGCGGTCGTGACGCGTATCCGCGATGTAGACGTGCGTAGCGGTGGCGGCAACACGCCCAGGTCTGGACAAGCCACTGACCACACTCGATCCTGGAGAGGGCGCCCACACCAGCGAGAGACCCCCGGACGCAAACGGATTCTGGCCAGCCGCAATATAGTAACTGTCCGGCACACCGTCCCCATTGGTGTCGCGAAGATCATCGGTTGGATTAATCACATTCCAAGAGCCAAAATCATGCTCCAGCAAGGACTCCCCGGTCAGTGTGAAGCGGCTGGAATCGCCGTAGGCGACCGATCCGAGAAAGCTGGCTCCGTCCCACGCCCGAACAAACACCTTGGAGCCACTGCCAAGATTATGGTGGAAGATCTTGGAGAATTGCCCCTCATCCTCCGGGATGCCGGCGCCCTCTCCGAAGCGCCCGATCGCGGACAATGGTGACACACTGTATAGGAGCGCATCGTCGCCGGTTACGCCGCCGTCCGCGCGCGGTGGGTCGGGCGACCCGTTGCTGCCGGCGCCGATAAGCTGGAAGACTGCAGACCCGACACCGCCATTGCCCTGCAGGGGCTCCCCCTGCCAATCGCTGACGCTGCCGGATGACCTCGCCCTCAGGACATGCGCACCGACGGTAAACGGAATCCCGATCACCTCGAACGGCAGGAATTGCGTCGCGGCGTACCCCGCGGAACTCGTGACGGAATAGACCAGGAATACGGTCGGGCCAACAAACTGGGACGCATCCGCGAGCGAAAGGTTCACGGTGCCGGAGCCGTTCGTCAGCGCTCCGGCGAGGAGATCACCGTAGTCGATCGTATCAAGGCCCGGCACGCTCGCGCCGGTATTGAGAGTACTGACGTGTGCCTGCACATCCGGGAATGTCTGCGTGGATGTATTGTATAGCGTGAATCCGATGGGGTTAATCGTCGAGGGCGCCGCATTTAACGGAAGGTATGCCTGCACCCACAGTCCATCCGCGCGACGGCTCTGGATCGCAAAGTCATCCACGTAGGCGCCATGGAAGAAGCTGAGCGATGCGTCCGCCACCAAGCGGAATCGAACATAAATCGTCTCGTTCGCATAGGTATCTTCATCCAATTCGAGTTGTATCAACTGCCAGGCACCGGAGTATCCACTGAAAGCAGCGACGCGGTCCCAGCCCTGGCCCTTGGAGACTTCAACATACAGAAAGTCATAGCCCGCCTCGGTATCCTTCCACAGCCGGAATTCGACCGAAGGATCGTCACCCACGTGAAGCGGTGGAGCCTGCAGCCATGTATTCGCGAAATTACTGTAGGTGCCGCCGTCGCCAAGGTAGACGCCCCAGCAACTAGCGCCACTGTAAGCGGATGGCGGCCCCCCGATCCCTGTCGGAGGCCCCCACTCCCATCCGGAACTTATAATCTCGGTGACATCCTCCTCCTGGGCGAGCCAGTCCCCCACGCCTTGCTCCATATCATCAAAGAACACCGACTGCACGAGGGGCACCACGAAGATGAACGGACCCACCGCCGGGTTGGGATTCCCGGAAAAGTCGGTCACCGCACTTGCATTGACCGAGATGATCACGCTTCCGAGTCCGCTAATCCCGCCCACATCGACAAGGTATCGCGATCCTCCATGCGACACACTCTGTATAGTGGCCCCGGGCGCAGATCCGGTGAGGGTGAAGTCCGAGAGCTCCAGTCCTCGCACGAATTCGTTAAAACGCAGCTCGAAGGTTACAGAGCCTTGCGCATATTGATGCACAGCGAAACGCCCGGTCGGGTCGACGACGTCCGGTGCCAGAGACGTGCTGAAGTGTATGGCGTCATCGTTGGCGATCGGCACCTGTCCGTTGAAGGACACGCGCCGGGCCATGACACCGCCCTGGTCTTCAAGGCCGATCGTCGCGCTACGGCCGCCGCCGATGGCAGCATTGTCCTGCCGACAGTCAAGATACTGAAACGTAATGTCGTTTTCTTCGTTCGTGACCGCCTCGTGAATCAGCACCTGGAACGAGAACCGCTCGGACGAATCCGCAGCGTGCGGAACGGTCAGCCACGAGATGACCATCGCCCGATTGGGTGGCGACCCCACGACGCCGTAGTAGACCGCTCCAGGTAAGTGGTGGCTGGCCAAGTCGTCCCAGTACGGACAGATCAGGGCGTCGGGCATCAGCAATGACGGCAAATCCTCATTCTCCACCCCGCGCGATGGCTCGGGTAGCAGTCCTATCAGCCCCTCCCTGGCAACGTGCAGATTCGTGAACGTCTCACCGTAGTACGAGAGATCAAACGCCGTCGGAATCGTGATCGCATCCTCGTTTGGGACATGCACGATAAGCACGTGTCCCCCGGCAGAAGGATCTACCCAATCCATGACACCCGATTGAAACCTGTAATTCTCGCCGACTCGCACGACGACGGGCCGCTCGAAGGTGCGCGTATCCAGTACGTCGTTGGCGAATACGACTTCGCTCGTATAGAGGCCGGCCGGGAAATTCGTGATGATGTCATAATCCAGGCCGACGGTGACGTTCGTCATGGTGAACGCTGCCTGGAGGATCCCAGTCTCCGAAACGGTAACCCACGGGTCGGCCGTCGTGATGCCCCAGTACAGGTTCGTGTCTGTCGGATTCGTGAGCGTGTAGACTTTCGATGTCGGGAACAGCTCGTAGGAATTGAGATCCAGACCGGCAGAGAAGCCCTCCGGCGGCGTGCAGATCCCCAGTTCGAGAACACCACATGCCGCCCAGGCTTCGATTGCAGCGAAGGACGCATTGGTTGTGACGCCCTGCTCATCCAGTTCCTCCGCCGCCGCGATCCATGCCTCGGCAACGTCAGCATACTCCGCGCTCGGGAAGAGATACTCCGTAAGGGTCAGATACGCGATCTGCTCCGCCGCCGAAAGCCCGACCCCATCGATGTCATAGGCGAGGCCATCATTGTCGCCGGCCCCTCCTTCAACCAATAGGTAGAAGAAGAAATTCTGAACTCCGCTATTGAAGTGGACACCGCCGTTGTCTCCCGCCCCTTCGAACCAGTCCGTGCCCAGGTACCGGCTGGGCTGTTGACTCCCCTCCGAAAGCGTCTCGGTGCTGCCCGGATTACGCATATCGCGCAACGCGGTCGATTCCAGCCATGTGTCTTCGCCCATCAACCAGTCGGCCGTGCCCGGCACGGCGTCGGGATAGTTGGCCCGTCCATCGGGTTGTGCGTAGAATTCTATCAACGCGCCGAAGATGTCTGAAAACGACTCGTTCAAGGCGCCCGATTCGTAGGCGTAGATCAGGTTAGCGCTGTACTCCGTGACGGCATGACTTAACTCATGTCCGGTGATGTCAAGCACGGCGAGCGAATTCGCCGCGATGCCATCTCCATCGCCGAAGACCATGCTCTCTCCGTCCCAGAAGGCGTTCACGAAGCTCACACCGAAATGGACCAGCGCCGGTATCATCGTCCCGAAATCGTCGTAACTGTCCCGTCCATGGATGTCGCGAAAATAGGTTTGAACCGAATTGACATTCACCGCGGCGGACATCTCTACCGGGTCGCTAGCGCCCCAGTCGCTTGTGGGACGAAAAGCGTAGGTGTCCCCGTCGCTGTATATGACCTCGCTCCCCGCGTTGAGCACCTGCCACAGGTTCGAGAAGCTGGTCAGGTAGTGAACGCTGGTGTTCTCACGCCAGCCTGCGATGGCCGTCACCGCGCCGCCTTCTCCCGCGAGGACCTCTCCGCTGATCGTCGCGGGAGTCCCGCTAAACTCCGACGGCGGGTCAACATGCTTGATGTCGTTGAATCGCACGCGCACCTCGCCCGTCAATGCGTCGATGACATAACGCCATTTCTCTGGCATTCCACCGGCGGCCGCTCGGGAAATCGTCAGCTCATAAGCGAGAAATGGCGTCGGGGCACTCGCCCAGACGCACAACGCGGGCGCTTTAGCCAGCACACCGCCACCCAATCCAATCGCGGCCAGATTTTTCTGCGCAATCTGCGTGATCTGATCCGGGGTCAGCCGTGGGATCGACGGCACGTTCTGTATGGGGCGATAGCGGCCGTTGACACGGCGCGCCTTGCCATCGGCACCGAAATGAACGATGAGCGACGCGCCCGCGACGCGAACAGCCTGATGCAGTTGGCGCAGGCGGACATGGTGACAGCCGTCCGAAGACACGGAAACCCTCTCGACCTCGAATTCCTGATTTGCATCCTGGATGCCGTAAAGCTCCTCCAACTCGGTGAGTAAGGTGATCGCGTCAGATGACGGCGTCGCGCCCGGCGCGTCTCCGACGCTCGCCAATAAATCCTCTCCGGAAATCGATGAAGGCACCCCGCGGTCGGCATGCCAGCGCACGCTCAACCCGGTAAACCCACGCGCAATCTCGGCGCGAGCCACGACCGTCGTGAACGGAATCTGCTGCACCGCAGAACTATCGGGAGACACAAAAAGGAAATGCCCCTCCGATTCCGCGTGCCGATCAATCCCCAGCGCCGCCGTACATGACACGAGCACGAGTCCCATCACTGCGGCGATGATCTTGTCCCTGCTAATGGATCTGCTCATAAAATTCTGCGTGCCTCATCGAAAGCTAGTTCAGAGACCCCGCCTGGGCGTCCCGGATTTGTCGAATCTCTCAGCCTACTGCGCTCCCGCAACCTCGGATGCCTTCTTCGCATCAGCCGCCCTTTTTTTCGCGGCGACCAACTTTTCCCAAACCGTGCGCTTCTCCACATACAATTCTCTCCATTGCGCGTCAAGATCGCGCGTGTGACGCGCGCCGGTGGTCTGCCCCTCGGTTCCCTCTCGAATGCCGGGAATCTCGTTCAGCTTCTGCTGGAGTTCCGCCTCCGCCTCTTTGACGCGGCGCTTGAGCGTCTCGACCTGACTATGCAATTTCTTGATTTCCTCGTCGGACGTCATCGCCTCGCGCTGTAGTTTGACCACGTTCTCTCGCTGCTTCATCAAATCCGCCCGGGACTTCTTCCGCTCCTGCCCCCTCTTCACGATCTCCAGCTCAAGCTCCTTATGGCGGCTCTCCCAGAACTCGACTTCCTCCAATGGCCCGAGGCCCAGTTCATCCGCTGCCCCCGCGGGCACGCCCGCATCTTCTCCGGTCGCGGCCTGCAGACAGCCCAGCGCGAGCAGTCCGATCATGACGCCGACCACGGCCGGCGAGCCAGCTTCGTGAGAGTTTCCAAATCTTTGCATGAACGACAACTACTCCTCGCTTGCGGGATCCGGCGCAGTGACGCGCCCGATGACCTGATCGCGCATCTGTCCACCGGCATACACCGTCATAATCACATTGCCTGCGCCGTCAATGCGGATATTCCGCGACGGGTCCGACGGATGCTGACCGCCGGGCGTATTCAGCCACTCACCGCGGGCCCAGTCGTACGCATACAATCCCATATCCGTGAATGCCCAAAGCATCTCCGCGTTGGCCGCAAAGGAGTTAATTGAAACGTCGCCGGACCCGACGTCGGTTCCTGCGCTGCCTTCCGCTCCCGCTGCGGACCCGCCCGTCCACCCGGAGCCTGTTCCGGTGTTGACAGCCAACGCACCGTCGATCGCGCTCGCGGTGCCCCCCGCCATATTCGCAGAGCTGCCCGCAGCGCCATCCGCGCCTCCGTTCACGCCAAATCCGGCCCCGTCCAGCGACTCATCGCCCGCCGTAGCCGCCGATCCACCGCCGTGCAAGGGTCGATAAGCCCCGTAATGGCCGGCCATCATGTCGGTCACCGATCCCACGCCGCCGGCCCCGCGCGCATCCGCTCCAGCCATCGGCGGCTCCTCTGCAACCTCGTCGCCGGGCAGCGTCGGAAGGTCGCCAATTTGCGCCGCAGCGCCGCGGCCTGCGGATCCCATTGCAAATCGGTGTCGGTCGGTCGTGATTTCGTAGTCGCCCGCGACGGGGTTGTCGTTCATCGCCGTCACGCCGCGTCCGAGATGATCACGCGGACCTGCGAGCGCTGCCGTGGCCCCTGCCGCGGCGGGTCCGGACGGCGTCGCCATGCCGTTATCAAGCTGGTAGTCCGCCACCACAGTACGTAGTGACGCACCGTCTCCGGGACCGGCAAGGAAATACGCCAGTGCCCCTATCCCCACGACGCCAACCACGATGACGGCCGCTGCTCGCGCCATTTCACCGTGCAGCAACGATGTGGATGCGCCGGCGGTCGACTCACCGGACCCAAGGCCCACCATGGCCATCTTGCCAAGCGTGGCCATGACAGCCTTTGGCGCCGTGACGGCGGCGGCGTTCTCCGCCATGAGCATTGAGAGAATGCCGAAACTGGTGATCACCCCCGTGTGACGCAGACGCACACGCAGCTGCTCGACACCCCACTTCAGGCGGCGTGATACCGTAGATTGGTTCATACTCAAACGCTGCGCGATCTCGGCCTGGCTCGCTCCTTCGAGAAAATGCAGAACCATGACTTCGCGCATCTCGGGGGGCAACTCGGAAAGCGCAGCATCCACATGCGGCGAGATCGCTTCCCATGACGAAGGCTCCGAATCCTGGATCTCAATGGATGCCTGCTCACGCTCACGACGACGCACGGCGGCCCGAATCTTTGTCTTCGCGATGTTGGTGGCAACGCGGTGCAACCAGCCGGGTAACGAGCTGATGCTGCCGGCCTTGTGCGAGAGCTCGACGAAGGCCTCCTGGACCACGTCCTCGGCGTCATGCGTATTGCGCGTGATGCGCTGCGAAACACCGAGCACCATCGCTCCATGCCGCCGCGTTATCTCCGCGAAAGCCAGTGCATCCCGGGAATCGGCATACTCTTGCAAGAGCTCGCCGTCCGCTTCCTTAGATATCCGGTCTGGACTCACGGTGCCTTTCTTCCCGTCCGTTTCACAAGATAGTTGCCGCAAGTTCGCATCTTATGCAGGAAATCGACTTTTCTCAGCCCTGAGTATAGCCCACGCAGCTCCCCGCCACAACCCGATGAATGCAAAGATTGTGCGAATTTACAGGGTGAAAGAGGGATGAGACCGCCCTGGGGCGGCGAGCGCGACTTCACGTTTTTTTGTTGCTTTTGAATTCGCAGAATTCTATACACCCTCGCTTACCCGTTCTTTTAGCGGGGGCGTAGCTCAATCGGTTAGAGTACCAGACTGTCGATCTGGATGTTGCGAGTTCGAGTCTCGTCGCTCCCGCCAGTCTTCGCGAGCCGTCAGGCACGCGAAGACTGCCCGGCGAAGCCCGAAGCGGTAGCGCAGGGCGAAGACGGGCTCCCCGTTTCAGGCCGGCCCGCTACGCCTGGCACGCCAGTCATGGAAAAATTCTTCTACGTCTATATTATCGACAGCCTGTCACATCCCGGTTGGAATCAGCCCCCCAATGCCCGACATCCTCAAAGTCATCCTGCTGGCCGTTGTCCAGGGACTTACCGAGTTTCTGCCCGTGAGCAGCTCGGGACATATCGTTCTCGTGAATCGCTTTCTGGGCCTCGAGACCCCGGACGTGACGCTGGAGGTCACGATTCATGCTGGAACCCTGCTGGCCGTGCTGGCCTACTACCGCATCCGCATCGCCAAGTTCCTCGCCGATGTGAAGCAGTTCAACCGGGAAGGGAAACACGACCTTTTGACGGTGACTTGCGGCACGATCCCCATCGTAATCGCCGGATTGGCCTTCAAACAGCGGCTGGAACCGCTTTTCGACGACCCTTCGCGCGCGGCATGGATGCTGATCGTAACGGGCCTGATGCTGTGCACGCTCTTCATCGCTCCGCGCTCCTCACAAAAAATGACCGGCCCCATTTCGCTGATCATCGGCTTCGCGCAGGCGATCGCCCTGCTTCCCGGAATAAGCCGGTCGGGCACCACGATTACGGTCGCACGGCACTTCGGCATCGCACCGGAGAAAGCCGCGGAGTTCTCGCTGCTGCTGATGCTGCCCGCCGTGGGCGGCGCGATCATCCTGGCATCATTGGACATTTCTGACGCCGGGCTGGGCAATCTGACCGTGGTTGAACTGCTCTGCGCACTGGCCACATCCGCCCTCGTCGGCTACGGCGCAATCATCCTGCTCGTCAAAGCTCTCTCAGCCGGCTACTTCAAATGGTTCGGGATCTACTGCATCATCGCCGGCGCCGCCGGGGTGTTTCTGTAGCACCGTGGGCCCAAAATCTTGGAGCCCTGGATCCTCGAGACCCTCGGATTCTGACCGCGAATGACGCGGTTTTTCCTCTATAGGATCTTGAGCTTCGGGAGCTGCTGGATATCGATCAGGCCGACGAGGTGGCCTGCTTCATCGACGACCGGCAGATCGTCGATCTCGTTCACGGCGTAGGCCGCGAAGACATCCGCCGCGCGCTCGTCCGCGCCGAGGGTCACCGGATCACGCGTCATGACCTCATCCACCGTAAGCTCAAGCACGTTCTGGCTGTCAAAGAGATGCCGCCGCAAGTCCCCGTCCGTAAAGAGTCCCAACAACACCCCGTCCGCGTCCACGATCCCCGCCGAGCCCGACCGGGCACGGGTCATCGCCACCACCGCGTCGCGCACGGTCTGCCCCGATGTCACGCGCGCAAGCCGATCGCCGGTACGCATAAAGTCGCGGATGCGCAACAGCAGGGTGCGCCCTATCGCGCCGCCGGGGTGTAGATGCGCGTAGTCCTGCTGCGTGAAATCGCGCCGGTCGAGCAAGACCATAGCCAAGGCGTCACCGACCGCCAGGGTCGCCGTGGTGCTAACCGTCGGCGCCATATTGAACGGGCAGGCCTCCCTGTCGATCGCGACTGAAACCACCGTGTCGCTCATCGTCCCGATGGCGCTCTGCGGCACGCCGGTCAGGGCAATCAGTAGGACCCCGAATTCGCGCACACGGGGCAGCAACTCCATCAATTCCTCGGATTCGCCACTATAACTCAGCGCCAGCATCACATCATGCGCGGCCAGCATCCCAAGGTCGCCGTGCATCGCCTGCTGCACGTCGAGCACCACGCTGGGGGTACCGGTGCTGCTCAGCGTTCCTGAAATCTTCTGGGCGATGTGCAGATTCTTGCCAATGCCCGTGACGACCACCTTGCCGCCCTGCCGCAGCCGCTCTTCGATCGCCTCGATTGCGGTCTCGAACGACTCGCCCAACGTGTCGCACACGCGGCGCAGCCCGGCAATCTCCAGCTCAATAACTTCTTTGGCTCGCGAAATGGGTTCCATGGAGCAGCATTTGTAACCTTTGCCCAGCCATGATTCAAGACGGCAGGGGCCCCAATTGCCTGCTCAGCCCACGGCACTCGGTCTGACCGCTTCCCCAGCTCCCTCGTCGAGGGAATCTGCTGAGAAACGCTAATCTTCGCGAATACAGACAGATATAGAACCGCGGATGACGCGGATGGCGTGAGCCACGTTGTGGTGAAAGTGTGACAACGCTGATACGGGCTACGCCACTCACGTGGGCGCGGATTACGGCTATCGAAAGCATGCGCGGTCTCTCTTCTTTTCTTTCGTACGGAAGGCGGGTTTGCAACCCTCCACAAAAACATTTGCCCAAGCGATTCGACCTGCCTAATGTGAAAACGGATTCCGCTGGGCGGATGGTGAAATTGGCAGACACGCAAGATTTAGGATCTTGTGCCGCGAGGCATGGGGGTTCGAGTCCCCCTCCGCCCATACCCGCAACAAATTACGGGGCTTCAACCAGCCCCACGGAGAAATAGAGAGAGACATGCCGACACTAGCATCGATGGATTCCGAAGCGCGCCGCGCACTCACCGAGCAACTGGCCGAACGATACGAGACCTTCAAAGCGCAGGGACTGAGCCTTGACATGACGCGCGGCAAGCCCTGCCCGGCGCAACTCGATCTCGCCAACCCGATGCTGACACTGGTCGACGAGACCCGCACCAAAACGGCCGGCGGCGTGGACACGCGCAACTACGGGAATCTCGGCGGCACGGACGAGGTGCTTCAACTCTTTGCCGACTTCCTGGAGGTCGGAACCGACGAAATCATCGTTCACTCGAACGCGAGCTTAACCCTGATGCACGACACGGTCGCCAATGCACTGCTGCTGGGCGTCCCCGGCGGCGACAAACCGTGGAGCCAGTGCGGTCCGATCAAGTTCCTCTGCCCATGCCCGGGTTACGATCGTCACTTCAGCATCTGCGAGCACTTCGGGATCGAGATGATCGTGGTGGATCTGACCGGTGAAGGTCCCGACATGGACCAGGTCGAGTCCCTGGTAGCCAACGATCCCTCCATAAAGGGCATCTGGTGTGTTCCGAAGTACAGCAACCCCACCGGCGAAACCTACTCGGATGCCGTGGTGCACCGCTTGGCCGCGATGAACTGCGCGGCGCCCGACTTCCGTATCTTCTGGGACAATGCATACACGGTGCACCATCTCACCGACACGCCCGACGAACTGGCGAGTATTCTTCAGGCCTGCAAGGACGCCGCGAATCCGGATCGCGTCTTTCTGTTCGGCTCCACATCCAAAGTCACCTTCGCCGGAAGCGGGGTCGCCATGATCGGCGGCAGCGCCGCGAATATCGCCGCCGTGAAGAAGAACATGTCGATCCAGGCGATTGGCCCGGACAAGATCAATCAACAGCGTCATCTCCTGTTCTTCCAGGACATGCACGGCGTGCGCGCACACATGCAGCAGCATGCCACGATCATCAAGCCGAAATTCGACGCGGTCGATGAGGTCCTCGAGCGCGAGCTGCGCGCCTACGACGTTGCGTCCTGGAGCCGACCGACCGGCGGTTACTTCACGAGCCTGGACACGCCGGACGGATGCGCGGCGGAGGTCTGCACGATGGCCGATGCAGCCGGCGTCAAAATGACCAAGGCGGGCGCGACGTTTCCATACGGCAAAGACCCACGTGACCGCAACATTCGGATTTCGCCAAGCCTGCCTTCACTCGAGGAAATCCGCCAGGCCATGGAGCTGCTCGCGATCTGCGTGCTTCGCGTCGCTCTCGCGCGGGACTGAGACCGGAGGGGGGAGTGGCAGGTGGGGAGTGGGCGGGTCCCGTACTGAAATAGGTTGTCACTCACGGTGTGCGGGGTGAGGGCACCCCGTCTCCATGCCCCAGTCGGAGATACCGATCGGTCCAAACCCTCGGATAATCATCGATTGCTAAACGCGGCGTGGAGACGGCGTGCCCCCACGCCGCCTTAATTGACGCTTGGGTGCTGCCAGAGGCCGGCGAAGAAGTGACAACCCGGAATCAGGACGGGACCGGCAGGTCGGTCGGTAACGCTTGTTAGCGAACGGCAGTGCTACGAACACGCGAGAGAGCTTTGCTCGATCCGGATCGTATGCGGGTCGTAAAACCACTCGCCACTCGCCACTTGCCACTCGCCACCCGCCACGCATGCCCGGCTACCGATAATACTTATTCACCAGCGGGCTGATGGTGTCTTCCGCAACATTCAGAATCTTGATCTCGCGCGCCGAATTGCGGGTTGAATCGGAGGCGTGGGTGGCATTGACCATGATGTTCTTGCCGAATTCCTTGCGCACGGTTCCGACCGGCGCTTTGGACGGATCGGTCGGTCCCAGGATGTCGCGAATGACCGGCACCGCATTGGGTCCCCGGTAGATCAGCGCAAGCTCGTGTTCCTTGCCCAGCGTGGTCTTGCGATCCGGATCCACCTCGGACGGACGATAACCGGTCATGAATTCTACAATCGCTTCAAATTGATTATCGGCGCCGAGTGGTCCGACCAAACGGGTGAGCGTCTGCGCCGCCTTGTGCGGGATGGCATACCCAAGTTCTTTCTCGAGGATCTCGCGCGCCTGCTCCCCGAAACGGCCCGAAAGCTTGTCCCGCAAAACAGCACGAACCGGACCGTAGAATTCCTCGGCCTGCGCGACCGTCATCGAGAATTTCTTGGCGCCGACAATGTGAAGTCCCGAGCGGGACAGGACATCGATGATCTGGCCGGCGCGCAGATTCGGGAAGCGAAAGTTGTCTGGCTTGAGCATCACCAGCGTCGACTGCACCCCCTTGCCCCGCGGCACGTCCCCGGCGTGATCGACAATGCCACCGTCGCGCTGCGAGTGCGCACTCCACAGCTTGAGCACCTCGCGAGTCTTGCGCACGTCCGGTCCGACCAGCACCGCCGGCTCGAAGTAGACGTCCCGACCCTTGGCGTCCGTGACCAGATCTCCGAAAGTCCCGCGAATGGTGTCACCCGACTTCCATGCCGTCTGGGGGTTACCGGTCGCGGCGCTGACTTTTCGAACGGCGTCCTTGCCCTCGAAAAGGAGCATCATCACGCGGCGGGGTCGCCCGCTCTGCGCGTCCGGGGCATACTGCGTGCGAATATATTCAGACATCCGCTTTGCGGTGCGGGCGGGGTAAAACCCATCACGGCCAGCCAGGGCTGCATACGCACTAGCCAGGGCCTTGCCCGGGGCAAACATGCGCGCGCCGACCAATTCCAGGCCGGTTCGGCTCATGTAGCGCGCGATGATGCCGCCGCTTCGAGATTTTGCCAGCGTAGCCGGATTGATCAGTGTGAATGCGAGTTCCTTGTCGGCCATCGTCTTCCCTCCGTCCCAAGCGTGTTGTTAATGCTTCCCACCTGCCCGGCTCACCATCGTCACGGCGTCCGTGGGATTTAAGGCTCGGAACTCTGTTCAGATCAGACCGTGAACGCAAGTAAAAAAGGACGGTGTCAGCGCACACGAAGGCATGTGTGCTGACACCGTCCTTTTTGACGTCGTCGCGTCAGAGACCCGCGACGCTGAGAAGATTGAATCGAATCGTATCGCCATCGGTTTCCATGTCGCCGCCTATAACCATCGGCTTCTCCGGCAACCGGTCCGCGATAAATCCATAGTGCGTGGACTCCAACTCTTTGCGGGCACGCGCCTCGTGGATCACGCTCTGGCAAAGCGTCGCAAGTGCGACCGGGCGCTCCAGGACGCAGGTGCAGCCCAACTCGTAGATCTTCGGCAGAACCTGCCGGTCAAACCCGCTGGAAAGCACGACGACGCCCAGCCATGGCCGGACGCGCAGGGTCTCCTGCAAGAACTGGATCCCCTCGTCGCGCGACTCGTGAAGATCGGTAACCAGTACATCAAACTCATTGTGCTTGAGCAGAGATAGGGCCGCGCTGCCATCGCGGACGGACTGAACTGAGCAGCCGTGCTGGCGCAACGCGCTACTATAGGAGTCGCGAATCACCTCGTCCTCATGCATGACTAGAACTGAAGGCCGGGATCCGTTCCATTCTGTATGTTCTTGCCACATGGTCCTGCTCCTTTGTCTATGTATTCGGCCGATGCCCCTGATCGTCTCAATTTTCCTACCCCTTGGATTTAGCATGGGCTGTGCCAAGCGCTCGGATTGGGGCCAATTCGCCTGTTTATTAGGATTAGTCGTCGCGTCTGCGGTGAGAGGATCATCGCTGAGCCGCAGATTTGGTTACCTGCAGCCACCTTTGGTCGCAGGCGGCCCGCTGTGAACGAAACAGGACCTCGGACGCAATCTGACCCGAATTTCTCCGCTTTACACTTTTGGACGTGCGGCAAAAGGTTTCGGCCATGAGCGTATCCCTCGTCATGACCGTTCTGAGTAAAGATCAGCAGGGTATCGTGGAGGCCCTTTCTGGTGTGATCGAGGCCCACGCAGCCAACTGGGAGGAGAGCCGCATGGCCAGCCTTTCGGGTCAGTTTGCGGGTGTCCTCAGGGCTCGCTGTCCGGACGAAGAGGCCGACCGGTTAAAGCAGGCCCTGCTCGACCTGCAAGACCAGGGGCTGTCGATAACGATTCATGCCGGGAGCGAGGCCGATGCGTCGCCGAATCGGATGACGCTCCAGATCGGCCTGACGGGACACGATCAGCCGGGTATTATCAGCTCGGTCACGCAGGCCATTCACGCGTACGGCGCGAACATCGAAGAGCTGGTTTCGGAATGCGCCGGCGCGCCCTTGAGCGCGGGTCCCCTATTCACCGCACAGCTGCGCCTCAGTGCGGCGCCCGATACCTCCCTGGATGATCTGCGCGACGATCTCGAGCGGGTCAGCGCGGATCTGATGGTGGATATCAGTGTCGAGTCGCCGGAGTCTTAGGGTGAAACTAGAATAACTCCGTTCGCACTCTCCGGATCCCCAATCTACGCGCGGAGCGCTTCCCCGGTTGTCCGCTGCTCCGCTGCTCCCTCCTACGCTCCCGCGGCCGCGGGATTGCTTCGGTGGGCAAGCTGCAGGATTCGAAATTCGGGGAGCGTGATCCGACTTGCCGAGAAGAGCCACGGGACATAGGCTTAGACAATGCCTCCTGACGTCCCGCCCGAGACTTGGTTTAATCACGAGAAACTCGATGCCTATCAGTCCTCTCTTGAGTTTGTCGGATGGTCGGCGCCATGGCTTCAGGGCTTGCAACCCGCGATTTCCGCGCGCGACCACCTGCTTCGCGCTTCTGAGAGCATCTCTCGCAATATCGTCCGCGCCAATGCGAAACCGAAGGGACCGGATCGGGCACAAACCTTCGATATATCGTACGGGTCGGCACTTGAGTGTGCGGCATGCTTGGACGTGCTTGCGTGTTGGAGGCTCATTGAACCGGGCCGCGTTCTCGAAGGGAAAACGCTCCTCGATCGGGTAGTCGCGACGGTGATTGGTCTCCGAGGCGCCGAAGGGATGCAGGCGCGCGAAGCGTCAGCGCCGTATGGCGCATCCGATGATGCGGGTTCACAATTTATCTTTGCCCACGAAAAGCTGCAGGTATTCCAATCAGCACTGCGCTTCGTCAGCTGGAGCGCGGCTCTCCTGCAATCAGAACCAGTAGGAATGACGCGCGGCCGGGACCTCGACCGCCAGTGCACGAGCATCGTGTTGAACATCGCGGAAGGCAACGGGAAGTTCTCCGTGACCGATCGAATTCGCTTTCTGGAGATCGCGCAGGCTTCAGGCCTGCAAGCCGCTACAAGTCTGGATCTGATGCTGACCAGATCGACGATTTCTCCGGCAACGGCGGCCCAAGGAAAGTGCCACCTAGAAGAGATCGTGTCTATGCTCCTCGCCCTATCGAGCAGCCTGAGTTAAGGCATCCCAATCGCACTCTCCGGCTCCCCAATCCACGCGCGGAGCGCTTCCCCGGTCGTCCGCTGCTCCGCAGGATTTGGGATTCAGAGAGTGCGATCGGACGCAGGTCGCACTTTCTGTATCGCGAATCCCCGCGGAGCGCGTCAAGCTGAAACCCCGGTAGCGCTCCGCGCGTGGATTGGGGATCCGGAGAGTGCGATTGGGTTTCTGGTCGCACTTTCTGTATCGCGAATCCCCGCGGAGCGCGTCGAGCTGAAACCCCGGTAGCGCTCCGCGCGTGGATTGGGGATGCGGAGAGTGCGATTGGTTTTCCGGTCGCACTTTCTGTATCGCGAATCCCCGCGGAGCGCGTCGAGCTGAAGAAACCCCGGTAGCGCTCCGCGCATGGATCGGGGATGGCTGTCCGCACGGGCGCGGCGGAGCCTTGCCGCACGTGGGGCAGGCGGGATGTGCGCGGATTACTGCTAAAGAGGCCAAACCAAGATTTGGGAGTGTAAATCAGAGCGAGCCGAACTCGCGCTGATTTGCACTGCCCCATATCGAAAGTATCCGCGCCATCCGCGATCTCTCCGCTCTGGAAATTCGTGCAGATTCGTGTGATTCGTGGGCAAAAATCCGGGAAGTTTCAGGTCAGCCGCGCCTCCGGCGTCGTGCCCACGCGTGCCGCGCGGCAAGCTCGGCTGGATCATACATCAGTGAGCCTTTGATCCATCCTTCTGATCCGCCGCGCTGCGCGGCGGGGGCCCCCGAAGCTTGCGTTCTGATGCCCGACGCAGGAGGGTCGGGAATTTGGATCGTCAGATTGCCTCTCATGGTGTGCATCGCAGGGGGGAATCTGTACTCGTGTACGTGACCCCCTGCGATGCGCGCCAGGAGGGGTGATAGGCGGTTCAGATCTCCCGAAGAACGCACGCTTCTATCCCAGGCTGAAACCCCGCTGACCGTGGAGTTTCGCGTCAGCGCAAGTCGCGAGTCAATGTCTGCTGTACGCGTGTCTTGCCCTCGTACGGCACGACGTTGATCGTCACCGTGGCGTCGTCCTTCTGATAGATCAGCATCTTCATCGCCGGCATCTTCACGCTCGACTGTTCGGTCCATCCATCCGCCACGAACCGCTCCTGGTAATGCGCAAAGACGTCGTCCGCGGAGTCGTCTGTCTCCGTGCCTAACATCGCACCTTTTTCGTGCGTGATCACCTGCACAACTTTGGCTCCGTCGTAAGGTTGCAATTCATCCGGAAATCCCTCTGGAATCTTCGCGTTCTCGCCGGACAACATCGAGAACTTTCCCTCATCGGACTGGATTTCGAATTTGCCCTCGCCATAGTCCAGTGTCGTTTCCCCTTCCGCGGTCTTGATCTGGAGCTTACCGTCCTTGATCTGAACATCGGCGTCCCCGTCCGCACTCTTCTTGATGGCATGCTCCATCAGTTTTTCGGCAATTTTGGATGCTACCGGCCCGGCATCGTCTTCTTTCTTCGACTTTCGAGGACAGCCACAGCCAGAGATGAGCACAAGACAGGCGATTCCCGATATGAGTAGTGACCAACGTTGCATGGTATTGCTCTCCTTATTGTGGTTGCGGCTTCAGGGCTATGACGTTAATGGTTCCAAGCTCCGCGTCTCCTAGCATGCCGTTTGACAGGGTCAATACTTTAGTTTATCTCCCTCGGTGACAAGGAAAGATGTCCATGGCTCCACCCGATGGCGCAAGCCGACCGAAGCAGAAACCAACCATCCGCAAGGCCAGCGAAGAGAAGACGGTCGAGCTAGTTGCGTCGATCGGCCGGTCCGTGAGCAACATGGGCCTCTACGGGCCCGATCACGCGATCACACGCGCCGGACTGGCGGCGGCACACGACGTTCTGCGCGGCTACCTGGCAGGAGGACGCACCATCTCATTCCGCATGATCAAAAATGCTCTGGCCGTCGATGACGAGCTCGTTTCCGTCGTCAATCCACAGGTTCGAAGTTTCGTCAGGCAGATGAACATCGTGAAGCTCTCCAATTTCTCCGTGACGTCGGGCATCTCGGATGACGAATTTTCTCGACTGATCGAGCTTCTCCTCGACGACGACCAAGCGCAGGACGCCGCCGATCGCACGGACTACTTCCAAGAAAGGATCGTCAGCGGCGGCTTCACGCATGTCGACATCAAGACGGTGACGAACCGCGAGACCGGAGCCACTGGGACGGTCTCGACCGCGGCGGAGCCCGCTGACGCCGACGAACAGGCACAAAATCCCCAACAACCACCCGCGCAAGCGGATTCATCCGGGTCCTCGACATCGGTTCCGGCAGCAGCAGCTTGGACGGCCCCCCGGCGCGAGGGCCCGAGAACGTCTTTGGGCCAGGTCGTGGCCTACCTGCGTGGTATCGACGACGACGAGCCCGCGGGGATCGACGAAGAGATCTATATCGCCTCACATGCTCAGGGGCGGCTGTCACAACGGCTGGTCAAGGCCGCGGTGCTCAGCCAGAATAGCGCCGTGCCGGACGACGGACACTCGTTCGGCCAGTTCCTGGTCACCGGCCTGAAGCAGACAGCCGGTTCCCTGCGCAGGCACCCTTCATTCGAAACGCAGGAGGGTCAACGTCATACGGCAAAAGTGCTGGCCGAGCTTGAAGCGGAAGTTCTGGAGCGAATCAAACATCTCGGCAGCGATACGCTGCGCGAAGACGCCGGGCGAATCTCAACTGCCTTCGAGCACCTCAGCAAAGACCTGACCAGCGAAGTCCTGGTATCCGAGTATCGCCGTCGGCGTAGATCGCTGACCGACACGGAGAAGAGAATCTCCGCCCTGATTCACTCCAAGGGCGTCGACGAAGCGGTTGTCGGGCGACTGCGAGACGATCTCGCGGATGCCGGCATGACGCGAGATGACTGGGATCGACTGTCCGGGCAAAGCTAATGTCACTCACCGAGCGCACCACGCATGATCACTCAGACGACCGCTTCCGCGCGGTGGACTGGTCGCTGTGGACCCCGAAAGAGCGGGCTACACTGCTCTTTGTGATCCGGGACGGCCAGATTCTCCTGATCGAGAAGCAGCGCGGGCTGGGAGCGGGCAAGATCAACGGACCCGGAGGCCGAATCGAAGCCGGTGAAACCCCCGAGCAGTGTGCGATCCGCGAAGTCCGGGAGGAGGTCCGCGTCAATCCGCACGCGGTGGAGTACTCTGGCGAACTCAGCTTTCAGTTCGTCGACGACTTCTCCATGCACGTCACCGTCTTCAGAGCCGCCGATTGCAGCGGGGCCCCAAGACCAACCGCTGAGGCGATCCCCCTGTGGGTCCCGCTCGACGAGATCCCCCTCGATCGCATGTGGGCCGATGATCGCACGTGGATCCACCTCATGCTGGACCGCCGAAAGTTTCAAGGCCGCTACCTCTTCGATGGAGACGCCATGCTCGGATACGAGGTTCAGGCGTTAAACGTTGAAGGTTGAACGTTCCGGGAAGAAAGCCCGCCATAGGATCACGAAACGAACGCAACATTCCCTCCCCACTCGCCACTCGCCACTTCCCACTAACCACTCCCCACTAACCACTTCCTACTTCCCACTCCCCACTTCCTCCCAATGCCCCGCACCTTCCAGCACACGATCCGCGTCCCCTACGCGCACACCGACCAGATGGGTTTCGTCTACTACGCGCACTACCTTATGTATTTCGAAATGGCGCGCGCCGAACTGCTGCGCGAGGTCGGACTGCCCTACACCGAGATGGAGCAAAAGGGCGTCATGCTGCCAGTCGTCGAAGCGCACTGCGAATACAAGCAACCGGCGCGTTTCGACGACGCCCTGGTGGTGCATACGCACTGCCGCGAGATCCGCAAGGCGCGTCTGCACCTCGACTACGAGATCAAGAGAGACGAAGAACTCATTGTCACCGGCTATACGCATCACGTATGCATGGACAGGAACGGCAACGTGATGAGACCCATTCCCGAACTTTCAGCCCTGATCGAAGGAGACCCCTTATGAGTGACCCCCGCATCGCCAACCTGGCCCGCACACTGGTCAACTATTCCATCCGTGGCCAAAGCCGTGAGACGATCAGCATCGGCGGCAACTCCGTTGCCGAACCGCTGATCCAGGCCATCTACGAGGAGCTTCTACGCAAGGGCGTCTATCCCATTGTCCAGATGACTCCCGAGCGCGCCACGGATGCCTTTTTTGAACTCGGGAAAAAACACCACTTCAACGAGCTCCCGTCCTATCAGAAATCCCTGATCCGGCAGCTGGACGGAACGATTCGAATCATCTCCGATACGAATACACGCGCGCTGAGCGGCGTTGACCCCAAGAAACAGCAGATGCTCTCCAAGGCCTCGAAGCCCGTACGCGAGCAGATGTTGAAGAAGAAGTGGGTTCTGACGCTATTCCCTACCGCCGCTTTTGCACAGGATGCCGAGATGAGCCTGGGCGATTTCGAAGATTTCGTGTACGCCGCCACGTTCTCAAACGAAAAGGACCCGGTCAAGGCCTGGCACTCCCTGGCGTCGATGCAGGACCGCCTCATCCGCAAGCTACGCGGCGCCGACGAGATCCGGATCAAAGGCCCCGAGACGGATCTGCGCATGTCGGTTAAAGGACGTCGTTTCATCAACTCGGCAGGCACACACAACATGCCCAGCGGGGAGATCTTTACGGGCCCGATCGAATCTTCGGTGGAAGGGCACGTTTACTACGATTTCCCCGTCTGCGTGCAGGGACGCGAGGTAGACGGCATTCGATTGACGTTTCGTAAAGGGCGCGTTGTGGAAGCGACCGCCGAGAAGAACAACGATTTTCTCAACGCGATGCTCGACCAGGATCCGGGCGCACGACGGCTCGGCGAACTCGGGATCGGTACGAATCGCCAGATCCAGCGCTTCACAAAGAACATTCTGTTCGATGAGAAGATCGGCGGCACGGTTCATCTGGCGGTGGGCCAGTCCTACGCCGAAACAGGCGGCAAGAACCGCTCCGCCCTGCACTGGGACATGATCAAGGACCTGCGTAAGGGCGGGCAAATCACCGTCGACGGCAAGGTCTTCCAGAAGAACGGCAAGTTCGTCTGATCCGCAAGCGAAAGCGATTCAGAACTCGGACCTTTGACGGGACAATTCTTTTTGCAAAATCATTGTGGGCAAGATGATTGCGCAGAGGATGTCGACAGGACGATTACTCGACAGGACGATTCTCTCAGTTAAATCATCGCGGGGAACGAGCGGGCGCATCCCCATCCTGATCCCGTAGATCCATCCTGTTGATCCCGTTGATCCCGTCCAAAATCACTGCCCGTCGTACTCGCAAAAGGACTTGGACATCGGACCCGTCCGGCGCCCTAGCAGCCCGTTGAAAAACCCGACGTTCGCTGCGGCTGGGACATCCGCCCTCCAGACCAGGCGCGTTTCTCGTTATTCCCTGGAGGGCGGGCGTCTCGACCGCCGTCTTCTGGAGTTTTTCAACGGGCTGCTAGAGCTCGATCGTCTTGCCCGTGCGGAAGGACTCGTCGGCGGCGAGGACGATGCGTAGGCTGGCTACGGCGTCGCGCATGTGATCGGTCAGGTCGAGATCATCGCGGATTGCACTCAGGAAGTAGGCTTGCTCGCGATCGCACAGGTCCTGGTGACCGGGTTCGCCTTCCATGCTGATGATCTCATCCTCACGCTCAAATGTGCCGTCGGCGGCAAGCGCGCCGTAGTGAACGCGCAGCCCGTCGGTGCTGGTGTGCGAATCGATGTTCGCAGACTCCCCGGCCTTCCCCGTCTTCTCGGCAACGATGCTTACGCAACCCGCCGGCCCTACGACATCCTTCACGAAGAAGGCCTCCTGGCTCATCATGGGCCCCCACCCCGCTTCGTACCATCCGCACGAGCCATCATCGAACGAAACCTGGAGTTGGCCGTAGTTGTACATGCCATCGGCGACCTCATCCGTCAGGCGCGCGCCGATCGCGCTCACGCGCACAGGTTTCGCGCGCGTCATGAGGCACATCATATCCACGTAGTGCACGCCGCAGTCAACGATCGGAGACTGGTTCTCCATCAGGTTCTTGTGCCCCTGCCACTGCGCGCCGGAGCTCTGCTGGTTGAGATTCATGCGCATCACGAGCGGCTTGCCAAGCGTTCGCGCGATCTCGACGAACTTCATCCACGACGGATGGTGGCGCAGAATGTACCCCACCACGAGTTTGCGACCGTGCCGCGTGGCCACATCCACCACGCGCTCAGCCTCCTCGACCGTAACCGCAAGCGGCTTCTCAACAAAGACATGCGCGCCGGCCTGCATGGCTCGGATCGCATACGGAGCGTGTGTATCCGTGTAGGTGTTAATCGAGACTGCGTCCGGGCGCGTTGCATCGAGGGCTCGATCGAAATCATCGTATTCGGCGACACCACCCAACTCCTGCGCAAGGCGACCACGCGATTTCGGACCCCGGCTGACGACTCCCGCAACTTCGACACCATGCTGCTTAGCGTACGCACGTGCGTGTGACGCCCCCATGTTGCCACATCCCACAACCAGCACTCTCAGTTTGTCACTCATGGGTTCCTCCGCTCTCCTCCCTCTCCCCCTGGGATAGGCCCGGCTTGCCCTGCGTAGCTCGCAGAGCGTAGCGGGGGGCGAGGGCTGTCTAAGATCCGATCCTTAGACGCCGCTTCTACCTTTGTCTCTTGTCGATTCACCGATTAAATGGCAGGACGGTGACGGACACAACCGTATTCAGCAACACATGACTATTCCCAACAACCTGACCCTCGCGCGCCTGCTTCTGACGCCCGCCATTGCAATACTCGCTTATTCACCCCGCGCAGCGCATCAACTCGCGGCCCTGATCGTCTTTCTCGCGGCGATGCTGACGGATGTGCTGGACGGATATATAGCCCGCAAGTTCAACCAGCGGTCGCTGCTGGGACTCTACCTCGATACGGTCACGGACAAAATCATCGTCCTCGCCATGTTCTTCGTACTCGCCGATCTCGGCCGCCTGCCGTTCTGGGTCGCCCTGCTCATGATGGCACGCGAAATCGTGGTCGACGGCGTGCGCGCCGCCGGGGCCGTGCAAGGTAAGGTTGTGGGCGCCAATTGGATGGGCAAGTCCAAGACGTTCCTCCAAACCATCTGCATCGCGCTCGGCCTTGCACTTCCGCTCACCACGATGGCGCCGGGCACCATCCGCATATGGGTGGGTGGCTTCGCGATCTTCACGCTCTCCCTGGCCTGGGCATTCGCAGCGGTGTTCCTCGCCTTGAACCGGAGCCTTTTTGTGGAGCGTCGCGGATGATGTCCGCCGTCTCGGTCATCATCCCGTGCTACAACGGGGCCGCGCATCTTGACGAGTGTATCCGCTCCGCACTCGCAAAAGAACCGTTGGCGCGAATCCGTCGCGGGGCGCATCAGCAGACGTCCGATCCGATGACTCACGTCAAGCGACACCTCGCCATGGAACAGTGGCTCGCGCGCAACCCACATAACCTCACGCATGAGCGGCTGGCCGAATTGGCGGACGCCTTCCTCGACCGCATGGTGCGGAATGCGGAGAAGGCCTCTCGCCGTTCTGATGCGGAAACTCTTTCGGCACTACGAGAGCACCTGGCGGCCTATCCGCAACACCCCGGCGTGGCCAAGCTTCTCTCGATGCCGGGTCCGTGACAAGGCATGCAAAAATGACCTTAACGCAAATAGCAAAAAGAACAGTCCGAAGATTAGACAAGTTTTCTCCATGCCCACTATATTTCCCAGTTACTATGTCGAATAATGAAAACGTTGTTTTTGACAGGGCGATAAACAAATCAAGACACTATCTTGAATTTGGATATAGATTATGAGGCCTATAAATTCAACCCAAGTTGACGAGGTCCCAACGCGAACACCTCCTCGCTCTGGCACGATCATTGCTCCCTATCGCACCCGGCGCGGATCGCCGAGAAACTCGTGCAGTGCACGGCCGGTGTGCGAGCGCTTCGTAACACGCGCGACCTTTTGCGGGGGGCCCTGCGCGACGATCCGGCCGCCGCCATCTCCGCCTTCGGGCCCCAGGTCGAGAACCCAGTCGGCTTCGGCGACCACATCGAGATTGTGCTCGATCACAATGACCGTGTTGCCCGCATCGACCAGCCGGTGCAGCACGCGGATCAACTTCTCGACATCGGCCATATGCAGCCCGATGGTTGGCTCGTCCAGCACGTAGAGCGAATGCAGCGGCTGTGAAGCGCGCCCGGAGCGCATCGCGGCGGGTTTGCACTTCGCCAATTCGGTGACGAGCTTAATACGTTGCGCTTCGCCGCCGCTTAGCGTCGGGCTTTGCTGTCCCAGCGTGAGGTACCCCAACCCGACGTCCTGCAAGAGTTGGAGCGCATGATGTATGGATGCGTGATTCTCAAAAAAGTCCACGGCTTCATCCACGCTCATGGCCAGCACCTCGGCAATGTTCTTTTCGTTGTGGAGAATGTCGAGCGTCTCGGGCGTGAAGCGGGCTCCATTACACTCATCGCAGGTCACCACGACATCAGGCAAAAAACTCATTTCGATCTTCTTCAACCCCTGCCCGACACATGCCGGGCATCGCCCCTCGTTCACATTGAAAGAGAACCGGCTTGGCGTGTAGGCGCGAATCCTGGCCTCCGTGCTGGCGGCGTATAGCTTTCGCACGTCATCCCAGAACCCGACGTACGTGGCCGGGCAAGAGCGTGGCGTCTTCCCGATCGGGGCTTGATCCACCTCCAGCACACGCGTGATCGGGTCGAAGCCTGTGATCTCTCGGCAGCCGATGAATGCTTTAGCTTTCCCACGCCCGCGCTTCTTCTTGCCGACCCTTTTTTCCACGTTGGCGCGGATCACCTCGCGAGCGAGGGTGCTTTTGCCACTGCCACTTACTCCGGTGACGCATACCAGGCGTCCGAGAGGAATCGTCAGATCCAACGACTTCAAATTATGCAGGTCCGCGCCCTTCACGGTAAGCGTGCCCAACGATTCATCCACACGGCCCGGCCGGTCGATTGGATGCGCCAGCGGCGATCGCAGAAACTTACCTGTGAGCGATTGCTTGCAGCGCTTCACGGCTGCAAGTGACCCGGCAGCCATGACGCGGCCGCCGTCGCGCCCCGCGCGGGGCCCCAGGTCCAGCACGTATTCGGCGCGCCGGATCGTGTCCTCATCATGCTCCACGACCAGCACGGTGTTACCCTTCCGCTTCAAGTCCTCGAGCGTATCGAGCAGCATGGCGTTGTCTCTCGTGTGCAGCCCAATCGTCGGTTCATCCAGGATGTAGCAGACCCCGCGCAGATTCGAACCGAGCTGCGACGCCAGTCGAATGCGCTGTGCCTCGCCTCCACTTAAGGTGGGTGCGGAGCGGGCAAGGGTCAGGTAGCCAAGACCAACATTCTCGAGGAACTGCAGCCGTGAACCCAGTTCGGCGATCACGTCTCGCGCAACCTCGAGTTCACGGCCTTTCAACTTCAGCTTTGCAAAAAAGCGTGCGGCGCCGGAGACCGGCATACACGTGTACCAGTCGATCGGTTTGCCATGATATTGCACCGCGAGGGCCTCGGGCCGCAAGCGACGTCCCTCGCACTCACCGCAAGGCACGTCCGATCCGGACCACCACTCGTTCCACCAGCGCTCCTCACCGGTCTGTTCCGAATCGAATCCACTCATGTCCTGTCCGGTGCCGTAACAGGTCTCGCACCAGCCGTGCTTCGAGTTAAACGAGAAAAGCCGCGGATCAAGCTCCTCGAAACTACGACCGCAACTTGCGCACGCGCGCCGGGCGGAGAAGATCGCCGGCCTCCCCTCCCGCTTGCGCGAGACCGGCAACGCGTACAGAACACCGTTCCCGTAGTCGAGCGCCTCTCCGATCATCTCCCCCAGCGCCTTCTCATTACGGGGCGTGACCCGCATCTGCCCAATCGGCAACTCGATGTCGTGCTCTTTGAAACGGTCGAGCCGGGGCCATTCCGCCGTCGGCGTCATGACGCCGTCGACCCTCAGGTCCGAGAACCCCTTGCCGAGCGCCCAGGTCGCCAGGTCGGTGTAGTATCCCTTCCGCGCGACGACTAACGGCACAAGGATTTGCACCGTCCGGTCGCGGTAGCGATGAAGGATGCCGGCCCGAATCGCCTCCGGCGTTTGGGGCTCGATCGGCACATCGCAGTCGGGGCAGTGCTGCACGCCGAGCTTGACGAAGAGTAACCGTAGAAAGTGATAGACCTCGGTCACCGTGGCCACGGTACTCTTGCGCCCGCCGCGACTGGTGCGCTGCTCGATCGCAACCGTCGGCGGAATTCCGCGCACCTGGTCGACATCAGGCCGGGACGCCGGTTGCACAAACTGGCGCGCATAGGCGTTGAGGGACTCCAGGTAACGACGCTGCCCCTCGGCGAATACGATGTCGAACGCCAGCGTGCTCTTCCCGCTTCCGCTGATCCCGGTGATGACCGAGAACTTTCCGAGGGGCAGCCGTACGTTGATATTCCGCAGATTGTGCTCGCGCGCGTGCCGGACCTCAATCTGGTTGGGGCGCGCGGTGCGGTATCGCGCACGCGACTCCGCCGCCTTTAATCGTGCCGGCGGGGCGGTCCCGCACGGCTGTGCGGCCAGTTTTCGCGCCCGGCGCAGAGCCTGCCCGGTGTGGCTCGAACGACACTCTGCAACGTCGTCAGCCGTTCCCGCGCAGACGATCTCGCCGCCCGCGTCTCCGCCCTCCGGTCCCAGGTCGACAATCCAGTCCGCGGAATCGATCACGTCGAGATTGTGCTCGATCACCACCACGGAGTGTCCTGCATCAATCAAGCGGCGCAAGGCTCGCAACAGCACCGCCGTATCCTCAAAATGCAGGCCCGTCGTCGGTTCGTCGAAAAGAAAGAGCGTGGGTGCATCCTTCTTGCGCCCACCTCTCTTGGCCAGATGCCCCGCGAGCTTAAGCCGCTGCGCCTCCCCTCCGCTCAAGGTCGGAACCGGCTGCCCCAGTTTCACGTAACCGAGCCCGACGGCCTGAAGCGGCTCGAGCGCTCGAAGCACCGGGGCGTGTGCCCCGAAAACGCCGCAAGCCTGGGACACGGTCAGTTCCAGCACGTCGGCCATCGAGAGGGCGCCCATGCCGTTAGCGGACACGCGAATCGTCACGTCGAGGACCTCGCGCCGAAAGCGCCGGCCGTCGCAGTCCGGGCAGCGGATGTAAACATCGCTCAGAAACTGCATCTCGACATGTTCGAACCCGTTGCCCGAGCACGTCGGACAGCGCCCCGCGCCCGAGTTGAAACTGAAGGTCCCGGGACCGTAGCCGCGCTCCAGCGCGAGCGGTTCGAGACTGAAAATCTTGCGAATCTCGACAAACGCCCCGACGTAGCTGGCCGGATTGGATCGCGTCGTCTTCCCAATCGGCGATTGGTCCACCATCACAATCTCACCGATCCGGTCGTGGCCCTTGATGCGCCGGTGCGCGCCCGGCGATTCGACAGCCTTGTGCTTGAGCTTGAGTAATCCACGATGAAGTACATCGTCGACGAGCGTAGATTTTCCGGAGCCGCTGACACCGGTAACGCAAACCAATCGGTTCAACGGTATACTCACGTCGATCGATTTCAGATTGTGCTGGCTGGCGCCCACGATATCGATCGACTGGCCTCGACTTGGCGCGGATGCCCGGCCGGCGGCCGGGTCGCGCGCCGAACGCGTGCCCGAAAGGTACTGGGCGGTAAGCGATTTCTTGCGCTTCAACAGCTCGCTCATGCGCCCGAAGAAGACGACCTCCCCGCCGCGCTCGCCGGGTCCGGGCCCCATGTCGAGTATGCGATCGGCGGCGCGCATCACATCCGGATCGTGCTCAACCACGATCAGGGTGTTTCCAGCGTCGCGCAGGCGATGCAGAATTTCGATCAGGCGCCGGATATCCCGCGGGTGCAGCCCGATGCTGGGTTCATCCAGCACGAAGAGCGTGTTCACCAGCGAGGTCCCGAGCGCCGTCGTGAGATTGATGCGTTGCACTTCTCCACCGCTCAGCGTTCGCGACTGCCGATCGAGCGTCAGGTATCCGAGGCCGACGTCCACCAGGTATCCGAGCCGTGCGCGAATTTCCCCAAGCAACAGGTCGGTGGCTTCGTCGAGGGGAGCCGGAAGTTCAAGATCGCGGAAGAATGCGGCGCACTGATCAATCGGGAGGAGGGTCAAGTCGTGGAGGTTGAGCTTCCGATCGCCCAGCCGCCACAGCAGCGATTCGGATTTTAGCCGCGCGCCGCCGCAGTCGGTACACCCGCGGTAGGCGCGGTAGCGCGAGAGGAGCACCCGAATGTGCATGCGGTACGCGCGCCCCTCAAGCCAGCGGAAGAAACGACTGACTCCGTACCAGACGCCGGCGTCCCACTCCCCCTCCCCTTCCAGCACCCACTCGCGATCCGGAGTCGAGAGCTCGTTCCACGGCACATCGACGGGCAGCATGCGGTCGTGTGCGAAGCGAAGAAGGTCCTTCTGACACTCATTGTAACTCGCGGACTGAAACGGCTTAATCGCACCGCCCTTCAATGTGAGCGTTTGATCGGGAACCACCAGGTCGTAGTCGACGCCGATCGTACGACCGAATCCGCGGCATGTATCGCAGGCCCCGATCGGTGAATTGAACGAAAAGAAACTCGGCGTCGGATCACGGTGCTCGATATCACACGCCGCGCAATGCAGGCGCGACGAAAACCGCAGCGCCTCACCGGGCTCTTTACGCTCGTTGAGCAGGTGCACGGCGACGACACCCTTGCCGTGCAGCAATGCGGCCTCCAGGTCTTCCACAATGCGTGATCGACGGCGCGACGACAGGGCGGTACGGCCCTGGATAACGTCGAGGCTCTCGTCGTCCTCCCGGAGAAATCGCGTGTAGCCCTGCTTCTCAAGCAGCGTCTTCACCTCGTCGCTGGAGAAGTTATGCGGCACCGGAACCGGAAACGTGATCAGCGCGTGGGGGGACGTGCCGGCGGCATGCTTGAGCACAGCGCGGTAGATGCTATCCGGACTATCCCGTTGAACCTGGGCGCCACACGCTCCGCAATAGAGGTGGGCCGCACGCGCATAGAGCAGCTTAAGGTGGTCATTCAGTTCGGTCATCGTGCCCACGGTAGAGCGCGAGGTCCGTACGGGGTTGGTCTGGTCGATCGCGATGGCGGGCGGAATTCCGTCAATCCGTTCGGCCTGCGGCTTGTCCATGCGGTCGAGGAATTGTCGCGCGTAGGGAGAGAAGGTCTCGACGTAGCGGCGTTGTCCCTCGGCATAGATCGTGTCGAACGCGAGCGACGACTTGCCGGACCCACTGACGCCGGTCACCACGATCAACTCGCCCAGCGGCAACTTGATATCGACGTTCTTCAGGTTGTTCTGGCTGGCACCAATAATACTGATAAATTCTTGCGTCATTTCGGAACCCCATCGAAGGCAATCTTGCCACCCGAAGCTCTCGGCGAGCGCCGCGAGCGCGAATACCGTCTCTGCAGGCGCTGCGGTCTCGACCATCTCTGCAGTCTCTGTAACACCTGAAGAGGTCGTCAGGAAGCCCCAACCAAGGAGGAAGGGAGGCAGGCATGGGTGTGGATTCAATCCGGCAAGAGTCTTTCATCTCGACTGCGGGATGGCTGATAGTCCGATGCGTGACCTAAGGCCCGTCGTTAAGGGCTGGCAATCCAGTGCATCATCCGTGATCAGGACAGACGTCTTCCCCGCACAGGCGCACCGATGGCTCGGGATGTTCAGGCGGGACGAGGCAATCGAGCTTGTAGATAAAGCGAATCAAGAACCTTCCCAACCTGTGTCATGCCCTTCGTGGAGTCAGGCGGGGCCGGGCGTGGCGTCGGCTCCGAGATTGAACGCCGCTCAGGGCTGGAAGCCGCAATTACGGGTGCGCCAATAGGTATCCTTGGCTGCAAGGGGGCGTCCAGCGGGATTCCCCGAACATCCCTGGAGCCATCTGCCCTTGCCGTCGCGTTGCCTTGGCTCGTCCTCGATCTGTCGCGTGGCTGTCATTGTAGGAGATGATACCACGGGCAGGCTCGGCCCCCTCTCTCTATTTCACCTCAAGCGCAGGATCGGCATGGGGTCAGACGTTCTCTTCGACGGCAGGGATATGGCAGAGCCAGACGATTGATTTCACCAGTGGCCGGAGCCTGCCGCGGCCCCCGACGCCGGCGAACACGGGTGACCGCCAGCGCATGGCCCGCCATCCAGTATGGGAACTCTGCGACCTTAGTGGCGGGAATTCTGGTAGACGTGCTTAGAGCGGTCAATGAGGAGTGTAAGGACGTGTATCCGTTGGGGTGATTTAACGCGCGGGCCCCGTTGAGCACAGACCGACACGCCGCGTATGAGACATGAACATGCCGAGACCATAAGACATTGGACTCACACAGGCTGACGTTGACGAGCACGCACGAAAGCAAAAAGTCCGCGTGCAAGCGGCGATCGGCGATCGGAACTGTGCGTACCGTATTCGTCTTGAGACGATACGATTAGGGCAGGAGCAGTGTCGCCTTGCTGGCGATGAGGAGAGCCGCCGCTTTCTGAGACGCTTTCTGGAGCTCCGGGTATTCATCATCCCAGAGCCAACCGCGAATCGCCGCGTGATATGGCGCTGGCTCATCGGCCAAGAGGTCAAGATCAGCTTGTCTTACATCGAGCGCAGTAGAGATTGCGGCGCCATGAAGAGTTCGATCTCCCTTCGCATGTGCGCCGAATTCCCAAAGGCGACTGCGAGGCTCAGCCCCGTGACGAACCACTGATGTCTCGCGGCTTTGCGGAGCGGGAAGAAACGCAGCGGCTTTGGCCATCCGCTTCGCGACACTGAACTGACTGCGCTGAGTCAGAAATCGCGCGAGATCCTCATCGTCCGCAACGACCTCGTCAAGACCCGATTGCAACATATCCACGGTCGGCGATCTGTCGAATCCCGTCGAGGATTCTGGGTGGTGTCTTCTCCCCGTCAAAGTGGGCTACAGCATATCCTTTATCTGTACCGTCCAACCACGAATAGGCAATCCGATGAGTCGCGCCAATGCTCAAACTGAACAGACGGGTTCGCGACTCAATCCAGTCCATTGAGATGCAGCCGTCCGGTTCTGGCGCGAACTCAGGAAGCGGTACATCATCAGGCAACGAATGCAGAAGCGTCCCGGCCATGAAAACGGCAGTCGGATCGACAGCACAGGCATCCTCTCCATCCCAACCATTCTCGCGGCACTCGTCGGCGATCTCCCGTAAGGCTGAGAGAACGGAGGATTTCTGTCCGAACAGCACGTGTGAACGCTCGGCACGTCGCACGACTTCCGTTGCCGCGTCCGCCGCGATACGCGCATCGTCGGATATCGCGTTCCCGCCGCGTGCATACGTCATCAGGGATGTATACCCCGCCGCGATGTAACAAAGTCCTATTGAAAGAGGTTCAGGCATGGCTCAGTAAGTGTCCTCCGAAAAATGCGATTTTTCAAGCCTCTTAATGCGTCAATGGTCGATGCGATCCAAGGCCAATCTTCGGGGTCTCCTCGACTTCCCGATATCACCCCATTGTCAAAGATTACAGGGAGATTATTCTCCTGAACTGCTTGTGAAGCGAGGACCGTATTTGCCTGTAGACCCGTATCAGTCTCAAGGGCGACATACTGATTGAGAAAGCTCGAGAACTTCATATTGTCCTCGTCTGGCAGCCGAGGTGCGATCTGCAAGTAGTCGTCTAAGTCAACGAGGCCCTCAGTCAATGGAAGCAGAATTCGGTTAATATTGCGCAAGCGAATCATACGGACCTGCACTGGGCGCGCGAGCTGCATATAGAGTCGCCAGGTTCGTTCGATCTCTGGAAGATAATCATCAAAGCTCGTGTACGGAGCCAATCTGTTAAACGAGAATCCCTGAGACCTCACTTGCACAAGTTGGCTTTCATCTTCCTGTAGAAACTGAAATCCGTGCACGGCGTGTTTCGAAGAAACCTGCGACGGTTCGTTCGGGGTCGCTTGAAACTGGTGCTCGTGCAACGAGATAGTTTTGAACTTCGGGTACAGATCGCAAAAGCAATCTCTAGCAGGGGCCTCGAGGTCGGCTATCAGCTGACCGGGCGGAAGGTCGCATTCGAGATCTAGCACTGCCTCGACAATCGGCGGATTCGTAAGTTTGAAGCTGCTATCGCTCATTTCCTGGCTCTGTCACAATGGGGAGACTGGCAAATTATCATCATGCCCGCTCCACAATGTCGAGGCCGTTGTGTTTTGTAAGGCTTGGGCTGGTCGATAATCTCAATCGGATGCTCGTCCCATCTGACAAGCAGGTAAGTGCTTGGGAGTAGTTTTTCCACCCCTCCCGAACCCGCTCTCTGATCCACAAAAAAAATGAGATGCGCAAAAAAGATAGCCAGATAGGCGTTTGGGGCGGCTCAGGCTGGATGGGAATACGAGCGAGGCTTGAGACTGGCTGATTCATGGGTATCCCCTCGTTTTCTCGGCCTCCATCTCAGCCAGTCAAAAAATATGACAGGAGAAGCGTTGAGAACCGAGGGGGCTGGGACCGCTTTCTCGGGGATTGAAGGGCTTGAGATTGGCGTGTGTGGCGCGGACGGTCTGTCAAAGCTAACATACGTCCAGAAATCGAGCCTTGGGGGGGAGGGCTGCAAGGGTCGCAGCAGAGCGTTCTCGCGCAGCACGTACACGCGATGCCCGCGAGTCTACACCCAGGAAGGTTGTTTATGGTTGCTTATCTCATCCGACCACGGTGCGAATACGTGTGGACAGGAGTTGACAGTACGCGCCACCCATAAGGAACTATCACCTTGGGATAAAGGGCTAAACGCCCGTTTAGATTGCTGCCCGGGGTGGGACTCGAACCCACACGGCCTTTCGGCCAACGGATTTTAAGTCCGTTGTGTCTGCCAATTCCACCACCCAGGCAAAAGTGCTGTTCTTCTCGTCCCCCCCGACGAAATCAACTGTCCATGGCCGAAAGGCAATTCCGTGTCCCAACCGGCCTGGACCTCACTGGGTCCGTCGCTAAGCGCACGCAATAGATACTCCGTTTCGGTGACGGGTCATAGCGACCTTCATCGCGTCATCACCTTATCAGTCGGAGTCAGCAGTCACAAGCTGCGTCAGTACCCTTGGCGGCGTCTGCAACGCCGATGAAGAACGGGAGATCGAGGGATGAGGGATCTCAGAATCACGAAACAGACCTGGCAACGGGAGGTCGAAGAATCGTCCAGACGATTGCGTTCTCGACTCATCTGTGGGCAGACGACGTTTTTAACCCTACGACGAGGGCATGCACGGAGCGTGACATAGCGCGTAGCGGCTTCGGATCGCGGGGGAACTGAGCGCCCCTTAACGCCCTTACCTTTTAATTTAAGGGCTGGCCCGAATCCGCTAAGCATCTCCTAACCTGCAGTGCAATATTTAAGAGCCTTTCTCCCCGAAACGGGGACCCTTGACAAGCGGCGCGAGTCCTACTGCGGACGCCGAAAGTCGGGCATCATCACCGAGTTGCGGGCGCTCGGGAGGGTATGTCCCCGTCCTTTATCTGTCCCTGTCCTCTGTGAGACCCCCATTTCTGGGGATGGCCGGCCTGGCCGACGGTGTTATCAGACCTGGTCGAGTGGGTAGCGGACTCCGGGGCCGGGGAACGTTGAGCTGGCGTACGCACTGATCGATCGCACCCCCCGCTGCCCAAACTCTCTTATCGTCTGGTGTATAGGAAACGGCTCTGCTATATTTGTCGGCATGAAGACGCAAGACTTCACCGGCATTGTTCATTCGGATCCGGAGATCATGGGGGGAACACCCGTGTTCGTTGGTACTCGCGTGCCGCTCCAGAACTTGGTGGACTACCTGGAAGGCGGTGAGTCTATCGAAGATTTCCTAGACGCGTTCCCGACCGTCAAGCGAGAGCAAGCCATTGCAGTCATCGAAGCTGGCAAGGTCGCGGTTCTGCCTGTCGCCTGAGCGATGCGCATCCTGATTGACGAATGCCTCAACTGGCGGTTGTCCCGTGCCTTGACCGGGCACTACGCTGTCTCCGCCCAGAAGATGGGTTGGGGTGGTGAATCTGTAAAACTCGGGAGACTTGCACAGATAGGTGGCACCATTCTCGAGGGCCGGTCACCTCCGTGGGTACGGGCAAGGGGAAACGCTACTTTCCTGCAAGCATCGGCCCTCCGTGGAGACTGGGCGAAACGGGGACAGACCTTCACCAATACGATTCAAGAATGCGGGTCGAATTCCGCATCGTCGATTGGCTTGATTCCGCCTGCCCGGTACCGTATCTTCCAGTTCGCTCTCTGTTCTTGAGCCTTTTCCCTGAACGCGGGTGTTGCTTAGTGGTAAAGCTCCAGCCTTCCAAGCTGGCCACGCGGGTTCGATTCCCGCCACCCGCTCCACTTCTTTCCGACCAAATATAGCCGATTATGTTGGTCTTATTGGCCTTTTCCGCGATTCTGCTCGTCACGGCAAACACTGTGAAACAGGTGGGAACCGGGGGCAACTTCACACACACATCCACACACACATCCCTTCGTTCGTCCACTAGTTCACAGCCAACAAGTTCCAGAGACCGACACAGAATTGGCCATCCCTGCCGGGAGCTGCGTGCATACTCACGCCCTTTTT